>NZ_PZJL01000005.1:0-69157 GCF_003206585.1 Salinicola sp. CR57
CGCCAGTTCGCCCAGCTTGTCGTTGACATAATCGGCGTCGACGACGAGAGGGCTGGCGAAATCGCCGCCCTGGAACGAGGCTTCCTCGAGCAGCCGCTCCATCACGGTGTGCAAGCGACGAGCGCCGATGTTCTCGGTGCCGTCGTTGACCTGCCAGGCGATCTCGGCGATGCGCGAGATGCCATCCTCGGTGAACTGGACATCCAGGCCCTCGGTGTCGAGCAGCGCCCGATACTGCTTGGTCAGTGCCGCCGAAGGTTCGGTCAGGATCCGCTTGAAGTCGTCCGGCGTCAGTGCCGTCAGCTCGACGCGGATCGGCAGGCGACCCTGCAGTTCCGGAATCAGGTCCGAGGGCTTGGAGAGGTGGAAGGCACCGGAAGCGATGAACAGGATGTGGTCGGTGCGCACCATGCCGTGCTTGGTGGAGACGGTGGAGCCTTCGATCAGCGGCAGCAGGTCACGCTGCACGCCCTCGCGGGAGACATCGCCGCCGCTGCCGGACTCGCCGCGCTTGGCGACCTTGTCGATCTCGTCGATGAACACGATGCCGTTCTGCTCGACGGCTTCCAGCGCACGCTGCTTGATCTCCTCCTCGTTGACCAGCTTGGCGGCTTCCTCGTCCTGTAGCAGTTTCCAGGCGTCCTTGACCGGCACGCGGCGGGTCTCTGTCTTCTGCTTGCCCATGTTGGCGAACAGGCTCTGGAGCTGGTTGGTCATCTCCTCCATGCCCGGCGGGGTCATGATATCCACGCCCTGGCTGGCCGGTGTCACCTCGATGTCGATCTCCTTGTCATCGAGCTGGCCTTCACGCAATTTCTTGCGGAAGACCTGACGCGTGGAGGAGTCGTCGCGGCCGGCGTCGTATTCGCTGCCCCGCGGGCGCGGCAGCAGGGCATCGAGAATGCGATCCTCGGCGGCGTCCTGGGCCTTGTGGCGTACTTCCACCTTGGCCTGCTCGCGGACCATCTTGATCGCCATCTCCATCAGGTCGCGAATGATCGACTCGACATCGCGGCCGACATAGCCGACCTCGGTGAACTTGGTCGCCTCGACCTTGAGGAAGGGCGCGCCGGCGAGTTTCGCCAGGCGGCGGGCGATCTCGGTCTTGCCCACGCCGGTGGGTCCGATCATCAGGATGTTCTTGGGCACGATCTCGCCACGCATGTGTTCATCGAGGCGCATGCGGCGCCAGCGATTGCGCAGGGCGATGGCAACGGCGCGCTTGGCGTCGTGCTGGCCGATGATGTACTGGTCCAGCGAATGGACGATCTCGCGCGGTGTCATCGCCGACTGGGTCAACGCAGGCTGCGCGCTGGCGCGTTCTTGGGACGGATTCTCAGACATGGGGTTCGGCCTCGTTACAGCTCTTCGAGAGTGATCTGATGATTGGTGAAGACGCAGATATCGGCGGCGATGTTGAGCGATTTCTCGGTGATCTCGCGGGCGCCGAGCTCGGTATTCTCGAGCAGCGCGCGGGCCGAGGCCTGGGCGAAGTGGCCACCGGAGCCGATGGCGATGATACCGCGCTCGGGTTCGACCACGTCGCCGTTGCCGGTGATGATCAGCGATGCCGTCTTGTCAGCGACGGCGAGCATCGCCTCGAGACGACGCAGCGCGCGGTCGGTGCGCCACTCCTTGGCCAGCTCGACGGCCGCCTTGGTCAGATGGCCCTGGTACTTCTCCAACTGGGCCTCGAAGCGCTCGAACAGGGTGAAGGCGTCGGCGGTGCCGCCGGCGAAACCGGCCAGCACCTGGCCGCGATAGAGACGACGAACCTTGCTGGCGTTGCCTTTCATCACCGTGTTGCCCAGTGACACCTGGCCATCACCGGCCAGGGCAACCTGATCGCCACGGCGCACGGATACGATTGTGGTCATGCAGTTGACTCCTGATGACGCGCCGCCGGATAGCAGAGGCGGCGCCGAAAAAACGTGTGCGATCGCGTTCCCGGTTGACGATGCCCGTCTCGAACGAGAAACGAAGAACGCGATGCGGCATGCATCGAGAGGTGTGGGCGGAGAAGGGGGAAATCAAGCAACGAATTGCCAACGACGTGCGCCAACGGCGGCCGGCCCAGGCGTATCGTGCCGAACGAGGGCGCGGCGCTCTTGGAATCCGGCATGAAAAACGACCGACAAGAGATGTCGGTCGCTTGGATGCAGCAGCGGTGGTGTGGGGCGTCGCGCCTAGTTCTGCAGGCGCAGCAACAGCGGTTCGATGCCCTGGGTCACCATCAGATCCTGGGCCCGGGAGAGCTCGCGCTTATCCTCGTAGGGGCCGACCTGGACCCGGTGCCAGAGCTGATCGCCATTGGCTCGAACGTCGGTGATCTTGGCCAGCAGGCCGAAATCCTTGAGCCGGTTGGCGAGGCGTTCGGCATCGTTGATGTCGCGGAAGGACGCCGCCTGCAGCACGTAGCGGCCACCGCTGGGTGTCGGCTGCTTGGTGGTGTTGGCCGCATTGTCGGCGGCGGCCTCCTGCGCGGCCTGGGGCGACGGTGCGGGTTCCGCACTGTCGCTGTTGGGCGCAATGACTTCCGTCTCCGGCAGCAGCGTGTAGAACTCGAACGTCGGCGTGGCCGGCTGTTGAGGGGTGTTGCTCTGGCCGCCTGTGCCACTGCCGCCGCTCCCTTGATCGGTGGGGGCCGACGTCTGGCTGGATGTCGGCCTGGGCACGACGGCTGCCACCGGTTCCGGCGAGGAGCGATCCAGGTACTGCGAGAGAGCAAAGCCGGCGATCAGGCCGGCAATCGCCCACAGCCAGCCCGGGATGCCGCCGAGACCGCCGCCACTGTTCGAGGCGCGCGGGCGGGATTTGGTGGTCGCGCCCTTGGGGGAAGGGCGAGACGAGGACGAGCGGCTGCTCTGAGCGGGGCGGCGTGCCATGTTTTACATCTCCTCCGGGGCGCTGACGCCGAGCAGCGCCAATCCATTGCCAATGACCTGGCGTGTCGCCAGACCCAGCGCCAGCCGCGCATTGCGCAGCTCGGCATCGTCGACCATGACTTTCTGGGCGTTGTAGCAGGTGTGGAAATCGCTGGCGAGCTCGGTCAGATACTGCGCGATCTGATGTGGCTCGCGGGCGCGGGCAGCACGCTCGACGCTATCCGGATAGCGTGCCAGCCGATTCATCAGGGCTTTCTCCTGGGGGGCGTCGAGGCGCTCCAGGTTGGCCATCGCGACGCCATGGTCAAAGGCGAGGCCATCATTCTCGGCCTTGCGCAGTACGCTGCAGACGCGGGCATGAGCGTACTGGATGTAGTAGACCGGATTGTCGTTGGTCTGCGAGCGCGCCAGATCGATGTCGAAGGTGAGCTGGGAGTCGGCGCGGCGGGCGGCGAGAAAATAGCGGGTGGCGTCGCGGCCGACTTCATCGATCAGATCGCGCAGCGTGACATAGCTGCCGGCACGCTTGGAAAGCTTCACCTCGACCCCGGAACGGGTCACCAGCACCATCTGGTGCAGCACGTAGTCCGGCCAGCCCTGGGGAATGCCGACTTCCAGCGCCTGCAGCCCGGCGCGAACCCGGGTGACGGTGGAGTGGTGGTCGGCTCCCTGTTCGTCGATCACGGTGGTGAAGCCGCGCTGCCACTTGTTGTAGTGGTAAGCGACGTCGGGCACGAAGTAGGTGTAGTCGCCGTCGGACTTGCGCATCACCCGGTCCTTGTCGTCACCGAAGTCGGTGGTGCGCAGCCACAGGGCGCCATCCGCTTCGTAGGTGTGGCCGCCGGCAACCAGCGCATTGACGGTCTCCTCGACGCGGCCCTCGGCGTAGAGCGAGGACTCCAGGAAATAGACGTCGAACTCGACGCCGAATGCCTTGAGATCCAGGTCCTGCTCGCGGCGCAGGTAGGCCACGGCGAAGGCGCGAATGGCATCGCCGTCGTTCGGGTCGGCCTTGGCGGTGACCTCGCGGTCATCGGCAGTCACGGTTTCACCGCCCAGGTAGGCCTGGGCGACATCGGCGATGTAGTCGCCGCGATAGCCATCCTCGGGCCAGCCCTCGTCATCGGGACCGAGTCCCTGGGCGCGAGCCTGTACCGAGCGCATCAGGTTGTTGATCTGGGCGCCGGCGTCGTTGTAGTAGAACTCGCGGGTGACGTCGAAACCGGTCGCTTCCAGCAACCGGCAGAGGCAGTCGCCGATGGCGGCGCCACGACCATGGCCGACGTGCAGCGGCCCGGTGGGGTTGGCGGAGACAAATTCGACCTGGACCTTCTCGCCGGCACCGATCAGGCTGCGGCCGAAGGTGTCGCCAGCGTCGAGAATCTGGCTGACGATGCCTGCGATGGCGTCGGTGGCGGCAAAGAAGTTGATGAAGCCCGGCCCGGCGATCTCGGTGCGGCGGATCGCGTCGTTCTCCGGCAGCGCCGCGATCAGCTTGTCGGCCAGGTCGCGTGGCTTGCAGCCGGCCGGCTTGGCCAGCACCAGCGCCAGGTTGGTGGCATAGTCGCCGTGGGCCTTGTCGCGGGTCGGGTCGACCTTGATGGCAGGGCTCAGGTCGGCCGGCAGCTCGCCTGCGCCCTGAAGTGTGGCGACGGCGGTATCGAGCAGTTGGGTAATCGTCTCTTTCATGGGCTACTTCATCGTCGTGGGGCCAGGGCCGAGGCCAGGGGCTCGACCCGGCGCGGGATGCCGCGAATCTGGACGTCGTGAACCTGCCGCCACGACGCTGGTAAAAGGCGGCCATTATCAGTGATTGGCGCAAGGCTTTAAACCCTGATGCTCAGCTTCGAGCTTCGAGCGAAAAATGCCAGCGACGCTGCATTTTTCGCTCGAGGGCAAGATCCTGATTCCCGCGGCTCGCGATATCAACTCAACGTCATCGGGTCGATGTCCAGCGACCAGCGTACACGGCGCGAGGCGGCGCTCTCCATCCAGCCGACCAGCCAGGCACTCGCCTCGTGCAGCGCGCTGCGCTTTTCCGCGGAGAGCATCAGTTGAACATGATAGCGGTTCTGGCGGCGTTCCATCGGGGCGGGAACGGGGCCCAGGCAGTGCACCGGCGACTGGCGTTCGGCGAGCCACTGGCGGACGGCGTCGCCGGCAGCCTCCGCGGCCTGGCGGGCATCCTCCTCGCGAGAGGCCTCGAAACGCGCCAGCGCCAGGTAACGGTAGGGGGGCAGGCCGGCGAGGCGTCGCTCCTCGAGCAGCTGGTAGGCCAGCGCATCGTAGCCGCTGTCCGCCAGCAGCCGCAGGTTGGGGTCGTCGGGATGCAGCGTCTGGACCAGAACGCGACCGGCCCGGTCGGCGCGACCGGCACGACCGGCCACCTGGACCAGCAACTGGGCGCTCTGCTCGAGCGCGCGAAAATCGCTGGCGTAGAGACCGGCGTCGGCATTGACCACCACCACCAGCGTCACGTGAGGAAGATGGTGCCCCTTGGCTAGCATCTGGGTTCCCACTAGCAGGCTCGGTTCGCCGCGTCGAATCTCGGTCAGCAACTGGTCGAAGGCTTCCTTGCGCCGTGTGCTGTCACGGTCGATGCGATAGACCGGGGTGTCGGGGAACAGAGTGGCGAGCGTCTCCTCGCTGCGCTCGGTACCGGCGCCGAGCGGTCGCAGATCGGCACTGCCGCAGCTCGGGCAGGCGTCCGGCTGGGGTGTCTGATGTTCGCAGTGATGACAGACCAGGCGCGGCGGCTGACGATGGAGCGTCATCCGTGAGTCGCAGTGGCGGCACTCGGCAATCCAGCCGCACTGATGACAAGCCAGAGACGGCGAGAAACCGCGTCGGTTGATGAAGACCAGCACCTGCCCCTCGGCTTTCAGTGCCTGACGGATGGCGTCGATCGCCGGCGGGATCAGCCCGCCCTGGCGCTGCCGCCCCCGCAGGTCGACCAGTTCGAGCTTGGCCGGGGCGTGGCGGCTGGGCCGCTGGGTCAGACGAAGATGTCGATAACGCCCGCTGCGCGCCTGGGCCAGGCTCTCCAGCGACGGGGTGGCACTACCCAGCAGGATCGGTACGCCATCGCGGTGGGCACGGGCCATCGCCAGGTCGCGGGCGTGGTAGCGCAAGCCATCCTGTTGCTTGAACGAGCCGTCGTGCTCCTCGTCGACGATGATCACGCCGGGTCGCGCCAGGGGCGTGAAGATGGCGGAGCGGGTACCGATGACGATCGGCGCGCGCCCGCTGCGAGCGGCTTCCCACGCATCGAGGCGCTCCAGGTCGGTGAGGCCCGAGTGCAGCGCCACGACCGGTGCGCGAAAGCGCTTGCGAAAGCGCGACAGGGTCTGCGGAGTCAGGCCGATCTCGGGCACCAGCACCAGCGCCTGACGGCCCTGGCCCAGGACCGCCTCGATCAGTTGCAGGTAGACCTCTGTCTTGCCGCTTCCCGTGACGCCATGGAGAAGGCAGGGATGAAAGCGGTCCAATCCCTCGTGGAGCGCCGCGAGCGCGGCGGCCTGTTCCCGGTTGAGCGGCAGAGCCGGCTCGGCGAGCAGCGCACCCGACCAGCCCTCGCTGGCGGTCAGCGGTTCACTGGTGCAAGTGACCAGTGACTTGTCGAGCAGCCCTTGTAACAGCGGGCGCGCGTACCCCTGCGCGGTGATGGCGGAGGTGACCATGCCGTGGCGATGCTGGGCCAGCAGCCGGACCAGCTCGCGTTGGCGTGGTGCGCGGCTCAATGCATCGAGGGCGGCAGCCTCGGGAGCGTTCAGCTGCCACCGCTCGCGGCTGCGTGCCTCGAGTGGCCGTCCCTGGCGCAGAGGCCCGGGCAGCGCATGATGCAGCGTATCGCCCAGCGAGTGTTGATAGTAGCGGGCGGTGAATTGGCAGAGCCATAGCCAGTCAGCCGGTAGCGGCTCGTCGTCGAGCCGTTCCGTGATCGGTTTCAGTTGGCTGGTCGGCAGTTCGCTCTCCATCGCGCACTCCATCACGATCCCGACCAGATAACGTCGCCCGAACGGAATCTTGACCCGCAGGCCGGGGCACCAACCGCCGGCAGGGGGCTGACCCGCGGGGCGATAGTCGAACAGTCGCCTCAGCGGCGTGGGAACGGCGATACGAAGAATCCGAGGCACGGGCGTTGCCGCGCTCCCGGGGGCGGTACTGGAATCTGCCAATTGGCCTCCGTGAACAATTCTGCTAAAATGCGCCGCCTTCCGACGTAGGGTGCGTCTCTTATCCGTGATATCGCCATCGCCAGACGATGCGGGTTACGGGATTCTAGGCGGGCCGGTCGCGCGGGAGTGAACCGCGATTCCCTATCCGTGTACGGTGCCTGGCAACAGATCAGGTGGCGGTACACCGCAAAGCGAGGCTTCACGATGAAACAGTCTATTCATCCCGAATACAAGACAGTCACGGCGACTTGTTCCTGTGGCGCGACCCATTCGATCGGCACCACGGCCAGCGAAGACTTCCACGTCGACGTCTGCTCGCAGTGTCACCCGTTCTACACCGGCAAGCAGAAGCAGGCGACCACCGGTGGCCGCGTCGAGCGTTTCAACAAGCGCTTCGGAGCTGCGGTTCGTCGCGGTTGAGATCGCGTCACGCCGAGAACCGAACGGTTGTCGAAAAGCCCGCCTTCATGGCGGGCTTTTTCATGCCCGATCGTCGGATCCCGGACACGGAAGGGGGCGGGATCTGCAGGTCGAGTTTTGAGGTTGGAGGCGATGGATAAGGGATATTTTATGACTGAGCGTTCAGGTATAAGTGTCGCCAAATGCATCGAAGTGATTCAAACAAGCACTTAAAATTCGCGAAAGCGGAGGAAAGGGCGAAAGTTGTATGGGTCGCTCTTTTTCTATAATCTGGCGCGACTCCATGGCACGACGATGCCGAAATACCTCACCCTCCATTGGGAAATCTCTCTCATGAGTGACGATAGAAGACAGGCGGCGCTCGATTACCATGCCAAGCCGATTCCGGGCAAACTGTCGGTCGAACTGACCAAGCCGACCGAAACCGCCAAGCATCTGTCGCTGGCCTACAGCCCCGGTGTCGCGGAACCGTGCAGGGAAATCGCTCTGGATCCGGAGAATGCCTATCTCTACACCGGCAAGGGCAATCTGGTGGCCGTCGTCTCCGACGGCAGCGCTATCCTGGGCCTGGGGAATCTCGGTCCCCTGGCGAGCAAGCCGGTCATGGAGGGCAAGGGGGTCCTGTTCAAGCGCTTCGCCGGCATCAACTCGGTGGATATCGAGGTCGAAGCCGATTCCGCTCAGGCCTTCATCGATACGGTTGCCAACATCGCCAATACCTGGGGCGGCATCAATCTCGAGGATATCAAGGCGCCGGAGTGTTTCGAGATCGAGGCGGCGCTCAAGCAGCGCTGTGACATCCCGGTGTTTCACGACGACCAGCATGGCACTGCAATCGTGACCGCCGCGGGCTTGCTCAACGCCCTGGACATTGCCGGCAAGACACTGGCGACCGCGCGTATCGTCTGCCTGGGGGCGGGATCCGCCGCCATTGCCTGCATGAAGCTGCTGATCGAGTGTGGCGCCAGGGCCGAGAACATCTTCATGCTGGATCGCAATGGCGTCATTCACAGCGGTCGCAGCGATCTCAACCAGTACAAGGCCCAGTTCGCCACCGAAACGCCGCTGCGTACGCTGGATGACGCGATCGAGGGTGCCGATGTCTTCGTCGGTCTTTCCGGACCGAATCTGTTCAAGCCCGAGCAGCTCGAGAGGATGGCGGCCAACCCGATCGTGTTCGCCTGTTCCAATCCGGATCCCGAAATCCATCCCGATGTCGCCCGCGCAACCCGCAGCGACGTGATCATCGGCACGGGGCGTTCCGACTACCCCAATCAGGTCAACAACGTACTGGGGTTCCCGTTCATCTTCCGCGGCGCCCTGGATGTGCGGGCCACGGCCATCAACGAAAAGATGAAGATTGCCGCCGTTCATGCGTTGAAGGATCTGGCGCGCGAGCCGGTGACGAAAGAGGTGCTGGATGCCTACGAACTCGATTCGCTCGAGTTCGGTCGTGGCTACATCATCCCCACGCCGGTGGACTCGCGGCTGCTGGAGAAGATCCCGGCGGCGGTGGCCCAGGCCGCGGTGGAGTCCGGCGTCGCGAAGAAGCCGTATCCCGCCCACTATCCGCTGAAGAGCGTCAAGGAGATCTACGGCTGAATTAGCCGATCGAACCCTGTTCGAAGAAGAAGCCGCCCCAGCCGGGCGGCTTCTTCGTTTTTCGGCGATGCGCCCGGCCTTACGGGATCATTGCCGCTCGTAGCTCGTGGCTGCCGTCACCAGCTGTAGAGAATCGACACCGAGGTGGTGGTATCGGTGCGTGCCTCGGCGTCGGGCGGCGGGTGGGTGTTGCTCTTGACGTCGTAGGAGACGCGCAGCGCAAGGTGAGAGTTCAGCTGCGAGGTGATCGTCGACAGCGAACGCGTGGTCACGCTGATGTGAGTCGCCTCTGCGGAGAGTTCCTGGTCGAACGCGATGTCGTCGCTGAAATTGTAGGTGTAATCCAGCGCCGAGTAGGCCAGGGCCAGGTCGTCGCTGCCACCCTCGGCGTAGGCGTCATGGCGGTAGCCCGGCCCGACCTCCGCCGAGAGGGTGTGCGTCGGGCCGACCAGGATCTGGCGCCCGTAGCCGGCAATGGTCGTGAACTGCGAGTCGTAGCCGCTGAATCGGTCACGCTCCCAGCGTGCAAAGCCGAACAGGTAGTTGTCGTCCGCCAGCTCGTAGCGTTCGCGGGCGCCAACCAGGTATCGCTCCGACGTGGTGTTGTCGTTGTCCTGGACGCTGCGGGTCTCGGCGCGAAAGGTGTGGGTATAGCGACCGGTCAGCCAGGTCAGGCGTCCCTTGGCGAGCAGGGTCTGGGTGTTGGTGTTGCCGGTCAGCTTGGTGTAGCCGAGTTCCGCGCTGCCACTGAAGTTGGGCGCATTTTCGTCCGGCGCCGGCGGCGCGTAGAAAAGCTCCGCATATGATGGGGATGCCATCAGGCAGGAGACCAGCAGCCACCAGCGGCAACTAGGCAGGGGCATGACATCTCTCTCAGCTTCGCTGCGACGTCCTGTTGCGGTGAAGAGCGAGTGTGGAACAAATGGGTCGGGGCTCGAGGCCCCGACCAATGTATCAGAAGATGGCTTCGAAAGTGCCAGTGCCTTGCGAACCGCTCTCATCTTCCAGTTCAGGGCGGATCCCACGAGGTTGGTATTCAGGGAGATTGTCCTTGCGGAATATCTCGCTGATGCCGCCGGACTGATCGTCATGCAGCCGCTTGCCGGTTTTCGGGTCGATGCGTACCTGGACGATATCATCGGGCGCCTTCGGAATGACCTCGGGGGTCCCTTTCAGGGCCGGCCCCATGAACGCCTTCCAGATCGGCAGGGCGGCTTGCGCACCATATTCCGCGGTCGTGGTGTTGTCGTCCTTGCCGACCCATACCGTCGTGACGAGTGAGTTGTTGAAGCCGGAGAACCAGGCGTCACGCTGATCGTTGGTGGTGCCGGTCTTGCCGACGATGTCGGCACGGTCGAGCGACAGCGCGCCGCGCCCGGTGCCGCGCTCGATGACATCCCGCAGGATGCTGCGCAGGATATAGAGCGCATCCGGGTCGACCACCCTGGGGGCGATGCGGCGCGGTTCGCCGTCGACTTCGGTCTGGGTTGCATCGGGCGCGCAGTCGCGGCAGGCCACCAGCGGGTTGGCCTTTTCGACCACGGTGTTCTGGCTGCCTTGAGTGACCTGTTGGATGTACCAGGGCGAGACCTGGAAGCCACCGTTGGCGAGTACCGCGTAGGCGTTGGCGATCTCCAGCGGCGTCAGCGAGGCACTGCCCAGTGCCAGCGACAACCCGTGCGGCAGGCGGTCCCGGGAGAAGCCGAAGCGCTCGAGGAAGTTGAGGGCGTTGTCGAGCCCCAGAGACTGCAGTACGCGAATGGTCACCAGATTGCGCGAGGTGTACAGCCCGACCCTCAGGCGCGTCGGCCCCTGGAACTGGCGCTCGGCGTTCTCGGGGCGCCAGTCGTCGCCGCTGTACTGGGACATCACCACCGGGGCATCGTTGATGATCGTCGCCGCGGTCATGCCGCCTTCCTCCAGCGCCGCCAGATAGACGAAGGGCTTGAAGTTGGAGCCGACCTGGCGCTGCGCCTGAATGGCACGGTTGAACTTGCTGGCGGCAAAGCTGAAGCCGCCCTGCAGCGCCTCGATGGCGCCGGTCTGCGGGTCGAGCACCACGATCGCGCCCTCGGCGCCGGGACGCTGCGACAGCCGCCAGTTGTCACCGCTCTTCAGAATGCGGACCAGGTCGCCACGCTGGGCGATCGCCTGGGCATTGGCGGGCACGTCGCCCCGCCATTTGGCGCTGTGGTAGACACGGGCCCACTTGAGGCCATCCCAGTCCAGCGTGATGACCTTGCCGTCGGCATTGAGCACGCGCATCTGCTTGCCGTCGGTCTCGGTCACGATGGCCGGCTGGAGCGGGCCGTAGGCCGGCGTGCGTTCCAGCACCTTGAGCCAGTTGCTGACGTCGCCATCGACCCCTTCGATGTTGGCCTCGCTGCTCTGGGCTGCCTGACGGGCGGTCTGGATGACCTCCGGGGACTCCGAGAGCTCTTCTTCCAGGCCCTGCCGCTCGGTGCGGTCCTGCGCTTCGACCAGGCTCGGAGGCACATCCTTCTCCTCCGGACCACGCCAGCCGTGGCGGGTGTCGTAGTCGATCAGGCCCTGCACCAGCGCATTGCGGGCTTCGGTCTGCAGACGGCTGTCGAGCGTGGTCGTGATGCGGATGTTGTCGGTATACGCCTTGTCACCGAACCGCTCGACCGCATAGGCGCGTGCCATTTCAGCGACGTAGGGGGCGTCGACCTCCGACTGCGCGACGTGGCGGCTGGCCGTGATCGGCGCCTTGACGGCCTGCTCGTAGCTGGCCTGGTCGATCGAACCGAGCTCACGCATACGGTAGAGGATCCAGTTGCGACGGATCAGGGCGCGCTCGGGGTTGGCCAGCGGATTGAAGCTGGAGGGGGCCTTGGGAAGGCCCGCGATCATGGCGTACTGCGGCAGCGTCAGATCGGCCAGCGGCTTGCCGTAGTAGGTATTGGCGGCGGCAGCGACGCCGTAGGAGCGGTGGCCCAGATAGATCTTGTTGACATAGAGCTCGAGAATCTCCGGCTTGCTCAGGATCTGCTCCATCTGCAGCGCCAGCAGGATCTCGCGGATCTTGCGGGTGAAGGTCTGATCCAGGGTCAGCAGGTAGTTGCGCGCCACCTGCATGGTGATGGTGCTGCCGCCGGACTGGATGTCCCCCGACGAGGCCAGTTCCACCGCCGCGCGCAGCAGGCCTTTCGGGTCGACGCCGGGGTGGTTGTAGAAGTTGGCATCCTCGGCCGCCAGTAGCGCATCGATCAACGGTTTCGGGATTTGATCGTAGCTGATCGGCATCCGGCGCTCCTCGCCATATTCGCCGATCAGCTTGTCGTCCTCGGTGTAGATGCGCAGCGGTGTCTGAAGCTCGTAGTTCTGGAGCTGACGCACATCCGGCAGGCCAGGCGCGAAATAGAGCCCTGCGCCGACGACTGCCAGCACGACTCCGGCGCATAGCGACAGCAGCAGCCAGAAGGCAGTCGTCAGTAAGCGGGTAAAAAGCTTCATAGAAAGAGGTGATCCTTGACTGGTGGCGGTCCGGCCGCGAGCGTGCCCGCTATCCCTAGCTTCGGACAGGGTTCAGTACCGGGGCATTATATGGATGCGATAGAGTCGGGGCCAGTTTCGTACCCGCCGCTTCCTGCAAGCAACGAGAAATAAGTGTAACGAAATGTCTCAAGTTGCCCGTTGGGCCGCCGTTAACTTCGATTAGGATTTTCGAGTTCCGGCGAGGTGAGACAGTGTTGCGCTTGAAAAGATCCTCCCATGGATTGGTCGGGGTGGACATCACGTCCGCTACCGTCAAGCTGCTGGAGTTGGAGCGTCACGCCGGCGGCCTGAGAATCGACAGCTACGCGGTGCGCCCCCTGCGCGAAGGGGCTGTCGTCGAGAGGCGAATTCGCGACAAGAGCGAAGTCGTGGATACGCTGCGCCGGGCGGTCGAGCACGCGCAACCGCGGTCTCGCCGCGCCGTGGTGGCGGTGCCCAACTCGGCTGCCATCACTCGGGTGCTGTCGCTGCCGGTCTCGCTCAGCGACGAGGAGATCGAGGCCCGGATCCAGATGGAGTCCGACAAGTACATTCCGTTCCCACTCAACGAGGTGGCCTTCGATTTCCAGCGCATGCATCGCCATGCCCGCTACCCCGATCAGCAGGAAATCCTGCTGGTGGCCTGTCGTCTGCAGGATATCGAGACGCTCACCTCGACCATGGAAGCGGTGGGGCTGGAGGCGGTGGCCGTGGATGTGGAGGGCTTCGCGCTGGAGCGGGTCTGCCGGGCCCTGCGGGAGGCGGAGGAAGAGGATGACAGCACGGCGCTGGTCGACATCGGCGCCAATCTCTGCGCCTTTCACGTCCTCAAGGGCGGCCGGATCGTCTACAGCCGGGATAATCTCTGCGGCGGGCGGCAGCTCACCGACGCCATCAGCAAGCGCTACGGGATGAGTTTCGACGAAGCCGGCCGGGCCAAGAAGCGAGGTGGGTTGCCCGACGACTATCGCCAGCAGGTGCTGTTGCCGTTCATCGACACCCTGATCCAGCACGTCGGCCGGTCGTTGCAGCTCTACTACACCGCTGCGGGGCAGCAGCAGGTTCGACGCCTCGTTCTCGCTGGCGGATCCAGCGCGCTGCCGGGGTTCGCCGAGCGGCTGCGTGCCCAGAGCGGCCTCGAGGCGATGCTCGCCAACCCCTTTCACCAGATGCGGGTTCATTCCCGGCTGGATGTGGGCGCCCTGGCCGCTGACGCACCGGCGATGCTCACCGCCTGCGGTCTCGCCATGCGGGCCCTGTCATGAGGATCGAGATCAATCTGCTGCCTTGGCGGGAGCAGCGCCGCGTTCACCGGACTCGTCGGTTCAAGCAGGGCTTGCTGCTGATGCTGCTGGTGGGCCTGCTGCTCGGCTGGGGCATCTCCCTGCATGAAAAGTCGCTGGTCCGCGCGGGGCAGGCCAGGGTCGCGCTGATTCAGCGCGATACCGAGGCTCTCACCCGCGATATTCAGGCGATGCGCGATTTCCGCGAGCTGCGGGAGCGCATGCTGAAGCAGATCGAAGTGATCGGCGAGCTCCAGTCGAGCCGGCCGCTGACCGTTCGTGTCCTCGATCAACTGACGGCCACGCTGGTGGATGGCGTCTATTACACCGAGCTGGAGCGCAAGGAGGACCGGCTCGAACTCAGCGGAGTCGCGGCTTCCAATCGTCAGGTGTCCGACCAGATGCGGGCGCTGGATCACAGCCCGGCGTTCGATATTCCGCTGCTTTCGGACGTGCAGTCCGCAGAGGGGCCCGCGGCGGCCAAGCGTTTTCACATGAGTGTCAATCAGCATCCGATCGACGACAGCGTGGCGGGGGCCGGGTCATGAGGCGTCCGACGATGCGCTTCCGGGGGTTGACGGGGCTCCGCGCGACGGCCGGCGAGCAGTGGCGTCAGTTGCGTGAACTGCAGTGGCGCGAACTGGATGTCAAGGAGGCTGGCAGCTGGCCCGCCGGCTTGCAGGTGATGATCGCCGCGGCGCTCCTGCTGGCGTCGTTCTGGGGTGCGCAGTGGTTGCTGGCTTCATCGTCCCGGGAAGTGCACCAGCGGTTGATGGTGCAGGAGCAGCAGGCGCTGCAGCGCTTCGAGACGCTCTCCTTCCAGGCCGTCAATCTCCCGGCGATGAAGCGCCAGATGAGCGAGCTGCGGGCCCGTATGCAGCAGGTGCTCGAAATGCTGCCGAGCGATGCGGAGGTCCCCGCGCTGCTGGACGCCATCAGTGACGCGGCACGCGAGCAGCAGCTCGATATCGATAGCCTCAAGTTGCGCCCGGCGGTGGATCGGGAGTTTTACATCGAGCAGCCCTTCGACATCCAGGTGCGCGGAGACTTCCACCAGATCGCCTCGTTCCTGGCTCGTGTCGCCGCCATGCCGCGTATCGTCACGCTGCACGATTTCACGCTGACGCCGGTGGAAGACCGTCTCCGGCTGTCGATGCTGGCCAAGACCTACCGGTATCGAGAGGATGTCGCACCCGGCGTCGATGCCAAGCCGGGGAGGGGGAAATCGTGAGCGTGAATCGCCTCCTGCTGGCCGGGATGGTCATCGCCAGTGGCCTGCTCACCGGGTGTCAGGATGCCGGCCTGGGAGCGCTGGAGGCGAAGCTGGATGCTCTGCGGCACAAGCCCGAGGGACAGATCGCCGCGCTGCCGCAGATGCCGCAGTACGCCACCGCCGATTACGACCAGAGCCAGCGTCGTAGCCCTTTCGTGGCCGAGCGCGACGAGCATGTCGAGCCGGTGGATAGGGCGCCGCTACCCGATGCCGATCGACCGCGCCAGCCTCTGGAGGCCTTCGAGCTCGATAGCCTGACCCTGGTCGGCACCTTGACGGTGGGCAATACCCCGTCGGGCCTGGTCGCCGCGCCGGATGGCCGGGTCCATCGACTGTTCGAGGGCGACTATCTGGGCCGGGATTACGGCAGGGTCGTCGATGTCGAGTCGCGTGCACTGGCGCTGGTCGAGACCGTGCGGGACTCCCAGGGGGGCTGGACCGAGCGCCGCCAGCGTCTGGCAATGGCACAACAAGAATCCGACGGTGCCAACCGGCGGCAACCAGAGTAGGGGAACCCATGACTCTTCGACGGCATTTCGCCGCTTTGACCGCGACGCTGATTCTGTGGGCGGTGGCGTTCCCCGCCTCGGCGGCCTCCACCCTGACCGCGATGACATTCACCGACCAGGGTTCGGGCCGCCTGGACGTGGGCCTCGACTTCGTCGGTGGCGTTCCGGAGGTTCGCGGCTATCGCACGGACTCCCCGCCCCGGTTGGCGCTGGATCTGCTGGAGACTCGGAGCGGTCTGTCTCAGCCGAGCTTCGCCATCGGCAGCGCCGGAGTCAGTGGGGTGAGGGTGCTGGAGGCTGGGGCGCGCACGCGCCTGGTGTTCGAGCTGGAATCGACGACCGGCTACCGGATCGAGCGAATGTCGGACCGGGTCGTCGTCCACCTGGGTGTCGACTCCGCCGTTTCGCCAGCGACGGCCTCGCCCGCCGGAGGCGTCGACGCCACGGAGAGGGTGTCGGCGGAGCCCAGCGTCACCGCGATCGATTTTCGTCGCGGCACGGGGGGGGACGGGCAACTGCAACTGGAACTCGATCGTGCCGGGGTCGCCGCCGAAGTCACCGGACAGGGGCGGCAGGTTTCGGTCACGTTGCCGGGTGTCACCCTGCCCGACGAGCAGTATCAGACGCTCGATGTCGCGGACTTCGGCACCAGCGTCCAGCGTATCGTGCCGCGGCGCAGCGCGGGCGGGGTGACCTTCGACATCTCCGCGTCCAGTGCCGTGGAGCCGCTGGTGACGCAGAATGGGCGTCGCCTGACGATCGACCTGGCTGCCGCGGGAACGATCGCGCGTCCCGAGCCGGAGGGGCGGCCCAGTTATACCGGGCATCGCATCACGCTAAATTTTCAGGACATCCCGGTTCGCGACGTGCTGTCGATCATTGCCGAGGAGTCCGGGCTCAACGTCGTGGCCAGCGACGGTGTGCAAGGGAACGTGACCCTCAATCTCACCGACGTACCGTGGGATCAAGCGCTCGATCTCGTGCTGCGCAACCACGGCCTGTCGGCTCGGCGTGAAGGCAACGTGATGATGGTGGCTCCCACCGGCGAGCTGGCGAGCCTGCAGCGTCAGACGCTGGAAACCCGCGAGCAGTCCGAGCAGTTGGCGCCGCTGAGCACCGAGTTCGTGCAGATTCGCTATGCCAAGGCCGACTCCCTTGCCGCGCTGCTGCGCGGCGGGGAGGGGGTCGGGATGATGTCGGAGCGTGGCCGGGTCACCGTCGATCCGCGCACCAATACGCTGATCCTGCAGGATACGCGCGATCAGCTGGACGCGATCCGACGGACCATCGACCACCTCGATGTCCCGGTGCGTCAGGTCCAGATCGAGGCGCGGATCGTGATCGCTCGTGACAGCGCGACCCACGAATTGGGCGTCAACTGGGGGCTCTCCTCTCCGCGCGGTCGCCACTTCGATCTGAGTGGTGCGGCCGACGGCAATCCTTCGACGGTGCCGACGACCGCGGATGACCCCGCTCCCTACGGTGGTGGATTGGCGGTCGATCTGGGCAACGCGACCAATCCGGCCAGCGCGTTCAGTTTCGGCTATCTCTCCGGGGACGTGTTGATCGACCTCGAATTGCGTGCCCTGGAGAGCGAGGGCAAGAGCCAGACCATCTCCCAGCCCAAGGTGATTACCGCCAACCAGCGCACCGCGGTGATCAAGCAGGGGCAGGAGGTGCCGTATCAGGAGGCCTCCTCCAGCGGCGCGACGACCACCGAATTCAAGGAGGCCGTGCTGTCGCTCGAGGTGACGCCGCAGATCACGCCCGACGATCGGATCATCATGGATCTGCGCATCAACAACGACGATATTTCCGATACGCGATTCGATGGCGCGCCGGCGATCGATACCAACGAGATACAGACCCAGGTACTGGTCGACAACGGCGAGACCGTGGTGCTTGGCGGGATTCTGACGTCCGAGCAGTTGCGTACGTTGTTCAAGACCCCGTTCCTGGGCGACATTCCCATACTGGGCAATCTCTTCCGCTATACCCAGGAAAGCAACGAGAAGGTAGAATTGCTGGTATTCATCACGCCCAAGATCATCGAGGACGGACTGGCCATTCGCTGATGCGGTCGCTTCCCAATCTTTTTCTCATCGGTCCCATGGGGGCCGGCAAAAGCACAATCGGCCGCCTTCTGGCGGCCGAATTGCAGCGCGAATTCCTGGATAGCGACCATCAGATAGAGGGTCGATGCGGGGCGAACATCCCATGGATTTTCGACGTCGAGGGCGAGCAGGGGTTTCGTGATCGAGAGACGGCCATGCTCGACGAACTCACCCAGCGCAGTGAAGTCGTGATGGCGACGGGTGGCGGCGCGATCATGCGTGAAGTCAACCGCCAACTGCTGCGGGAGCGGGGTACGGTGATCTACCTGGCCACCACCGTCGAGCAGCAGATTCGACGCACCTCGCGGGATCGCAATCGGCCGCTACTGCAGAATGCCAACCCAGAGCAGGTGCTGAGGGATCTGTTCGCGATCCGCGACCCGCTCTATCGGGCCACGGCGGATGTGATCGTGCGGACGGATCGCCGCGGTCCGAGAAGCGTGGTCGGTGATATCCTGCGCCGTGTCTCCCGTCTCGCCGAGCCGCTCGGTGACTCGTCGCCACTCTCTCATCAAAGGTAATCCCCATGTCGTCAGTCTCTTCGCTTTCGGTGGAATCGCTGAGCGTGTCCCTGGGCGAGCGCAGTTATCCGATTCATGTCGGCGCGGGCGTTCTGGCGAGTCAGGAGCATCTGCTGCCGTATCTGGCGGGCCGCCAGGTGATGATCGTGACCAACGAGGTGATCGCCCCGCATTACCTGGCGGCGCTCAAGCAGACGCTGGCCGGCGCCGATCTCGACATCCGGGAAGTCATTTTGCCCGATGGTGAGGCGACCAAGACGCTGGCATCGGTCGAGCGGATCTGGGACGCCCTGCTGGCTGCCGGCTTCAATCGCCGCTGCACGCTGATCGCGTTGGGTGGCGGCGTCATCGGCGACATGGCGGGGTATGCAGCCGCCAGCTATCAGCGCGGTGTCGCGTTCATCCAGATTCCCACCACGCTGCTGGCCCAGGTCGACTCCTCCGTGGGCGGCAAGACGGGGGTCAATCACCCGCGTGGCAAGAACATGATCGGTGCGTTCTGGCAGCCTCGGGCGGTGATCGTCGACACCGACACCTTGCGAACGCTGCCGGCCCGGGAGCTGTCCGCAGGGTTGGCGGAGGTGATCAAGTACGGCCTGATCTGGGACCTCTCCTTCCTCGAGTGGCTGGAGGAGAACCTGGCCGCACTCCGGGCGCTCGACGAGGCCGCCATCCGCCACGCCATTCGCCGCAGCTGTGAGATCAAGGCGGAAGTCGTTGCCGAGGACGAGACCGAACAGGGCGTGCGGGCGTTGCTCAACCTGGGGCATACCTTCGGTCACGCCATCGAAGCGCACCAGGGCTACGGCAACTGGCTGCACGGTGAAGCGGTGGGCTCAGGCATGATGATGGCGGCCCGACTATCCGCCGACCGTGGCTGGCTGAGCGAGGCCGATGTCGAGCGCGTCGCGGCGATTCTGATCGCGGCGGATCTCCCGATCACGGCACCGGCCAACATGCAGGCCGGGGATTTTCTCTCACGCATGCGCCTCGACAAGAAGAACCTCGACAGCCGGTTGCGGCTGATTCTGCTCGAAGCGCTGGGGCGCGCCGTGATCCGGGACGATACCGAGGCCGAGCTGCTCCAGCGACTACTGGAACGTTTTCCCCGCGGCTGATGCGCCACGGCACCGACATCTCTCTCTTCTCCGGTTCCATCCTATCTTCCTTGCCGGCGGAGCTATTCCGGCGACGCCGGCCGCCAACCCGTGCCGTTCGCAGGGATCGCTTCGAAAATTGACGCTGCTCCGGTAGGGCCTCGCCATGGCGTTCGGCAGGGTGGCCATCCATGGCGCTCGCCTGGCCACGATCGGGGGTATCGACGGCTGTTCTTTCCGAACGTTGTCGATATAATTGGTATGCTCCATGCCGTATCGGTATGGGTATCGCGCCTGGATCCCACGACGATCTGGGCCATTAAGCGCAAGGTGTTAGACTTTGGTCTATGTTGGGGTCTAAGCCTTTGTGCTAGCAGTGTATTTTGGTTTGGCCTTTCGCTAAGTCTTCGATTTTAAATGCATTTGCAGCGAGAAAGCCCGGTGCTCGAATTGCGCTGGAGAGGCTGACTGGCTATTCTGTCCGGCCTTTTTGCGCCCCGTCGGCCTCTGGACTGTCGGCGACTCGAGACAAAAATCGGGCCCATGGCACCACTGGTGATCCAGTCGAAAAAATAAGAAAACCGTAAATTATCTCTTTATACCGGACCGAATACAATCCCCTGTATTCCGAACAGCTTTGTGAGGCACGCCCATGATGAGAGGTCTTCACCAGCCTGGCGAATTCCGCGACAACTGCGGTTTCGGCCTGATTGCTCATATGGAGGGGCAGGCCAGTCACGATCTGCTCAAGACGGCGATCGAGTCACTGACCTGCATGACGCACCGTGGCGGCATCGCGGCGGATGGCAAGACCGGCGATGGCTGCGGCCTGCTGCTGAAAATGCCGATGAGCTTCATGCGCGCGTTGGCCGAGGATCAACTGGGCGTCACCCTGGGCGAGCGCTTCGCGGTCGGCATGGTGTTCTTCCCCGATGACGATGCCCGCGAACGAAGCGCCCGCGAGACGCTGGAAGGCGAGCTCGCCGAGCGGGGACTGAGCGTCAAGGGGTGGCGTGACGTGCCTACCGATCCGAGCGTGTGCGGGCCGATGGCACTCGAGTGCCTGCCGCGCATTCGTCAGGTCTTCGTCGAGGGGGAGGTCTCCCAGTCCGACGCGGCGTTCAACGTCGAACTGTTCATGGCACGGCGCCTGGCAGAGCAGAAGCTGCGCCAGGAAGAGGAGTTCTACGTCTGCTCGCTGTCGTCCAAGGTGGTCTCCTACAAGGGCCTGATGATGCCTGCGGATCTTCCCACCTTTTACCAGGACCTGGGCGACGAGCGTCTCGAGACCGCGGTTTGCGTCTTTCACCAGCGCTTCTCGACCAATACGGCGCCGCGCTGGCCGCTGGCGCAGCCGTTCCGCTTCATGGCGCACAACGGCGAGATCAACACCATCGAGGCCAACCGCGGCTGGGCCAACGCGCGCAAGGCCAACTTCGTCAGCGAACTGCTGCCGGATATCGACGGCCTCGACGAGATCGTCAACACCACCGGTTCCGACTCGTCGAGCATGGACAACATGCTCGAGGTGCTGTTGACCGGCGGCATGGATCTCTATAACGCGGTGCGCATGATGGTGCCGCCGGCGTGGCAGAACGTCGAAACCATGGATGGCGACCTGCGCGCCTTCTATGAATACAACTCCATGCACATGGAAGCGTGGGACGGCCCCGCCGGCATCGTGATGACCGACGGTCGCCACGCTGTCTGCATGCTCGACCGCAACGGCCTGCGCCCGGCACGCTGGGTGATCACCGGCAACGGCTACATCACCCTCTCTTCCGAGATTGGTGTCTGGGGCTACAAGCCGGAGTCCGTGGTCGCCAAGGACCGGGTCGGGCCGGGTCAGATTCTCGCCGTCGATACCGAGACCGGCGAGGTGCTGCATACCGACGATATCGATCAGCGACTCAAGTCCGCCTATCCCTATCGTCGCTGGCTCAAGGAGCATGCCCACTATCTCGAGTCGGCACTGACCGAGCTGGCGCGCTTCCAGCCATTCGAGACCGAAGAGCTCAACGTCTATCAGAAGATGTTCTCGGTGACGTTCGAGGAGCGCGATCAACTGCTCAGGCCGCTGGCCGAGAGTGGCCAGGAAGCCGTGGGTTCGATGGGCGACGACACGCCGATGGCGGTGCTGTCGCGGCAGAACCGACTACTCACCGATTTCTTCCGCCAGAAGTTCGCCCAGGTCACCAATCCGCCCATCGATCCGCTGCGGGAAGCGATCGTGATGTCGCTGGAGACCTGCTGCGGGGCCGAGCTCAACGTGTTCGAGGCCACTCCCGAGCATGCCCACCGCCTGATCCTGACCACCCCGGTGCTGTCGCCGCGCAAGTTCACCGCGCTGGTGACCCAGGAGGATCCGGCGTTCGCCTCGGTCCGGCTGCCGTTGCACTACGATCCGGAGACCACCTCGCTGCGCCAGGCGCTGATGGCGCTCTGCCAGCAGGCGGAGCAGGCGACGCGCGACGGCAAGGTGATCCTGGTGCTGTCGGATGCCGAGCTGGAGAAGGGCAAGCAGCCGATCCAGGCGCTTCTGGCCACCGGCGCGGTCCATCATCATCTCGCCAAGCTGGCGCTGCGTCCTCGTGTCAACATCGTGGTCGAGACCGGCTATGCCCGTGACGCCCATCAGATGGCGGTGTTCTTCGGCGTCGGTGCCACCGCGGTCTATCCGTACCTGGCTTATCAGGTGATGGCGGACATGCACCGCACCGGCGAGCTGGTCGGCAATCCGGCGGACGCCCGCGAGAACTACCGCAAGGGCATGCAGAAGGGGCTTTACAAGATTCTGTCGAAGATGGGTATCTCGCAGATCTCCTCCTATCGGGGCTCGCAGCTGTTCGAAGCCGTCGGTCTGGGGTCGGAGGTCATGCAGATGTGCTTCGACGGCATGATGTCGCGCATCGAGGGGACCGGCTTCAGCGAGTTGCAGATGCAGCAGGAACTGGCCGCGCGCGATGCCTGGATTCCGCGCAAGGGCATCCGCCAGGGCGGGCTGGTCAAGTTCGTCCATGGCCACGAGTACCACGCCTACAATCCCGACGTGGTGATGATGCTGCAGCAGGCGGTCCAGCAGGGCGACTACGCCAAGTGGAAGGCGTTCGCACGGCTGGTCAACGAGCGTCCGGTGGCCACGATCCGTGACCTGCTGAAGCTCAAGCCGGCCCCCGAGCCGTTGCCGCTGGAGGAGATCGAACCGGTCGAGAGCCTGCTGCTGCGTTTCGACAGCGCCGGCATGTCGCTGGGGGCGCTGTCGCCGGAGGCCCACGAAGCGCTGGCCCAGGCGATGAACGAGACCGGCGGGCGCTCCAACTCGGGTGAAGGTGGCGAGGATCCGGCGCGCTACGGCACCATCCGCTCCTCCAAGATCAAGCAGATCGCTTCCGGTCGCTTCGGCGTTACCCCGGCCTACCTGGTCAACGCCGAGGTGCTGCAGATCAAGGTGGCCCAGGGCGCCAAGCCGGGCGAGGGTGGCCAATTGCCGGGCGGCAAGGTCAACGAGATGATCGCGCGGCTGCGCTACGCTGTGCCCGGCGTGACGCTGATCTCGCCGCCGCCGCATCACGACATCTACTCGATCGAGGATCTGGCCCAGTTGATCTTCGACCTCAAGCAGGTCAACCCGAGTGCGCAGGTCTCGGTCAAGCTGGTCTCCGAGCCGGGCATCGGTACCATCGCCACCGGGGTGGCCAAGGCCTATGCCGATCTGATCACCGTCTCCGGCTACGACGGCGGCACCGCGGCGAGCCCGATCACCTCGATCCGCCACGCCGGCAGCCCGTGGGAGCTGGGGCTGCCCGAGGTGCACCAGGCGCTGCGCATCAATGGCCTGCGCGACAAGATCCGGCTGCAGACCGACGGTGGCCTGAAGACCGGTCTTGACGTGGTCAAGGCGGCGATCCTGGGGGCCGAGAGCTTCGGTTTCGGTACCGCGCCGATGGTGGCGCTGGGCTGCAAGTACCTGAAGATCTGCCACCTCAACAACTGCGCCACCGGCGTCGCCACCCAGCATCAGGAGCTGCGCGACGAGCACTTCCGTGGCACCGTCGACATGGTCAAGCACTACTTCCGCTTCATTGCCGAGGAAGTGCGTGAACTGATGGCACTGCTGGGCGTGCGCCAATTGACCGATCTGATCGGGCGCACCGATCTGCTCGAGATGCTGGAGGGTGAAACGGCGGCGCAGCGCAAGCTCGACCTGAGCCCGCTGCTGGCCAACGACTTCGTGCCCAAGGACGCACCGCAGTTCTGTCAGGTCAGCCGCAACGTGCCGCATGATCCCGGCGCCAAGAATCAGGAGGTGTTCGAGGCGCTGCTGCCGGCGATCGAATCGAAGTCCGGGGGCGAGTTCACGTTCGAGATCACCAACTGCGATCGCTCGGTGGCGGCACGGGTCTCCGGCGAGATCGCCAAGCGCTACGGCGAGGCGGGGCTCGAAGACGCCCCGATCACGGCGCGCTTCACCGGCGTCGCCGGGCAGAGTTTCGGGGTGTGGAACGCGCGCGGGTTGAACCTGTATCTGGAAGGCGATGCCAATGACTACGTCGGCAAGGGCATGAACGGCGGCAAGGTGGTGATCGTGCCGCCCAGGGCCAGTCGCTTCCTGAGCCATGAGACGGCGATCATCGGCAATACCTGCCTCTACGGCGCCACCGACGGCAAGCTGTTCGCCGCCGGCATGGCCGGCGAGCGCTTCGGTGTGCGCAACTCCGGTACTCATGCCGTGATCGAGGGCGCCGGCGACCACTGCTGCGAATACATGACCGGCGGTCTGGTCTGCGTACTCGGCAAGACCGGGATCAACTTCGGGGCGGGCATGACCGGCGGCTTCGCCTACGTGCTCGACGAGGATCGCGGTTTCGTCGATCGCTACAACCATGAGCTGGTGGAGATCCATCGGATCAACACCGAATCGATGGAAGCCTATCGTCGTCACCTGCGCGAAGTGATCACCGAATACGTGGAAGAGACCGACTCGCCACGGGGGCATGCGATTCTCGAGGATTTCTCCGACTTCATTCGCCATTTCTGGCTGGTGAAGCCCAAGGCCGCAAGTCTCAACGGTTTGCTGGCCCAATCCAGGCGGCAGCCTGAGTAAGAGTCGATGACCGTCCGACCCGGAGGTTCGGCCTCCGGGATACCGGCATCGACCGGAATCGAGAGCGTCGTCCGCCCAGTGAGGAGAGGGAACATGGCAAACCGTTTGAGCAACGACTTTCAATTTATCGATGTGGGGCGGCGTGATCCGCAGAAGAAGGATGCACGCAGCCGGGCGAAGGAGTTCGCCGAGATCTACGAACCGTACAAGCCCAGTGAGGCGGCCAGCCAGGCGCACCGCTGCCTGCACTGCGGCAACCCTTACTGCGAGTGGAAGTGCCCGGTTCACAACTACATTCCCAACTGGCTCAAGCTGGTCAGCGAGGGCAACATCCTGGAAGCGGCGGAGATGTCCCACCGCACCAACTCGCTGCCGGAGGTGTGCGGTCGAGTCTGTCCGCAGGACCGGCTGTGCGAGGGCGACTGCACGCTGAACGACGGCTTTGGCGCCGTCACCATCGGTTCGGTGGAGAAGTACATCACCGACACCGCGTTCGCCATGGGCTGGCGTCCGGACATGTCCAACGTGGTCATGACCGACAAGCGCGTGGCGATCGTCGGGGCAGGCCCGGCGGGCCTGGGCTGTGCCGATGTCCTGGTTCGCAACGGCGTGAAGCCGGTGGTGTTCGACCGCTACCCGGAGATCGGCGGGCTGCTGACCTTCGGCATTCCGGAGTTCAAGCTCGAGAAGCACGTGATGGAGCGCCGTCGCGCGGTGTTCGAGGAGATGGGTGTCGAGTTCCGGCTCAATACCGAGATCGGCCGGGACATCACCTTCGAGCAGCTCGACGCCGAGTTCGACGCGGTCTTCCTCGGCATGGGCACCTACAAGTACATGGTCGGCGGCTTCCCGGGCGAGGAGATGGATGGCGTCTACAAGGCGCTCGACTTCCTGATCGCCAATGCCAATCACCACATGGGTTTCGAGAAGAATCCGGCCGACTACGTCTCGATGCAGGGCAGGCGGGTCGTCGTGCTTGGCGGTGGCGATACCGCGATGGATTGCAACCGCACCTCGATTCGTCAGGGCGCGGCCAGCGTGACCTGTGCCTATCGCCGGGACGAGGAGAACATGCCGGGCTCCAAGCGCGAGGTGGCCAACGCCCGCGAGGAGGGGGTCGAGTTCCTGTTCAACCGACAGCCGGTGGCGATCGTCGGCGAGGGCAAGGTCGAGGGCGTCAAGCTGGTGCGTACCCGCATGGGCGAGCCGGACGACAAGGGGCGACGCAGCGCGGAAGTGGTCCCGGGCTCCGAGGAAATCCTGGCCTGCGACGCGGTGGTCATCGCGTTCGGCTTCCAGCCCAGCGAGATCGAGTGGTTCGAGACGCATCAGATCGAGATCGACGAGCGCGGCCGGGTGCTGGCGCCGGAAATCCCGGCGCAGATGGAGCGCTTCGCCTACCAGACCAGCAACGAGCGAGTGTTCGCCGGTGGCGATATGGTACGGGGCTCCGACCTGGTGGTGACGGCGGTCTACGAAGGGCGCCAGGCGGCGGAGGGGATTCTCGACTACCTCAAGGTGTGACACCGGCCGGGCGCCTCGCGCGCTCGGCTACCGACTCGTAGCGAGTCGCGAAGGACGCCAGCGCTGGCCTTGACGCCAGCGTTGGCGTCTGTCGTTGATAGCCCGGGCCGGCGCCAATCATGCGCCTCGACGACTCGAGCGAGAAAAGCGCTCGTTCCCGGCGGTGGTATAAAGGGGAGCCAGCCTTTACAGTGGCGCGCCCAACATGAATCGCAGACTTTGGAAGGCCAAACCATGATCAGGCTTGAACGTAATATCCTCGACCAGGCGAATACCCACCTGCGCGTGCTGGAAGATCACGTGCTGGATCAGGACGGCGGTGACCAGGCCATTCTGGTGAGTGGCCAGCTGAACGCGCTGTTTTCGCTGGCCAAGCTCAACGACAGCGGGATGTCGGACGAGTGTGTCGGCATGCTCGAGGAGATCGAGCGCCGCTCCAACATCTTGACCTCCCGCTTGCCGACGCGCGGCTGAAGTTCCGCTCGGCTGACCGCAGGACCGGCCCGTATCAGCTCATGGCGATACGGCCGACCAGAGTCTCGACGCGCTGCGGCGAGGAGTCCGCGAGGACCTCTCGCGCCTCGTCGAGTCGATCGGCTTCCAGATTGAGCAGCAGTACGCCGGCCACCTTGCCGTCCTCCAGGTAGTAATAGACCCCACGGCCGGAGTCGGGATCGGCGTCTTCGACGATGTCCAGCGAACTGTCCATGCGGCCAACCGCTTTCCAGGCGAAGTCGAAGACGTTGGAGTAGAAGTAGGGCGTGTGATCGTAGGTCTCGTCGCTACCCGCCATGATGCGCCCGGCCGTCTGGCCCATCTGATTGGCGTTGTCGACGTGTTCGGCATGCCAGCGGCCGAGGATCCGATCCGGGTAGGTCGCGACATCGCCGGCGGCGAAGATGGCCTCGTCCGCAGTGGTCAGGCGGGCGTCGACGAGAATGCCGCCGTCGGTCTCGAGGCCTGCCTCCTCGGCAAGCGCCACGCAGGGCTCGACGCCCAGCCCGAAGATGGCCGCGTCCGCCTCCAGGCTGGCGCCGTCGTCCAGCGCAAGGGTGACGCTTCCATCCTCTTCGCGCCCGCCGGTGACCTTGCGTCCGCCCAGGAGAGTGACGCCTGCGTCTAGGTAGGCCCGGTGCAAGCGATCGGCGACGCCGGGCGGGAACATCGCGCCGCCCAGCACGTCCTCGGGGTGGATCAAGGTGACCCGACAGCCGTTCTGGACCAGCGCCGCGGCCAGTTCCGTACCGATATAGCTGCCGCCGACAACGGCGACGTGCAGGCCCTGATCGGCGAGCCGCCGCAGGCAATCGTAGTCCTCGACGGTGCGAAAATAGCGCACGCGCTCGCTTGGCGGCAGATCGATCGTCACGGGAGCGCCACCGGTGGCCAGCAACAGCCGGCCGTAGCCGAAGGTATCGCCGCTGGCTGTTGTCACTGTCCGTTGCTGGCGGTCGATGGCCGTGACTCGGGTATTGGTGTGAAGCGTCGTGCCGGCGTGCTGTTCCGGCTGCATCCAGATCTTGTCATAACCGAAATCGGGGTCGGTCCACAGTTTCTTCGAGAGCGCAGGGCGGGTGACCGGCCCGTTGGGTTCGGCGCCGAGGATACCGATGGTGCCCTCGGCATCAAGCTCGCGAATGCCTTCCACGGCGTTGGCGGCGACCATGCCGGCGCCGACGATCAGATAGTCGTAACGTTGCATATCCACTCCCTGGCATGCCTTGAGGTTGGGGCGCCACCGCTCCCGATGGCGTCGCTGGGGGTTCTTGGCCCGGCCTCGCGGGCGATGAACTCAGCGTAGTTCACCCGTGACGCTCCATGCCAAGGTGCGATGGCGGGGGAGCATCCGATCGGCGCTGACGTTAGAATGCGCGTCGGGCCGTCGCTCGTCGGTCACGCTGACTACCACCGCTTCCTTGCGCTCGAATGCTGCCTGCGCCACCCGGCACTGCTCTGGAGAACAAACTCGATGTCATCCTGGTTTCCCCGCTGGCGGCGCGTCGATGCCGCTCGTCACCAAGGCCTGGTCGCGCCCGACGAGGCGTTGCCGCCGGCGCAGACGCTGCTGATGGGCATCCAGCACGCCGTGGCGATGTTCGGCTCCACGGTGCTGGCACCGCTGCTGATGGGTTTCGACCCCAACCTGGCGATCCTGATGTCGGGCATCGGCACGCTGCTGTTCTTCGTGATCGTCGGCGGGCGGGTTCCCAGCTACCTGGGCTCCAGCTTTGCCTTCATCGGCGTGGTGATCGCCGCCACCGGTTACGCCGGCAGCGGTGGCAACCCCTCCATCGCTCTGGCACTGGGGGGCATCATCGCCTGTGGCGCGATCTACACCCTTATCGGCGTGGTGGTCATGGCGCTGGGCACGCGCTGGATCGAGTACCTGCTGCCGCCGGTGGTAACAGGGGCGATCGTGATGACCATCGGCCTCAACCTGGCGCCGGTGGCGGTCTCCAGCGTGAAGGGGTCCAGTTTCGACGCGGCGATGGCTCTGGTGACCATCCTCTGTGTCGGCCTGGCCGCGGTGCTGACACGTGGCATGCTCCAGCGGTTGCTGATTCTGGTGGGTCTGGTGGCGGCCTACGCCATCTATGCGCTGGTCACCAACGGCCTGGGCTGGGGAGCGCCGATCGATTTCTCGGCGATCGGTGCGGCCGATTGGTTGGGGATGCCCGCGTTCACGGCGCCCTCGTTCAGCCCCCATGCGATCGTGCTGATCGCGCCGGTCGCGATCATCCTGGTGGCGGAGAACCTCGGCCACATCAAGGCGGTAGGGGCGATGACCGGGCGTGATCTCGACCCCTATATCGGCCGGGCTTTCGTCGGTGACGGCCTGGCGACGATGGTCTCCGGGGCATCCGGCGGCACCGGCGTGACCACCTATGCCGAGAATATCGGGGTGATGGCGGTGACCCGGGTCTACTCGACCCTGATCTTCGTCGCTGCCGCCGGCTTTGCCATCCTGCTCGGTTTCTCGCCACGTTTCGGCGCATTGATCCAGACCATTCCCGGCCCGGTGCTGGCCGGCACCTCGATCGTGGTGTTCGGGCTGATCGCGGTGGCCGGCGCCCGTATCTGGATCCAGAACGGTGTCGATCTGGGCGATAACGTCAACCTGATCGTGGCGGCGGTGACCCTGGTGCTGGGTGCCGGCAATTTCTCCATCGACTTCGGCGGCTTCACTCTCGACGGCATCGGGACGGCCACCTTCGGTGCGATTATTCTGCATCTCGTGCTGCGTCGTGGCGCCGGGTGCAGGCAGGACGTAGCCGGTTGATGCCGATCCGGGCTTCGTTTCGGGCCCATTGAACGTTAGTCTTGGGTGGCGCGGGTCCGAGCCGTGGCGCTACCCGAACCACCTTGAACCCTTGTCGATCGCGTCCGAGATAGAGTCCCCAATGAGCGATGCGCAGTCCAGCGATATCCATGCCGACGAACAGGCGCCCACGACGCAGTCGATCGCGATGACGCGCGAGGTGCTGGAGCAGGACCTGATTCGCCGTCACTTCGAGCATGTCTACCCGGAGGTGGCGTTGAAGAGCCACCAGGAGCTGCGCAGCTCGATCCAGCACGTTCTGGCCACCGCGCCCCCTGGCGTCCAGTTGCGGGACGGGGTGTATCTCTTCGCCTATGGCTCGCTGATCTGGAATCCGTGTGTCGAGGTCGCCGAGCGTCACACCTGTCGGCTCTACGGTTACCATCGCGACTTCTGCCTCAAGCTCGATCACGGCCGGGGCACTCCCGAGACCCCCGGACTGATGCTGGCGCTGGCGCCGGGCGGTTCCTGCCATGGCGTGGCGCTGCGTGTCCCCGGCGATCACCTCGAGCGCGAACTGGAGCTGGTATGGCGGCGCGAGATGCTGACCGGCGCCTATCGGCCTCGCTGGATCAAGCTGAAGACGGACGTCGGCCCGATATGGGGAGTCGCCTTCGTGATCAACCCGCATCACGAGCGCTATATCGGTCGGCAGCCCGACGAGGCGGTGGTGCACCTGCTGCGTACCGGCCGCGGCGTGCTGGGATCCTGCCGCGAGTACCTCGACAACACGGTCGGCGATCTGCACGCGCTCGGCATCCGGGACCGGCGGCTGGAGTCGCTGCAGCGCGCCGTCGCTGGCTGATGCGCCCCGGGGGGATGACGAGGGCGCGATCCAAAATTGAGCCTTCCGCACGAGTCTGGTAATCTGACGTCCCATCCTGGCCCGACTTTCTCCCCCGGGTCTTTTCTCACGAGCTTTACGACCACGATTCGACAGGTTTTCCATGACACGATATATCTTCGTGACCGGCGGCGTTGTGTCCTCACTGGGCAAGGGCATTGCGTCCGCTTCGCTGGCTGCGATTCTCGAGGCCCGCGGCCTCAAGGTCACCATCCTCAAGCTGGACCCGTACATCAACGTCGATCCGGGCACCATGAGTCCGTTTCAGCATGGCGAGGTGTTCGTCACCGAGGATGGCGCGGAAACCGATCTCGATCTGGGGCACTACGAGCGCTTCATCCGTACCAAGATGACCCAGAGCAACAACTTCACCACCGGTCGGGTCTACGAGCACGTGCTGCGCAAGGAGCGCCGGGGCGATTACCTCGGCGGTACCGTGCAGGTGATCCCGCATATCACCGACGAGATCAAGCACCGCGTGGTCAAGGGGGGGGAAGGCTACGATGTGGCGCTGGTGGAGATCGGCGGCACCGTGGGCGATATCGAGTCGCTGCCGTTCCTGGAGTCGATTCGCCAGCTGCGTAGCGAAGTCGGCGCCAATCGTGCCCTGTTCATGCACCTGACCCTGGTGCCCTACATCAAGACCGCCGGCGAGACCAAGACCAAGCCGACCCAGCACAGCGTCAAGGAGCTGCGCTCTATCGGTATCCAGCCCGATATCCTGATCTGCCGCAGCGAGGTCGAACTCGAGGAGAGCGAGCGGCGCAAGATCGCGCTGTTCACCAATGTCGAGGAGCGCGCCGTCATCCCGCTGCAGGATGCCGACACCATCTATCGCATCCCGCTGATGCTGCACGAGCAGGGTCTCGACGATATCGTCTGCGACAAGTTCCGTCTCGACGCCCCGCAGGCGGACCTGGCCGAATGGATCCACGTCCTCGATGCCAAGCTCAACCCGCTCAAGACGATCAACATCGCCATGGTCGGCAAGTACATGGAGTTGCTCGACGCCTACAAGTCGCTCAACGAAGCGCTGATTCACGCCGGCATCCAGACCCGGGTGAAGGTCAACGTCGAATATATCGATTCTGAACTGATCGAGCGCCACGGCACCGAACGCCTGGCGGGGAAAGATGCGATCCTGGTGCCGGGCGGCTTCGGTGAACGGGGCGTCGAGGGCAAGATCCAGACCGCCCGTTTCGCGCGCGAGAACGATATCCCCTATCTCGGTATCTGCCTCGGCATGCAGGTGGCGGTGATCGAGTTCGCCCGCCACGTGGCGGGTTGGGCCGATGCCAACTCCACCGAATTCACTCGCGAGACCCAGCACCCGGTGGTCGGCCTGATCACCGAGTGGATCAACCCCGAAGGGCAGATCGAGCTGCGCGACGAGGCCTCCGATCTCGGCGGCACCATGCGCCTCGGCGGCCAGGAGTGCCGACTCAAGCCGGGTTCCAGGGCGCACGAGGTTTACGGCCTGGACACGATCACCGAACGCCACCGCCACCGGTTCGAGGTCAACGAGCAGTTCGTCGAGCAGCTCGAGGCGGCGGGGCTGGTTGTCTCCGGCAAGAGCGGTGATCAGGCGCTGGTCGAGATGATCGAGCTGCCTGACCATCCCTGGTTCGTGGCTTGCCAGTTCCACCCCGAGTTCACCTCGACCCCGCGCGACGGCCATCCGCTGTTCACCGGTTTCGTCAATGCGGCGCTGGAGCATAAGGCCCAGCGCCAGCGCCAGCACGGCATGGCCCATCAGGAATGACCGTATGACCCGGCGGGGGATGAAGCGATTCATCCCCCGCTGTCGTTGGAGAGACTGGACCTGGGATGCCTGCGCTGGCTAAGCTCCGGAACTGCTAACATGATGGTGATGGAATCACCGCGCCCGGGCCCTCTCGCCGGAAACCGGACGCTTCACGCTCGACGTACCGAGTGATCAACCGAAAGAGCTTTCAACCGACAGGACGACGTAACATGGCTGAGATCGTTGATATCCGCGCCCTCGAAGTGCTCGATTCCCGCGGCAACCCCACCGTGCAGGCGCAAGTCACGCTGAGTGGCGGCATCACTGGCAGCGCCTGCGCGCCCAGCGGCGCATCCACCGGTTCTCGTGAAGCGCTGGAGCTGCGCGACGGCGACAAGTCGCGCTATCTGGGCAAGGGCGTGCTGAAGGCCGTCGACGCGGTCAATGGCAAGATCCGCGAGCGCTTGATGGGCATGGATGCCAGCGACCAGCGGGCCCTCGACGACGCCATGCTGGCGCTGGACGGTACCGACAACAAGGCCAGCCTAGGGGCCAACGCGATTCTCGCGGTGTCGCTGGCCGCGGCCAAGGCGGCGGCGACGGAGAAGGGCGTGCCACTCTACGCCCACATCGCCGAACTCTACGGCCAGCCGGGTCACTACACCATGCCGGTACCGATGATGAATATCATCAACGGTGGCGAGCATGCCGACAACAACGTCGACATCCAGGAGTTCATGGTCCAGCCGGTGGGCGCGCCCAACTTCCGCGAGGCGTTGCGCATGGGTGCGGAGATCTTCCATGCACTGAAAAAGGTACTGTCCGCCAAGGGGCTTTCCACGTCGGTGGGCGACGAGGGTGGTTTCGCGCCGAACCTCTCCTCCAACGCCGAGGCCCTGGCGGTGATCAAGCAGGCGATCGACGATGCCGGTTACCATCTGGGCAAGGATGTCACCCTGGCACTCGACTGCGCCTCCAGCGAATTCTTCAAGGATGGCAGCTACGACCTCGCCGGCGAAGGCAAGCAGTACGACGCCGCGGGGTTCACCGACTACCTGGCCGATCTCTGCAATCAGTATCCGATCGTCTCCATCGAGGATGGCATGGACGAGTCGGATTGGGATGGCTGGAAAGCGTTGACCGACAAGCTGGGCGACAAGATCCAGTTGGTCGGTGACGACCTTTTCGTCACCAACACCCGGATATTGAAGCGGGGTATCGACGAGAAGATCGGCAACTCGATCCTGATCAAGTTCAACCAGATCGGCTCGCTCTCCGAAACGCTGGACGCCATCCGGATGGCCCAGGATGCCGGCTTTACCGCGGTGATCTCGCATCGCAGCGGCGAGACCGAAGACACCACCATCGCCGATCTCGCCGTGGGCACTGCCGCCGGCCAGATCAAGACCGGTTCGCTGTGCCGCTCCGATCGTGTCGCCAAGTACAACCGCCTGCTGGTGATCGAGCAGGAACTGGGTGACAAGGCCGCCTATCCGGGTCTGAAGGCAATAAAAGGGCAGTAATGTCTGCCCGATTGATTGAAACGCAAGAAGGCCGCTCATCGAGCGGCCTTCTTGCGTTCTTCGGCAGCGAGTGTCCGATTTGCGTAATGAGCGCAGGCCAGACAAGGCGAGATCAATCGAAAAAGCGGAGTTTACGAGGTGTAAATGAGCACTTTGAGAGTGATTTCAACGCAGTATGGCCAAGCGTAATAGCAAATCAGCGTTCGAGCAGCTCGATCTTGTTGGGCTTGCCGTCCCACTCCTTGGCGTCTTCCGGCGGCTCCTTCTGCTCGGCGATGTTGGGCCATACTTCGGCGAGTTCGGCGTTGAGTTCGATGAACTGCTGCTGGCCGTCGGGTAGCTCGTCCTCCGAGAAGATCGCCTCGGCGGGGCACTCCGGTTCACAGAGGGCACAGTCGATACACTCGTCGGGGTGAATGACTAGGAAATTGGGCCCTTCGTAGAAGCAGTCCACCGGGCAGACTTCGACGCAGTCGGTGTATTTGCACTTGATGCAGTTCTCGGTGACGACGAACGTCATGGGTGATCTCTCCTGTTGTGGGGCTGGCCCTTCTTGTCACGGTCTTGGCGGATATTGGAAACGCTTGATAGAAATCACCGCGCATGACGGTGCCGCCGATGCTACTCGAATGGCGCCATATTCTAGGCGGCGGGCGCCAATCCCGGCAAGCCGGGCTTGGGAACATCGAGGAATGGCGTTATAGCTTCCTTGTCGCTCAGCGTTGATCGCGCCAGGCATAGAGCAGATCCAGCGCCGCCCGCGGTGTCAGCGAGTCGACGTCGAGCGACTCCAGTGCCTCGATTACCGGATGGGGCGTCGCGGCGAACAGGTCCGCCTGCTGCGGCCCCGTGGGCTGGGCGTGCTTGTCCGACATCGCCGGCATCGCGGCAGGCTGCTCGAGACTGGCCAGCTTGTCGCGGGCGCGGGCAATCACGCTCTGGGGCACGCCGGCGAGCTGGGCGACCTGCAGGCCGTAGCTCTGACTGGCCGGCCCCTCTTCGACGCGGTGCATGAAGACGATCCCGTCGCGATGCTCCGCGGCGGTCAGGTGAACGTTGGCGACGGTCTCCTGCTGTTCGGCCAGTGCGGTCATCTCGAAGTAATGAGTGGCGAACAGGGTGAAGGCGCGCTGGCTGGCGAGATGCTCGGCGCTGGCCCAGGCCAGAGAGAGGCCGTCGAAGGTACTGGTGCCGCGGCCGATCTCGTCCATCAGCACCAGGCTCTCGGCGGTGGCGTTGTGGAGGATGCTGGCGGTCTCGGTCATCTCCACCATGAAGGTGGAGCGGCCGCCGGCCAGGTCGTCGCTTGAACCGATCCGGGTGAAGATCCGGTCCACCGGGCCGATCTCGGCACTCTCCGCCGGAACGAAACTGCCGGTATGGGCGAGCAGGGCGATCAGCGCCGCCTGACGCATGTAGGTCGACTTGCCGCCCATGTTGGGGCCGGTGATGACCAGCATGCGGCGATCGTCATCGAGAATCAGGTCGTTGGGCACGAACGGATGCTGGCTGACGTGTTCGACCACGGGGTGGCGGCCGCCGATGATATGGAACCCCGGTGTCTCCGAGAGCCGAGGCCGCACGAACTCCAGGTTCTGGGCGCGCTCGGCGAAGGCGCAGAGCACGTCGAGCGCACCCAGCGAGCGACCGGTGGCCTGCAGCGCGTCGAGTTCGGCATTGAGGGTATCGATCAGGCTTTCGTAGAGCAGCTTCTCCCGCGCCAGCGCACGCGACTTGGCCGACAGCGCCTTGTCCTCGAACTCCTTGAGCTCGGGGATGATGAAGCGCTCGGCGTTCTTCAGCGTCTGGCGACGGATGTAGTCCGCCGGCACCTCGCGGGCCTGGGCGCGCGGGATCTCGATGTAGTAGCCGTGAACCCGGTTGTAGCCGACCTTGAGGCCGGACAGGCCGGTGCGTTCGCGCTCACGAAGCTCGAGCTGGACCAGGTAGTCGCCGGCATGCTCGGCCAGGCCGCGATACTCGTCGAGTTCGGCATCGAAACCTTCGCGGATGACCCCGCCATCCCGGATCACCACCGGCGGGTTGTCGATCAGTGCCTGGGTCAGGGTGGCGGCCAGTTCGGGATAGGGGTGGATATGGCGGGCGAGGTCGTCCAGTGCGCTTTCGCCCTCGATACGCTCGAGGTCGGCCTGCAGTGTCGGCAGCACGTTGAGCGCGTCGCGCAGGCGGGCCAGATCTCGGGGCCGGGCGCTGCGCAGTGCCACCCGGGCCAGTATCCGCTCGACATCGCCAACCTCTTTGAGTGGCTCGCGGATCAGCAGGTACTGGTCGGCGTCGAGCAGCAGTTGTACCGCTGCCTGTCGGGCACCGATCTGATGCCGGTCACGCAGTGGCCGATTGAGCCAGCGCTTGAGCAGACGCGACCCCATCGGCGTGACGGTCGTGTCGAGCACGCTGGCCAGGGTGTTGTCGCCGCTGCCGCCGAGGTTGATGTCGATCTCGAGATTACGGCGGCTGGCGGCATCGATCACCACCGATTCGTCACGGCTCTCGACGCTCAGCGCGGTGACGTGAGGCAACCGGGAACGCTGAGTGTCCCTGGCGTAGTCGACCAGCACTCCGGCGGCGACCAGCGCGGTTTCGAGGTGGGTGCAGCCGAAGCCCCTGAGATCCGCGACCTCGAACTGGTCGCACAGCAGGCGATTGGCCGTTTCCAGGTCGAAATGCCAGTCGTTCTGACGTTTCAGGCCGCGCCGCTCCGTCAGCGACGGCGGGAGGTCGAGGCTTTCGGCGATCAGCAGTTCTGCGGGCTGCAGGCGATGAATCTCGGCCAGCATGTCGGCCTCGCCATCGATCTCGAGCACGCTGAAGCGGCCGCTGGAAAGTTCCAGCCAGGCAATGCCCCAGCGTTCGCCGGTGCGATGGAGGGCGACCAGCAGGTTGTCACGGCTGGCATCGAGCAGCGCTTCGTCGAGCAGCGTTCCCGGTGTGACGATGCGCACGACGCGGCGTTCCACCGGACCCTTGGCCGTGCTCGGATCACCGACCTGCTCGCAGATGGCCACCGACTGACCGGACTTGACCAGGCGCGCCAGGTAGGACTCGACGCTATGGTAGGGAATACCCGCCATGGGGATCGGCTTGCCGGCCGACTGGCCACGGGCCGTCAGCGTGATGTCGAGCAGTTGCGAGGCCCGCTTGGCGTCGTCGTAGAAAAGCTCGTAGAAATCGCCCATCCGGTAGAAGAGCAGTACATCCGGGTGCTCGCGCTTGATCTTGAGGTACTGCGCCATCATCGGCGTATGCTGGGTGCTCTTGCTGGAGGCCGCGTCCTGCATGGTGTCTCGGAAACTCCGTCGATTCTTGGGACACAGAGGGGCATCGGAATGCCGGGTCGTACCGAAAGGGGCAAGGTTACCACGCGGTGGCTGGGTCCGGCACCGCGCGAGGCGGCGGTCGCCTTAGAGGGGATCATGCATCAGGTGTAGTGATTTCAGCCTGAGTGCCCGTCGATAACTCGTTACAGTGTGTGAAATCGGCACTTGAGGACTCACATATGGCCCGGTTGGTGCTCAACCACCTCAGCGATTCCACGTATCGTCTGTTGGCTATCGAAGCCAACAAGCGTAACGTGAATCTCAGCGAACTGGCCGTCGTGCTGCTGGAGATCGCCGTCGCCGAACTGGCGGCGCGTCATCCGGCGATGATCCCCCCGGATCGGGATCCCCGCGAGCCGGACTGAACCGCCTCCCGCCGCTGCCTTGCTCCATCAGGGCGTGATCGACCCTTCGCGATACCAGACATCCTCACAGCACTCCTGCAACCATTGCACGACCCACGATTCTCCGCATACTGAATGGCGGTCGGTTTACCGTTGGTGCTCGGTCGCCGCTTTCCGGGGAGTGAAAGCCAGCGAGTGGAACGAGCCCTGAAAGAGGAAGTTGCCATGACGAACGCGTCGATACCGCGCCAAGATGCCGAACTGGATGCCGAGGCGCTCTCCCGACGCCTGGGGGAGGCCTGTCTGGCCCAGGACATCCGGCTGACCACGGCGGAATCCTGTACCGGCGGCGGCGTGGCCAGCGCCATCACGGCGATCGCCGGCAGCTCCGCCTATTTCGAGACCGGTTACGTGACCTATGCCAACGCGGCCAAGCGGCGCCTGCTGGGAGTGTCCCAGGCCACCTTGGAGACCCATGGCGCGGTCAGCGAGCAGACCGTCAGGGAGATGGTCATCGGCGCCTGCCGCGACAGCGGGGCCGATCTCGGTGTCTCGGTCAGCGGCGTCGCCGGCCCGGCAGGGGGCAGCCCGGACAAGCCCGTGGGTACGGTGTGGTTCGCCTGGGGCAACCAGCACCATCAGCGGGTGGAGCGTCATCACCTGCCGGGCGATCGTCGGCAGGTCCGGGAGGCGGCGGTTGCCGTGGCGCTGTCGGGGCTGGTCGAGTCGGTGACGGAAGGTCGGCCCGGCGGGCCTCGGCGATGACAGGGTCGTCGACGTCCGACGCTTCGCGACGGCAGGATTGAAAATCTTCGGCGGGGGATAGGCGAGAGCGCTTTTTTTCGCCATACTACTGTCTAACCATACAGTACGTGAGCCGAGCGCCGTGATCGGCGCTGCCCCGCCTCACTTCGTGCATCCATAGGAGACGTTCATGGCACAGGACGAAAACCGCAGCAAGGCACTCAATGCGGCACTGTCGCAGATCGATCGTCAATTCGGCAAAGGCACCGTGATGCGCTTGGGCGACACCCCGCGTACCGCGATCCCGGTGGTGTCGACAGGGTCTCTGGGCCTGGATATCGCGCTGGGTGTGGGCGGGTTGCCCTATGGTCGTGTGGTCGAGATCTTCGGTCCGGAGTCCTCGGGCAAGACGACCCTGACGCTGTCGGTGATCGCCCAGGCCCAGAAGGACGGCAAGACCTGCGCCTTCGTCGATGCCGAGCACGCCCTCGACCCGAGCTACGCCGAAAAACTGGGAGTCGATCTCGACGAGCTGCTGGTCTCCCAGCCCGATACCGGCGAGCAGGCTCTCGAGATCTGCGACATGCTGGTACGCTCCGGTGGCGTCGACGTCATCATCATCGATTCCGTGGCGGCGCTGACGCCGCGGGCGGAGATCGAAGGGGAGATGGGCGATTCCCACGTCGGCCTCCAGGCGCGCCTGATGTCCCAGGCACTGCGCAAGATCACCGGCAACATCAAGAACGCCAACTGCATGGTGGTGTTCATCAACCAGATTCGCATGAAGATCGGCGTGATGTTCGGCAGCCCCGAGACCACGACCGGGGGCAACGCGCTGAAGTTCTACTCCAGCGTGCGCCTCGACATTCGCCGCATCGGTTCGGTCAAGCAGGGCGACGAGGTCACCGGCAACGAAACCCGGGTCAAGGTGGTGAAGAACAAGGTGGCGCCGCCGTTCCGCCAGTCCGAGTTCCAGATCCTGTATGGCAAGGGTATCTACCATGCCGGTGAGGTGATCGATCTTGGCGTGCAGTGCAACCTGGTCGACAAGGCGGGGGCCTGGTACAGCTACAAGGGCAGCAAGATCGGCCAGGGTAAGGCCAACGCCGCCCAGTATCTCGAGGAGCATCCTGAGGTGATGACCGAGATCGAGACGCAGATCCGGGCCCAGCTGCTCGCGGTGCCGGCGACCAAGGAGAAGGAGCCCGAAGCGGCTGTCGCCGAGGGCGATGATGCCGGTGATACGCTGCTGTAAGCCGCTATCGATGGAGGCGGGGGATTGATGGCTGAGCGCAACGGCGCCCTCTGTCATGAGGAGACCTCTCGTGATGAGGTCTCTCGTGATGAGGTCTCTCGTGACGAAGCCCTCCGGGAGGTCTCTCCCAGAGACGTTGCCATTCGGTTCCTGGCTCGGCGCGAATATGCTCGTGCCGAGCTGGAGACGCGAATGAGCGCGAAGGGCCTGGACAGCGCGGATATTCGACAGGCGCTGGACGACCTGGCGAGGGAGGGGCTTCAATCCGATGCCAGATTCGCCGAGGTTTTCGTCCGCTCCCGCATCGCGCGTGGCCAGGGGCCCGTCAAGATTCGAGTCGATATGGCACAGCGGGGGATCGATGAGTCGCTGATGGCGTTGGCTTTCGAGAGCGAGGCCCCAGACTGGAAGGAGCTGGCGAGTCAGGCCCTCGCCAAGCGCTTCGACTCACCGGGCTCGACGCCCAGGGATCGCGCCAAGAGAGAGCGTTTCCTGGCGGGGCGGGGCTTCGAGTTCGAACAGGTTCGCCATGCCATCAGACACGCCTGGCCAGAAGGCACTCGCTGACACCCCAGCGTCAATTCCATATCAACCCGAACCCCAGGCGGGTTCCCTCTTTGCCTCCCTACCTTCTTTTCCCTCGCCGTGACACGACGACCGTTCGACGTTTTGAAGCCTCGCTGACGGGTCGCTCTGAGGCAGCCTCCGGGCGCATGCGGTATTCACCGTATTCTTCGCTCACTCGCCGATTGCCCGCCCGGCATGGCGAGGGTGTCGGGCAGGCGACAATGGTGTCGCACTCGACAGACTATCGGCCGACCACGTTATACTAATGCGCTTTGCGATGGCAGGAGAGGCGTTCACGGCGTTTCTCCATTGCCGGATTCTGCGTCGCCACGTGGTCTGCTAGCCGCCGTGGGCACGCCTATCGCCACGGATTGTTTATGAAAAGTGCAGATATCAGACAGGCTTTCCTGAGCTTCTTCGAGGAGCGCGGGCACACGATCGTCCCTTCCGCCTCTCTGGTGCCGGAAAACGATCCCACGCTCCTCTTCACCAATGCCGGCATGGTGCCGTTCAAGGATGTGTTCCTGGGACGGGATCCGCGCCCCTATGTGCGTGCCACCTCGGCCCAGCGCTGCGTGCGTGCCGGTGGCAAGCACAACGACCTCGACAACGTCGGCTATACCGCTCGCCACCACACCTTCTTCGAGATGATGGGCAACTTCAGCTTCGGCGACTATTTCAAGGCCGACGCCATCCGTTACGCCTGGACCTTCATTACCGAGGTCCTGGCGCTGCCCAAGGACAAGCTCTGGGTCACGGTCCATATCAGCGACGACGAAGCGGCCAGAATCTGGATCGAGGATATCGGGGTCGATCCGGCGCGGCTGTCGCGCCTGGATGAAGACAACTTCTGGCAGATGGGCGATACCGGCCCCTGCGGCCCGTGTTCGGAGATCTTCTACGACCACGGCCCCGAGGTCTGGGGCGGCCCGCCGGGAAGCCCGGAAGAGGACGGGGATCGCTACATCGAGGTGTGGAATCTCGTCTTCATGCAGTTCGACCGCGACGCTTCCGGCAAGATGAACCCGCTGCCCAAGCCGTCTATCGATACCGGCATGGGGCTGGAACGCATGGCGGCGGTGATGCAGGGCGTCCACTCCAACTACGAGATCGACCTGTTCCGGAACCTGCTGCTGGCGGCGGCCGAAGTGACCGGCCATGACGATATCAAGACGCCCTCGCTGCGGGTCATTGCCGACCATATCCGCTCCTGTGCCTTCCTGATCGTCGACGGTGTCCTGCCGTCCAACGAAGGTCGTGGCTACGTGCTGCGTCGCATCATCCGCCGGGCGGTACGCCATGGGCACAAGCTGGGCGCCAGCGAGCCGTTCTTCCACAAGCTGGTGGCAGCGCTCGACGCCGAGATGGGCGAAGCCTACCCCGAGCTGCGTCAGGCCCGCAATCAGATCGAGCGGGTACTGCTGAAGGAGGAGCAGCAGTTCGCGCGGACGCTGGATCATGGCATGGGCTTGCTCGAGGAGGCGCTCTCGGCACTCGAGGATGACGTACTTCCCGGCGAAACGATCTTCAAGCTCTACGACACCTACGGCTTCCCGTTCGATCTGACCGCCGACGTCTGCCGCGAGCGCGGCGTGACGCTGGACGAGGCGGGGTTCGAGCGCGAGCTGGAAGCGCAGCGCCAGCGGGCCCGTGCCGCCAGCCAGTTCGGCGGCGATTATGGTGCCGCCCTCGAGCTCGAGGGCAGCACCGAGTTCACCGGCTACGATCAGCTGGAGGATTCGTCGAAGGTGACGGCCATCGTCGATGAAGCGGGCAACGCGCTTGAGGCTCTCGAGGCGGGCCAGAAGGGTATCGTGGTGCTGGATCGCACCCCTTTCTATGCCGAGTCCGGCGGCCAGGTGGGCGATACCGGCTATCTCCGAACCGACGGTGGCCGCTTCCAGGTCACCAATACCCGCAAGCAGGCGGGGCATCACCTGCATGAGGGCGTGATGCTCGAAGGGCGGGTGACCGTCGGCGAGAGGCTCTCACCGCAGGTGGATCCCGCGCTGCGGCTGGCGACCATGCGCAACCACTCGGCAACGCACCTGCTTCATGAAGCCTTGCGATTGACGCTCGGCGACCATGTGCAGCAGAAGGGGTCGCTGGTCAGCGCCGAGCGCCTGCGCTTCGATTTCAGCCATTTCGAGCCGCTCACGCCGGCGCAACTGGCGCAGGTCGCGCATATCGTCAATGCTCAGATCATGGCCAACGCGCCGACCCGAACCGAGCTGATGACGCTCGACGAGGCCAAGGCGAAGGGGGCTCGTGCCCTGTTCGAGGCCAAGTATCTCGATAGCGTGCGGGTACTGACGATCGGTGCCGACGACTTTTCGATCGAGCTTTGCGGTGGCACGCACGTGGCCCGCAGTGGTGACATCGGGCCGTTCCATGTCGTTTCCGAGTCCGGCACCGCAGCGGGGGTGAGGCGTATCGAGGCGGTGACCGGCGAGGCGGCAATGGCGTGGTTCGAGGCCCAAGAGCGGGAGCTCAATACCGTCAGCGAACGTCTGAAGGTCAAGCCGGAGCAGGTCGTCGAACGGCTGGACGCCGTACTCGAAAGACAGCGGGGATTGGAAAAGGAACTCGAGCGCCTCAAGGCCAAGCTGGCCAGCGCGGCGGGTAACGACCTGCTCGGGCAGGCGCAACAGGTCGAAGGCGTCCGGGTGCTGGCGACCCAGCTCGAGGGGGTGTCGGGCAAGGAACTGCGGGGGCTGCACGATCAGCTCAAGCAGAAACTGGGGTCCGGTATCCTGGTGCTGGCAACGGCCCAGGAGGGCAAGGTCAGCCTGATCGCCGGCGTGACAGACGATCTGGTTGCCAAGGTCAAGGCCGGCGAGCTCGTCAATCACGTCGCCGCACAGGTCGGGGGCAAGGGTGGCGGACGTCCCGATATGGCTCAAGCAGGTGGCAGCGACCCGGCACGGCTGCCGGCGGCGCTGGAGAGCGTGTCGGCCTGGGTTGCCGAGCGGCTGGCCTAAATGCATTCACGACCGGCGCCAGCGCCGGTCGACAACGCTAGGGAGCATTGAGCAGACTCATGGCGCTATACGTACAGAAATTCGGAGGCACGTCGGTCGGCTCGGTGGAGCGGATCAAGGCCGTGGCCGAGAAGGTCAAGCGTGATCGCGACGCCGGCCACCGTGTCGTCGTGGTGGTGTCGGCGATGAGCGGCGAGACCAATCGCCTCATCGGCCTGGCCAGTCAGATCAACGAGGATCCGACCCCGCGCGAGATGGACATGCTCGTCTCGACCGGGGAGCAGGTCACGATTTCGCTGCTGGCCATGGCCTTGCATCAGTTGGGCGTGCCGGCCACCTCCTATACCGGTGCCCAGGTGGGCATCCGTACCGACAGCGCGCACACCAAGGCGCGTATCCAGCGCATCGAGACCGATGAACTCCAGGAGGATCTGGATGACGGTCAGGTGGTGGTCGTGGCGGGTTTCCAGGGTGTCGACGAGGAAGGCAACATCACTACCCTGGGGCGCGGCGGCTCGGACACCACCGGCGTGGCGCTGGCTGCGGCACTGAACGCCGACGAGTGCCAGATCTATACCGATGTGGACGGCGTCTACACCACGGATCCCAGGGTCTGCTCCAAGGCGCAGCGCCTGGAGCGGATCACGGTGGAAGAGATGCTGGAACTCGCGAGCCTGGGTTCCAAAGTGCTCCAGATCCGGGCCGTGGAGTTCGCCGGCAAATACAACGTACCGTTACGCGTGCTCTCGAGTTTCGAGGAAGGCCCGGGCACGCTCATCGTGGCAGACGAGGAATTCGAATCGATGGAAGAACCGCTGATCTCCGGTATCGCCTTCACCGCGAACGAGGCCAAGCTGACACTGCTCAATACGCCCGACGTGCCCGGCGTGGCTTCGCGAATTCTGGGGCCGATTGCCGATGCCAACATCGAAGTGGACATGATCGTCCAGAACGTGGCGCCGGCTGGTGACTACACCGACTTCACCTTCACCGTTGCCAAGGGCGATTACAAGCAGACCATGCGGATTCTGCAGAACGACGTCATTCCGGCCTTGGGCGGAGGTGACCTGCGAGGCGACGAGAACATCGCCAAGGTGTCGCTGGTCGGTGTCGGCATGCGTTCCCATGCTGGCGTCGCGTCCAAGATGTTCCGCGTGCTCTCCGAAGAAAACATCAACATTCGGATGGTTTCGACGTCGGAGATCAAGATTTCCGTCGTGATCGACGAGAAGGCGATGGAGCTCGCGGTGAGAGCGCTGCACACCGCGTTTGGCCTCGATAAAGACAGTATTCAAAGCGAATGATCGAATAACACCTTCACGAATGGCCCAAGCGTTCTACGCTAAGGGGGAGTTGGAAGGAAGCGAATGGAACATGCGCTCTTTCAACGATGCCACGGGTTTTCATGGAATGGCGTCATTGGCCTGAGGGGCCGTATGGCGCATAATCGCTCCTCGGGTGGTACACCTGTCGTGCAGGAGCCCGAGAGCTTGACCCGAGAATGGAAGAAGGCCCTGAGAAGGAGATCAGATAATGCTCATCCTGACCCGTCGCGTGGGAGAGACTCTCATGATCGGCGACGACATTACCGTCACGGTTCTGGGAGTGAAAGGGAATCAGGTGCGTATTGGCGTGAATGCGCCCAAGGATGTGGCCGTCCACCGTGAAGAGATCTATCAGCGCATCCAGCGTGAGAAATCCGAGGACGAAGACGGCGATCCTGGCGCGTGAGTGCTGGATAGGCGCTTTGGTACCGTCTGGGCTGGTGAAGTCGTCCCCTTTATCGGCTCGGGCTATCTCTGAAACCCTCCTTCGTTCTTCCGTACTCGCCCTGGTGGCGCCAGCTTTCCGGTAACTTCTTCATCCTCTAAGGTTTTTAGGAATTTTTTTGGCCTATCGGCTGGACAAGGCCAAATGGAATCGGTAATCTACGCGCCGTGCTGATCGGGGAGAGGTGGCCGAGTGGCTGAAGGCGCTCCCCTGCTAAGGGAGTATAGGGTTTATAGCCCTATCGAGGGTTCGAATCCCTCCCTCTCCGCCATTTTCGCAATTGCGAAAACCACGACCGGCACAGTGTGAAAGAAGCATGAATCAAGCGCCCGTAGCTCAGCTGGATAGAGTACCTGACTACGAATCAGGGGGTCGGAGGTTCGAATCCTCCCGGGCGCGCCATTCATCAAGCACTGCGTACCTGCGGTGTCACTTCACAAGATTCAAGCGCCCGTAGCTCAGCTGGATAGAGTACCTGACTACGAATCAGGGGGTCGGAGGTTCGAATCCTCCCGGGCGCGCCATACAGATGACACCCGCATGCTTCGGCATGCGGGTGTTTTCGTTTGTAGGGTTGTCGTTGAGGGGCTCGTGGCGCTAGCCCGCCAGCGTCGAAGAAGCATGCGCCGCCGTTCCTGAGCTGGTCGAGTCCGAGCTCGACCCAAGGTCGCTCAATCCGGCCACAAAGGGCGCCAGTGCGGTCTCCCGGCGCAGAGCGGTGAAACGCGCCGCGGCCTCGGAATCTCGCCCCCGCATGATGTTGAGCCACTGTTTCAGCAGCGAAACGATGACCTTCTCGGCCATTCCCGCGTCGCGTTTGGCGTCGGCATAGCGAATCAGCATGTCGCTGCGGGCCGACCACGGCGTCGGTGACAGCCGTTCACCGCCGGTTTCCAGCCAATGGCGAATGCGCCGCGCCAGCCATGGGTCGGCGAGCATGCCACGCCCCAGCATGACGTCGCGGCAGCCTGACAGCGTGCGCGCCTTCCAGTAATCCTCGAGCGACCAGATATCGCCATTGGCCACCACCGGCACCCTGACCCCGGCGCGGATCCGGGCGATCCACTCCCAGTGGGCGGGTGGTCGATAGCCCTCACGCCGGGTACGGGCGTGAACCACCAGCTCCTCGGCGCCGCCGGCCTCGGCCGCTTGCGCACAGGCCAGGGCCAACTGCTTGTCGTCGAAGCCGAGCCGCAGCTTGGCGTTGACCGAGACACCATGCCGCTGGCTGACCTCGGCCACCGCACCGACCACGGCGTAGACCCGCTCCGGCGTCCTCAACAGCGAGGCACCGCCGTCATGACGGTTGACGGTCTTGGCCGGGCAGCCGAAGTTGAGGTCGAGACGCGTGACGCCCTGAGAGATCGCCTGTTCGGCGTTGGCCGCCAGGCCCCGGGGGTCGGAGCCCAACAACTGCAGCGTAACGGGGGTGGCGGAGGGGGTGACCGGCCCGGCGCTGCCCGCCGTCGCCAGCTCGGGGCAGTGGCGCAGGAAGACGCGGGGCGGCAATCTGGCATCGACGACACGCACGAATTCGGTGACGCACCAGTCCAGGGCGCCATCCTCGCTCAGCAGTGCTCGCGTATCGCCGTCGATGACGCCCTCCATGGGCGCCAGGCCGAGGCGCCCGCGCGGGGAGGCGTCGGTGGGTACGGAAAAGTGGTGTCGTGCCATGCGGCCTCCAAGGATCTGGCGGGCGCTAAACTAGCACAATCGTGACGGTATGCCATGCCCCGGTGAGGCCCCCGGCGGGCGGGACGACCCGACCGCGCGCGGGCTCAGGTCCGGGCGATCGCCCGTTGCTGGAGCAGACGTCGAACGGTGAACGCCACCGACAGCACGGCGAGCAGCAGCAGGGCCGCCGAGATCGGCCGGGTGAAGAACAGTGTCCAGTTCTCGTCGGCCATCAGCGCACGTCGTAGATTGGTCTCGGCAATCGGCCCCAGGATGACCCCCAGCACCAGCGGTGCCAGCGGATAGTCGAGCTTCGCCAGCAGATAACCGACCAGGCCAACGCCGACCAGCAGGTAGAGGTCGGTGATGCGATTGTTGAGCGCCAGGGCGCCAACGGCACAGCAGACCAGGACCACCGGCACGATGATCGACTTGGGAATCTCGGTGATCCGCAAGAACCAGCGCATGCTGATCAGGCAGAAGGCCAGTACCATGCCGGCGGCCAGGAACATCGCCAGGAACATGCCATAGACCAAGTCCGCACTGTCCATGATCAGGCGTGGGCCGACGCTGACGCCCTGCACCATCAACGCCGCCATCAGCACGGCGTCGACGGCGCTGCCGGGGATGCCCAGCGCGATCATCGGTATCAGCCCGCCGCCGGCGGTGGCGGAATTGCCGGACTCCGAGGCGACCACGCCGTCGGCGATGCCGGTACCGAAACGCTCCGGCGTCCTCGAGGCGCGTTTGGCCTGGTCGTAGGCGATCAGGTTGGCGATGCTGCCGCCCGCTCCGGGCACGGCGCCGATGACCACGCCCAACAGCGACGACCGCAACAGGTTGCCCGGTCGACTCAGAACCTCGCGCATCACCGTGAACGGTCGAAAGTGCATGTCGCCGCGGACCAGCGACTCCCCGCGCTGAAGCGCCGCCGGGTTCTCGACCTCACTGGCGAGCTGGCTGACGGCGAAAATCCCGATCAGCACCACCAGAAACGGGATGCCGGCCGCCAAGACGTCGACGCCGAAGGTGAAACGCGGTACGCCCATCATCGGGTCCTGTCCCACCGTGGCGATGAACAGCCCCAGCAGGCTCATCATCAACCCCTTGAGGATCGACTTGCCGACCAGGCTCGCCACCACCGTCACGGCGAACAGGATCAGCGAGAAGTACTCCCATGGCCCGAGCTTGACGGCGATCATCGCCAGCGGGGGCGCGGCGACGATCAGCACCACGGCGCTGACCAGTGCGCCGAAGAACGACGCCCAGATCCCCAGCGCCAGCGCCCGGCCGGGCTCGCCCTTGCGCGCCATCGGGTAGGCGTCGAACGTCGTCGCCACGGCGGAGGGCGTGCCGGGGATACCCAGCAGCGCCGCGCTGATCAGCCCGCCCGAGCCGCCGCCGACATAGACGGCGAGCATCGTGGCGACGCCCTGCAGCGGCGGCATGGTGAAGGTGACCGGTAGTGTCAGCACGATCGCCATGGTGATCGTGAAGCCAGGAATGGCGGCCGCCACGACACCTGCCATGACGCCAATCATCATGCTGGCAAGCGTCGCCAGCGAAAACAGTTGTTCGACGCTGCTGAGCAGCGCATCGGTCATCGGCATGAAGAACCCTCTTGGCCCCTGGTTGTTGTCGGTATGGGGCTGTCGGTCTGTCGGGGATGAAGCTTCGGGTTACCGCCTTCCGCTACCACAGGCGGCCCGAGGGCAAGGAGATCAGAAATACATGGCTGAACAACGCATAGAGGCCGAGACCGAAGACCGCCGCGACGAGACAGGCGATCAGTAGTCGGCGCCCGCGACGCGCGCCCAGGATGACCTGGACCGCCAACAGGAACAGCAGCGACGCCAGTGCGAAGCCGATCCATGGCATGAGTAGCGCGTAGACACAGAAGGCCGCCAGGGTGGCGAAGGCCAGTCGCCGTTGGACGAACCAGCGGCCGACTCCCACGCGGGTCGCCGGGTCTGCCTGGCGCAGTGCCAGCGCCGACTGGACCACGATCGCCAGATTGAAGATCACCAGGGCGCCGAGGATCAGCCGGGGAAAGGACCCGGCACCCAGCGGTTCCCACATCGACGATGGCAGGTCGCCGGCCTGCACGAACAGGCCGACGAAAAGTGCCGCCAGTGCGGCATTGAAGATGAGGTTGGCGAGCGCCTTGCCACGTTCGCTGCTGGCCTCCCGCCCGGGGCGGGAGGCCATGTCGGTGGTCTCGCTCATCGTGCCAACTTGCCTGAAAGGCGCTTGATCGTGCCGTCGACGTCGGCGAGGTAGTCGGCGTACGCCTGCGGTCCCATGAACTCGACCTCGGCACCGGCCTTGTTGACCCGGTCGACGAAAGCGGGATCCTCGGACATCGCCTCGAAGTCTTTGGCCAGCGTCTCGACCCTGGCAGGGTCGATTCCCTTGGGTGCGACGATGCCGCGATTGATGCTCATGTCGAGATTGTCGTAGCCGAGCTCGCGGAAGGTGGGAACGTCGGGAGTCTGTTCGAGTCGCGTTTTACTACCGACGGCGAGGAATCGCAGGTCGCCGTTCTTGACGAACTCCAGGCTCGACGAGATGTCGCCGATCGATGCGTCGATATGGCCACCCACCAGCGACCGGATGCGGGCACCGGTCCCCTCGAAGCCGACATAGCGGAATTGGGCGCCGATGGCGTCCTCGATCATTGCCGCGTGAACGTGGGGGATGCCACCGAGGGTGGCGCCGATGCGGATTTCGCCGGGGTGCGCCTTGGCGTACTCGGCGAACTCGTCGAAGGTCTTCCAGTCGCTGTCGGCATTGACCACGAGATATTGCGGCGACGAGGCCAGCGAGGCGATCGGCTGGAAATCGTCCCAGTTGAGCGTCGTCAGGCCGGTGGCGTTGGCGGCCATCAAGCCCTCGTGAATCTGGCCCACGGTGTAACCGTCGGGGTCTTTCTGGGCGAGCTCCTTGAGTCCGATCGTGCCACTGACGCCGGGCATGTTGATCACCGGCATCGGCTGGCCGACAAATTCCGGCGCCGCGTTGGAGATGATGCGCATCAGGGCATCGCTGCCGCCGCCCGGCGACCAGGGGACGATGAATTCGATGGCATGGTCGGGGTAGTCGTCAGCCTGGGCCGATTGGCTGACGGTCAGGCCGCCGGCGCCGAGCCCGACGGCCAGGGAGGCGATGGCTGCCCCGGAGGCGAGCAGCCGCCCCAGACGCTTGCGGGGGGCCGGGAGGAGTACGTCGTGGAACATGGGTTGTCCTTGTTTTGGTCTGTTGGTTTGACGTCGTATCGATTCTTGCTGAGTCGTTGTCTCTTTCGCTGCCTCTCTTCAGGATCTTGCCTTGTGGATGCGCTTCGGTTCAGCGCTCGTCTATCCGAGCAACAGGCCGCCGTAAACCAGTCCGACGACCACGGCCCATACCGGATGGAGCTTGAGTCGCCACAGCATGACGACGGCGATCGCGGCGATGATGCCCGTGTGGATCCAGCCGGCATCATGGACACCTTCGTCGAGGAACGACCAGGTGAGATAGCCCATCAGTACCATGATCACCGGTCTCACCCACTGGCTCATCGACTTGACCTTGATCGAATCCCGGTAGCGATACAGCGTCCCCAGCGCGACCAGCATCAGGATCAGCGAAGGGGCGACGGTGGCGAAGGTCGCCACCAGGCCGCCGCCGATCCCGGCCACGTCATAGCCGATGTAGCCGGCCATCTTGGTCGCGATCGGGCTGGGCAGGGTGTTGCCCAGCGCCAGCGTCTCGGCGAACTGCTGGGAACTCATCCAGCCGTAGCGGCCGACCACTTCGTTCTCCACCAGGGGGATGATCGCCGGGCCGCCGCCGTAGCCGACGATATTGGGGATGAAAAATGCCACGAACAGGTCCCAGTAGATCATGGCTTGGCCTCCCCGCTGCGTTTGTGCCGCCGCTCCGGTCGTAGCAGGGCGGCGATGAGGATCGCGCCGATCACCAGTCCCGGGTGGATGCCGAGTCCATAGATCAGGCCGCCGGCGACCACGCCCATGATCAGGGTCGCGATCCAGCCGAGCACGACGCGGGATTTCTGGAAGAAGTCCCAGGTCAGTTGGGCCATCATCACCATCACCACCGGGACGACGCCCTCGCTCATGCCCTGGATCCAGCGCTGATCGCGATAGCGGGTGAACAGCCCCAGGAGCACCACCATCGCCACGATGCACGGCACGATGACGGCGACGACAGCGTTGATGCAGCCCAGCACACCGCCGACCCGATAGCCGATGGTGCCGGCCATCTTGGTCGCGATCGGGCCGGGCAGGGTATTGCCGATGGCCAGCACGTCACCGAACTCCTCGTCGTTCATCCATCGATAGCGGGTCACCGCTTCGGCGCGGACGAGGGGAATCATCGACGGGCCGCCGCCGAAGCCGAGCAGCCCGATACGCAAGAAGGCCATGAACAGGTGGCGCTGGGTGGTGAAGGAACGCTTGGCCATCGATCAGAGCACCGCGATGCTGGAGTCGGTGCGGGGCTCGGTGCCGCCGCAGTACACGCCGCTGTTCGGGTCGCGCAGGATGATCTGGCCACGACCGTAGGCGGTGCTGTCCACGGCCACCGTCATCTGGTGGCCGCGCAGGGACATCTCGCGGACCAGATGCATCGGGTAGCCGGGCTCGATACCGATCCTGCGCCCGCCCATCCACTGCCAGCGCGGTGCATCCAGCGCCGCCTGCGGGTTGAGACCGAAGTCGACCAGGTTCATCACGACCTGCATGTGGCCCTGGGGCTGCATGAAGCCGCCCATGACGCCAAACGGGCCGAGTGCGGTCTCCCCTTGAGTCAAGAAGCCGGGAATGATGGTGTGGAAGGTGCGTTTGCCGGGAGCCAGCACGTTGACGTGATCGGCGTCCAGGCTGAAGCCGTGGCCGCGATTCTGGAGCGAGATGCCAGTATCCGGCACCACCACGCCGGAACCGAAACCGTGATAGTTGCTCTGGATATAGGAGACCATGTTGCCGTCGCTGTCGGCGGTAGCCAGGTAAACGGTGCCGCCAGCTTGTGGCTGCCCGGGCTGGGGATCGATCGCGCGCTCGCCAATCAGGGCGCGGCGGGTGGCGGCATACTCGTCGCTCAACAGCGCGTCGACGCTGGTGCGCATGTGCTCGGCCTGGGTGATGTGGTGATGGCCGTCGGTATAGGCCAGCTTCATCGCTTCCAGTTGGCGGTGCAGCAGCCGTGGGTCGTCGCGCACCGTGACGTCGAACCCTTCCATCATCCGCAGCGCCATCAGCGCGACCATGCCCTGGCCGTTGGGGGGAATCTCCCAGACGTCGATGCCACGGTAGTTGACCGAGATCGGGTCGACCCACTCCGGCGCATAGTCGGCCAGATCGTCGGCGCGTAGATAGCCACCGGTAGCCCGGGAGAAGGCATCGATCTGCTGCGCCAGCTCGCCGCGGTAGAAGCTCTCGCAGCGACTCTCCGCCAGCGCTTCCAGGGTTTTCGCCTGGGCCTCGTTACGATGGAGTTCGCCCGGACGGGGGGCGTGCCCATTGGGTGTGAATGCCTCCAGCCAGGAGGCGATGGCGGGATCGTCCGCCTTGGCGCGAAACTCGATCTCGGCACGCTGCCAGAGTTGGCTGATGACCGGGGAGACGGGAAAGCCCTCCCGGGCGCTGCGGATGGCCGGCGCCAGCAGGGTGGCGAAATCCAGTTTGCCGTATTGGCGCGAGAGTTCGGCCCAGGCGGCGGGGGTGCCGGGGACGGTGACCGGGGTCCAGCCGTGCAGGGGCATCTCGTCATGGCCCGCTGCCTTGACCGCGTCGGGCGTCAATCGCTTCGGCGCGTGCCCACTGGCATTGAGGCCATGGAGCTTGCCGCCACCGTCGCGGCCCTCGGCCAGCCACACCAGGGCAAAGGCGTCGCCGCCGATGCCGTTGCCGCTGGGCTCGACCACGGTCAACATGGCTGCCGTCGCGATGGCGGCGTCTATCGCATTGCCGCCCTGGGCGAGGATGTCCCGCCCAGCCTGACTCGCCTGCGGCTGAGAGGCGGCCACCATGCCGCCCTTGGCATAGGTGGCGCTGCGGCGAGAGGGGAAGGGATTGTTATGGTCGAAGGCAAGAGACATGGCGATACCCGAATTATTGTAAGGCGGTCCGTTGGTTGCCGAAGGCCTTTCGGTTAACGGATGCTAATCGGTTATGATGTGAAAAATCGATTTTTTACTATGGCGTCGTATTATCGTGCAGGTCAAGCCCCTGATTGGCGAGACGCCCGGGGTCGGTGCGATAGTGAATCTTTGCCACTGAATCGGAAGGGTCGTCTTTATGGGAGCTGAAGCCGCCACCACCAACATGACGGCGAGCCAACTGTATGCAGCGCTGAAGCGCGATCTGATCGACGGTCGTTTTACCGCGGGGCAGAAGCTGGCGATCACCGTGCTCAGGCAGCGCTACGGCGTTGGTCTGAGCCCGCTACGTGAGACGTTGAATCGTCTGGCCGCCTATGGACTGCTGGAGCAGGAGAATCAGCGTGGCTTTCGGGTTCCCGCGCTCAAGCGTGCCGAACTCGACGACATCGCCGATCTGCGGCGACGTCTGGAGGGGCTTGCGCTGGCTCAGGCGCTCCAGGCGGGCGGCGACGAATGGGAAGCCGGCCTGCTGGCGGCGTTCCACCGTCTCAAGCGAGCCGACGAGACGCCGGGGCAGCTGGAACACTGGGAGCAGATGCATCTCCAGTTCCATCGCCACCTGCTCGAACCCTGCGGTTCGGCGTGGCTGCTGCGCTTCATCGAGCAGTTGCACGACCAGTTCGACCGCTATCGTCGGATGGCGCCGGCCAACGATACGATCCGGGAGACGCTCAACCTCCAGCACGGCCAACTGGTGGAGCTGGCCATGGCTCGCGATGTTCCCGCGGCTCGGGCACTGCTCGAGGAACATATCCGGCTTTCCCACGAGGTGGCACGAGGGGCTTGCCGGGAGGATCGAAACAGCCCGGGAGAGGGTGACTAGCGGTCGGGGATCATCGGGCCAGGGCCTTGCGCGCCGGGATCAGAGGCGCACGAGCGCGCCCTTGAGGCGCTGCTCCAGTCGCGTCAGCGAGAGAGTGTCGTCGGCCGGCCACGCCAGGCTGAGGCGCGCTCCCTGGCTATCGTAGTCGGCATCGGTGACGGGGATGTCGTGCTCGGCCAGCCAGCGGCGGGCTTCCGCCTCGTTGCTGAAATCGACCTGGATCGCGACCGCGCGGCGTTCGGTGAAAGCGTGCCTGGGCAGCGTGTCGAGTGCCTTGAGCACGGCCTGGGTATAGGCGCGAACCAGGCCGCCTGTGCCCAGCTTGGTGCCGCCGAAGTAGCGCGTCACCACTGCGCCGACCTGGCCCAGCCCGCTGCCCTCCAGCGCCTGGAACATGGGGCGTCCGGCTGTACCGCCCGGCTCGCCGTCGTCGGAGAAGCCGATCGCGACCTGTTCGCCGGGCGCGCCGGCGATGAAGGCGGAACAGTGGTGGCTGGCATCCGGATAGGCGAGGCGGGTCTCGGCCAGCAGGGCCTCGAAGGTGGCGTTGTCCGGGGTGTGGCAGAGCCGGCAGATGAACCGGCTCTTTTCGATCTCGAGGGCTTCGACGTGCCACTCCCCGGGGGAAAGGTCGGGAATGGGGTAGCGCATCAGGCCGCCTGAGGGGGATTGCGCATCACGCCCATGACCAGCCCCAGCACCTGCACGTCCTCGTTCTTGAGGTAGATCGGCGGCATGTTGTCGTTGGCCGGCTGCAGACGGACCCCGGACTTCTCGATGAACAGCTTCTTCAGGGTCACTTCCTGATTGTTGATCAGCACCACGGCGGTCTCGCCGTTTTCCGCCGACTCGTAACGCTCGATGATGATGACATCGCCATCGAAGATGTTGCTGTCGATCATCGAGTCGCCACGTACGCGCAGCGCATAGGTGTTGCGACGGACCAGTTTGGCCGGAACGTGAACGGTGGCGTTGTCGAGGCAGGCTTCCATCGGCAGCCCGGCCGCGACCTGGCCCAGCAGCGGTATCTCGACCAGATCGGTCGCGTCGATGGGTTCCCAGTTGCCGTCGATCAGCGGCAGGTTCGGCTGGCGCTGGAGATAGCTCGGTGCGGCGTTTGTCATCGTCTTCTCCCGAGGTGGTACCGCCATCATAGCAAGGCAAGCGGCGGCGGCAAGCCGATAACGACCCGGGACGTCACCAGGTAGCGACGTTCCTGGCCGAGTGTGGCGAGCTCTTGGGCCTTCGGTGTAGAGTGGCGCCTGCCGTGGCCGGCGCCGTCGGCGAAACCTGTCCGGATCGCGAGGTCGCATGGCGGTGAAGGTGTCACTGCGGGCCAGTCGGCTCGCCTGCGAGCGGGATGACCGCTGGCTGTTTCGAGCGCTCGACCTGCGGGTCGAGGACGGCGATATCCTGCGTATCGAGGGGGCCAATGGCAGCGGCAAGACGACGCTGCTCAAGCTGCTGACCGGGCAGTTGCCGCCGACCGAAGGGCGCATCGAGTGGCATGGCGAGCTGCTGGCCAGATCCCGCGACGCCTTTCTGTCGCAGCTTCTCTATGTCGGCCACGCCCCGGGCGTATCGGCCGCGCTCACCGCCCAGGAGAACCTCGCCTGGGCTGCTGCCATGGCTGGCGTCAGGGCGCCCGATTCCGATCTCGAACGGGCTCTCGAGGCCGTGGGGCTGGCGGGCTTCGAGGATATCCCGGCACGACAGCTCTCAGCCGGTCAGCAGCGGCGCATCGCCCTGGCGCGGCTCGAACTGATTCCCCGTCCGCTGTGGATCCTCGACGAACCCTTCACTGCCATCGATCGCGAGGGCGTCGCCTGGCTGGAGCAGCGGCTGGTCGCGCACGGTGATGCGGGAGGCGCGGTCGTCATGACCACACACCATACTTTTCACGCTAACGGTCGTGTAGACTCGCTGCTGTTGGGAGAGCCCGCATGAGCGCGAATTCGGGCGGTTCGACGACCGGGCGCGGCGAGGAAATCGGCCTGTGGGGCGGTTGCGTTGCCCAGGTTCGGCGCGAGCTGAAGATTGCGCGGCGGCGCGGCGGCGATCTGGTCAACCCGCTGATGTTTCTGGCGCTGGTGGTGGTGCTGTTCCCGCTGGGGATATCGCCCGAGCCGGACCTGCTGGCCAGCGTCGCCCCCGGATTGCTGTGGGTGGCGGCGTTGCTCGCCATGCTGCTGTCGCTGGACGGCCTGTTCCGTGGCGATTACGAGGATGGCAGTCTCGAGCAGATGCAGCTTTCACCGCTGCCACTGCCTGTGCTCTGTCTGGCCAAGGTCGTCGTTCACTGGCTGTTGACCGGGCTGCCGCTGGCACTCTGCGCGCCACTGCTCGGCGTGCTGCTGGCGCTGCCGGGGGCGGGCTATCTGGCGCTGATGCTGTCGCTCGCGCTGGGAACGGCGACGCTCAGCCTGATCGGCGCGATCGGCGCCGCCTTGACCGTCGGCTTGCCGCGCGGTGGCGTGCTGCTCTCCTTGCTGGTGCTACCGCTCTACATCCCGGTGCTGATCTTTGGTGCCGGCGCGGTGAAGGCGGCCATCGAGGGCGGGATGGCAGGGCCGGCGCTGGCATTGTTGGGGGCGCTGCTGGCGCTGGCCTTGGCCGCGGCGCCATTCGCGATAGCCGGCAGCCTGCGAATCAGTGTGAACGGCTAGCGAGATCGGCTGCAGTGGGACGAGGCTCGGCAAGGACATGGTGATATAGCGCATGTGGACGTTCGTGCACAAACTGGGCTCCCCGAAGTGGAGCTATGCGATCTGCGGCAGGCTGCAGCCCTTCTTCTGGGTCGCCGCGCTGATCCTGCTGCCGATCGGCACGGTCTGGTCGCTGGCGATATCGCCCCCCGATTACCAGATGGGTGACAGCTACCGCATTATCTATGTGCACGTGCCCTCGGCGATCCTGGCCCAGAGCGTGTTCGTCGCCATGGCCCTGGCTTCCGCGGTGTTCCTGATCTGGAAGATCAAGGTCGCCGACATGGCCGCCAGCGTGATGGCACCGTTCGGCGCGGCGATGACCGTCCTTGGCTTGTTCAGCGGTTCGCTGTGGGGCGTGCCGACCTGGGGCACCTGGTGGACCTGGGATGCGCGGCTGACCTCGATGCTGATCCAGCTGTTTCTCTACATCGGCGTGATCGCGCTGCGCGGCGCCTTTGGCCGCGGCGACCAAGGTGCCAAGGCGGTGGCGGTGCTGACGCTGGTGGGGGTGGTCAACATCCCGATCATCAAATACTCGGTGGTGTGGTGGAACACGCTGCACCAGCCGGCCACGTTCAGCCTGACCGAGCGGCCCGCGATGCCGGCCAGCATGTGGATGCCGCTACTGGTGATGGTACTGGGGTTCTACGCCTTGTTCATCGCCCTGACACTGTACCGGCTGCGCAACGAGCTGATCCGCCGCGAATCGCGGGCTCGCTGGGTACAGGTGCTGGCCGACTGACAACTCGGATCGACAGGGCGACGCCGACCCTGCCGGCATCAATCAACGGAACGTGACATGGCTTTCGATTCATTCGCCGCCTTCCTGACCATGGGCGGTTATGCCAAATACGTCTGGCCTGCCTGGGGCCTGGCGGCGCTGATCGTCGTGGGGTTCATCCTGTGGGCCAGGCTCGAGCGGCGCCAGCTCATGCAGACGCTGAAGCGACGCCAGCGCCGCGAGGCACGCCCCTCATGAGAGCCAAACGTCAACGCCGGTTGATCATCGTGGTCGGGCTGGTGGCGCTGGTCGCCATCGCGGTAGGGCTTACCCTCTACGCGCTGCGCGCCAACATCAACCTGTTCTTCACGCCATCACAGATTGCCGCCGGCGAAGCGCCCCACGGCCGCACCATGCGCCTCGGCGGCGTGGTCGAGAAAGACAGCGTCGAGCGCGAAAGCGACTCGCTGGAGGTCACGTTCCGGGTCACCGATTTCGCCAAGGACGTCGAAGTCCGCTACGACGACATCCTGCCCGACCTCTTCCGGGAGGGGCAGGGCGTGGTAGTGATCGGCCAGCTTGACGACGCTGGCGAATTCATCGCCCAGCAGGTGCTGGCCAAGCACGATGAGACTTACATGCCGCCCGAGGTCGCCGAGGCGCTGAAGGCCACCGGCAATTTGCCGGACGGCAGCGTACCGTCCTCTTGAGACGCTGCCTCGTCAAACGTTGCGAGTGACACCATGTTGATTCGAATTCTGCCCGAACTAGGACACTTCGCGCTGATTCTGGCGCTCGCCATGGCCGTGCTGCAGGCGATCGTGCCGCTATGGGGCGCCGCCACCCGGCGCCCGCTGTGGATGGCATTCGCCCAGCCCATGGCCTGGGGCCAGTTCCTCTTTCTGGTCCTGGCGTATCTCAGCCTGACCGCGAGCTTCGCGCTGGATGATTTCAGCGTCGCCTACGTCGCCAACAACTCCAACTCGCTGCTGCCGTGGTACTACAAGCTGAGTGCGGTGTGGGGCAGCCACGAGGGATCCGTACTGCTATGGGTGCTGATCCTGAGCGGCTGGAGCTTCGCTGTCAGCCTCTTCTCCCAGCGTCTGCCGCGCGACATGCTGGCTCGCGTGCTCGGGGTGATGGGCTGGATCAGCAGCGGCTTTCTGCTGTTCATTCTGCTGACGTCCAACCCGTTCGAGCGTCTGCTGCCCAACGTGCCGGCGGACGGCGCCGATCTCAATCCGCTGTTGCAGGATTTCGGTCTGATCGTGCACCCGCCGATGCTCTACATGGGGTATGTCGGTTTTTCGGTGGTGTTCGCCTTCGCCATGGCGGCGCTGCTCGGTGGCAGGCTCGACGCTGCCTGGACGCGCTGGGCGCGGCCCTGGACCAACGTCGCCTGGGCGTTTCTCACCGTGGGGATCGCGCTGGGCAGCTGGTGGGCCTACTACGAGCTGGGCTGGGGCGGCTGGTGGTTCTGGGACCCTGTCGAGAACGCCTCGCTGTTGCCGTGGCTGGCCGGCACCGCCTTGATCCATTCGCTGGCGGTGACGGAAAAGCGCGGCACCTTCAAGAACTGGACGGTGCTGCTGGCGATCTTCACCTTCTCGCTGTCGCTGCTGGGCACCTTCCTGGTGCGCTCGGGGGTGTTGACCTCGGTCCACGCCTTCGCCAACGACCCCTCTCGCGGGACGTTCATCCTGGCGCTTCTCGGCGTCACCGTGGGCCTGTCGCTGGCGATCTTCGCGCTGCGTGCTCCCCGGGTTCAATCCCTTGCGGGCTTTGGCTGGCTGTCGCGGGACTCGCTGCTGCTGATCAACAATATTCTGCTGGTGGTGATGACCGTCACCGTGCTGCTCGGCACGATCTATCCGCTGCTGCTGGATGCGCTGGGCCTGGGCAAGATCAGCGTGGGGCCGCCCTATTTCAACGCGCTGTTCGTGCCGCTGACGGCGCTGCTCTGCCTGTTCATGGGGCTCGGGCCGCTGGCACGCTGGAAGCGCATGCCGGGCCGGGAGCTCGCCCGGCGCCTGGGGGGAGCGGCCATCGTCGCGGTGGTGGTCGCTGCAGTTTTGCCGCTTCTCTACGGAGGAAGCTTCAGTCTCGGGGTCACGCTGGGCTTGCTGCTGGCGCTGTGGCTGGCGCTGTCGTTGGCGCGGGATATCTTTGATAAAACCCGCCGCGGTCGGCTGGGCGGTCTGAAGAAGCTGACGCTGGCCTACTGGGGCATGGTGCTGGGACATCTGGGGCTGGCGGTGACCATCGTCGGCGTGGCGATGGTGTCGCACTACAACGTCGAGCGGAACGTGCGGCTGGCGCCGGGGCAGAGCGTCGAGGTGGGCGGATATCAGTTCGCGATGACCGACTTTCGGGAGCGACGCGGCCCCAACTACACCGCGGATACCGCCACCATCGAGGTGACCCGGCCCGGACGCGCGAGTTTCACGATGCAGCCCGAGAAGCGCTTCTATGTCGCCAGCGGCATGCCTATGACCGATGTCGCGCTGCGTCCGGGGCTGTTCAGCGACCTCTACGTGGCGCTGGGGGAGAGGCTCGACAATGGCGACTGGTCGCTGCGGATTCAGCTCAAACCGTTCGTGCGCTGGCTGTGGCTGGGGGCCCTGATGATGGCGGCGGGCGGTATTCTTGCCGTCATCGATCGTCGCTATCGCCGGATGCCGAGGCGCTCCGCGGCCTTGCGCACGCACGAATCGATCCCGCCCGGCACCGGGGCGAGGGCGGGGATCTCATGAAACGTCGCCTGCTGCTGTTGATACCGTTGCTGCTGTTCGCCGTGCTGGTGGTATTCCTCTATCGCGGCTTGGCCAAGGATCCCTCGGCGCGGGATTCGGCGCTGCTGGCCAGAGAGTTCCCGGCGTTCAACCTGGCCACGCTGGATGATCCCGCTCGCACGCTGGACCGTTCCCTGCTCGAAGGGCAGGTGACCCTGGTCAATGTCTGGGGAGAGTGGTGCCCGACCTGCAAGCAGGAGATGCCGCAGTTGCTGGAACTGGCCGATCGCGGCGTGCGTTTGGTCGGTGTCGACTACAAGGACACGCGCGAGAACGGATTGCAGTTCCTGGACGAGTTCGGCGACCCGTTCGAGGTCTCGCTGTTCGACCCGGAAGGCACGCTCGGTTTCGATCTTGGCGTCTACGGCGCGCCGGAGAGTTTTCTGGTCGATGCCGATGGCGTCATCCGTTACCACCATACCGGCTATATCACGCCTCAGGATGTCGAGAACGTGATCCTCCCCGAGGTGAAAAAATGGCAGCCATGACTCGTCGACTCCTGCTGATCTGCCTGCTGCCGATCGTCATCCTGGCGGGTACTACGGCTCTCGCGGCCATCGAAGTGCAGGATTTCGACGACCCCGCCTTGATGCAGCGCTACGAGGATCTGACCACCCGGCTGCGCTGCCCCAAGTGCCAGAACGAATCGATCGGCGCCTCGAACTCGCCGATCGCTGCGGACATGCGCGCGCGTGTCGCCGCGCTGCTGCGCGATGGCCAGAGCGATCGGCAGATCGAGAACGCCATGGTCAGTCGCTTCGGCGATTACGCTCTCTACGATCCGCGGCTGGATGCGCGCACCTGGCTTCTGTGGGGCTTGCCCTTCGGCCTGGTGGCGATCGGCGCCGGCGTGGTGGCCGGCTTTGTCTTGCGCCGGCGTCGGCTGGAGGGCCGCGAATCGGGCAGCGCCGGACTCGATGAACACGAGAGACGACGGCTCGAGTCGCTGATCTCGCGTCACGACACCGGCTCGCACGGCCGCCGCAATGACGGGGAAGCCCCATGATTCCATTATGGACAGGTATCGTCGCGCTGCTGTTGCTGAGCCTGTGGCTGCTGTGGCTGCCGCTCCGTCGCGCCGCCGGTTTGCGTGACGCGCTGATGACGTTCGAGGCCGACGATCGTAACAATGCCGAGAACCTGGCGATCTATCGCCAACGGTTGGCCGCGCTGGAAGCGGCGCTGGCGGAGGGCGAGATCGACCGGGGGCGCTTCGCCGAGGACCGCCTGGAACTCGACCGGCGGCTTCTAGAGGATGCCGGCAGCACCGGTCGACGGCCGCTGCGACGCGTCCAGGCCGGCCGTTGGCTGCTGCCGGTCGTGGCCGTCGTGGTGATCGCCGGCACGCTGCTGTTCTACGATCAGACCGGCGATCGTCGCGATCTGGCGCTCTATCAGGTCATCCAGTCGCTGACCCATGCGCCGCCGGAGACGCGTCTTGCCGCCCTGGAAGCCGAGGCTCGGCGCCAGGACGACAACCCCAAGGCGTGGGCCGAGCTGTTTCCGCGCTATCGCGACAGCGGGCAGTTCGACAAGGCGATCATGACGCTCGAACGACTGATCGCGCTGCAGGGACGCCAGCCGGCGCTGCTCGCCCAGCTGGCGCAGATGAAGTTCTTCGCCGCTCACCGCACGCTGACCGGTGAGGTCCAGGCGCTGGTCGACGAGACGCTGAAGCTCGATCCGCGCCAGCCGACGGTGCTCGGCATGCTCGGCATCGATGCCTTCGATCACGCCCGCTACCCGCAGGCGATCGACTACTGGCGCCGCGCCATGGCCGGCTATCAGGATGCCGAGTCGGGTCAGGCGTTGCGCAAGGTGATCGCCGTTGCCCAGCAGCGCCTGGCCGCGACCCGGGAAACGCCTGCCGAGACGCTGGGTGCGACACCGGACGAAACGTCGGCAGCGGGGCCGACGTCGGCTGCTGCCGCAGCGGGGCAACCCTCGCTGCAGGTCGACCTGACGTTGTCGCCATCGTTGCAGGGGCGGCTACCGGCCGATACCCCGGTCTTCCTGGTGGCGCGAGACGTCGATGGCAACCGGCCGCCGCTGGCGATCGCACAGACGACGCTGGGCGCCTTGCCACGGACGTTGACGCTGAGCGACGCCCAGGCGATGACCGCCGACGCACGCCTCTCCCAGGCCGCACGCGTCGATCTGGTGGCGCGCGTCTCGGCGACCGGCCAGGCAACCCCGCAATCCGGTGATCTGTATGGCCGGCTCGACGGCGTCGAGGTGGCCGGTTCGGCGACGTTGGCGCTGGATATCGATCACGCAGTGCCTTAGGCTCTGCCGAAACCCGTGGCGGGTTGCCTTCGTCGGCGATCCGCCACCCACTCGGTTTTCGGAGCTTTCTTTCCCGCATGCGCCTCAAGTCCATCAAGCTGGCCGGCTTCAAGTCGTTCGTCGATCCGGTCACGGTGCCGTTCGACAGCAACATGACCGCCATCGTCGGACCCAACGGCTGCGGCAAGTCCAACGTCATCGATGCAGTGCGCTGGGTGATGGGGGAGTCCTCCGCCAAGACCCTGCGCGGCGAATCGATGACCGATGTCATCTTCAATGGCTCCACCGGTCGCTCTCCCATCGGTCAGGCCTCCATCGAACTGGTCTTCGACAATCGCGATGGCGAACTCGGCGGCGCCTACGCCGGATACAACGAGATCGCGGTCAAGCGTCTGGTGACCCGCGAGGCGCAATCCAGCTATTTCCTCAATGGCCAGAAATGCCGTCGGCGCGATATTGCCGATATCTTCCTCGGCACCGGCCTCGGGCCGCGCTCCTACGCGATCATCGGCCAGGGCATGATCTCCCGGCTCGTCGAAGCCCGCCCGGAAGAGCTGCGCAATACGCTGGAGGAAGCGGCGGGGATCTCGAAGTACAAGGAGCGTCGACGGGAGACCGAAAACCGCCTGCGGCGGACCCAGGAGAATCTCGAGCGGCTCGACGACATTCGCGAGGAGCTCGACAAGCAGCTCGAGCGGCTCAAGCGCCAGGCGGAGGCCGCCAAGCGCTATCGCACACTGAAAGCCGAGGAGCATCGCCTGCGCGGCGAGCTGGCGGTGCTGCGCGAACGTGCCCTGCGCAGCCAGCAGCGCGAGGAAGAAACCCGCGTTCGCGACTGCGAGATCCAGGTCGAGCGCGAGATTCTCGGCCAGCGCCAGTGCGAGACGCGGCTGGCGGAGGGCCGGGAAACCCACGACGCCGTGGCCGCCGAGCTGGAATCTCACCAGGCTGCGTTCTACCAGACCGGCGCAGACATTGCCCGGTTGGAGCAGTCGCTCGAGCACGCCCGGCAGCGGCAGCAGCAGCTCTCCGGTGACCTGGAGAGTGCGCAGCGGGAGCGGGACGCCCTGGCCCAGCTGATCGCCCAGGACGAGGAGCGCCGTGGCGAGTGGGACATCCGGCTCGAGACGCTGCTCCCCGAGATCGAGATGGCCGACGAGGCGCTGCTGACGCTGGAGATGCAGCTCGAGGAGGCCGAGAACTCGGCGCAGGCGTGCCAGCAGCAGTGGGAGGCGTTCAGCGAGCAGGATCGTGATGCCCGCCACCGGGCCGAGCGCGAGCAGGAGAGTATCCAGCGTCTTGAGCGTCATCTCGAGGAGCTGACCCGCGAGTTGGAGCGCCGCCGGCAGCAGCGATCGGAACTGCCGGACGTCGACGACCTCGACAATGAGAAAGCCTCGCTGCAGGAAGCGCTGGCCGTGCTGGACGAGGGGCAGCAGACGTTGGAGATTCGCCGCGAGGAGCGCCAGGGCTCTCGGGAGCGTGCCCGCGCAGGCCAGGCCGAGGCACAGGCGGCCAGGGACAAAGAGCGCGAGCGCCAGCACCGCTGCCAGGGCGAGGTGGCGTCGCTCGAGGCGCTGATCGAGGCGGCACTCAACGATGGCGACGCCAGCCTGGCCGAACACCTTGCCGATCACCCGCTGGGGAGGGCGCCACGAGTCGCCGAGAGTCTGGAGGTAACGGCCGGCTGGGAGCGCACCGTCGCCTGGGTACTCGGGCCCTGGCTGAAGGCGCGCCTGGCCGAGCCGGAATCCGCCCGTGAGCCGCTGGCGTCACTGGCGAGCGGGGAGCTGCCGGTGGTGTCGCTCCAGGCCACGGCGAGTGCGCCCGACGAATCGCTGGGTGCCCGGGTCAAGGGGGCCGGGGCGCTGGCGACACTGCTGGCGACGATTCACTGCGCCGACGACACGACAGCCGCGTGGCGGATGGCGGCCGATCTTGGCCCGGGTCGGAGCGTGATCACCCGTGACGGTCTGTGGCTGGGGCATGGCTGGGCCCGACGACTCGGTCGCGACGACGCCAACGCGGATAGCGTGCTGCTGCAGCGGCAACGCCGCGACGTACTGGTCGAGGAGCTCGCCGCGCTCGACGCCACCCTGGTCGAGCGCGATTCGCAGATCGCCCGGTGGCAGGCCGAGATCGATGGCTGCGAGGCGGCGCTGGAATCGCTGCACCATGAGGAGCGGGAGCTGGCCGACCAGCGTCAGACGCAGTCGACCCGGCTGGCAGCGTTGGATAGCCGGCTCGAGCATGTCGCTTCCCGGCTGCGGGAGTTCGAAGCGGAGCAGGCGCAGAGCCAGGAGCGCCACGCGACCCAGCGGCTGGAGCTCGAAGCCGCACGGGAGCGTTGGCAGCAGGCGCTTGACCGGGTCGAAGCCAACGGCGCCGAGCGTGAAGTGCTGCAGACGGCGCGGGAGCAGAGCCAGGCGCGTCTGGGGGAGTTGCGTCAGCAGCAGCGGCAGACACATCAGACCCAGCAGCAACTGGCGCTCGAACGCCAGCGTCTCGAGGCGCAGCGCGGCGAGCTTCAGCAGCAGGTCGAGCGCAGCCGCGACCAGCTCTCCCGTCTCGACGAACGCTGCGAGTGGCTTCGTGAGCAGCGAGAGACGCTCCACGAACCCGGCGAGGATCAGCGTGAACGCCTGGAGCGGTTGCTCGAGACGCGGTCCCAGCAGGAGTCCACGCTCGACCGCTGCCGGGAGCGGGCCAACCAGATCGGCGAGACGCTACGCCAGGCCGAGATCGAGCGTCAGCAGCACGAGCGTAATCTCGAAGGGCTCCGCCAGCGGCTGCAGGAAGCGCGAATGCAGGTTCAGGCCTTGACGCTCAAGGCCGATGCCCAACGGGAGACGCTGGCGGAGCAGCAGCAGGATGAGCAGACGCTGCAGGAGAACCTCGATCTCAATGCCACGGAATCGGCCTGGCAGACCCGCCTGGAGGAGACCGGCGAGCGCATCCGCCGCCTCGGAGCGATCAACCTGGCGGCGATCGAGGAGTACGAGCAGCAGAGCGAGCGGCGCGACTATCTCGAGGCCCAGCACGCCGAACTGAGCGAGGCGATCGAGACACTGGAGCGCGCGATCAAGCGCATCGATCAGGAGACCAGGACCCGATTCAAGCAGACTTTCGAGGAAGTGAATCGTGGCCTGATGGCACTTTTTCCCAGAGTCTTCGGTGGCGGGGCCGCGTGGTTGACCCTCACGGGGGAGGATTTGCTGGAGACGGGGGTGGCGATCATGGCACGGCCGCCGGGCAAGAAAAACAGCACCATTCATTTGCTGTCCGGGGGAGAAAAAGCGCTGACGGCGCTGTCTTTGGTATTCGCCATCTTCCAGCTCAATCCGGCCCCTTTTTGCATGCTCGACGAGGTAGACGCTCCCCTCGACGATGCGAACGTGGGGCGTTACGCGAAACTGGTCAAGGAAATGTCCGAGAGCGTGCAGTTCATCTTCATCACCCATAACAAAATCGCGATGGAAGCCGCCGAACGGTTGATGGGAGTCACGATGCAGGAGCCGGGCGTCTCGCGTCTGGTATCCGTGGGTGTGGATGAAGCGGCGTCGATGGCGGAGGCGTCCTGAAGTTGGCAAAAATAGCCAAACCGGCTAACGGCGTAATAGGATGTTCGACATCGAAGGGAATTGAAGGGTGATTGCTGATGGGCAAAACTTTGCTTGACAAAGAAAAAAAGTAGCCCATTTTTGACAAATCACGCTATGCTAGTGCCGACATGCCGAATGCATGTTGTCCTCTTCCAGCATAGTGGCACCGCGAACAGGCAAGACGACCCATGGAACTAAGAGAGTGGCTGATCATCCTGGGGCTGGTTTTGGTGGCGACCATCGTGATCGATGGCTTCCGTCGCCTGCAGCGCCAACGTCGAGTTCCACGCCTAGATCAGGCGATGGGAGATAATGGAGTCGACGACGGATCCGAGGCGGATCCGGAACAGGCGGCCCGCGAGGCCGAGGTCAACTGGGAATTGCCCAATGGAGGGGCACGTGTCCTGCGTCCGGCGACGTTCGAGCGCAGCGGCGACGGTTCGGAACCGGTCAGACCCACCGAGCCCAAGCGACAGGAGCGGATCCCGGAAGAGAAGCTGCAGAGCAGCATTCTCGACCGAGGTGCGCGGTCGTCGTTCGCCGACATGCAGCACAACGTCACGAACAATGTGAAGAGCGCCGTTCGCGCGGGTGCCAAGCGCGTCAGCGAATCCGCCCAGCGCCTGAGTCACAAGCGTGAGGATGCTCGGCGCGAGACCGAGGAGAGCCGCGCGAGAACATCGGCGCGGCATGAAGAGCCTCGCCTGGGGGGGGATGAAGTCGCCGGTGCCGAGACGCCCGACCGCCTGCAGATCACGGCGCTGGTGCCGCCCGGCGATGGTCAGTTTGGCGTTGCTCGGATGGCCGAGGAACCCGAGGCGCCCCAGCAGCAGCAGGATCGTTCGCGGACCGCTGCCGTGCGTGGAGAGGACGAACTTGCCTCGGTGCCGATGGAAGAGGTCGAAGAGGCGCCACGCAACGACGTGGTGACTCAACATCCCGCCGTCGAACGTGCCAAGCGCCACCATGTGAGCGCGGCGCGGGCCAGGGAAACTCTGGCGCACTCCGAGGAGATCATCGTCATCAGCGTGCTGGCGAGAACGGAAGCGGGCTTCGACGGTGCCGATCTGCTCAACCTGATGCTGGCCTGCGGTCTGCGCTTCAGCGAAATGGGTATCTTCCATCGCTACGAAACCGAAGCCGACGATAGCGAACTTCAGTTCTCGATGGTCAACGTCGTCAAGCCGGGGGTGTTCGACCTGGATAGCATGCAGGAGATCGTGACGCCGGGCGTGACCTTCCTGATGCCGCTCCCGGGTGCCAACGATACGGCCGCGGCCTTCGAGGCGATGCTGGAGACGGCGATGGTGCTGGTACGCAACCTGGGCGGCGAGCTGAAGGACGAGAACCACAGCGTGATGACCGCGCAGACGATCGAGTTCGCGCGCCAGCGAGTGCAGGAGTTCGAGCGGCGCCATCGACTGCATCGCTATCAGGCCAACTGACGCAGCCTGATACCTAACGCGGTAGCGGTATCGACGACGGGGCCTTCGGGCCCCGTCGTCGTTTCCGGCGTTCGCTGATGGGCGCCACTGCGGCAGCCGCGGCGGGCTTCCGCTACAATGCGTGTCACTTTTTTGAGCAGCGATCGAACCGAGCGCCATGAGCCAGATTCCCCCAGCGGTCCGCGAGCGGGCCAGTGCCCTGCGCCAGCAGTTGGATGACGCCAACTACCATTACTACGTCGAGGATTCGCCGCAGATCACCGACGCCGAATACGACAAGCTGCTGCGCGAGCTGCAGTCGCTGGAAGCCGATCATCCCGGCTTGGTCACGCCGGATTCCCCGACCCAGCGCGTCGGTGCGGCGCCTGCCGATCACTTCCGGGAAATCACCCACGCGGTGCCGATGCTGTCGCTCGACAACGCCTTCAATCAGGGTGAGCTGAGAGCCTTCGTCAAGCGCGCGGCCGACAAGCTCGAGCAGGATCCCGAATCGCTGGCGTTCTGCTGCGAACCCAAGCTCGACGGTCTGGCCGTGTCGCTGGTCTACGAGGACGGCCAACTGGTTCAGGGCGCGACGCGTGGCGACGGCCGTACCGGCGAGGATGTCACCCTCAATCTGCGCACGATTCACTCCATACCGCTAAAGCTACGCGGCAAGTCGGTGCCGTCGCTGATCGAAGTGCGTGGCGAGGTCTACATGCGTCACTCCGGCTTCGAGGCGATGAACGAGCGGGCGCGCGAAAGGGGCGACAAGGTCTTCGCCAATCCGCGCAACGCGGCCGCCGGTAGCCTCCGCCAACTGGACTCATCGATCGCGGCCCAGCGCCCGCTGGAGTTCTGCGCCTACCAGGTAGCGCGACTGGAGGGCGACGATGACGCCCAGTCCCATTCCGACTACCTGAAGCGCCTGCGGGCACTGGGCTTTCGAACCAGCCCGCTGCTGGACGTGGTGGAAGGCGCCAGCGGCGTCGTCGAATTCTGCGAGTCGCTGGGCGAGCGTCGCGAAGGGCTCGATTACGACATCGACGGTGCCGTGCTAAAGGTCGATGACCTGCGCGCGCAGCGCGAGCTGGGATTCGTCTCCCGCGCGCCACGCTGGGCCATTGCGTTCAAGTACCCCGCGCAGGAGCAGACCACGACGCTCAACGACGTGGCCTTCCAGGTCGGCCGGGTCGGTACGCTGACGCCGGTCGCCAAGCTTGAGCCAGTGCAGGTCGCCGGCGTCACCGTCTCCAACGCCACCCTGCACAACATGGACGAGATCGAACGTCTCGGCGTGCGTATCGGCGATACGGTGATCGTGCGCCGTGCCGGCGACGTGATCCCGCAGATCGTCGGGGTCGTCGAATCGCAGCGTCCGACTACGACCCGTGCCATCGAGATGCCCGCCGCGTGTCCGGTCTGTGGCTCGCAGATCGAACGGCTCGAGGGCGAGGTTGCCGCGCGCTGTTCCGGTGGGCTGTTCTGCCCGGCGCAGCGCAAGGAGGCACTCAAGCACTTCGCTAGCCGCCGCGCGCTGGATATCGATGGCCTGGGCGAGAAGCTGATCGACCTGCTGGTCGAGCGGGACTGGGTCAAGACGCCGGCCGATCTGTTCCGACTGCAGGCCGAGCGGCTGTCGGAGTTGCCCCGGTTGGCGGAGAAGTCCGCCAACAATCTGATCGCCTCGCTCGATGCTGCCAAGCGTACGACCCTGGCCAGGTTCGTCTACGCGATCGGGATTCGCGAAGTGGGCGAGGCGACCGCGGCAAGCCTGGCGCGTCACTTCGGCTCGCTGCAGGCGTTGCGCGACGCTTCGCTGGAAGCCTTGAAGGCGGTCGACGATGTCGGGCCGGTGGTGGCCCATCACATCCACACCTTTTTCCAGCAGCCCCATAACCAGGAGACGCTGGACGATCTGCGGGCGGTCGGCGTCAGTTGGGATGAGGTCGAGGTGGCCGAGCGTCCGCAGCCGCTGGTGGGACAGACCTGGGTGCTGACCGGTAGTCTAGAGAGCATGACTCGGGACGAAGGCAAGGAGCGCCTGCAGGCGCTGGGCGCCAAGGTCGCCGGCAGCGTCTCCAAGAAGACCGCGACCGTGGTCGCCGGGCCCGGCGCCGGCAGCAAGCTGACCAAGGCCGAGGAACTGGAGGTCGAGGTGATCGACGAGGCGACGTTCATCGGGCGGCTGGAAGCGTGGGAGGCAGGCGCATGAGCGGACGCTTTATCGAGATCCCCCATCGCATGCTGCCGGCGGAGACGCTGGACGCACTGCTGGAGACGTTCGTCACCCGGCAGGGCTACGACACCACCGAAGTGGCGACGGACATGCACGACTGGGTGCGTGACCTCAAGCGACAGCTGGAGCGAGGCGAGCTACTGATCGTCCACGACCTGCAGACCGAGAGCACCGAGGTGATGACCCTGGCTCAGTGGCGCAGTTTCGGTCGTGACCTCGCCGACGACGAGGAAGAGGGCTAAGCGTTCATCGACAGGTGGTTGGCACTCAGCGAAACGGCGCCCCCGT
>NZ_PZJL01000005.1:69197-303001 GCF_003206585.1 Salinicola sp. CR57
ACGGGGGCGCCGTTTTACATGGCCATGCCGTCACCCGGCTGGCCTGAGCTGGCGGTTCAGGTAAAGAACAGCGGTACCACGATGCTGGAGATCAGCAGGATCAGCGCACCGCCGAGGCGCGAGGAGATCTGCGCGAACGGCATCAACTGCATCCGCTTGGCGGCGGAGAGCACGGCGACGTCACCGGTGCCGCCCATGTTGGCCATGCACAGGCCGGCGGTGATCGCCGATTCGATCGGGTAGAAGCCGACCAGCTTGCCGACCAGGCCCGCGCCGAAGGCGGCACCCGCCACCACGGCAAAGACGATCATCACGTAGGTGATGGAGATCGCATCGATCACCTGGCCGAGGTCGGTATAGGCGATGCCGATACCGAACAGCAGGGCGAAGGTCCAGTTCTTGGCGACGAACTGAAACCACTGTGCAGCGGCCTCGTTGATCGATTCTGGCACCACGTTGGCGATCTTGAGCACGGCAACCAGAATGATCATCAGCGCGTACGGATGCAGCGGAATGAATCCACCCAGGATTTCACCGGCGACGAAGAAGGTCAGGGCGGCGATGACGCCGATGCCCAGTTTGGAGAGATCCGGCTTGCTTTCGCGCTCTTCGATCTCGACGCCCGGCATCATCTGGCCGTTGCCGGTCAGGCTCGGCATCCGGTTGGCCAGGCCGTTGAGCAGGCCGGCAATGATGATGGCGAAGACGTTGCCCAGCGCCAGCGCCGGCACCAGGATCGAGATGTAGTAGCTGGCGGGCTGGCCCAGCAATTGCTCGTAGATCTGGCTCATCGGCACCGCACCGGCGCCCATGCCGCCGCCCATGATCGGCAGGGTGATGACCACGACCGCGTCCTGGGGCGAGAATCCCATGACCCAGCCGACGGCGATCGCGAACAGGGCGGCGAACAGCACGGCGCAGATCAGCGGCAGGGCGTAGCGCGAGCCGACCTTGACCAGCACGCGGGAGTCCATGCCCAGGATACTGCCGGTGATCAGCGCGGCTATGTAGAAGTTGAGGAAGCCACCGCTCTTCATGAACTGGGTCACGTTGTCGACGACACCGGTCGGCAGCCACTGGACGTAGACCAGCGTCGCTGCACCGAAGATGGCCAGGATGGCGCCGCCACCCAGATAGCTCTTGACGATCGGCAGGCGATCGCCGATGAATCCCATCAGTTCGCCCAGGATCATCATGACCAGCAGGGCGCCGATCATGCCGGTGGGTATCGTGTCCGTCGCCATGGAGACGACGAGAACCCCGGCCGCGATGGCGAAGAGGGGAAAGGGAATGCCGAAGATCGGCGTCGACAGCCAGCTGTCTCGACGGCCAGAATCGGACGGCACGGTTTGCGTCACGGTTGAAGTCATGGTTGGCTCCCCAAGGATTTTCGCCCAAAGGGCGGTAAGCGGTATTCTTGCCCCGATGAGCGGTACGCTGCCGAGGATAGAGGCCCCGAGGTGTCGACCAAGTTTTATGAAATTATTAAAGCCTTTAGAAACTATTGAAAGGTATGGGGTGGTACGGCGCACACCCCCGGCCAGTAAGGTATACCACCATGGTCTAAACGGCGCTCGACCTTGGTCTATAGGCCGGCAGTCGTGCTTTTCCGCCGGCGTCTCCAGCGAGGAGTGGGTAATGAGTTCCGGATCGGTCCGATGCGGCGGCCACGTTGGCGCCATGGCCATACCACGCCAGTCCCCGGAGGGCGAGGCGTGAAGCGGCTGCGCCTGAGTGCCCAGATATTCGTCCTGGTCGCCAGCATGGTCGTGCTGACGCTTGGCGTCGCGCTGCTGCTTTTCAACTACCAGCTGCGTGCCAATCTGGAGGAGGCCCAGGGGGAGCGTGTGATGGGGCTCGCGGCGGTGCTGGCCGATCGCAACGACGTGCGCTCCGCACTCATGGCCAGGCCCATCGTTCATGACCCCGACTCCGAGCTGCGGCGGCAGATCGAGGCACTGCGCAATCGGCTCGGCGTCGATTTCATCACCGTGATGGATCGGAACCATCTGCGCCTGACGCATCCCGACCCCGGCGAGGTCGGGCGTCATTTTCGCGGCGGCGACGAGGGGCCCGCGCTGGATGGCCAGTCCTACGTCTCCCGTTCGGAAGGTACCCTGGGTGTCAGCATCCGGGGTTTCTCGCCCGTCCTCGATGGGCAGGGCGCGGTGATCGGTGCGGTCGCCACCGGGGTCACCCTGACTCGGGTCGGGCTGCTGCTGGCGGAGCGGCGTCAGGTACTGCTGCTGGGCATCGTGTTGCTGATGGTGGTCGGTGCCATGGGCGCCTGGTGTCTGGCACGGTACATCAAGCGGATCCTGCTGGGGTTCGAGCCCCACCAGATATCCCAGTGGGTCCAGCAGCGTCAGGCGATGCTGGCCTCGCTGCACGAGGGGGTGCTGGCGATCGATGGCGATTCGGTCATCACCATGGTCAACCCGGCCGCCGGCGAGTTGCTGGATCCGGCGGGCGCCGGCGACGGCTCGGGAATACCCGCAGCCACGCTCGGAGAGTTGTTCGACAGGAGCACGCCCGCGCTCAACCGGCGCTTGACGCTGAACGGTCGCGCCTTGATCGTCAACCGCGTGCCCATCCGTGGCGAGAGGGGCGCGGGGGGGAGCGTGGTGACGTTGCGGGACCGTAGCGAGGTCAACCGGCTCGCCGAGGAGTTGACCGGTGTCAGCCGTTACGCGCAGGCGCTGCGGGCTTCCACCCACGAGTTCAAGAACCGGCTGCACGTCATCCTCGGCCTGGTGCAGCTGCGCGACCTGGGGCGTCTGGAGCGTTATCTGCGTGAGCTAGACGACACCTTGATCGCGCCGGCCGCGGCACGGGTCGCCGGGGTTCGGGATCCGGTGCTGGCGGGCTTTCTGCTGGCCAAGGGTAGCGAGGCGAGAGAGCGCCGGGTCGAGCTCGATATCGACCTGCAGAGCGAAATTCCGGCGCCAGACGAAAGCGAGGTCGTGCACCTGCTGGTGTCCATCATCGGCAATCTGCTGGAAAATGCCTTCGAGGCGGTCGCCGGTCGCGAGGTGCGCCAGGTGAGCCTGACCCTGGGTGTCGACGCCGGCGCGCTCTCGTTGCACGTGTCGGACAACGGCAGGGGCATGAGTGACAGCCAGCAGCAGCTTGCCATGAAGCAGGGCGTCTCTTCCAAGGGGGCGGGACGGGGCTATGGACTGGCCATGGTCAAGGCCCATGTGGAATCGCTAGGTGGTACGCTGGCGCTCTATTCGACGCCGGGGCGCGGCACGCTGGTCGAGGTGACCGTGCCCTATGTGATGGACGTAATGCAGGTAACCGACGGAGTGACTTGATTCATGCGCGTGCTGGTCGTGGAAGACGATCCAATGGTGATGCGGCTCAACGTCGAGTTCCTCAACCGCATCGACGGCATCGATCTGGTCGCCCAGTGCGAGGATCTGCCGGCGGCGAGAGAGATTCTGGCGCGGGAGACCGTGGATTTGCTGCTGCTCGATGTCTATCTGCGCGAGCACAATGGCCTGTCGCTGGTGCGGGACCTGCGCCGTCAGGCCCGCGATATCCAGATCGTGCTGATCACCGCAGCCTCTGAAATGGAGACCGTGAGGGAAGCCAAGCATCTCGGTGTCAGCGATTATCTGGTCAAGCCGTTCGAGTTCGAGCGCTTCAGGGAGGCTCTGACCCGCTGCCTGGACACGCACCAGCGGCTGTCCCGGCTGCCTGCTCGCGCCCATCAGCGTGATCTCGACGCGCTGTTTCGGCGAGAGGCGACCGCCACGCAACCGGCCCGCCCCGGCGACCTGCCCAAGGGCCTCACCGCCAACTCCCTGGCCCAAGTGGCCAGGGCCGTTGCCGAGCAGACGGGGACACCTTTCACCACCGAGACGCTGAGCGAGAATACCGGCATGTCACGGGTGTCGGTGCGGAAATATCTCAAGCACCTGGTGGATCGTGGCGTGCTCGAAGAGTCCTTCCACTACGGCCAGATCGGTCGCCCCTCCTTCACCTATCGCTGCCTCGATGGCGAGACGCTGGCCCTGCTGGGGGAGACCGGCGCCGCGACTCCCTGAGTCAGCATTCACCGTAACGGGCCTCGGCCGTCGGGAAAACCGACGAGCGATGGCCAGGTCCAGGCCCGTTCCCGATGTTCCAACGCACTTCCCGCATCCTTGTGGGTCGCAAGGCAGATATCGGCGGCCAATCGCCAGGAGTGACGATTGGGACAGCGCCGCTGCACTCGCCCGTTGGGCCGTCATCAGGGCGCTCTGAACGCAGTCCAGTGAACCGATCGTGATGCCGTGGTAGCGAGGGCAGGCCTCTTTCAGGCGAAGCGTAGCCTGCCCGCCGCCCGGATCAGCGGCCTCGAATCAGATCGGCGATGATCCGCCGACCGGGGTGCAGATGATCGATCAGCTCGCGCTCCAGAGGCATCGGTTCATCGTGGAGCCTGGAGGCGATCAGTTCGGCGCACAGCGGCGCGCTGACCATGCCCCGGGAGCCGTGTGCGGTGCTCATCCACAATCCCGGGTAGTGGCGGCCCGGTTGGCTGAACGTACGCTTGGCGTCCTTGCCCAGGGCGGCGTAGTCCTGACGCCAGCGATCGAATTCGGGCAGCGGCCCGGCGTAGGGCGTCTTGTCCGGGCTGGCGGCGCGAACGCTGGCACGCCCGCCGCATGCCGCCGGAGAGCGATCTCCAAGCGACTCCGCCAGCGCGGGGACCAGGCGCGCCAATTCATCGAGGTTGCATCGATGATCCGAGCTGCGCACCGTATCGTCGTCATCGTTGGGCGAAAATGTCGCGCCGAAGGTCAGCCGTCCCTCGCGAGGCGGCATGACATAACCTTGGGCGCAGAGAACGCGATCCAGCGCTGGTGTCTCCCCGGAGCCGTGGCCCGGTGCCAGCGCAAGCGTGGATATCTGACCCCGGACCGGCTGTATCGGCAGTCCGTCGAGCCAGTGGCGGCTTGCATGACCAGTGGCGAACACGACCTGATCGACATGAAGCGACTCTTGCCCCAGCGCCAGCCGCCAGCCGGCGTCCGTCTCCCGCAGTGAATCGAGCCTGGCCTGACGGACCTCGACCCCGGGTGTCGCGGCGAGATGGTGGCAGAGTGCGACGGGGTCGACCCAGCCCGCCAGTGGATAGTGCAGCGCATGCTGGTGAAGCGCCACACCGGCGAGTGTCGTCGCCAACGAAGGGTCGCTGGCGGCAACGACGGCCGGCGGCAGCTGGTAATGGGCCAGGAAGCGTTGCTGGCGTTCGATGTCGCCGGCTTTTCCCGCCAGTTGCAGTAGTCCGCAATCCGACCACCAGCGGCGCCCCGGATCGAGACGCGCCAGCCAGCGCTGCGTGTAGAGCAGCGCCGCGAGATAGAACCGGCTCTGGAGGTTGGGCTCGATGGCCATCTTGACGTAGAGCGCGGCCTGGGGATTGCCGGAAGCGCCTGCCGCGATGCCCTCGCGGTCGATCAGGGTCACCTGGCTGCCCCGGCGCGCCAGTGCCGCCGCGACGCTGGTACCCGCGATGCCGGCGCCGATCACCGCCACGTGGTCCGCCGGCCTCGGCGGCGGTGGCTGGAACCAGGGAGTGGCCGCTCTGGCCGAGGATCTCCGAGGCGCGCTCGGGGCGGCGGGATCATGCTCGCCCCGCAGCATCTCGCGCTTGCGACCGAATCCCGGCACCTTGCGCCAGTGGAAGCCCGCCGCGCTCAGGCCGCGGCGCACGAAACCGGCGCAGGTGAAGGTAGCGAAGGTCGCGCCCGGCCGACTGGCGGTGGCCATGGCCGTGAACAGTTCGGGTCGCCACATGTCGGGGTTCTTCGAAGGCGCGAAGCCGTCGAGAAACCAGGCGTCCACCTGTCCGTCCAGTCGGTCGAGGCAATCGGCCGCATCGCCGAAGTGCAGATCCAGGATGACGCGGGCGTCCAACTGCAGGCGATGGACACCCGCCACCGCCGGCGGCCACTGCTCGAGCAGGGCAGCGGCCTGACGCGACAGCTGCGGCCAACTGCGCCAGGCGCGTGCCAGCGCCTCGCGGGTGAGCGGGTGCTTTTCGGTCGAGATCAGGTGCAGTCTTGCATCGGCGGGGGCGTGTTCGTCGAAACAGGTCCAGGCACATACCATGTTGAGCCCGGTGCCGAAGCCCGTCTCGCCGATCGTGAACGGGCGTCGCTCGCGCCAGGCCGCCAACCGCTGCGGCAGGTCGTTGTTGTCGATGAAGACGAAACGCGTCTCCTCGCGGCCATCCTGGCGCGAGAAATAGACATCATCGTAAGCGGTCGAGAACGGCGCTTCGACGTCGCCGTCGTCGGCCCGCCAGTCGAGCTCGGCATGTCGTATGGCCTGGCGATGAGAAGTGACCGGCTTGCCGTTCATGGTTTCCACGTCTGGGGATCATCGAACGACCCCTCGGGCAGGGGTCGATGGCGCGTTGTATGAAAATTGAACACTTTTCGCCAGGCGGCGGCTTATCGGGAGCGGAGAAAGACGTCCGCGGGATCTTAACAGCGTTATCCACAGCAGGTGTGCAAAACCGTCACGCCAGCGGTTGTGGATAACCGGTTCGCCGGAGGAGGCCGGGTTACGGAAGGACCCGTTTGAACGGCTTGACCCGGACCTGAGCGTAGACACCAGCAGCGACGTACGGGTCGGTGTCCGCCCAGCGCTGTGCGGCCTCGAGCGAATCGAACTCGGCCACGATCAGACTACCGCTGAAGCCGGCACTACCCGGATCGTCGCTGTCGACGGCCGGGTGGGGGCCGGCAAGTACGAGTCGGCCTTCTTCTTTCAGCGCTTCCAGACGTTTCAAATGCTCGGGGCGAGCCGCGAGCCGCTTGTCCAGACTGTTGTCGACATCTTCACTGATAATGGCGTAAAGCATCAGGAGCCTTCCTTCGATTGTGATTGCGAGAGATGACGGGCCAGAAACAGGGCCTGGCCGACCACGAACAGCAGGGTCAGTCCCAGCATGCCGAACAGCTTGAAGTCGACCCAGGTCGCCTCATCGTAATAGCTGAAGACATAGACGTTGAGTGCGGCCATGGCGAAGAAGAACAGCACCCACGCCAGGTTGAGGCGCCGCCAGACGGCCACCGGCAGCGATACCGCCTTGCCCATCATCCGTTGGACCAGCGTCTGGCCCCCGAACAGCGGCGAGAGCAGAAAGGCGACGCCGAACAGCGCATTGATGACGGTGGGCTTCCACTGAATGAAGGCCGGATTGTGAAAGACGACGGTCGCGGTGGCCGAGACGATCACGATGACCGAGGTGATCAGCAGCATCTTTTCGATGCGGCGCTGACGCCACCAGACGATGCCCAGTTGCGCGACGGTAGCGGGAATGAGCACCATCGTCGCCATGATGATATCGCCGCTGACATGATAGACGGCGAAGAAGATCGCGATGGGCAGAAAATCGAACAGCAGTTTCATACGGGCTGGGCCTCCGGCGGGTGGTGGTGGCGTGGACGATTGACCCCGTTCGCCGCGGCCCTCACCATAGTCGACCTATTCTGACAAAGACGCTGGCTGGCGTCATGCCCATGAGCGCTTTTCCCACCGATGATCCCGAGGCCAGCTCGACCGTGCTGTCCGATACGCTGGAAAGTATCCAAGGGATCGACCTGCATCTGCATTCCACGGCTTCCGATGGCAAGCTCTCGCCTGCCTCGCTGGTGGACCTGTGTCATGCGCGTGGCTTGACCCATGTCGCCCTGACCGACCACGACACCGTCGACGGCGTCGAGGAAGCGGATGCCCGATGCCGGCTTCACGGTCTCTCCCTGCTGTCAGCGGCCGAACTTTCCTGCCAATGGCGCGGTATCGCTCTGCATATCGTGGCGCTTCTGCCCAAGGGTGTCTCCCCGGTACTGGGGGAGGGATTGAGGACGCTGGGACTCGCCCGCGACAGGCGAGCGCGGGAGATCGCTCATCGCCTGGAGAAGGTCGGCCTCGACGATGGTCTCGCCAGGGCACGCCAGGAAGCGGGAAGTGAGCGCCCACTGGGGCGGCCGGATTTCGCGGCGGCGCTGGTTACCGCCGGCGTGGTCCCTGATGTCAAGACGGCGTTCAAGCGTTACCTGGGCGCCGGCAAGCGGGGGGACGTCAAGATGCACTGGCCCGAACTGGCCGCGGTCGTCGGGTGGATTCGCGATGCCGGCGGGGTCGCCGTCGTCGCGCATCCGCTGCGCTACGGCATGACCCGGCGCAAGCGCGACCTGATGTTCTCGGCCTTCATCGATGCCGGTGGGGAAGCGGCGGAACTGGTCAGCGGCTATCAGAATCCGGACACGACCCACGACCTGGCCCGTCAGCTCGATTTCCACGGGCTCTACGGATCTGTCGGCAGCGACTTCCATTACCCGGGAGGCCCCCTGGCCCCAGGCACGATCAGCCCCCCGCCGCGCTCCCATGTCAGGCCGGTCTGGTGTCACCCGGCGTTGCGATGCTTTGCCGGCGGCGAGTAGCGCCGCGTCTGTTACCCTGTGAAGCAGTAACGGACCCGAAGACAGCAGCAGTCCCTCGAACGGCCGCAGCATTCGGGGTCGGCAGATTTCGACAGCGGTTCCAGGAGAGCGTGAGATGACCCAATTCTTCCAGATTCATTCGCAGAACCCGCAGAAGCGCCTGATCGACCAGGCCATCGAGATCCTTCGCCAGGGCGGCGTGATCGCCTATCCCACCGATTCGGGCTATGCCCTGGGTTGCCGGTTGGGCGAGAAGAAAGCGATCGAGAAGATCAAGTGGCTACGCCAGCTCGACGACCGTCACAACTTCACCTTGGTCTGCTCCGACCTCTCGGAGATCGGCACCTATGCCAAGGTCGACAACAGCGTCTTCCGGCTGCTCAAGTCGCACACCCCCGGCGCCTATACCTTCATCCTCAGCGCCACCAGCGAAGTGCCAAGATTGCTGCTGCACCCCAAGCGCCGTTCGATCGGTGTGCGCGTGCCGGATCACAAGATCACCCATGCGCTGCTCGATGCACTGGGCGAGCCACTGATGAGCGTGACCTTGATTCCGGTGGGAGAGACATGGCCGATGACCGATCCGGAAGAGATTCGCGAGCGGCTCGGCGCCCACCTGGACCTGATCATCGATGGCGGCGCCTGCCAACTGGAGCCGACCACGGTGGTCGATCTGCGCGAGATTCCCCCCGTTGTCGTACGGGAAGGGCGTGGAGATCCGGCACCCTTCCGCTGAGCGGCCCCACCAGCGGGCTGGCCGCCATCAAGGGCGGGACGTGCGGTGTCCCGCCTCCCGCGCTCAGCGAGTCTTCAGGGGCGCCGCCCAGGCCTCGAGATCGGCGTCGCTCCAGCTGCCGTAGCTGGCGTTGGGGAACATGATCCAGTCATCGCCGAAACGGGCATCGTCCTCGGCCACCAGCCGGTGCTGATCCTCCAGGTCGGCGTGATGGAAGTCGCTGGAGAAGTCGGCCAGCGAATCACCCAGTTGCAGGACCAGATCGTGATCGCGCTCGATGGCGGCGCGCCGCTCTCCCTTCGAGGGGCCCAGCAGCCGTACCTGGGCGTCATTGACCTGAGGTAGGTGCAGCGAGCGTAGCGTCGCGAGCGTCGACGCCTTGTTCTCCTCGTAGCGGTCGGAGACATAGAAAATCGTCACGCCCTGGGAATCGGCGTAATTCAAGAACTTGCGCGCGCCGGGGATCAGCCGTGGGTGGCCCTCGCGCTCCCACACCTTCCAGGTATCCCAGCCGGTAAAGTCGTGACAGGCCTGCATGTCGCGAACCAGGAGCGCCGAGTTGTCGATGACGGTCTCGTCCAGGTCGGTCATGATCGCCAGGTTGTCCGCTTCGGGGTGAGCGGCGATCTTCTGCTGCAGTCTCGCCGTGGCCAGGGCGTAGCTCTGTCGCTGCAGGGCGTCGACCTCGGCCGACTGCTGCTGGTAGCGAAGGGCCATCGCATAGGCCTCTGGGGCACAGGCATCATCGGCGGCAGCGGCCTGGGAGGTCGAGGCGATACCCAGCATCAAGCCGGTCGTTACCACCCACGAGAGTCGGCGCCGGGTGCTGTTCTTGTCGATCGTATTGTTGGTCTCGTTCATTGAAACGTCCTTCTGAGCTGGTGGCACGGTGGCCGGGAAGCATGGCAGGGCAGGCCGAAACGTGGCGGCGTATCCCCTTGAGGCATCATGGATCGGCTGGCAGCAGGTGGCGAATTCGCTGAAATGCGTACTTCGCCGCTGGCCCTGCGCTGCCTAGCCTAGCTTGGCGTGATGTCTCACAAATACCCTCCCATGATATCGGCGCATGGCGCCGCCCGGGAGGGAGCCGGGAGCGCTTTCAAACCGGCAGCGCCTCCTGCGCCTCTTGGTGCCGTTTTACGGGGAGGCGAGGCCGATCATCGGCCAGACCCATGCCATCCGGCTCGGTGCTCGCCGGCTTCTCGGCATCGAGTTCCGCCACTGGCGCCTCCAGCTTGAACCGATTGCTGTGCTCCTGCTGGCGCTGCGCCCGGGCGTCCAGTTCCTGGGTGGCCCTGAGCGTGCGTTCCGCCAGCGCGACGTTGCGCTGGGTGGCGATGTCGATGGCGTTGATTGCCTGATCGATCTGATGAATGCCATCTCGCTGCTGACGGCATGACAGCGCGATACCCTCCAGCAACTGGCCGAGTTGCTGGCCGGACTGCACGGCGGTGGCCATCGTCTCCTTGGCCTGGGTCAATACCTGGGCGCCTTTCCTCACCTGTAGGTGCGTCCCCTCGATCTGGGCCCTGATGGTCCTGGCGGCCTCGGCGGAGCGCGCCGAGAGGCTGCGAACCTCTTCGGCCACCACGGCGAACCCGCGCCCCTGCGCCCCGGCCCTGGCCGCCTCGACCGACGCATTGAGCGCCAGCAGGTTGGTCTGGAAGGCCAGCGAGTCGATCATCCCGATCACTTCCAGCGACGATTCCGAGCGGGCCCGGGCCGCCTCGATCTCGGCGACGGCCGTCGAGACCTGGTCGCCGCTGGCATCGATCCGGCGCCGATTCTCCTCCGACAGCGCCTGGCCCCGGTCGGCATGATCCGCGGTGTGCGAGACGGTGGCGGTGATCTCCTCCATGCTGGCGGTCGTCTGCTGGAGCGCCTGGGCTTGTTGCCGACTCTGGTCATTCAGCGTGTGGCTGGCTTCGGTCAACTCCTGGGCATCGCCCCGCACCGCCCGGCTCCCCCGCTGCAGTTGCGAGACCAGCTCCAGCAGTGCGACCTGCATCGCATCCACGCCGGACTTGAGCAGCCGCATCTCCCTTGCGCCCCGGGTCGACAGGCGCTGGCTGAGGTCGCCCTTGGCGATGTCGGCGCAGTGTCGCCTCACGTCGCCCAGCGGGCGCAACAGGTGGCGCTGGAACATGAAGAAGGCGAACAGGATCAACGCCAGCGTGACCACGGCCGACGTGGCCAGCCCGACCTGCAGGAGATGCACGTCGCGCTCCATGGCGGCCGCTCCCGCCACCGCATTGGCTTTGGCGGTGGCGGACAGGCTGGCAAGGCTGGCATCCACCGCGGCGGTCAGGTCGTTGGCCTGCTTCACACTGGCTTGGTAGGCCGAGACATCCCAAGCCTTCAGCGTATCGAAGCCGGGCTGGATGCCGTCGTCGATCAGCGCCTGGAAGCGATCGACGAGATCGCTGCCCGGCGAGTCGGGGGCTGCCGGGGGCATCTCCGCGAGGCGCTGCTTCGCGCTCGCGAGGGTGGCCTGGGCCTGCGCCCAGGTCTGCTTGGCGGGCTTGACGCGCAGACGATTGTAATCGGTTTGATAGCTGTCCAGCAGGACTCGAGTCTGCAGCAGTTCGGCATAGAGTTCGCGCGCCATCCCGAGCTGCACCACATTGAGGGTGTAGACCGAATCGAAGGCGTTTCGCGCCTGTTTCATGGCGAGATAGCTGCCGCCGCCGATGACCGACATCAGCAGCGCGAACAGCAGCAGCATGGCGACGAGACCGCTGCGGAGCGTAGGACGAAGCGATTGCATGACAACTCCCGATGAGGACGAACAGCCTGATGCGGCGTCGTGGGAGTCTGTGTTTTTTGTGTCACGATTTGATGACAAACATTAACAATCGATTCGCTTCAAGGCTTCAATCGCCTTTCGCGTCCGCTTCGGGAGGTTCCGACGCCGTGTCGGAAGTCTCGGTGGAAGGCGCATGGGGATCCTCGGTCTCTTCATCGAGCCAGGTGCCGCAGAAACGGCAGTACTTGGACCCGCGTTCGTGCCCCTCATGACCGCAGCCCGGGCAGGCTTCTTCGGAGTAGCGCTCGCGCTGGATCGATCGAATCACCTCGGCGGAGAAGACTCCGGTGGGCACGGCGATGATCGAATAGCCGAGAATCATCATGACGGCAGAGATGAACTGGCCCAGCGGCGTCACCGGCGCGATATCACCGTATCCGACGGTGGTCAGCGTGACGATCGCCCAGTACATGGCCCTCGGCATGCTGGTGAAACCGGCCTCCGGCGGTTCGATCATGTAGATCAACGCGCCGAAGATGGTGATGATCAGCAATATGGTCGTCAGGAACAGCAGGATCTTGCGCTGGCTGCGCTGCAGCGCCTCCACCAGCATGCGACCCTCGCCGACGAACTCCATCAGCCGCAGGACCCGGAACACGCGCAGCACCCGCAGCACCCTGACCACCAGCAGCGATTGTGCACCGGGTATGAACAGGGCGAGCCAGGTCGGGAGTATGGCGAGCAGGTCCAGCACCCCGTAGAAGCTGCGCAGGTAGCGCAGTGGGCGGTCGAGGCAGTAGAGCCTGAGCGCCAGCTCCAGCGTGAAGATCAGGGTGAACCCCCACTCGATGAAATAGAAAATTCTCCCGTAGCGTGCATGCAGACCCGGCACGCTATCGAGAAAGACGGTTCCCACGCTCACCAGGATCAGCGTGATCAGAACGATGTCGAAAGCCTTCGCTTGCGGTGTGTCCGATTCGAAGATGATTTGAAACAGCCGCTTGCGTAGCAGTGAATCGCCCGATTGCATCAAGTCAGTTCCTGTCCCTGGTGATAGCGCATCGAGTGCGCTCGATAATGGATGTCGACGGCACTCAACTTCGTGATTCGACCGCCGATAATGCTAATGATACTTCGATAACGCCGGCGGCCATCGCTTGCATCCTGCGGAAAGCGACCAATTAGCGTGACGCCGCTGACCGATGTCGGAGCGGTAACAGACTCCAGAGTGGTCTTGCCATGATCGGATTGATTCAGCGCGTCCTCATCGACCATATCGAAACCCGCTACGGCCCCTCGGTCGTCGACTCCATCGCCGCCAAGGCCGGCCTGGTCTCGTTGGGGCGACGGATAGACGTCGATTACGACGATGCCGATACGCTGGCTTTCTTCGCGGCCGCTGGCGATTACCTGCAACTCGACCACGAGGCGTTGATGGCGCTGTATGCGGACCTGTTCGTCAAATGGACACGCCGACACTACCCCATGTTCTTCTCGATGGCAGAGTCGGCGCAAGCCTTCCTGACCCGTCAGCCTGCCATCCATGCCTCGATCGGTGCCGGCATTCGCGATCCCGAACTCCGGGGCCGGGTCAGCGACAAGTTTCGTATCGTCGAGCAGGCGCCGTCGCGTCTGGTGGTGGAATATCGCTCGGGCAACGGGCTCTGCTCGCTCTATCACGCGCTGTTTTCTCGAATTCTCGAGGAGTATGCGCAAGCCGGCACCATCGTGGAGACCCAGTGTCGACATCGGGGCGATGACGGTTGCCGCTTCGAGATGACCTTCGGGGAGGCGCCGGTGCCATGAGTGAAGCATCCTTGACCGACGCCGAAGCGCGCGAGCGAGATCTGATCGCGGAGATCGACTCCCTCAGCAACCAGCTGTGTCAGGCGGTCGATGGCCAGTTCGAATTTCACGTCCATACCGACAGCGATGAGATCGCGCTGCAGAAGATGGCGCAACTCAACAATTTCGTGCTCGATTCGGTGCGTCGCACGATCCGCGACCTCAAGGCGTCCCGCGATGAGCTGGAAAGCCGGGTGCAGGAGCGAACCCAACGCCTGAACCTGGTGCTGACGGCGACCAACGATGGGGTCTGGGAGTGGGATATCGATAGCGGCCAGCTCACGCTGTCTCAACGATGGTCGGACATGCTGGGGCTGCCGCACGACGGAGGACGGCGTGGGCTCGATGACTGGCTGGCGCTCATCCACGAAGACGACCGTGCCGACGTACAGCGGTCGCTCTATCAGCATCTCGACGGCCTGACCGCCTCGGTGGCCGTCGAATACCGCATCCGGGACGCGCGCGGCGCCTGGCGGATGGTGTTGTGCCGAGGCCTGTGCCAGCGCAACGAGCGCGGGGTGGCCATCCGCATGGCCGGCACCCAGACCGACACCACGGAGCAGCGGCTCGGCGATCCGATGACGCTGCTGCCCAACGGTGCCTATCTCGAACTGCTCCTGCAGGAGTGTCTGGTGCGCTCGCCGCTGCCACCGCTGGCACTGGTCAAATTCCAGCTGCTCAACGTGGCGTCGCTGTTCGACGGTATCGCCGTCGACGATGCCGTCGGTGCGCTACGCAGGCTGGTCCAGCGGATGCGCCAGCAGTTGCCACCGAGAGTGGCATTGATCGCGCTGCCGGAACATACCTTCGCCATGGTGTTCGAGACCGGCGAGGTGGCGCGGCTGGACGAAGCCCTCGAACCGCTCGAGGCGTTGCTTTCGCAGCCGGTGGAGATCGACGGGCAGCAGGTTTGGCTGTCGCATGTCAGTGGGGTGGCCGTGCTCGATCCGGCCGAGCCGGTGAGCGTGGACGAGTGGCGTCACCAGTCCCGCCTGGCACTGGCCAACGCGCGCCTTTCCGATGTCGGTTCGCGGCGCTACTACAGCGAGTCGCTACGCCAGTGGGAGCGCCAGAACAGCCGTGCGGAACAGTTGATCCGCGGGGCGTTGGCGACGAACGGCGTGCGCTGCTTCGTGCAGCCGATCGTCGATTCATCGACGGGCGAGGTCCGCGGCTTCGAGGCCTTGATGCGGCTGTACGATCCGACGGAGGGCATCGTGGCGCCGGCGAATTTCATCGAGGTCGCGGAGCGCTCCGGGCTGATCGCGCCGCTTTGGGAGATGCTGATGGAGCAGGCGCTGCCGCTGCTGCGGGACGACATCGTGCGCGAGCGTTTCGGCGGTGACTTCCTGCTCAGCGTGAACCTGTCCACCCGCCAGCTGATGGATCCGGGGTTGCTCGATGACATGATCGCGGCATCGAGGCGCCACGGGGTGCCCCATACCCGGCTACAGATCGAAGTGACCGAAACCTCGGTACTCAGCGACCCCATCAAGGCGTTCCGCAGCCTGGATCGGATTCGGGAGGCCGGCATCAGCGTCGCCCTCGACGATTTCGGCAGCGGCTACTCTTCGCTGGCCCAACTGACCTCGATGCCCATGGATACGGTCAAGATCGATCGCGAACTGGTGATGAACGTCACCTCGTTGCCCCGCAAGCGCCACGTGCTGTCGGCGGTGGTCGCCCTCTGCCAGCGTCTCGATTACGGCATCGTCGTCGAGGGCGTCGAGGAGCGGGAGACCCTGGAGATCCTGCATGACTGGGGCGCTACCGATATTCAGGGCTACATCTACTCCCGGCCGCTGCCGCTGGACCGCCTGGTGCAGGACTTTCGGCCGCCCAAACCTTACCTGGCCGGCCTGTCTCCCGTGTCACGGGCTCGCGGGACATCGCTCCCCGCGCCCTGAGCGACGCTTCTGGATCGGACCCGGCTCCAGCAGGCCCGGCGCCAGCTTCAGGTCTGCCGGCAGCTACCGGTCCGACGCTTGTCAGGCCAGTTGTCGAAGGGCCAGCCAGTCCCGGCTTCGCCAGGGAACGTTTCCGTCACGCAGATCCGCCAGGATTCGCTCGCCGGCCTGTCGGCACGAGGTGTCTTCGTCGATGGCCCAGCGCTCGATCAGTCGCTCGCACTGGGCTTCGGCATTGGTGAGCCAGGCGCGGTCCTGGCTGTCCTGCCAGCTATCGATGGCATCGATCAGCGAATCCACCGAGGCGTGTTGGGGGTCTATCGGCTCCGGCCAACGACTGGCAAGACAAGAGGCCCTGCTGGCCTTGCTGTGATTGGCCGGGCGTGCCGGCAGGGGCGCTGCGGAGGCATCGGCCGGCGCACACAAGGCGTCGGCCAGCGTCCACAGGCATGCGGGATTCCCCCGTTTGAGCTCGAGTTCGAGCTCGCGGATCGGCAGGGTGGCGGCACCGACATCAATGGTGCCCTGGTCGAGGGCGATCTCGATCTCACACTCGTCATCCCGGTAGTGCCAGAGGCGGCGCTCGAAGTCGGTCGTGAAGACCGGGCGAAGCGTCTCCAACGCCAGTCCGGAAAGGGCGGGGTGCTCCAGTGCGCGAAGCCCTTTCACGTCGAGGCCGGCGGCATTGCACTCGACCCCATCCAGCGACCACTCCCATTCGCCGCGACTCGACAGGCCGCCATGACTCTCTGCGGCGCTCTTGAGCGTCTGCAGGCGCCGCTCGCCCTGGCGCCTGACGCGAAGGGCGACGCGTCGCGATCGCAGGGCCGATTCGGCGGTGTCGTAGTACTGGTTGCCCAGCGAGACCGTGCGGGAGGTCAACGTACGGAGCAGCGGATGCTCGATCAACAGGGCGGGGCCCTGGGATGATAGCGCCAGTTTGAGTTCGATCTCGTCGCTCATGCAGCTTCCTGATGGTGGCCGGTCAAGGGTTGCCGGTCTGAAGTCGCCCGTCCGGCAGCGGTGGCGGGATCACTCGCTCCACGGCCAGGCCGGGGGCGTAACATGAATTTTTCATGACGCATCCAGACGCAATCATTATACTGGCGCCGCCACTTCCAACGCATCCAGGCCACGTTATGGTGAGTACCAATCCGTTCTCGGCGCTGTTTGGACGATCGCCGTTCCAACCGCTCCTGGCTCACATCGTCAAGACCAGCGAATGCGCCGGCCAGTTGCTGCCTTTCTTCGATGCCGCGCTGGGAGGCGACTGGGAAGAAGCTCGCAAGTATCGCGAGGCGATCACCCGGCTCGAGCACGAGGCGGACGAGCTCAAGACGCAACTGCGCCTCAACCTGCCCAACACCATGTTTCTGCCGGTGTCGCGTTCCGACCTGCTGGAGCTGATCAGCGTTCAGGACAAGATCGCCAACAAGGCCCGGGATATCACCGGGATCATGCTCGGTCGCAACATGAGCATTCCCGAGCCGCTGGCGGAGCCGATGCGCGACTACCTGCGGACCGCCGTGGACACCGTCGACCAGGCGCGCAAGGCGCTGGAAGAACTCGAGGACCTGCTCGAGTCGGGCTTCGGTCGCAATGTCTCCGACGTGATGCACGAACTGATCAGAGAACTGCACGATCTCGAGCACCAGGCCGACGATCAGCAGGTCGCGATCCGCCGCCAGCTGTTCCAGCTCGAGGCGGAACTGCCGCCGGTCGATGTCATCTTCCTCTATAAAATCATCGAATGGATCGGTGAACTATCCGACCGCGCCGAGCGCGTGGGTAGCCGCCTGCAGATACTGACGGCCCGCTGAACGCGGGTCTTCGTCATTCTACGCCTTCGTCACGCCACTCAAGCGAACAAAGCCTATGTCCATCATTGCGCAATACGGTGATGTCTTCATCATTCTCGCCTGTGTCTTCGGTTTCTTCATGGCATGGGGGGTTGGTGCCAACGATGTCGCCAATGCCATGGGAACCTCGGTCGGCTCCAAGGCGATCACCATCAAGCAGGCGATCATCATCGCGGTGATCTTCGAATTCCTCGGCGCCTGGCTGGCCGGGGGGCAGGTCACCGAAACGATCCGCAAGGGCATCATCGACCCCGGCCTGCTGGAGAGTGACCCCCAGATGCTGATCTACGGCATGCTGGCGTCGCTGCTGGCGGCCGGATCGTGGTTGATGATCGCATCAATGAAGGGCTGGCCGGTCTCCACCACCCACTCCATCGTCGGCGCCATCGTCGGGTTCGCGGTGGCCGGGCTCGGGGTCCAGTCGGTCAACTGGGGGTCGGTGGGAACGATCGCACTCAGTTGGATCACCTCGCCGCTGATCGCGGGGGTGTTCGCCTTCATGCTGTTCCGTTCCGTGCAGGTGCTGATCTTCGACAACCCTGATCCGTTCGCGGCGGCCAAGCGCTACGTGCCGGGGTATATCTTCCTGGTCGGTTTCATCGTCTCGATGGTGACCCTGGTCAAGGGGCTGTCCCACGTCGGCCTGCACCTGACCTTCGGCGAGAGCCTGTTGCTGGCGGTGGCGTTCGGCGTCGTCATCATGATGTTCGGCCTGCTGCTGGAAAACCGCATCAATCGCGGCGATCGGCGGGCGCGCAGCAACTACGACTTCTCCAGCGTGGAGCGCATCTTCGGCGTGTTGATGATGTTCACCGCCTGCGCCATGGCCTTCGCGCACGGCTCGAACGATGTCGCCAACGCGGTTGGCCCGCTGGCGGCGGTCATCAGCGTGGTCGAGAACAGCGGCAGCGTGACCGGCTCGGCCACCATGCCGTGGTGGGTCCTGGTGCTCGGCGGCGGCGGGATCGTGGTCGGACTCGTGACCTATGGCCACAAGGTCATCGCCACCGTCGGCACCGGGATCACCGAGCTGACCCCGAGCCGCGGTTTCGCGGCGACGCTCTCCGCCGCTTCCACCGTCGTGCTGGCCTCCGGTACCGGCTTGCCGATCTCGACCACGCACACGCTGGTCGGCGCGGTACTCGGGGTGGGGCTGGCGCGCGGCATGGCGGCACTCAACCTGCGCGTGCTCGGCTCGATCGTGCTCTCCTGGCTGATTACCCTGCCGGCTGGCGCGCTACTCTCCATCGCCTTCTTCTTCATGTTCAAGGGCATGTTCGGCTGACGGCTCGCGCTGCGCCGCAACGCTCCGTCAGCGACGGGCCGGTCTACCGGCCCCGAGACGCTCTGGTATAGTTGGCGCAGACTCGTCAGAGCCCTGTCTCACTGCCGGAGCGTCAACCCCTTGGACTCGCGTTTTCCCTTCGTCGATTGGTTTCGCCACTCATCGCCCTACGTCAACGCCCACCGTGGCAAGACCTTCGTCATTCTGGTGGAGGGCGAGGCGATGGCGTCATCGTGGCGGGGGCAGTTGCTGCAGGATCTGGCACTGGTCCATACCCTGGGCGTGAGGGTGGTGCTCGTCTACGGCATTCGGCCCCAGGTCGCCGCCGCTCTCGAGAGTGCCGAGATCGAGCCGGTTCACGTCGACGGACGCTGGGTGGCCGATCGCGAGATCATGGATCATGTCGAGCGGATCGCGGCGGTCCACCGACTCGAGCTGGAGGCCCAGCTCTCCCTGGGGCTGCCCAACACACCGTTGCACGGCGTGGAGCTGACGGCGGTTTCTGGCAACCTGGTCTCGGCCAAGCCGCTGGGCGTGCGCGGCGGCGTGGATTTCGACCACAGCGGGGAAGTGCGCCGGGTCCGCAGCGAGGCCATCGAGAGCCTGCTCGCCGGCGGCAACCTGGTGATCCTGCCTCCCCTGGGCTACTCCCGTACGGGAGAGGTCTTCGACCTCGATGCCTCGGAGATCGCCCAGCACGTGGCGGTCTCGCTAAAGGCCGACAAGCTGATCCTGCTCGGCGAGTCGGCCGGACTGCACGACGACGACGGCCAACTGCAGCGCCAGTTGACCCCCGACGAGGCCGATATCCTGCGCGAACGGGCCAGCCCCGGCAGCGAACTCTCCCGCCACCTCAGCGCCGCCTGCGGCGCGGCCCGTCACGGTGTTGGTCGTACCCACCTGTTGTCGTGGCGCGATCATGACGCCCTGCTCGGCGAGCTGTTCACCCGCGATGGCGTCGGCACCATGATCACCCAGAATCGCTACGAGCTGCTGCGCCAGGCCGTGCTGGATGACGTCGGTGGCCTGCTGGCCCTGCTCAAGCCGCTCGAGGCCAGTGGCATGCTGGTGGCTCGGACCCGCGAGCGGCTCGAACACGAGATCGAGGATTACGTGGTGATCGACCGCGACGGCATGGCGATCGGCTGTGCGGCGCTGCATGGCTACGCTGAAGCGAAGATGGGAGAACTCGCCTGTCTGGCCGTGCACACCGACTATCGCCGGGGAACCCGAGGGGAAACGTTGCTGACCGAGATAGAGCGCCGCGCGCGTCGCCGAGGGTTCACTAAGTTGTTCGCCCTGACCACCCATACCACCCACTGGTTCGTGGAGCGCGGCTTCTCGCTCGCCACGCCGGAAGCGCTGCCGGACCTCAAGCGCGGGACCTACGATCAGGCCCGGCGCTCCAAGGTGCTGCTCAAGTCGCTGTAAAGCGACACCTGAATCGGCCGGTTTGCCATCATGGTGTCTCCAATCGGAGACGCGTCAAGTATTTGATTTTGTTGAAATATGATAAATGGGGTCGAAAAGCGTCGGTCAAAGCCGACGTTTTCGACCCTTTTTTTCGGCCCTCCGCGGCAATCGGCGGCCGGCGGCCCGGAAGATGGAAAGTGTGATTTTTCAAGCTATTGATATTGTTTGATTTTTAAAATATTGGCACGGCTATCGCAACAGCATAGGTCGAGAGCGACGAGACGATGTCCTCGGACTCGGCTCGCCGAATCCTGGCAGGTGCCTCGACTACCCTGTGCAGGGCCTTCAGGATTCGTCAGCGTCCGCTCCACGCGATGTGTGACTTAGGTTGCGATGAGACGGGTGTGGCCCATCGGGCAAGGAGATGCACCACTTGGGCAAGGATGCCCCGGCAAGGAAGCCTTCCCCCTCGTGAGAGGGGACCCATTGCAGTCGGCCGCTGGATCACCCCCGGCGACCGGCTCGAAGACGAAGCAGGCGGTTCGCCGCCCCGGTATTCGATAGCCCCTGAATGGCTCAGTCGAATACTGGCTTCGAGGCCTTCGGGCCACGGGAGCGATCTCGAATAGCTGATTCAGGCAGTGTTTCAAGGTCGTTCTCGACCCTTCAGTTCCCTGCGTACCTTGGGCCGGCTCTGCCGGCCCTCTTTTTTTGAGTGGATTTCCCGCCAACGATCGGCACCGGCACTGTCGACCGGCGGCTGAAGTGCGGATTCGCGCTCAACGGTTCGACCTGAATGGGCTTTCAACAAAGATGTTATCCTTGCGGAACGATCCATGACCCCAATGGGCATCCTGCACAGAGCGAATCTCATGACCACCGAGCTCTCCCGACGTTGGCGGCCGCGCTCGCTTTTGCAACTGGTACTGCTGGCGTTCGTCGTCGTCATGCTGCCGATAGCCGTGCTGATGTTCCAGGCCGGGCAGGCGTTGTCGCAGCTCTCGAGCCTGGCCGACCAGAGTGCTCGCCAGGCCGTCGAGGAGACCCGCCGCGCCCGCATGTTGAGCTCGCTGGCGCTGCAGATGGAGCGCAGCGCCCGCCAGTATGCGGTGATCGAAGAGGAGGGCCTGCGCGATATCTACAACCAGAAGGCCCGGCAGTTCGGTGAGCTGCTCCAACAGCACGAGCCGCTGATGCGCGACAATCCTGACTTTCGGTCGCTGGTCGAGCGCTTCCGGCAACTCCGGGTTCTGCCGCCTTCGTCGGTCGACGGTGATATGGGGGCGTTCCTGCAGCGGTTCTCGGGATTTGCCGCGGAGTCAGATGCGGTGAGGGATGCCACCAACGACCTGATCGACGCGCGCATCGCCGATATCCGCGAACAGGCCGACGCGGTGAAGGCCCGGCTGTGGATGCAGACCGCCGCCCTGGTTTCCGCCAGCCTGATGCTGATGCTGTTCTTCACCTGGCTGATCACTCGCCCGATCCGTCAGCTCGAGCGCCGGATCTTCGGCCTCGGCAGTGGCGATCACAGTGACACGCCCACCCGCATCCAGGGGCCCGCCGAGCTGGTCCAGTTGGGCGAGCGGCTGACCTGGCTGTCGGGTCGGTTGTCCGAACTCGAAGCGCAGAAGCAGCAGTTCCTGCGCCACATGTCGCATGAGCTGAAAACGCCGCTGGCCAGCGTTCGCGAGGGCACGTCACTGTTGTCCGACGGCGTGGCCGGGGAGCTCAACGAGCGCCAGAGCGAGGTCGTGCGGCTGATCGACGAAAATGGCCTGGAGCTGCAGACCTTGATCGAGCAGCTCCTGGATTACAATCTGCTGCAGAACAGTCGCCGAATGAAGGTCACCCAGTTCGATGTCGCGACGGTCATCCAGGAGGTTCTCTCCAAGCACCGCCTGGCACTCGACAACAAGGGCATGCAGGTCAGAAGTCCGCATCATCCGCTGACCTGGCAGGCGGATCGGGAGCGCACGGCCCGGGTGCTGGACAACCTGATCTCCAACGCCATCGCCTATGGCAGCGACGGTGGCGAACTGGTGATTCGCGCCACCCATCAGCGCGACTGGCTGGCACTGGATGTCGCCAACAGCGGGGAGCCCATTGCCGAGTCGGATCGCGAGCACCTTTTCGAAGCGTTCTACCAGGGCAGTGCGCGTCGCAAGGGGCCGCTCAAGGGCTCCGGCATCGGACTCTCGGTCGCCGCGGACTGTGCCCGATTGCAGCACGGAAAGCTGGCGCTGGTGGATGATACCGAATTGCCCGTCTGCTTCCGGCTCACGCTGCCGTGGGCTAGCGCGCCGGTGCGCGGCGCGCAATACGATAATGAGGCCGCGCCGGACGATACGTTTCCGGGCGGTGAGGCAAGGAAAGAGACATGGTCAGTCAGATAAGAACGTCGCTCGCCCTGTTCGGCATGCTGGCGCTGGTGGGTTGCCAGTCATTGTCCAGCGAACCCAAGCAGTATGGCTGTGGCGACATCCCCACCTACGCCGACAATGTCTGCCTGGTCGACTCCTGGGTCGCGTTCGGTCTGGAAGCGCAGCGGGGCGACGACGAGTGGCGCGACGAGGTGCTGGAACGGGTCGGTCGCAGCCGCATGGACCAGAAGGCCGTGCGAGCCGTGGTGCTCTCCTGGGATGGCCCCGCTCAATGGGCCCAGGCCTCGAATTTCTACAAGGCTTCGATCGGTTCGGCGCCGGCCCGGTTGCAGCCCCTGCTGCAGCAATGGCTTAACGAACTCGAGGAGCGTCGGCAACTCTACGCCTCGCGAGGCACGAACGGGAGTCAGCGGGCGGGAGGCAATGATACGCGGGCACTGAAGCAGGAAAACGAGAAGCTGAAGCAACAGCTCAAGGAGATGTCGGACAAGCTCGAAGCGTTGACCGATATCGAGCGGACGATCAACGCCCGCGACTAACGACGCGCAAGCTGCGCGCGACAACACTCACGTAAAACCAAGCCATCCGCGCGATGCCAGGCCATATCTCGGCGCGCGCGACCGCGTCACAACGAACGTGACACAGCCTGATCGGCAGCGATAAGGTACAAGCGGTGGCAGGAGGTGCAAATCCCATGTCATTGAATACAGAAGCTCAGAAGCCCCGCCCGGTACGGACGCCGGCCATGCAGCCCGGCAAGAGCGATACCACGGCTCACATTCTGCTGGTCGACGACGATACCAGCCTGCTGAAGCTGCTCGGGATGCGTCTGGAAAGCCGCGGGTTCCGCGTGACCACCGCCGAGAGCGGTCGCGAAGCGCTGACACATGTCGAAGAGACCTCGCCGGACCTGGTGCTATCCGATCTTCGCATGGACGAGATGGACGGCCTGGCGCTGTTCCATGAGTTGCAGCGTCGCATGCCGGGGATGCCGGTGATCATCCTCACCGCCCATGGCTCGATCCCGGATGCCGTCAGCGCCACGCGCCAGGGTGTGTTCAGTTTCCTGACCAAGCCGGTCGACCGCGACGAGCTGTTCGAGGCGATCGACGAGGCGCTCAAGCAGACGCCGACCACCCGCGGCGAGGGTGGCGAGGCGTGGCGATCCCAGATCATCACCCGCAGCCCGCAGATGGAGCGTATTCTCGAGCAGGCCTACATGGTCGCCGCCTCCGACGTCAGCGTGCTGCTGACCGGCCCCAGCGGCAGCGGCAAGGAGCTGCTGGCCAACGCGATGCACCAGGCCAGCCCCCGCGCCGACAAGCCGTTCGTGGCGATCAACTGCGGCGCGTTACCGGAGCAACTGCTGGAGAGCGAACTGTTCGGTCACGCCCGGGGCGCCTTCACCGGCGCGGTCAGCCAGCACGAGGGGCTGTTCCTGGCCGCCGACGGCGGCACGCTATTCCTCGACGAGATCGGCGACATGCCGTTGCCGCTGCAGGTCAAGCTGCTGCGGGTGCTTCAGGAGCGTCAGGTCCGTCCGCTGGGCAGCACCAAGTCGTTCCCGATCGACGTGCGGATCATCTCCGCCACTCACCGCGATCTTGACCGTGCCATGCACGAAGGCGATTTCCGCGAGGATCTCTACTACCGCCTAAACGTGGTCAATCTCAAGCTGCCCCCGCTGCGCGATCGCGCCGAGGACATCCCGCTGCTGGCCAAGCACATGGTGGCGCAGGTTTCCGCGCGACATAAGCCGTTCGTCAAGGGCTTCTCGCCCGAGGCGCTCAACCTGCTCGCCTCCAGCGGCTGGCCGGGCAACGTGCGCCAGCTCGTCAACGTGGTCGAGCAGTGCGTGGCGCTGACCAGCACGCCGATGATTCCGGAAGCGCTGGTCTCCCAGGCGCTGGCCGCCGAGGAGAACGCGCTGCCCTCGTTCAGTGAGGCGCGCGCCGGCTTCGAGCGTGGCTATCTGATCAAGGTGCTCAAGATCACCGAAGGCAACGTCACCCAGGCGGCACGCATCGCCGGGCGTAACCGCACCGACTTCTACAAGCTGCTCGCGCGCCACGACCTCGATCCCGGCAGCTTCAAGCCGAGCGCGATGCCGGAGCAGGCTGGCTGATCTCCACCGGCCGGCGCTCCGAACTCGCCAAGGCGAGGCAGCCGGCCAACTGACACGACCCCCTCGATGGGCGACCACCCGATTCGGCATGACCCTGCCGAATCGGGTTTTTCATTTCATCGGGCTAGGCACGCGTCGGCATCTCCCCGCCATCCTCCCGCGCATCCGAAGCCAGTTCGCCGATTCGCTGGCGCAGCCATCGGTGCAGCGGGTGGGTGGTGGTGCGCTCGTGCCAGACCATGGCCATATCGAAGCCGGGAACGGGAAGCGGCGGAGCCAGCAGCCGGATCCGGCCGACGCGGTCCCCGGCGACCCGGGTGGGGACCAGCGCGATCATGTCGCTGCGCGCAACGATCTCCGGCACCACCAGGAATCCCGGCGCCGACAATGCCACGCGGCGGGACCGGCCGACGGCGGCCAGGGCATCGTCCACGGGGCCGTGAAAGCCGCCGCCTTCCGGCGAGACGATGACGTGATCCACCCGGCAAAAGGTTTCGAGATCGAGCGGTTCCGACAAGGCAGGGTGGTCCGGGCGCACGATGGCGACGTACTCCTCGCGATAGAGCGTGCGCATGCGCAGGTTGTCCGGTGCCGTCCCGGGGGTGGTCAAGGCCAGGTCGACTTCTCCACGCGCCATTTGCGCATCCAGGATTTCGGTATCTATCGTCCGCCAGGCGATCCTGAGCCCCGGCGCCTCCCGGCTAAGGGCCAGCGCCAACGGCATCAGGACCGAATACTGCACATAGTCGCTGGCCGCGATGGCGACCGTGGCCTTGGCCGTGGCCGGTTCGAACGGGCTGCCGGTGGCGACGACCTGGCGCACGCCCTCAATGGCGGCGTGCAGTGGCGCCTGGAGTTCGAGCGCGCGCTGGGTGGGGATCATGCCACGCTGGGCGGGCAGCAGCAGTGGGTCGCCCAGCAGCTCGCGCAGCCGGGTCAGGCGAGTGGAGATCGCCGGCTGGCTGAGATGCAGCCGCTTTGCGGCGCGACTCACATTGCGCTCCACCAGCAAGGTGTCGAGGGTCACCAGCAGATTCAGGTCCAGCCGTTCGATATCCATTCGGTTGATACCAAGCCATAAAATATTGGATTTCTACAATACCAGATGACGCCTCAAGATCAGGTTCCGAACCCGAACATTTCCCCGATCGTTTCTACAACGAGGAACCGGACCATGAGCCATATTTTGATCGTCCACGCCCACCCCGAGCCTCAGTCGCTGACCAGCGCGCTGAAGGACCTGGCGGTGGAGTTCCTGCAGGCACAGGGGCACGAGGTCCGGGTCTCGGACCTCTACGCCATGGGGTGGAAGGCGCTCGCCGATCGCGAGGATTTCACCGACACCGTCGACCCGGAGCGCCTGAGCTACATCGCCGAATCCCGCCACGCCTATGCCTCCGACACCCAGGCGCTCGATATTGCCGCCGAGCAGCGCGAGCTCTTGTGGGCCGATGCGGTGCTGTTCAGCTTCCCGCTGTGGTGGTTCGGCATGCCCGCGATTCTCAAGGGTTGGGTCGACCGGGTGTTCGCTTTCGGGTTTGCCTACGGGGTCGGTGAACACGGTGGGGAACGTTGGGGCGATCGTTACGGCGAAGGCGTGCTGGCCGGTCGTCGGGCAATGCTGATGGTGCCGATCGGCGGGCGTGCGCGCCACTACAGCGATCGCGGCGTCAATGGCAGCCTGGAGGAGATTCTGTGGCCGATCCACCACGGCACGCTATTTTATCCCGGGCTGGCGGTCATGCCGCCGTTTCCGGTCTATTCGAGCGATCGCCTGGACGATGCCGGCTGGCAGCAGGTAGCGACGGATCTCGAGCAGCGCCTGGCGGGGTTGTTCAGCGACGCGCCGATCGCCTATCGGTGCCAGAACGGCGGACACTACGATACCGATCAGCGGCTCAAACCTGGGCTGGGTCAAGGCGAGGGCGGCACGCGAATCCATCTGGTGCAGCCGGGGGATCCCGAAGAGCGGCTCGCTTAGCGGCCGCGAATGGCTCAGCGCTTCAGCCGCCGCTTCACCTCCAGCTTCAGGCGCCCCTCACCGAGGCGGGCGGTGAGCATCTGGCCCGGCTGGGTCTGGCTGGCGGCGCGCACGACCTGGCCGTCGTCGTCCTGCAGGATCGAGTAGCCCCGTCCCAGCACGGCCAGCGGGCTGACCGCGTTGAGCTCCCGGGCCACCCCCTCCAGCCGCTGGCGTTCCCGCTGCAGCTGGCGCTGCTGGGCGCTTTCCAGTCGCTGGCGTAGCTGGTCCACGCGCTCCCGCGATTGGCGCAAGGTACGGCTCGGGTCGTGGCGCGCGAAGCGCCGGGTGGCGGTCTCGAGCCGCTGACGATCCCGCTGCAGGCGCTGCTGCATCGCCAGTTGCAGGCGACGATCCAGCCCCGCCAGATGCTGGCGCTGCTGGGCGAGGCGTTCACCGGGATGGCGCAGCCGGGCACGCAGGTGATCGAGGCGCTGGGATTCGGCATTGAAGCGCCCGCGCCACGCCTGAAGGAGCCTTCTCCGCTGCTGACTCAGCGTCGCCTCGAGATCGCGGCGATCCGGCACCAGCCGTTCGGCGGCGGCGGAGGGGGTCGGCGCCCGCACGTCGGCGGCAAACTCGGCCAGGGTCGTGTCGACCTCGTGACCGATGGCCGCCATCACCGGTAGCGCCGAGTGGTAGATCGCCCGGACCAGATGTTCGTCGTTGAACGCCCACAGGTCTTCCAGGCTGCCACCGCCGCGGGTGATCAGCACGGCGTCGAATGGCTCAGGGGCACCTGGTGCCCGCGCCGCGACCGGCGTCTCGGCGTCCCGCCGCGCCTGGCGATTGACCAAGGCCAGCGCGCGGATCAGCGCCGGCGGTGCCTCGCGACCCTGCACCGGCGACGGGAACACGCTGACGCGCACCATCGGCCAGCGCGCCTGCAGCACCGCAAGCACATCGCGAATGGCCGCGCCGGTGGGCGAGGTGATCAGGGCCAGATGGCGGGGCGGGTAGGGCAGCGGTCGCGCGTTGGCGAACATGCCCTCGGCACTCAGCTGGCGCTTGAGCCGTTCGTAAGCCGCCATCAGCTCGCCTTCGCCGCTGGGCTGCACGGCATCGACAATCAACTGGTAGTCGCCACGCGGCTCGAAGATCGATACCCGGCCGCGAACCTTGATCCGGTCGCCATCCTTCAGCGGCGTGCGCGACAGGCTCGCCCGGTTGCGGAAGAACGCGCACTTGAGCTGGGCCTTGGCGTCTTTCAGGCTGAAGTAGATATGCCCGGACGCAGGCCGCGCCAGCCCCGAAATCTCGCCCTCGACCCAGCAGTCGCCGAATCCGCGCTCCAGCATCTGGCGGGCCTGACGGTTGAGATCGCTGACGGAGAGGGGGGGAGTACCGGTGGCGTCCATCGAAGCCTCGCAAGTCGAACAAAGGGGCAGTCTATCACTCCCGTCATGGTCGCTTGCCTCGGTGTTCGGGCGTCAGGCCAATAGCAGTCATCGAAAATCTTCTGCTACCGCTGATAATGGGTTGGTCTAGACGTTGTCCTAAGGAGTGTTCACCGCGAGGTTCTTTTTTGTCTCCAGAGATTGAACGGCTCGGTAGCGTGAGTCGTGGCGTACTTGCGAACCTTCATGGACCAGCGATCGGGGAAACCGGCCAGCACCTGATACGTGCTGCGGTAATCGAAGCCCGCTTTGGCGGCACTGTCCCGGTCGACGGCGTAAATCACCTCCCCAATACCCGAGAACAGTGCGTTGAGGTAACACATGGCGCAGGGTTCTCCCGAGGCCAGCAATGTGGAGCCGCGTAGGTTAGTGACACCCTTACTCCTACATGCATCACGGATGGCCTCGACCTCTGCATGAGCGGTAGGGTCATGGTGCTCAAAAACGCGGTTGACCCCACGACCCAGCAAATTTCTTTTGTCGTCGACAACATAGGCCGCGAACGGGATGCCGCCGCTACGGACATGCTCCATGGAGTACGCGACAACATCTTCCATGAGGCGAATGATGTGGTCCGGGGGAGTAGTCGCCATGGGTTTCTCCAGTGGTGAAATTGTCCGAGCGATAGGGTGAGCGAGAATAAACCACCCCCTTTGCTAGAGAGGCGTTAAGCTTCAGGAAGCCACTAACTCTGATTTCTCCGGCTGTAACTTCTCGCTGCTGGCGAGTTTCAACCAGATAACCCCGGCGATGATCACGGCCAACCAGAATGCTTGGGGGGGCGTCAGGGATTGATCGAGCAGAACACTGCCGAAGACGGCCGAGCCCACTGCGCCGATTCCCGCCCATACGGCGTAGCCAATGCCGACGTCGATCGTTTTCAGGGCCACGCTCAAGGCGTACAGAGTGAGTAGGAAGAACACGATCGCGGAAATAGACCAACTCAGCACGGTGAAGGCTTGGCTTCCCGCGACGCTGAGGGCATAGACAATTTCGAACGCGCCAGCGAGAAGTAGCATGACCCAGGCGCGACTGGTACTGGTTTGATTGCTAGCAGTGTTGGACATGACATTTTCCTTTAATAGTCAGTAATACTGTGGATGGCGTAATTACGGTTATGTCTCGCGCTTGGCCTCAGGTAGCCCCACTGAGCCGAAGCCCGATGACGCCGCCTATCACCAAGGCAATGCCGGATAGCTTTCTCAGGTTGAGACGCTCTTGGAAGAACACGGCGCCAATCACGACGATTCCCACGCCAGCCACCGAGGTCCAGATGGAATAGCCCACGCCCACATCGAACTCGAGCAGGGCAAGGCTGAGGAAGAAAGTGGCAATGGCGCCGCTGACGAGGGTAGCGATGGTCCACCACAGACGGGTGAAGCCCTGAGCGTTGCCGGCCGAAAAGGCGACAGCAATTTCAAACAGCACAGCGATACCAAGATAAACCCAACTGATCATGATGAATGCTCCTGAAGCGAAGTGAGTGACGCCCCTGTTTGCTGGGGTTAGCGTGGGTTAACTGCCACTTCTGTGGCATGGGCGGGAGTGGTGATCCGGTCGACAGCCCGGCGCAGTTCACCCGGAGAGGGAATGCCACGGAAGATCTGCTCGCCGACCACTATGGTGGGGACAGAGGTGATCGCCATGTCCTCGCGCGCGTGGCGAAGGGCTTCCCGATGCTGCTCACGATAAGTACCGTCAGCCAGCGCCCGGAGAACGGCCTTGCGCTCGAGACCTACCTCTGCGCCCAGCTCAGCCAATGTTTCTGCGTGGCCGATATCCTTTTCTTCCTGGAAGAATGCTTGCAGGACACGCATCGAGAACGCGTGTCCAAGCCCTTGCTCATCGGCCATGGCGAAGACCTCGAACGCCTTGTCAGTGCGTGGCTGGGGCGACAGTGAGGGCAGTTTGATCGGCACGCCGAGACGCTCGGCCATCGGGTACACCGATTGTTTCCAGACCGTTGGAAGATAGGGATCCTCTATACGAAGGGTCGGCACCGGCTCCGGCCGCAGTTCGTAGGGCCGCCAATGGATATCGACGTCCAGCCCTTCGATGACATCCTCAATGACGTGCTCTGCCAGCAGGCAGTAAGGGCAGACATAGTCGGTATAGATCGTGATGGGCATGCTCATCTCCCCTTGTTCCCGTTAATCGATTGAGATCGATGGTGCCAACAATCGAGAATTTACTTGCACATGCAAGTATCTGAAATCTACGGGGGCGCTCTCGCCGCTGTCAATATGCTTGCACATGCAAGTATTTTTGAGATGATTTGCTTCAGGATGAATTCAGTTTTAACTCTTTGATAGAATTATATTTTATAGACTCCCTATAGGACGCCAACCCATTGGTGACTGACGTTGGATTCATTCCGTCGGCAGTACGAAAGAACCATTGGCGCTTCAGAGCCATTAGCGTTAGTCCCACTCCTCAGGCGGTGGGAGCAGTCCTGAATAGCTGGTCATGGGACGGTTCATTGAATATTGTATGTGTATACAACCATGTTGGTTCCAGGGTTGTCGCCAAATGAGGACCGCTATGACGTCACCGTCGGTGATGTGGCAGAGCTTGAAAGGGGTTTTCGAGTCCGTCGAGCATCAGGTTGCCAAGAGCCTTCAGCGCCAGCATGGCTTGGGTTTGACCGAATATCGCGCTCTACACTTGCTCGCCGCCGAACCTGATGCTGAGTTGAGAATGCAGGAGCTAGCGAAGAGGCTCGGGTTGAATCAGAGTTCCGTGACTCGGCTTGTCGAGCGCATGGAACGCAATGGGCATACGATTCGCGATGTCTGCCCAGACGATAAGCGTGGCGTTTATACCGTCATCACCAAGCGTGGACGGCAGATTCACGCCGAGGCAAGCCAAGACTACGATGGCTTCCTGGAGGCGGCGCTTGACGAGGCTTCTCAGACGAAGACAAGCTCAGAGATTGTCTCTTGTCTGCGGCAGATCCTGGCGTGCCATGGCTCCCCCGAACATGCCACCGAGCGGGAGGATGTCGTAGGGAAACCGTGACTTGGCGGGAAAAGTGCGCCATGAGCACGCCTTACACGAATCCACCAGCCGGCGTGCATCATCCATCTCCCATCACACAACTGCCGCTTGCCATTGAGAGGCACCGACCAAACGACTATAATGCGCGATTAACTTTTCGCGGCCCCGATTCGGTCACACTGCATGCCTCATCGCGGTGCCGCAGGCTGTTACAGGCTCCCCACCACCTGCCAATTGGGTTTCCGACCATGCTACGTATAGCGCAAGAAGCTCTTACGTTCGATGACGTATTACTCGTACCCCGCTACTCGGATGTCCTGCCCAGAGACGTCGAACTCAAGTCCCGCCTGACCCGCAATCTGACCCTCAACATCCCGCTGCTCTCGTCCGCCATGGATACCGTCACCGAAGCGCGCCTGGCGATTGCCATGGCGCAGGAAGGCGGCATCGGCATCATTCACAAGAGCATGTCGATCACCCAGCAGGCCGCCGAGGTCCGCAAGGTCAAGAAGCACGAGAGCGTTATCGTCAAGGACCCGGTCACCGTCGGTCCCAACGCCAAACTGCAGGACCTGCTGGAGATGGCCAAGGAGTACGGCTATTCCGGCTTCCCGGTGGTCGAGGGCGAGACCCTGGTCGGCATCGTCACCGGGCGCGACATGCGCTTCCAGCCGGACCACAGCGACAGCGTCGAAGCGATCATGACCCCGCGTGACAAGCTGGTCACCGTGCTCGAAGGCACCTCATTGGACGTGATCAAGTCCAAGCTGCAGGAGAACCGCATCGAGAAGATCCTTGTCGTCGACAAGGACTTCCATCTGCGCGGCCTGGTCACCGTACGTGACATCGAGAAAGCCCGCACCTACCCGATGGCCGCCAAGGACGCCGATGGCCGCCTGCTGGTCGGCGCCGCCGTCGGCACCGGCCCGGAAACCCCGGACCGCATCGCCGCGCTGGTCGAAGCTGGCGTCGACGTGCTGGTCGTCGATACCGCCCACGGCCACTCCAAGGGCGTCATTGACCGGGTGCGTTGGGTCAAGGAGCACTACCCGGAACTGCAGGTGATCGGCGGCAACATCGCCACCGGTGAAGCCGCCGTCGCTCTGGCCGAAGCCGGCGCCGACGCGGTCAAGGTCGGTATCGGCCCCGGTTCCATCTGTACCACCCGCGTCGTCACCGGCGTCGGCGTGCTGCAGATCACCGCCGTCGCCAACGTCGCCGAAGCGCTCAAGCCGTTCGACATCCCGCTGATCGCCGATGGCGGGGTGCGCTACTCCGGTGATATCGCCAAGGCGATCGTCGCCGGCGCCAGCACCGTGATGCTCGGCAGCATGCTCGCCGGCACCGAGGAAGCGCCGGGCGAAGTCGAGCTGTTCCAGGGCCGCACCTACAAGGCCTATCGCGGCATGGGCTCCATGGGCGCGATGTCCCAGACCCAAGGCTCCTCGGATCGCTACTTCCAGAGCAAGGACGAAGGCGTCGAGAAGCTGGTGCCGGAAGGCATCGAAGGCCGCGTGCCCTACAAGGGCCAGATGAGCGCCATCGTCCACCAGATGATGGGTGGCCTGCGCGCCTCCATGGGTTACACCGGCTGCCACAACATCGACGAGATGCGCACGCTGCCGGAGTTCGTCAAGATCACCGGTGCGGGCATTACCGAGTCGCATGTACACGATGTGCAGATCACCAAAGAAGCGCCGAATTATCGCGGCGCGTGATTGACCCGTTAGTCGGAAGAGGGAAGGGAGAAGTGGGAAGTGCATCTTTCCCCTTCGCTCTTTCCTCTTCATTCTTTTCCGGCCGTGCTTTTGTCTCGGCAATTGAAACCCTTACGGCGGTGGCCCCTTCATGACCGACATCCATTCGCACAAGATCCTGATCCTCGACTTCGGCTCCCAGTACACCCAGCTGATCGCCCGCCGCGTGCGCGAGATCGGCGTGTTCTCCGAGATCCGCGCCTTCGATATCACCGAAGAAGAGATCCGCGAATACAACCCCAACGGCATCATCCTCTCCGGTGGGCCGGAATCGGTCTCCGAGCTGGGCTCGCCGCGCGCGCCGGAATGCGTGTTCGAGATGGGCCTGCCGGTGTTCGGCATCTGCTACGGCATGCAGACCATGGCGGAACAGCTCGGCGGCGCCACCGAAGGCTCCAACAAGCGTGAGTTCGGCTACGCCCAGATCAGCGTTTCCGCGGAAGACGACCTGCTCGGCGGGATCAAGGATCATGTCGACCACGACGGCGGGGCGCTGCTGGACGTGTGGATGAGCCACGGCGACAAGGTTGCCCGCGCACCGGCGGAGTTCACCGTCACCGCCTCCACGCCGAGCTGCCCCATCGCCGCCATGACCTGGCCGGAAAAGCGTTTCTACGGCGTCCAGTTCCACCCGGAAGTGACCCACACCCTGCAGGGCCAGCGCATCCTCGAGCGCTTCGTGCTGGATATCTGCCAGGCGGAAAAACTCTGGACCCCGGCGCAAATCATCGAAGACCTCACCGAGCGCGTCCGCGAACAGGTCGGCGACCGCCACGTGCTGCTCGGCCTCTCCGGCGGCGTGGACTCCTCCGTGGTTGCGGCGCTGCTGCACAAGGCGATCGGCGATCAGCTCACCTGCGTCTTCGTCGACAACGGGCTGCTGCGCAAGAACGAAGGCGACCAGGTGATGGAGACCTTCGCCAGCCATATGGGCGTCAAGGTGATCCGCGTCGACGCCGAAGATGAATTTCTCGGTAACCTGGGCGGCGAGAACGACCCCGAAGCCAAGCGCAAGATCATCGGCAACACCTTCATCGACGTGTTCGACCGCGAAGCCGCCAAGATCGACGGCGTCGACTTTCTCGCCCAGGGCACCATCTACCCGGACGTGATCGAATCCGCCGCCAGCAAGACCGGCAAGGCCCACGTGATCAAGTCGCACCACAACGTTGGCGGCCTGCCCGAGACCATGAAGCTCAAGCTGGTCGAACCGCTGCGCGAACTGTTCAAGGACGAAGTGCGCAAGCTCGGCCTCGAACTCGGCCTGCCCTACGACATGGTCTACCGTCACCCCTTCCCGGGGCCGGGCCTGGGCGTGCGGATTCTCGGCGAAGTCAAAAAAGAGTACGCCGACATCCTGCGTGAAGCCGACGCCATCTTCATCGAAGAACTGCACAACGCCGACTGGTACCACAAGACCAGCCAGGCCTTTGCCGTCTTCCTGCCGGTGAAGTCGGTCGGCGTGGTCGGCGATGGCCGCCGCTACGAGTGGGTCATCGCCCTGCGCGCTGTCGAAACCATCGACTTCATGACCGCCCGCTGGGCCCACCTGCCGTATGAGCTGCTGGAGAAAGTCTCCAACCGCATCATCAACGAGATTAGCGGCGTCTCCCGCGTGACCTACGATGTGAGCAGCAAGCCGCCGGCGACGATTGAGTGGGAGTGATTATTAAATTTTCTCTAGGCCACAAACAGAACCCGCNNGCGGGTTCTGTTTGTAGAATGTTTTTATTCGGGCGAGTTTTGAGGGCTTTTCTGTCCAGGGGATGAAGTTTTGCATGTCGCACTGGCGCTGGCGGAGGGCCTTGGCTCGGCACATCTTCTGCATCGCTATGGCCCCGGCGCATTACCGAACGCATTCATGAGGGGCTGTCCCTGGTACTGCTGACTGAGAAGGTCGTTACACACTCAAGCTGGTACTAAGCCAGAGAAACAAGAAAAATCATGGTGCTTTAATCTCTAACCGGTGATAGGTTTATTAGAGTTAGTAAGTTTTTGTGTCAGATGTTCAATCTATCGCTTGCGTCTGTAGATTAGGGTCGTGTAATGGAATTGGCTGATCTCACGGTCAAAGAGCTTTTACAGTTGCAGGCATCGGCAACAGATGAGCTTAAAGCAAGAAATATCGTCAGAACTAATAACAATCCCTTGGGCGATTATACAGAGTGGCTAGTGGCGAGAGCCTTCCGGCTTCAGCTCCAGACAAACTCGAAAGCAGGGTGCGATGGAATCAGGAATGCCGGATCTCATGATGAACTGCGTGTTCAGATAAAAGGGCGACGCGTCAAGCCTAGGGACAAGGTATGGCAGCTAAGTGCAATTCGAAACTATGCATTGAACGACTTCGATGTGTTGGTTGCAGTCATATTTGATGAGCTTTTCGATATCATAGAAGCATTCTGGATCCCCCATCTTGTTATCGGTGATTATGCCTCCTATCGTGCTCATGTGAATGCCCACATCTTATGTCTTAGAAGCTCGATAGTTTTAGATCCTAGAGTGACTTCAGTGAAAAATGACTTGGCACGTTTCCATCAATGATCATGGTCGATAGTCGGTCAAAGGCGCGCTGAACTTTCAAATCACCCACCAGTATCTGCCCGAAAATTAGTAAGGATCATCGATAAACAGCCCCAGCTATGATTGGGGCTATCTTTGATTTTTCACTTTCTCGCTTCTGCCCATTCCATGCTTTGTCAAGAATATTCCTGTAGTGTGTCTATCAACTTTTGGCGATATTTGAAAAGATCGCTTACTGATTCAATGTCTACCAGCTCTTGCTGTTTATCCTTGAAGAAGCCGATACGCTTGATGCTCTTTGTATTGAAGTGAAGTCGACAGAGAGGCTTGCGGTTATTGTCATCAAGGAGGATAGCGCAGTATGACTTTGCATCACGCATGGCAATGCGCGAGACATCGACAACCTCTGACAAGATCGAGCGAACGATATTGTATGCATCGATTTCCTCTTGGGTGGTCACAATGTCATCCTGCTCGGGCGCTAGCTGTGCCTGAACAGGCTCGGGTTGAGGGATGGTGTCATCTACGTAGTTCCGAGCCAGAGCACCTTTCAAGCGCTGTGCCACTTGTTCCTTGATATACAGCTTGCCTGCCTCCCTCACGATTGGCATGAATTCGTCGACTACCTGTCTGGTGTGCCGACCTTCGTAGAATCGAGAGACAATGAATTTCACGAACTCTTCGGGAGGCTCTTTGATCGTTTCTTCGATGGCTCGTTTGGCAAGGTTTGTATACTTCAGCCGGTTCGCCGTGCTCAAAATCGCTTCTACATCGAAGTTGGGCTTCGTGAATTTACGTAGCTCTTCCACGTCACCGTCGTTAAAGTCCTCAAGGTCGAATATAAAGAAAGGGCGAGAGTCGAGTTTGTTTTGTGCGTCCAGGTCGGAATAGAAACGGTATTTTAAACCGTTGGTAAGAATAGCGAACTTGGCTTCAGTACACCCGAAATAGCGGAACAATTGGGAGTATTGGGTATTGGCAAGGTCGGTCCCCAGCGGTTTGCATTCGATCAGTATCGACAGTTCGTCATCCTTTCGGATGGCATAGTCGACTTTCTCGCCTTTCTTCGTCCCGACATCTGCAGTGAATTCCGGGACTACCTCCCGCGGATCGAATGGGTCGTAGCCGAGCGCCGCGAGCAATGGCATGACCAGCGCAGTTTTTGTCGCTTCTTCGGTCTTAATGTGGTCCAGCTGGTCACGTCCTCGCTGGGCAATGCTGCTGAGCTTGTCTCCTAGTTCCATGTTTCCCTCGCGTACGGAAATTTTAGTATTGTTACGTTCCATAACACATTAGACCGATGCAAGGATCAAGGCAAAGCGACTTTAGCGGGATATCAACGATTCATGCCGCTGCAAACATACAGCGTTTCAAGGTGCTAGGACGCTGGGAGCTTTCGACTCTATTTTTCGTGCGATCTTTAATTATTTTTGCGCCTAGCCTCGGCTTCCGCTTCCTCATCGTCGCTGGCCTAGTGGAGTTCATGGCTACTAGTCCGAGGTCCTAATCGGGTCATGCGGGGTTGCAGGGCTGTTTCCCGCATCAACTACCGCCGGTCATCTCTTCCTACTGGCGGCTAGCCGCGCGAACGAAGGCGGTCGGGGATTGACCGAGCACCTTGCGAAACATATTGGAAAAGGCGCCGGGGCTATCGTAGCCGAGTTCCAGCGCGGCTCGGGTAACGGAACTGCCGGAGAGCAGTCTGGGGAGGGCGGCCATGAGGCAGGCTTGCTGGCGCCATACGGCGAACGACAGGCCGGTCTGCTGACGGAACAGTCGATTGAAGGTGCGCTGGCTGCAATGAAGTTGTCGGGCCCAGTCTTCCGGCAGGCTATGGATATGCGGCTGGCCAAGAAAATCTCTGCATAGGCGGGCCAGATGAGGATCCCGGGGCAGCGGCGCAAACAGTGGCAGCGATGGCGCCAGTTGCAGTTCGCAAAGCAGGAGTTGGGCGAGGGCGCCATCGCGACCGCTCTCATCATAGAGCGCGGGCATGTTGGCGGAGGCCAGCAGCAGGTGATGAAGCAGCGGCGACACCACCAGCACTTCGCAACCGGAGGAGGGGCGTGGCGCCGCAATCGGTTCGATATACAGGCTGCGAGTACTGACGCCGTTCATCCGCACCCGGTGCCGCTTACCTGCCGGCAACCAGACACCGCTGTAGGGCGGTACCATCCAGGTGCCGTCATCGGTGTCGACTTCCATCAAGCCCGTCATGCCGTAGAGAAACTGGGCACGGCGATGGGTATGAAAGTCGAGCAGGGTGCCGGGACTGTAGTCGGTGCCGATGGCCACGACGGGCCGAGCCACATGATCCACGTCCGCTAGGGGAATATTGAGCATTTGCCCTCAGAGTGGCCGAAATACAACGATTATTGGCCAACGGGCGAATGTCGGCCACTCCTCATCGGAATATCGTTCCTGTCGTTGCGTTCCATCAGGAGAGTTCCGGTGTATAGCGTATTGCTTCTCTGCGGCGGGCTGGCCGGCGTGACCACGGTGTTGTTCGGTTTCGGTGGTGGCTTCGTCGTCGTTCCCTTGATGGTTACCTTGCTGATTGCCGTTCACGGGGCGGATAGCGTGGCCGGCCAGGCAGCGATGCATATCGCGGTGGCCACTTCGACCGCGCTGATGATCTTTGCCGCCTCCCTGTCGACATGGCGTCACCATCGGCGGCGGACCGTGCAATGGCGCCTGGTGCGTCCGTTGGTGGGTTATATCGCTGTCGGTGCCGTGCTCGGCGCGGCCGCGGCGGTGTCGGTGAGTGGGGACTGGGTGCGCTGGATGTTCATCGGCTATCTGGCGATCACCATTGCGGATGCCGTTATGCGGCCTGGGTTCCTGCACCAGGCGAAGGGGGAGGGGCGCCCCATGGGCCGTTTGGTGACGGCGATCACAGGCCTATTCATCGGTGTTATCGCGGCCTTTCTGGGGGTTGGCGGCAGCGTGATGACCGTACCGCTGATGCGCCGCAGAGGCGCCAGCATGACGGCGGCCACGGCAATGGCCAATCCGTTGTCGTTGCCCATGGCGATCAGTGGCACCGCCACTTATGTGCTGTTGTCGGCCGGCGATACCCCGCTGGGCGCCTGGTATGCGGGATATGTGGATCTGCGCGCCTTGCTGGCGCTGGCGGTGGGGTCGTGGCTCGGCATCCGCCTGGCATCGCGATGGATCGGGCGCATTCCCGATCGCGTTCATGCCGGGGTGTATCTGCTACTGCTGACGGTGGTGCTGGCGGTGATGGTCGTCATGCACTGATACCGGCCCGGCCATGAAATTGTCAAAGGCGCTCAATGCATTGGGTATCTGCCCAAGGTGCGGGTTTGGGTATACATGTCAAAAATACATGACACGTGTCATTAATGTTTGGCGTTAAGTGGGAGCCGTGTCAGATTGTCTACTACAAGTGAGCAAATGGTATGAGGCATTAAGTGGAAAGCGACGGAGACAAGCTGTTGGAGGCCCTTGCCGCACTGGCTAATCCGCATCGCTTACGGATACTAGCGGCGCTGCAAATGAGGGGCCGTAATTACGTCAGCCAGCTAGCCCGTGACCTTGGTATTGGTCGTCCCCTGCTACATCTTCATCTGCGAAAGTTGGAAGAGGCTGGTCTTGTGAATAGCCAATTGGGGATTTCAGAGGATGGGACGTCACATAACTACTTTCAGGTTTCGAATTCGAGATGATCCTGACGCCACAAACAGTGGCGGCCGCGTCACAATCGCTCAGTCTGGGTTCAAAAAAATCCGATGAGTAGAGGATGGCAAAATGGAAGATAAAGCGACAATATTTTTTGCTGACAATTCTTTTTATGATTGTCATGCTGTTGATATTCGGTGCCAAATACTTTTCATTGGCGCGAAAGGAACACCGGAAAGAAGCCAAGGAAGAGACCTATATCGAGCTGGCGAGGCGATCCATCCAGTCGGAAGAATTGGTGGCTTCTACCTTGGCTGAAATCAAAGACAAGACCAAGCAGATCGAGTCGAGACTGGGCCAGGTCGAGAAGGTCCTCAAAGAGGTCTGACCATGACGAAGGAAAGCGCTCAAAGAACGATGCTCCTGACAGGGGCAAGTCGCGGAATCGGGCATGCGACGGTCAAGTTGTTCAATCAGGCCGGCTGGCGAGTCCTCACTGTCTCCAGGGTGCCGTTCACTAGTGACTGCCCATGGAATGGCGGCCTGGAAAATCATATCCAATCCGATCTTTCCTCTCCGAAAGGCTATGACAGGCTGGCTGACGAGGTGCGTGATCGGTTGGGCGAGCTAGGTCTGCATGCGATTGTCAATAATGCAGGCGTATCCCCAAAGCGACCGGATAGAACTCGAATGGGCGTAGAGGATACGAGCTATGATGATTGGCTTTCCGTGTTCAACGTGAATCTGTTTTCCGCAGCGCTCCTGTCTCGGCTCTTGTTGCCGGAGCTTAAAGCCACTTCCGGAACGATTGTGAATGTCACATCCATTGCCGGGGTCAGAGTTCATCCTTTCGCGGGAGCGGCCTACGCATGCTCCAAGGCGGCTCTCGCCGCGCTAACCAGGGAGCAAGCTTCGGAGTTTGGGAGTTACGGCATACGTGTCAATGCCGTCGCTCCCGGAGAGATCGACACGTCAATTCTTTCCCCTGGCACCGAGGCGATTGTCGAAAACCAGATTCCAATGCATCGTATGGGAAGGCCAGAGGAGGTCGCTGCTACGGTTCTATTTCTTTGCTCAGGCGAGGCTTCCTACATCAATGGCGCAGAGATACATATCAACGGTGGTCAGCACGTCTAAATGATGTAGGGCGCTGAAATTGTCAAAGGCTCCACCTTTGCAGAACTGCTCGCCAAATTTCTGACTATTCCTTCCCCACGCTCACGAAGGCTTTCCCACCCCCACGTCTATTTCCGCCGCCATTACTGGGTGTGTGAGAGTGGCTGGTCCACCGGCCCGGTCATGAAGTCGACGAAGGCTCTCAGCGCGCTGGGCATGTGTTCGCGGTGCGGATAGTAGAGGTAGAACCCCGGGATCGACGGCGTCCATGAGGAGAGGACTCGCACCAGTTCACCGCTGTCGAAGTAGGCTTGCAGATGATTCTGTGGCAGATAGGCGAGTCCGGTGCCTTCCAGAACCGCCGCGACGATCAGGCTGGTGTCGTTGAGGGTCAAGGCGTGGCGAACCTGGAGGTCAAAACGTCTGTCGCCCTCCTGAAAGGTCCAGGCGTACAAGGCGTTCGAGTCGCTCCAGCGGTAGTTGATGCAGACGTGCGCGTGGAGATCTGCCGGGACCTCCGGTGGCGAGCGTCGAGCAAAGTAGCTTGGTGCCCCCACCACGGCCATGTTCAGTGCCGGCGTCAACTGTCTGGCGACCATCTCCTGCTGCAAGCGCTCACCCGAGCGAATGCCCGCATCGAAGCCCTGCGAGACGATATCGGTCAGCGTGTCGTCGATGACGAGATCCACCTCGATACGAGGGTAGCGCTCCAGAAAGGCTTGAAGTCGCGGCACCAGCACGAGTTGGGCTGCGATGCGCGGCAAGTTGATCCGGATCTTGCCTTGTGGTGAGGTCTGAAACGCCGCCGACTCATGCACGGCCTGCCGGATGTCGCTGATCGCCGGCGCCACACGCTCCAGTAACCGTTCGCCCGCCTGGGTAAGCGATACGCTACGGGTGGTGCGACTCAAGACTCTGACGCCCAGCCGCGTCTCCAGTGAGCGGATGGTGTGACTCACCGCCGAGGGCGACATTCCCAGGCGTGATGCAGCACGGCGGAAACTCTGCGATCTGGCAACCTCCATGAACGCGATGAGTTCGGCAATCTCCTTCCCGTTCATACCCTGTTCCCGCTCATATTGCTGTCTCTTATTCATCAGTGTGTATCGATTGATGCGTATTATAGTGCGCTCACCGTCGTGGGATAGTCTCGCCACGCTGTCGACGACGACCGTCGGCACCCCTCGATGGAGCCAACATGATGCAAGCGACAAGGCGTTGGGAAATGGACGCGATCGGTCGTGAGAGACTGACACTGGCCACCTGCGAGAAGCCACGCCCGGCGGCGGATGAGGTGCTGGTCAGGGTGGGAGCCGTCTCGCTCAACCACCGCGACAAGATGGTGATCGAGAGTGGCAGGGGGCTGCCGCTGGCTTATCCCTTCACGCCCGGTTCCGACATGGCCGGCACCATCGTCGAACTGGGAGAGCAAATGAAAGGGTTTGCCGAGGGGGATCGGGTCATCTCCGTATTCACGCCCGACTGGATCGATGGGCGTCGCCCGGGTAACGCGCGAACACCGGCCTATCGTACCTTGGGCGGTTTCTACCCCGGCGTTCTGAGCGAATACCTGGCCATGCCTGCCGCCTGGCTGGTTCATGCGCCGCGCGCACTGGATGATGCCCAGGCCAGTACCTTGCCCTGCGCCGGACTGACCGCCTGGTTTGCGCTCGTCGAGAGAGCCGGAGTCAAGGCTGGCGATCGGGTGCTGATTCCGGGTACCGGCGGCGTGGCGCTATTCGGTCTGCTTATCGCGAAGATGAGCGGGGCAGAGGTGATCGTTGCCACCCAACCGGAGAAAGGTGAGCGGGCGTTGGCGCTGGGAGCCGATCACTGGGTGGATCGTTCCCGCGATGACTGGATGGAAGCGGTATATGCGCTGACCGATGACGAGGGCGTGGATCATGTGCTCGACGTGGTCGGTGGCGATAATCTCGGCGTCTCCGTCCAACTGGCCGCCGTAGGCGGGCATGTATGCCAGATCGGGGCGTTGGCAGGATTCGATATCGCCTCCCCAGCCATGCCGCTGATGCTCAAGGACGTCACGATCCACGGTATCGGCACCGGTAGCCGGCGAGCGCTGGAGCGCTTCGTGCGGGCGGTGGATCAGGCCCGGCTCGAGCCGGTCATCGAGGCGCGCTATACCTTCGCCGAGCTGCCTCAGGCGCTGGATCATCTGGAGCGCAGGCCGTTTGGCAAGATCGTGATCGACGTGAACGACGAGTGAACTCGGCAGCCATCGCCACGCTGCCCTGAACCGCTGGATACTGCCGGCGGTTCACTGGTATATGGCGACGGCAAGCGCTTGAGACTCGGCAATGCGCTCAGCCACGCGTTCCTGCCTCGGTGGCGTTCTTCCCGGTTCAGTGCGACGACACGAACGTCGCCGCCGCATGCGCGGGTGGAATCGCGAACTCTGCCTTCATCCGTTTCACTTCCGCCGCCGGTGTTCGGCCGAACAGGCGCTTGAACTCGCGACTGAACTGGGACGGGCTTTCGTAGCCGACCTGGACGCTGGCCGCCGCCGCGGTGATGCCGTTTCTCACCATCAGTAGCCGCGCCTGGTGCAGGCGCGTGGACTTCAGGTACTGCATGGGCGAGGTGTGGGTCACGGCCTTGAAGTGCGCATGAAAGGTGGGAACGCTCATGCCGGCGCGGCTGGCGAGCTGTTCGACGTCGAGATCGTCCGCGTAGGAGGCGTGAATGCAGCGCAGGGCGCGTGCCACCTTGCCGAACTGGCCCTGCATGGCCAGTGCCGCCCGCATCGAGTGCCCCTGTTCTCCCGTCAGCACATGAAAGTAGATCTCCCGCACCAGCGCAGGCCCGAGTATCGCGGCCTCGAGCGGCCGGCTCATCGCTTCCAGGAAGCGCAGCACGGCATCGCTCAGTCGGCGGTCCATGGGCGTCGACATCATTCCCCGGGGGGTGGCGGGTTCGGTGCCGCCCAGCTGATCGATCTGCAGCATCAGGTCGGCGGCCAGCTTGAAGTCCAGGTGCATGTAGATGGCGAGCAACGGTTCGTGCTCGCTGGCATCGGTCTCCATGGTGAAAGGGACCGGGACGGAGACTGCCAGGTAGTGCTGCGCATCGTAGAGATAGACCTGGCCGCCGAAGATTCCCCGTTTGCGCCCTTGGCAGACGATGACGATGCCGGGGTCGTAGAGCACGGGCGTGGAGGCGAGGGGCCGGTTCGAGCGCAGCAAGCGCACGTCAGGGAGGGCCGTCAGGTTGTAGCCCTCGTCAGGCGCCAGCGTTTTCAGCAACGCGATCATGGCCTGTTGCGGCGTATCCGCTTCGGGTTGGTGTCTCGGTGCCCGAGAGGGCTGGGATCGCGTCATGGCCGAGTCTCCTGGTGCGCCGCGTGATGGCTTGTGACGGGGTCAATCGATGGGGAGGAGTTTGCCACAGCTTTGTAGGATATTCTTGGCGATCAAGAGGTTTAGGCAATAACGGGAGATTCTGGGCCATCGTGGATGGGGATTCGGCTTTCTATCATGCAATGCGTCTCCTGCCCGAGCTCAACGGGAGGAGGTCGATACCAGCGAGGGTTCGAAGCCTGGTATCTCAGCCATCCACTCCTGAGGAACAGCACCATGATCGAAGTCCTGAATCCCGCCAATGGCTCGGTGGTCGGTGAAGCGCCGGCCATGTCCCTGAATGAAGTGAACGCGGCGATCGACCGTACCTGCGCCGCTTTTCCCGCCTGGTCACGCAAGCTGGCGAAAGAGCGTGGTGACTTTCTGCGTGGCTGGTTCGAGCGAATTCGCGACGACAAGGCCGCCTTCGCCGAGCTCATGGTGAAGGAGAACGGCAAGTGTCTCGCCGAGGCCTACGGCGAGATCGAGTACGGCCTCGGTTTCATCGAGTGGTATGCGGAAGAGGCCAAGCGTGTCTATGGCGATACCATTCCCACCCACGCGGCGAATGCCCAGATCATGGTGGTCAAGGAGCCGGTCGGCCCGACGGCGGCCATCACGCCGTGGAACTTCCCCTTCATTATGATCACCCGCAAGATCGCCACCGCACTCGCCGCCGGTTGCACGATGATCATCAAGCCCTCCGAGGAGACACCGCTGACGGCCTACAAGCTGCTGGAAACCGCGCGCGAGGCTGGCATTCCGGAGGGCGTGTTCGAAATGGTGACCGGCAATCCGCAGGAGATCGGCGAGCGTTTCACCGCCGACACGCGGATCCGCAAGATCTCGTTCACGGGCTCGACCGCCGTCGGTCGCCGGCTGGCCAGCGCTGCCGGCCAGACGCTGACCCGCATGACACTGGAGCTGGGTGGCAATGCGCCGTTCATCGTCTTCGACGATGCCGACATCGACGCCGCCGTGGCGGGCGCGGTGAGTGCCAAGTTGCGTAATTCGGGCCAGGTCTGCATCTCACCCAATCGCTTCTACGTGCATGACGCCATTCATGATCGGTTCGTCGAGAAGCTGGTCGAGCGGGTGTCCGGCATCGAGGTCGGCGAGGGCATGCGAGACGATTTCGTCGTCGGGCCGATGATCAATCGGGCTGGGCTGGAGAAGGTTTCCTCGCTGGTGGAGAGTGCCCGTCAGCACGGCGCGCATATCGTCCTGGGCGGTAAACCGCATGCGCAGGGCGGCCTGTTCTATGAACCGACCATCATCACCGAACTGGACGACGATGCCGAGGTGGCCCGGACCGAGATATTCGGCCCGGTATTTGCCGTCTATCGCTTCAAGACGGAGGCGGAGGTGATCGAGCGTGCCAATGCCACCGAGTATGGTCTTGTCGCCTACTGCTACACCCGGGATCTGGGGCGGTCGTTCCGGCTGTCACGCGCGCTCGAGGCGGGCATGGTCATTCTCAACACCGGCTCGGTGGGCACGGCGTCGGTACCGTTCGGCGGCGTCAAGCAGTCCGGTTACGGCCGCGAGGGCAGCTTCTACGGCATCGAGGAGTACGTGGACGTCAAATACGTGCTGATGAGCGGACTGGATCAGTAGATCGATCCCCTCGAACGAGGCACCCCGGCCCCTTGATCGCGGCTAACGCACGGTGCCTTGAGTTTACCATCGGGGTTTACCATCGCCGTGCAGGCACGCTGATCTTACGGGGCGCCTGCGATGGGGGCTTGCGCAGCAGCTCGACTCGGGTGGCCGTGGCGATGGGAGAAGGGCGGCAAAGTGCTCCGAATCCGCCTGCCGCGAGAACCCGCCATCACGCTAACCCCCTGGCTGGCCGGCAAGGGTTTTAACTAATCATGAAATAGATTCATCTTGGGCTGAAATCTTATCGCTTTTCATGCATCCAGCCGGCTGGCATAAATAGCGCATCCGCTTCGACGACAGCCGCCCTGGCGCCTGTCGATCGATACGTCAGACACGGTATTGGTCAACACGTTGGCAAACACGTACTGATCAATATGGCATTGACGGACGCTGGGCCTGCCGATGGCGCCGGCGCCTCTCTCGACAAACAGGGTGCTTGTTCGCGATGAGTCACGACTTCACATTCGATATCAAGAGCGTTCGGTTCGACGAGCATTACCGTCCGGCCGAGAACACGCGCACCACGACCAACTTCGCCAACCTGGCAAGAGGGGAGCATCGCGAGGAGAACCTGCGCAATGCCCTGACGATGATCGACAACCGCTTCAATGCCCTGGCGCATTGGGACAACCCCAAGGCGGATCGCTACGCCGTCGAACTCGATATCATCACCGGTGAGCTGAGCGTGGGGGCCGAGGACGAGGATGACACCTTCCCCGCGATCGAGATGCTGAAGACGACGATCATCGACAAGCACACCGGCAAGCGCATCCCGGGCATGGTGGGGAACAACTTCTCCTCCTACGTGCGTGACTACGACTTCAGCGTGTGGCTGTCGGAGCACAACCGGGATCGTGCCGAATTCGGCATCCCCGAGGGCTTTGGCGACCTGCACGGCAAGCTGTTCAAGCGCTTCGTCGAGTCCGACGCCTACCGGGCCTCCCTCGGCAAGGCGCCGGTGATCTGCCTCAGCGTCTCCAGCAGCAAGGTCTATCGCCAGACCGACAATCGCCACCCGGTGCTGGGCGTGGAGTATGAAAACGACGACTCCTCGCTGACGGACTTCTACTTCGGCAAGATGGGCCTGCAGGTGCGCTACTTCATGCCGCCGCACGCCGTCGCACCGCTGGCGTTCTACTTCTCCGGCGATCTGCTGGCCGACTACAGCGATCTCGAACTGATCAGCGCCATCAGCACCATGGAGACGTTCCAGAAGATCTACCGCCCCGAGATCTACAACGCCAACTCGGTCGCCGGCAAGATCTACCAGCCGAGCCTCGAGCATCAGGACTACTCGCTGACGCGCATCGTCTACGACCGCGAAGAGCGCAGCCAACTGGCCGTCGAGCAGGGCAAGTTCACCGAGCGGCACTTCATCAAGCCCTACCGCCAGGTGCTCGAGCAGTGGTCGGCTAATTATTCCCTTTGATCGATCCGTTCCAACGACATTCTTTGATCAACCCGTTATGAAGGTCATTTTTGCATGAAGACTCTGTTGCCCACGTCGACCGCCGGTAGCCTGCCCAAGCCCGCCTGGCTGGCCCAACCTGAGACGCTCTGGTCGCCGTGGAAACTGCAGGACGAGGAGCTGGCCGAGGGCAAGCGGGATGCACTGCGGGTCTCCCTGCACGATCAGCAGCGGGCGGGTATCGATATCGTCAGTGACGGCGAGCAGACTCGCCAGCACTTCGTCACCACCTTCATCGAGCACTTGAGCGGTGTCGATTTCGAGCAGCGCGAGATCGTCAAGATCCGCGACCGTTACGACGCCAGCGTGCCCTCGGTAGTCGGTCCCGTCGCGCGCAATAAGCCGGTCTTCGTGGAGGATGCCAAATTCCTGCGCCAGCAGACCGACCAGCCGATCAAGTGGGCCCTGCCCGGGCCCATGACCATGGTCGATACGCTCTATGACGGCCACTACAAGAGCCGTGAAAAGCTGGCCTGGGAGTTCGCCAAGATCCTCAACCAGGAAGCTCGCGACCTGGCCGCCGCCGGCGTGGACATCATTCAGTTCGATGAGCCCGCCTTCAACGTCTTCTTCGACGAGGTGAACGACTGGGGTATCGCCGCCCTGGAGAAAGCCATCGAAGGGGTCGAGTGCGAGACCGCGGTGCATATCTGCTACGGCTATGGCATCAAGGCCAACACCGACTGGAAGAAGACCCTGGGGTCGGAGTGGCGCCAGTACGAAGAGATTTTCCCCAAGCTGCAGGCGTCGAACATCGATATCGTCTCGCTGGAGTGCCAGAACTCCCATGTGCCGATGGAGCTGATCGAACTGATCCGCGGCAAGAAGGTGATGGTCGGGGCGATCGACGTGGCCACCAACACCATCGAAACGCCGGAAGAGGTCGCCGCGACCCTGCGCAAGGCCCTTCAGTTCGTCGATGCCGACAAGCTCTACCCCTGCACCAACTGCGGCATGACGCCCTTGTCTCGTGAGGTAGCGCAGGGCAAGCTGAAGGCTTTGAGCGCTGGTGCGGCCATCGTGCGCCAGGAACTCGCCCGCTAGGTTCGGCCGCAGCGAGTTCGATGTCGGCGGGCCGGAAACGGCCCGCCGACGCGTTGTGGTTCGCTTGGGTTTGTACGAAAAGGCGACGGCGCTCGGCCACCCCAGGGAATCCTGCCCCATGACCAGCGTCGCGATCTTCGTCGACACCCAGAACGTCTACTACACCACACGCGACGCCTACGCCAAGCAGTTCGACTATCGCCGGTTCTGGGCGCGGGTGACGGCGGGCCGCGAAGTGGTGACCGCGCGCTGCTACGCCACCGACCGCGGTGACGCCAAGCAGCGCGGCTTTCAGAACACGCTGCGCACGATCGGCTTCGAGGTGAAGCTGAAGCCTTTCATCCAGCGCGCGGATGGCTCCGCCAAGGGCGACTGGGACGTGGGCATCACCCTCGATGCCATCGAGTACGCGGCCCGGGCGGATGTGGTGGTGCTGGTCTCCGGCGACGGCGACTTCGACCTGCTGGCGCGCAAGATTCGCGAGGTCCACGGCAAACGCGTGGAAGTCTACGGCGTGCCCAAGTTCACCGCGCATTCGCTCATCAACGCGGCGAGCCAGTTCATTTCCATCGAGGGCAACCTGCTGCTGGGTTGAGGCGAGGATCGGAGATCCGGTGTAGGGCGAGGTGGCCTCGATTTCAGCTCAATGCCTTGTGCATGAGGTAGAGATCGCAGTCCGGATACTGGACGATGCCGGCGTGCTGCCAGCCGTGGCGGGCGTAGAGGCTCTGGCTGTCCTGGGTGGTCAGATAGATCGTGTCTTCGCCGAGGTGACGTGCCGCCTGTTCCACGCTCTCGATCAGTAGACCGGCGACGCCCTTGCCGCGATGGTCGGGGTGAACGAACACGGCAGCCAGCCAGGGCCGCAGACTAGGGCGAAGATCGCAATCGTCATCGAACAGGCTCGCCATGCCGACGGGCCGATCATCGATATGGGCCACGACGGTGAGCGGAATATCGTGGTCGCCGGCGGTCTGCCTGAATCGTTCCAGCGTACTTTCGAGCGTGCGTGCCGAGCCCACGCCCCATTGGCCGTAGGTCCAGGCTGCGCAGGCGTCGACAAAGTCCGGTCGATCGACGAGTGAGCTGATTGTCACCGGCGTGGCATTTTCCAAGTGTGCTCCCCTTCCATCAGTGGTTGAACGGCCTCCATGGCAGAAGTTTCAAGCTCGCTGAACGATCCAGTTGATCGTGCCGGCGCCTCAGCGAACGGCGACAGCACTCTTGCCCGTCCAGTCACATCGGCAGACTGCCGCGCAGCGATGGCGTCTCACCGATGCACCCAGTCCAGATGCTCGAACGCGCCGCGGGCATGATCCTCGCGAAACATCTCGTGGTCGCGGCGCACGCGGTCGGCGGCCTCGACAGCGAACTCCACCATGTCCTCGGTGAACAGTGCCGGTGGGCCGATGGCGTCGACGATTGCGGGTTCGATATCGTAGTCGAGTCTGCCGGATTCGTCGGAGAGGGCGTGCACGCGGGCCAGGACGCCACCGCAGATGTGGGCGTAGTCCTTCCATTCGCTTTTGGAGAGATCGTCGAGATCGATATCGTCACGAAACGGGGCGCGCTCTCGGGAGAGATAACTCAGGCCATCGAACTCGACGTGCCCGTAGAAGATATCACCGCGCACCAGATGCACGGCCTGGGCATGGCTGACGCGCTCGGCAAGGGAGTCCATCTCGTAGGGGGAGGGCGGCACCAGGCCGGACAGGGCGGAACGCCGGGCCTGCTTGAGTTCGACGATCAGGTCGTCCTTGCCCTCGCCGCCGGGGCCTTCGATCAGCACGTAGTAGCGGTTGAGCCCCAGTGAAGCGGTGCCCTGGCCGAGCCGGATCGCGACATCTTTCACGCGTACGCCGTCGCCATCGTGCGCGCGGGTACGGTCCGGTATCTCGATGTCGTTGTCGACGATCAGGCGATCCATGATCGCCTGGAACTCCTCACGCCGCGAGGAGATCGGCACCAGCTTTTTGGTCGGACGATACCCGCTGCGCGTCTCGTCGAGATAGTCGTCGGTCAGCCACTCGGCGCGATCCTCGTCGGCATCCTCGAACAGCTTCTTGATCAACTTGGGCGCGTTGTCGTGGCGCATCTCCTCGTCCTGCTCGGTGCCTTCCCTCGCCAGTCGCGCCATCTCCTCGATATAACCCTCCACGAATCGGCGCACGATCTTGATGCGATGCTTGCGCTTGAGCTCGCCTTCGACCTCCGCGGCGATCATGAAGCCCACCGCGCCACGCTTGATGTCCCAGGTGAACGGCGCGTAATACGCTTCGTCGAAGTCGTTGACCGAGAAGATCGGCACGTTGTCGATATTGGGCATGACGCCGAAATTGCCGGGATGAACGTCGCCCAGGGCGAGCACGGTTGGCATCCAGGCGTCGTCGCCAGCCATGTCGCGGTAGAACAGCAGCGCGGTGCCGCGAAAGAATGAGAACAGCGAGTCGGAGAGCTTGGCGAACTTGATGCTTCCTTCCTCGGAGCCATTGGCGATCCGCATCCGATGATCCTCGCGCAGTGTCTGGCGCAGGTGGCGTCGCCGCTCGTGGCCGGTCAGCGCGCGCGGCCGCAGGACGAATTCTCCGTCGGCCACCGCTTCGGCCAGGCGCTTGAACGTCTCGAATCGCGTTGCCGCCTCCGGTGCGGGCTCCTTGGGCGGATTCTGCTCGAGCGCCGCCGACAGTTGTGCCTTGGTCATCGACGAGCGACCCTCGATGCCGCGTTGCTGGGCCTGTTCGTATAGCGCTTGGCGGGTGGGCTCCGATTGTCGAGTCATGGTTGCTCCTGGCCGATGCGGACTGTGGTGAATGACGAGAGGGCGGTGATACGTCCAGCATGAACGACTTCGTGAAGTCGTGCATGGGGGCGGCGGGATAACCGGCAGGCGCTATCAAGCCCCGGATCGCCAATTGTGTTCATCGGCAACGGCCCCTCCGTCTCATCCTACCGATAGCGCTGGCGCGCAGATGATCAACCCGGCAGGGTAACGATGATCGCGCCCCGATCCGTCGCCACGACCGTATGTTCATACTGCACGGCGGGAGCGCTGGGTTCACTGTAGAGCGTCCATCCGTCACTCCCTTCGGCGGCCCAGAGCCCACCCCGGGAGAGGAACGGTTCGACGGTCAGAACGAGCCCCTTGTTGATACGCCGCTTGTCGTTTCGGGTCGGCCAGGTCGCGATTTCTTCAGGATATTCGTGCAGGGATCTGCCTACGCCATGGCTGGCGAGATTGCGAATGAGCGTGTAGCCCCGATCCGAGGCAAAGCGCCCGATTGCCTGGCCAATACCCGCCAGCGGCTTTTCGCTGCAGACCTTGGCAATGCCAATTTCCATGGCAAGTTTGCCGTCACGGCAGAGACGCTCCAGCGGAGGCTCCACCTGGGCGACACGGAAAGTTGCCCCGGTATCCGCGAAATAGCCGTCTTTCGACGCCGAAACATCGATGTTGACCAGGTCACCCCGCGCGATCATTCGCTCGCCTGGAACGCCGTGGGCGATCTCTTCATTGACGCTGATGCAGGTTGCTCCAGGGAAGTCGTAAATCGCTTGTGGCGCCGATAGTGCCCCCTCTCGCTCCAGCAACGCCTTACCGATCTCGTCCAGCTCTCGCGTCGTCATGCCTGGCTCCATCGACCTCGCCATGGCGTGCATCGTATTGGCGACGATACGGCCGATGGCTTTCAGCCCCTCCAGTTCGGCCTGCTTGGTAACCGTCATTCCTGGGTCCTTTGCTGAATCGAGTTGTTCATCCGACGCGAGCCTGCAGGCCGCAACACGATGATGCCACGTTGGCGGCAAGTGAACTCAACGGTTTCTTGAACCCACGCCACGAGCGCTTCGTCGGCGGAGCTCGAGCGCTCGAGCACGTTGGCTCGCGCTGACAGAGCCTCGAAGCTGGCGCGGCAACGTCTCGGGTCGCCCTAGACCGTTATCTGGGCACGGGCGAAATGACGATCGGCGGTGACCTATCCCCGTTGAAAAAATGGCTGGCGGCAGCGCACGATCCGATTGTGGATCGTACGGCATGGCGGGACGGTTTGACGGAGGCAGGCTTTTGCACCTTCCTTGGCGCTTTCGCGCCATCGAACCTGGGGAACGGCAATTCCCCCTCTGATGATCAGGCGTTCGTCGGCCAGGCCGCCAGAGCCTGATCGGCTACCGTATCGAGGGCTTCTCGACTGAACCCGGATTTGGCCTGCACCGCCATGCCGTGAGTCACCGCCATCAAGAACGCGGCCAGCGCGGCGCAATTTGTGGTTGCCGGCAGATCTCCCTCCTGCTTCGCCCGTTCGAAGCGCTCGCGTAGCTGGGCTTCTCCCTTCGCGCGCGCTGTTATCAGCGCCTGGCGCACGGGTTCCGACTCGTCCGCCCCCGCCAGCGCGCCATTCACGATGAAGCACCCGCTGTGCTCCGGATGGCGGGTATTCAGTTCGGCGACACCGCGGAGCACGTGCTCGGCGACGTCTCGGGAGGTCGACTGCGCGAGCGCCTCCGGCAAGAAACCCAGCTGTTGCGCTTCGTAGCGCTCCAGGGCGCGAAGGAACAGGGCTTCCTTGTTGCCGAAGGCCGAGTAGAGTGCGGGCCGTTCGACCCCAGTGGCCTGGGTCAGATCGTTGTAGGACGCGCCTTCGTAACCCTTGCGCCAGAACACGCACAGCGCTGCCTCCAACGCCTGCTCCACATCGAACTCTCGACGTCGTCCCATGGGACTCTCCTTTATTTCGTAACGGCCATTATAAAACACTGGACAGCTGCGAGCCATTTCGTAATCATCGTTACCGTAACGGTCGTTATTTAATTTGGGTCGTCAACGGTGAGGTCTCGATCCGCAGGCGACATGTCATCGGTCAGGAGGAGCAGAGATGGATCGGATATTGGAAGGCAAGGTCGCGCTGGTCACCGGCGGCTCGCGGGGACTCGGCGCGGTAACGGCAGCGCGGCTGGCGGAACTGGGTGCCGATGTGGCAATCAGCTACGCCTCTTCCGCCGACAAGGCGAATACGGTTGTGGAACAACTGAAGTCGACAGGGGCTCGCACGATGGCGATCCAGGCGGATCAGGCCGATCTCTCGGTCGCCAGGCCGTTGATCGACGCCGTCATCGCCGAATTCGGCAAGCTCGACATCCTGGTGAACAACGCCGGCATCGCGATCCAGGGCCAACTGGTGGACGACCCCGCGCTGGATGGCGAGCAATACAACCGTCAGTGGCAGGTCAACGTGATGGGGACCATCGCGATCACGCGGGCGGCGGCGCCCAAGCTGACCGATGGCGGTCGCATCATTTTCATCGGTTCCCTGCTCGGATCCTACGTGCCTTTCGCTGGCGTCGCCGATTACGCCGCCACCAAGTGGGCGCTTGCCGGCTATGCCAAGGGCATCGCTCGCGACCTCGGCCCGCGCAACATCACGGTGAATGTGGTACAGCCGGGCATCATGCCCACGGACATGGCCTCGAACGTGGCCGGTGAGCTTCCCGACCGTGACGCCATTCTGGACATGCACCCGATCCGTCGTATCGCGACCCTGGAGGAAGTGGCGGACATCGTCGGTTTCCTGGCCGGGCCTTCCGCCGGCTACGTCAATGGCGAGGCCATCAATGTCGCTGGCGGCTTCGGCATTTAGGCGTAACTGAACTTCGGCGCAACCCGCCGCTTCGCGTGAGTCGCGAGGCGGCGGATATGGCATTCTCAGACTACTGGTAGGAGGGATGAAAGCAGATTGGTCCTAGTTTTGATCGGCTCTGCTGACCTCAACGCAAACCCTCGATCTGGCGCAATCGCGGCGCGGCGAAATCGATGAAGGCGCGAACCTTCGCTGCCGCGCGGCGCCCCTCCACGTGCACGAGATGAACCGGCAGCGGGGCGGGCTCGTGCTCTTCCAGCACGGTCTGGAGCCTACCTGACTCGATATCGGGCCCAACCTGATACGACAGCACGCGGCACAGCCCCCAGCCTCGCCTGGCGATATCGATGGCCGCGGCCAGGCTGCTGACCGTCAGTCGAGGGTTCACCCTGACGCTCTGCGTCCCGTCCCGGCCAAGCCGCCATTCGTCGAGAGGAGGCGTCGCCCCGCTCGCAACTACACGATGAGAAGCGAGATCGCTCGGCGTCTGCGGGCGGCCATGCGTGGCGAAATAGTCCGGCGAGCCGCAGATAACGCGGCGAACCTGACCGATCCGGACGGCGGAGAGTTCGGATGAGGGCAGGTGGCCGATACGTACGGCGATATCCAGGCCTTCCTCGACCAGGTTGACGATGCGGTCGACCATCAGTACGTCGGCGCGAATCCGGGGATGCTGGTCGAGGAACTCGGTCAGAAGCGGCGCGACATGGATTCGCCCGAACTCTTGCGGACAGGTGATTCGCAGCTGTCCGACCGGCGTGTTGGCCGCGCCCGAGGCCATGTCGTCGGCGGCCTGCAGATGCGCGAGGATGTCGCGCACTTCCCCGAGATAGGCCCGGCCGGCTTCGGTCAACCTGACCTGTCGTGTCGAGCGGGTGAAAAGCCGTGCGCCGAGGGTGGTCTCGAGGGTGTTGATGGCTCGCGTGGCGGAGGGTGCGCTGAGCCCGGTGGCGCGGGCGCCCTTGGCGAAGCTCTCGGCTTCGGCCACGGCGACGAAAACGTTGAGGGCCTGGAGGCGGTCCATGATGTCCAGCTTGGCTCGAGAGGAGTGATAGTTTCAGAATATAAAATAGTTCCTTTCAGAATGCGCCTATTCTTTCGTAATCCAAGTGGTTCTAGAGTGACGGCTCCGATCACCCGATCATCATCGCGATGAGGGAGCCTGTCATGTCGAACGCCGACCTTGAAACCAACGCCCTTACCGATCAGCCCGTACAGCTTTATCGCAACCCCAAGTCGGGCCATTGCCACCGCGTCGAGCTGATGCTGGCCCTGCTGGAGGTACCCTACGACACCGTCGATCTCGACATGGCCAATGGCGCTCACCGCGAGCCCGCCTATCTGAAGCTCAGCCCGCTGGGGCAGGTGCCAGCGATCGAGGACAACGGCATCACGCTTTCGGATTCCAACGCCATCATCACCTATCTGGTCGAGCGTTACGGTGACCCTGCAGTCTGGATCGGCAACGAGCCGCTCGAAAAAGCTCAGGTGCAGCGCTGGCTCTCGATTGCGGCGGGCGAGATAGCCGCTGGCCCCTGCGCCGCGCGACTCGTCACCGTGTTTGGCGCACCGCTCGATCACGAGGCCGCCAAGGCCAAGGCGCATGGTCTGCTGACGATGATGAACGCCCACCTCGAGGATCGCGACTGGCTGGTGGCTGACCGGCCGACGCTGGCCGATATCGCCGGCTACAGCTATATCGCCCACGCCCCGGAGGGCGGCGTGAGTCTCGATCCCTATCCGCACGTCCGGGCCTGGCTGGCGCGTATCGAGGCGCTGCCCCGCTTCATCGGCATGGCGCGCTCGCCGGTGCTGGCCTGAGTCGAGGACGTTCGGACGGAGGTCGGTCATGACACGCGAAACGATGCTTTCCCAAGAGACGACTCTCCAGGAGACGCCGTTCCATCAAGGCGAGCTCGAAGCGCAGCGGCGCGCCGGCGTGGAAAGTCTGGCCAGTTCGGCCGGCAGCTTCATCCGTGACCACATGCCCGAGCAGCATCGCGAGTTCTTCGCTCAGTTGCCGTTCATCGTCATGGCCGCCGGCGATGCGCGGGGGCGACCCTGGGTCACGCTGCTGGAGGGCGACGAGGGTTTCATCGAGACGCCCGATGCGCGGACGCTGGCGATGGCAGCCACGCCCGATGCCCAGGACCCGCTGGCCTCGGCGATCGTGGCCGGGGTCGACGTGGGCCTGCTCGGTATCGAGCTGGCAACGCGTCGCCGCAACCGGCTCAACGGGGTGGTCCGGTCGGCGCAGGAGCGTCTGGTCGTCGAGGTGCAACAGAGCTTCGGCAACTGCCCGCAGTACATCCGCGAGCGCGAGTGGCGGCGCGTCGAATTCGTGGCCGCGCCGGACGCCGCCGTCTCCGAGCGACTCGATAGCGGGCAGCGTGCGCGAATCGCCGCGGCTGATACCTTCTTCATCGGCTCCGTCTCCGGCTCCGTTTCCGCTCACGATTCAGGATCGGAGCCCAGCGCGAGCCGGGGTTACGACGCCTCTCATCGCGGAGGCGAGCCCGGCTTCGTACAAGTGACCGAGAACGGAACGCTGCGGATCCCGGACTACGCCGGCAACAACTTCTTCAACACCCTCGGCAACCTGATCCAGGATCCCCGGGTGGGACTGCTGTTCGTTGATTTCGAAACCGGCGGCCTGCTGCAGGTCACCGGTCGGGCCCGCATCGACTGGGCGCCGCAGGAGAGCCAGGGAGAGAGCCGCGATCCGAACGCCAAGCGCTGGATCGAGGTGAGCGTCGAGCAGGTCGTCGATCGGCCGGCCGCGCTGGCCCTGCGATGGCGGCGGGAGGAAGAAGCCCCGCTGCGGCTGACGGTCGTCGACAAGGTGGCAGAGAGCGACCAGATCACCTCTTTTTACCTGGCCGAGCCCGAGGGTGGCGCGCTGCCGCCATTCCAGGCCGGCCAGCATCTGGCGGTCGAGCTGGATATTCCCCAGCATTCGGGTCGGGTCGGTCGCAGCTACTCGCTCTCGGGATCGCCCGCCGAGGGGATCTACCGCATCAGCGTCAAGCGCGAGGAGCGGGGCACGGCATCACGTTTCCTGCACGACGGAATCGCCATCGGCGACGCCATCGCGGCACGCCCGCCGGCGGGGGAATTCGTCCTGCCGTCCCGGCGAGGGCCGCTGGTGCTGGTCAGCGCCGGGGTAGGGATCACGCCGATGCTGGCCATGCTGCACGCGGTGGGAGCGGAAGCGGAGAACGAGGGGCCACCGGTCTGGTTCGTGCACGCCACGCGCAACGGCGGGACGCACGCCTTCCAGGCCGAGGTCGGGGAATTGTTGGCCAAGGCCGGCAACGTGACACGACGCATCTTCTATAGTGCACCGCGCCCGAATGACACGGCAGGTGTCGATTACGACACTGAAGGCCGCCTCACACCCGACGACCTGCTCGAACTCGGCGCTGGGGCGGACGCGAGCTATCTGCTCTGCGGCCCGGCCCGGTTTCTCGCCGAGATCAGCGCCGGGCTGGAGGCGCGCGGTGTCGCGGCGGATCGGATCGACTTCGAGACCTTCGGTCCGGCGGGGTGAGACGCCAGCCGCGCCAGGGTCGGCGACTCCGACTAAAGTCCTAATCTCGAGACCCGCGCCTCTGCAAGGAGACTTGGTACGCTAGCGAGTCATCGCAGCTTCCGTTTCCCCTCGCCGTGCGGCGAGTATCTTCTTCATCGCTCCCGAACCGAGCGACTTTTTCACTGCTCCCGAACCGAGCGTTAAGGCGAATCCATGATCATCTCAGGCCCTTCCGATTACCGCCGAGCTGCCAAGCGGCGTGTTCCTCGCTTTCTGTTCGACTATCTCGACGGTGGCGCGGTGACCGAGAGCACGATGCGCAGCAACGTCGAGGCCCTGCAGGCCATTCCGCTGCGTCAGCGGGTGCTGCAGGGCGGCGGCACGCCGGCGCTCGAGACCGAGGTGCTCGGCAGCCGCTGGAAGCTGCCGGTGGCGCTGGCACCGGTCGGGGCGACCGGCATGTACGCGCGTCGCGGCGAGGTCCAGGCCGCCAGGGCGGCGGAAAAGGCCGGCATTCCCTACACACTGTCGACAGTGTCGGTCTGCTCCATCGAGGAGGTGGCGAAGGGCGCTGGCGGAGAATTATGGTCCCAGCTCTACGTGCTGAAGGATCGCGGCTTCATGCAGAACGCACTGGAGCGCGCCTGGGCGGCGGGTATGAAGACACTGGTCTTCACCGTCGACATGCCGCTGCCGGGCTCGCGCTACCGCGACCGCCACTCCGGCATGTCCGGCCCCCATGCCAAACTGCGCCAGACCGTCCAGGCGCTGACGCACCCCCGGTGGGCGCTCGACGTCGCGCTCAAGGGCAAGCCTTTGTCGTTCGGCAATATCGAGGCGTATACCGGCCGCGAGATGAACATGGACGACTACATGGGGTTTCTGGCCAAGAACTTCGATCCCTCCATCAGTTGGAGCGAGCTGGAGTGGATCCGCGATAGCTGGAAGGGCAATCTGATCATCAAGGGGCTGCTGGACAAGGAAGACGCCCGGGATGCGGTGCGCATGGGCGCCGACGGCATCATCGTCTCCAATCATGGCGGACGGCAGCTCGACGGCGCCATCCCCACCGCGAGGGCGTTGCCGCATATCGTCGACGCCGTCGGTGACGAGCTGACGGTGCTGGCGGACTCCGGCATTCGCTCCGGGCTGGATGTGGTCAGGATGCTGGCGCTGGGCGCGAAGGGGGTGCTGCTGGGCCGGGCCTACGCCTATGCGCTGGCGGCGGATGGCGAGCGCGGCGTCTCGCATCTGCTGGAGCTGATCGCGGCGGACCTGCGCGTGACCATGACGCTGATCGGTGCCCACTCGCCTGCCGATATCAATGCCAGCCATCTGGAATCGGCCGTGGAGTCGCTGGCGCGCGAGCAGCGCCCGGCAGTGGCGTCGCCGGAAGCCGCCAAGTTCTGAACCCGGGAAGTTACCTTCGGTCGTTACGACGATGCCCCGCTGGCTTGCGCCAGTGGGGCATCGTCGATCCTGCCGTCGTGATCAGGTCGAGCTGTCGGTCTCGTCCGCGGCGGCCGGATCGTCGCTGGCGGCGTCGGCTTCTCCGCCAGTCATCGTGGAATCGTCCTCGGACATGGCAGCGCCGTCCTCGTCATTGGCGGGTTGACCCGCATCATCCCGTGTGACGCGCCACACCGCGTTGGTCAGGTCGTCGGCGATGATCACCGAGCCATCCGGCGCAACGGTCACACCGACCGGGCGTCCCCGTGTCCTGCCGTCATCGGTGAGGAAGCCGGAAACGAAGTCGACGGGATCGCCGGCAGGCTCGCCGTTCTCGAACGGCACGAAGACGACCTTGTAGCCGACGGGATCGGCACGGTTCCAACTGCCGTGCTCGCCGACGAAGGCGCCATCAGTGAACCCACCCCCCACGGCATCATTGGAGAAGGCGACACCCAGGGGCGCGCGATGTGAGCCCAGGCTGTAGTCGGGGGCGATCGCCGACTCGACCAACTCCGGGTTCTGCGGTTTCACTCGCGGGTCGATGTGCTGTCCCCAGTAGCTGTACGGCCAGCCGTAGAAGCCGCCATCCTGGATGGAGGTGAGGTAGTCCGGCACCAGATGCGGGCCGAGCTCGTCACGCTCATTGGCGACGGCCCAGAGTTGGTTGGTTCCAGGCTGGATGGTCAGCGCAGTGGGGTTGCGCACGCCGGTAGCGTAGGCGCGATGCGCGCCGGTCTCCGGGTTGATCGCCCAGATTTCCGCACGGTCCACCTCGGCTTCCATGCCACGCTCGGTGATATTGCTGTTCGAGCCGATCCCGACGTATAGCGTCTGCCCGTCGGCGCTTGCCGTCAGCGCTTTGGTCCAGTGGTGGTTGATCTCGGCGGGCAGCGGCGTCACGAGCTCGGGCTCGCCGCTGGCCTGGGTCTGGCCTTGCTGATAATCGAATCGAACGAGTGCCCCCTGGTTGGCGACATAGAGGTCGTTGCCGACCAGGGCGAGGCCGTAGGGCGCGTCGAGATTCTCGGCGAATACCGTCTGTTCTTCGTAGGTGCCGTCTCCGTCGCTGTCACGCAGTAGCGTCAAGCGGTTGCCACCCTGGACCGAGGTCTTGCCCTTGGCCTTGATCACACCGGCGATGAAGTCCTTCGGCTTGAGTTTCGGGGCGTGGCCGCCACTGCCCTCGGCAACCAGGATATCGCCGTTCGGCAGCACCAGTGTCTGACGCGGAATCTTGAGATCGGTCGCGATGGCCTGAATGCTGTAGCCATCCGGTACCGTGGGTAGCTTGTCATCCCAGGGCGCCTGCTCGGGGACGCTCATGTTGGGCAGCAGGCCGCGCTGGGGATCGGGCAGCTCCGGGTTGGCGCCATACTGCTGATCGTCGTCAACGGCGTGGGCGCCTCCCGCCAGCAGCAGGATCGACAAGGGGGCGGCATAACGCAAGCGGGTTGATCTGTTGGCGTGTCTCATGAGTAACCTCCGCTCTTGCGGCTGGTGAATCCAATCCAGATGGCGGCGAACGCGAGCACTGCGACGACCACCGAGAGGGTCAGGCCCGTTGGCATCATCGCCCAGGCATCCCGGGCGTGGACCAGAGCATTGACGAAGCCGAGGACCCAAGTCACCAACAGCAGCACGAAGTAGAGTATGGAGAGGCCGCGGCTGCCGGCGGGGCGAAAGATCCCGATCAGCGCGCAGATCAGCGCAAAGCCGCAGAACACCAGGCCACCGGCGATCAGCCAGGAGGAGAAGGTGGCCCACTGGATGTTGAAACTCGTGAAATACGCGTAGTCGCTCAGCGCGGCACCCAGGAAGAGCGGGAAGCCGCCGGCAAGCAGCATTCCGTGTAGTGGATTCGGCCCGGTGCGGACCGGTCGTTCGGCAGTGGCAATCATGGCAAGCTCCTTTTGCTGGTCAAACGAAGACACGTCACCGGGGTGGCAAGGGCCTTGTCGGGGGGAGACATCCCGTCCATTGGGGAAAGTGTAGTTGACTCGTCGAGCCCTCAACATGCCGATCACGCGTCCGTTCCCGCCGAACGCGTCGGCAGGAACGGCGATGGCGGCCAGGCCGCGGACTTCAGGATGAGTCTGTCGGCTATCCAGCGCGCGGGAGCGCTACTTGAAGACTCCAGTCGGAGCGAGTGTCGAAATCTTTCCCCCAGCCTGCCGGAACCGATCGAAATAGTGCCTTGAATCCAGCAGTTGATACGGGAAATAGAGTCCGGGTGGCGTGGCTGGCCCGCCATCGAGTCCCAGCAGCCTCTCTAGCACCAGTGCCACCCCCAACCCGGTCAGCGGCATCTGGCCCTCGGGGTGGATCACGGCATGCCGCGTGCGTAGCGACTTGTCGTCATGATCGCGTCCGGTGAGCTCGACCAGAATCTCGGTGGACATCGGCTCGCCGCGTCGGCGGCTGGAGCTGACGCCGATCGCGAGGTTGAATTCGATGTTCGGCGCGCCGGTAGCGGTGGCCAGGGCGACGACATCGTGGGGCGAGAGCGCGGAGGCTTCCATCTCGATCCCATCGGCGGCGAGGAAGGTGGTCTTGAGGTCAGCCCCGGTTCGCCAGATCCAGGCGCCGTTGCGACGGACCTGAACGGCTGGAATGGCCTGCGTCTGGCGCTCGAGATCGTCGAACGCGGCCGGTCCGCCTTCGTCCTGGATATCCAGCAGCGCGCCAAGCCGAATCGAACCGACGTGGCTGAACGCCTTGGCGAATTCGAGCGTGGGGATCGTCGTGGCGCCCACTAGCCACTCCGTGCCCAGCACCACTGGCGCGGCATCCGGCGCGTGCATGTAAGCCGCGATCTCCGAACCGATCTCATACAGGGCGGGTGAGATGCTGAGATAGGGGACCTTGCGGGCCAGGGCAAAGGCGAGCGCAGCGGTACTCGTATCCGTGAAATAGATCGCGACCGCGCTGATCGGCCGTTTGCCAAGGCCCAGGTCGGCTGCGGCGAGGTCGACCGTCACCGCTTCGGCATGGCCAATCTCCCGGGCCATGAGCTGCGCCTTGTCGAGATCGCGGCCGCCAATCAGCAGCGGTACCTCCGGATATGAGTGGCGCAAGTACTTCGCCGTCTGGCGACCGACGATGCCGGCACCGCCGACGAGCAGAATGGGATCGGGTGTCATTGCGACGTCTCCTGGGATCGTGATAGAACCTACCAAAAGTANNTACTTTTGGTAGGTTATCAACGAGGAGTGATCGATTGGTAAGCGAGAAAAAAAAAGGCAATCCCCGGGAGCAGATGGAAAAGCCCGCATCGCGCCGGCTTTCCCGTACCCAGCGGCGGCGACAACTGCTGGATGTGGCGTTGACGATCGTCCGTGATGAGGGCGCCGACCGGTTGACGCTGGGACACCTGGCAGCTCGCGCCGGGATCTCGAAACCGGTCGCCTACGACCATTTCGGTACGCGTTCGAGGTTGCTCATCGAACTCTACAAGTCGATCGACCAGGCACAGGCCGCGGCGCTCCAGGCCGCGCTGACCACCGGCGAGCGCAGTATTGAGGAGACCATCGCCGCTCTCGCCTCGGCCTACATTCACTGCTACGCCGATACCACTGGCGAGTGGCACGCGATCGGCGCGGCGCTGGCGGGGAGCGAGGAGAAGGAGGCGGTTTATCAGGAGCTGCTCGATGGTTACGTCCAGCTGTTCGCCGCCGTGCTGAAACCGCATGTCGATCTGCAGCAGGCCGAGCTGGAGCGGCGCTGCATCGGTCTGATCGGCGCCGGTGAAGCCTTGTCAGCCGCGATGGTGCGCGGCAATTGCGGTGAGGCCGAAGCCGCAGAGACTTTCGCATCGCTGATTCGGGGCGGGTTGCGAAAGCTCTTTTCATATCGATCAGACGAGGAGGCGTGAATGGATCTGAAGCCGCGCTATGAAGCCTATATTGCGTGTCTGAACGCACGAGATCTGGACGGACTCGATGAGTTCGTCAGTGACACCGTGATCCACAATGGTTCGGAGCTTGGCCTGAGGAGGTATCGCGAGATGCTCGCCGGCGACTACCGCGACATACCCGACCTGCGCTTCTCCGTCGAACGGCTGGTATGCGACGCCACGACCGTCGCCAGCAGGCTATGTTTCGATTGTCATCCCAAGGCCGAGTTCATGGGGCTACCCATCGACGGTCGGCGGGTCGTGTTTCACGAGAACGTCTTCTATCGTTTCGCCGAGGGGAAGATTCAGCAGGTGTGGTCGGTCATCGACAAGACCGAGATCGAACGGCAGCTGTTCGACTTGTGAGTTCCCTCTCCGCATTGCATCGGGTCGCCGAGAGCGACCCGTGTGCTCATGGGTGATTTTGATCCAGGCGCTTCAAAACTGCCGGTGGCGGTTTCAGGGGTGGGTAATGCGTTTCACGAATGCCAGCAGATCGCGATTGAAGCGTTTGGGCGTTTCCAGGAAGGGCGCATGACCGGTATCGGCATATAACTTGCTGTCGAGGCTCGGATTGAAACTCTTGGCTCTCGCGATCGTCGCTTCGGGTTTGATCAGCGCGTCTTGCGCACCCGAGATGAAAAGCAGCGGTACGGTGGCATTGCCTAGACCTTCGGCCGCAGGGATCGTCATCGACTGTACCGAGCGCTGCATATCCCACGAGGCGATCGCCGCGTTGGCCAGCAGGCGGTCCAAGATTGCCCGATCGGGCTGTTGATGGAAACAGAGCCCCAGGAAGGTGCGTTCGGCATCGAGATGGGTCTTCAGGTTGGCGGAAACCATGTCTCGATAGACGTCCGGGTGCGGTTGGATTTGATCCGGCTTGAGTTCGACGACACCGTCGACATAGACCGCGCCGGTGATATCGCCATCTCCATAGGCCGCGAGATAGTTGGTCATCACGGCGCCACCTAGGGACCAGCCGACCAACACGGGTTTCTGGATATCTCGAGCTTGGATGATGGCCGCTAAATCGTCGGCCCAGCGGCGCCCTTCAGTATAAGCGCTGGCCTCGGCCGGCTTGCCAGACTGGCCGTGACCCCGTAAATCGTAAGTGATCAGCCGATGCTGCTGCAGGGCGGGGTCCTCCAACTGCTTTTCCCAATTCAGATGGCTCCCCAATAGTCCGTGGATGAAGATGATCGGCGTACCCTCGGGATTGCCGGTTTCCTGGACTGCTAGATCAACGCCGTCCGGGGCCTTGATGCCGTATGTCCTGACGGTGTGATTCTGTATATCGGCCAGAGCGGCTGTTGAAACGGCCAGCCAGAGCGTCGCAAGCACGAGTGATGCGAGGGGGCGCGTCAGAAATCTTGGAAACATATCTCGTTCCTTGATTGAGGGGTACCCGGCACAGCTTCCGGGCTTACACTAGCGTCAAGGTCAAGAAAAAAGAGATAGCCTCCCGCCATGTGCGTTATGAACCAGGGAAAATGCCCTCCAGCGACGATCTCCATCGGCGAGCTGTCCGAACGAACCGGCGTCAGTCGACGGGGGCTACGACACTACGAGAACGAGGGGCTTCTGACGTCCAGGCGAGCGGATAACGGCTACCGGTGGTTTCCGGAAACCGCCGTGACTCGCGTGATTCAGATCCAGCGCTTCATCTCCGCAGGTTTCAGCCTCGTGGAAATTCGAACCTTTCCGGAATGTATGGTGATGCTGGATGGCGCGCCGCCATGCCCTGAAACCGTCGCGGCACACCGCCGGCGCCTTGCAGTGATCGACAGCCAGATGGCAGACCTCGAGCGACGGCGAACGCTGTTGAAGTCATTGCTGAAAGACGCTGAAACCACGATCTCGCCGATAGCCGGGGCGCCTGGGACGATGTGAGTGGCTGACGTCACCTAGTCGAGAACCGGCAGCGATTCATGCTTTCTTGAACCCCCGATCCGCCGACCAAGGTTTGCCCTGTTTGTGGGCAACCTTTCGCATGGCGCAGGCAATGCGAGCACGACCGGGTAAACGTCATCGATTGTTCCGAGCGCTGCCAGTGCCGGAGCCGCGGTGGATCCTAAAGGCAATCCCGCATGCGGGATTGACTTGCGTGATGGACGTGGATCACGGAAGGCGGGATGATCCGGCGAACGATTCAGGAAGGCGGTGACTCAAGGATGAAGCGAACGGGCTCATGGCAGCGGTGTTTGGCGGCGGCAGCGATATGGCTGGTATCCAGCCTGTGCCTGGCGCAGACCCAGGACGCAGACAGCGTGCAGGACTGGTACGCCATCGATTCGCTGAATAGTGGCCTGGGGAAGGCGCCGGGTTCCGTCAAGCTCAGAACGCCCCGGGAGTCGATGCGTACCTTCCGCGATCTGACCGACCAGGGCGATTTCGAGGCGGCGGCCCACATCCTCAACCTTGCCGATCTTTCCCCGGCGGAACAGCGCGAGCGGGGTGCCGAGCTGGCCCGAGAGCTCGCCGCCATCTTCCAGCGTGGCAAGTCGATCCGTATCTCCAATCTCTCCGGGCGTCAGGATGCCGCGATCGAGAATCCCACCGGCGAGAGCCCTCATGCCGGCGAGCCACGGCGCGATATCGAGCTGGCCACGCTCGAGGCCGACGGCGACACCTACGATATCCGGCTGGGGCGCTATCAACTGGATAGCGAGGAGCCGGTCTGGTTGATCATGCCGGAGAGCGTGGCGGCGATTCCCGCGCTCTATCACGAGTACGGCCCGGCGGCGTTCGAGCGCCACATTCCCGAGAGCCTCAAGAACTCCTTCGGGCCGCTCAGGCTCTGGGAGTGGATCGCGATCCCACTGGTGCTGCTGGCGGTCGCGCTGGTCGGCAAGGCGGTCTACCGGTTGGTCGAGATGATGACGCGCTGGTTGCCCTCCGGCTCGCCGAGCATCTTTGCCAAGCAGATTCGCGGCCCGGTGGCGCTGATCGTGATGTCGTTGCTGACCCAGGCGCTGCTCGATTACGTCGTCTCCTTCTCGGCGATCGCGACGACCACCCTGCGCGTGGTGCTGATCGCCATCCTGGCCTGGGGGATCGGGGCCGTCGGGCTGCGGCTCGTCGATACCATGATGCTGAAGATGACGCGTCGCCTCGCGGGCCAGATCGACGATTCCAAGCCCCGGGACGACCGCAAGCTGCTGACGACGCTCTATGCGGTGCGACGCATCATCATTCTCGTTCTGGTGACGGCGGTGACGATCTACGTGCTGGGGCAGGTTCAGCTCTTCGAAACCCTGGGGCTGTCGATTCTGGCCTCTGCGAGCGTGCTGGCGGTGCTGGTGGGTGTGGCGGGGCAGGCCGTGCTCGGCAACATCCTGTCATCGTTTCAGCTGTCGCTGGCCAAACCGATACGGGTCGGCGACCTGGTGATGTTCGAGGGGCAGTGGGCCTATGTCGAGGGGATCTTCTACACGCATATCAGGCTGCGGCTATGGAACGAGCGCCGCCTGATCGTGCCGGTCACCTATTTCGCGTCGAAGGCGTTCGAGAACCTCTCCTCCAAGAGCACGAAGGAGTACCGCAGCCTTGTGCTGACGCTGCACCTGAGCGCCGATATCGCGATCCTGCGCGACAAGTTCCTCGAGTTCGCCAAGGCCGAGGAGAATGTGATCGAGCATCACAAACTCCTGTGTTGCGTGACCGACCAGACCGGCCCGGCGCAGACCGTGACCTGCTACCTGATGACAATCGACCCGCTCTCCGGGTGGGCCGCCGAGGTGAGCGTCCGGGAAAAACTGCTGGCGTTCATCCGCGACGAGCATCCCGAGTGGTGGCCCAGGGATGTGGTCGTGATCAGCCATCGCGACATCGCCCGAGGGCACGCTTCGGGCGATGCCGACGAGCTGGTTCAATGACGCGACCGGACTCATCATCGCGGTGCCCGGCCACACTTCGTGGTCGAGATTATCGGCAAGCCTCGTCGCCGTCGCTCCATAGCCAGTAGCCGGCGCCCAACAGTGCGCCGACGATCAGGCCGGGGCCCGTTGCGGCCCCCGCCAGTATGGCCAGGTTCCAGCCGCCAGCGCCCATGGCGGCCGTCTCCACGCCGTAATGCGCACAATCCTCGTTCAGGCCGGCATACTCATGTAGTGAGTACTTGATGCCTTGTTTCACCCCGATGACCGCCAGCGCCGAGAGGTACGGGTCGCCGATGGGTGACAACAGCGGGTTGGCCTCTTCGTACCCGTGATCCAGGGCGTAGGCGGTGGTGGCGGCGTCCAGAGCCGAGCCGAGGCCCGGACCCCGCGTGTTCGCGCAGCCGGTGAGTGTGGCGGCCATGAGTGCGATTCCCATGAAGCCTATCGAGCGAATCAGTGTCGAGCGTTTGATGGTGAAATCCTCTGGTATCGCCGCGTGGCGGCATGACGGTAACGGTGGAACCATCTTCCTGGTCGATGCAGATGGACACTTCCGGTCCCATCGGAGATACCTTGACGATTCCCGATCCAGCCCTGGCTGGATCTGGTGAACCCTATCGGCCCGACAGACGACAAGCTTTAATTAGGATTTTGCTTTTTTAGCGATAGCGCTATAGGTGGTTGGCATGACGGGTTTTTTCGCAACCGTCTTTTCAATGGCAGAGAGCAACACAGGCAGCAGTGCTCATCTGGCCTGTCACTCATCGGTAGAACCGGTTTCGGTGTCGGCTTGAAGCCGAGGAGGGCCGCGAGCCACCTCGCCGGAGGCGGCTCACGGGTTTGGACTTGTCGCTCTCGGGTCTTGAACCTCTTCACAAGCGGTAGCGCGGTCGATGGCACGATGAGATTGCCGTCGAGACGGCCGGAGCTTTCGAGTAAAGGGGCGTGGTCCGCCCCAAGGGAAGATTTCCCCTTACCCGATGTTCAGAAACGCCTTCAAGTCATCCAGGTCGTTGTAGTCGTCGCTGCCGCCCTGTAGTTCATCGATCCTGGCCGCAAGTCGCTTGTCCAGAACGCCATCCGGGTGGGTGATATCGTGAAGTTCGGTCAGATAGTCCACGAAATCGTCGAACTCATCCTCGATCTTGCTATTGGCGTTGGGCGTCAGGACGTACCACTCTCCCGAGCGTTTGAAATAGATCTCGCCGTCCGGTCTCAGCCTGATGGAGGCAATGTCGACGGTATCGATGTCCTTCTTGAATTCACTGAAATGGCCCGGACTTCCCTTGTCACCGAATATCTTGACCGTTCCCGGGTTCTCGTCCCAGGCCGCAGGGGCGTCGGCGTCGAGATACTGTCGGATGGCGTCGGTATCGTTGTATCTATCGGTCTTGCCGAAGACATCGTTCATTTCATCGACGCGATCCTGGTCCAGCTCTCCATCGGGACTGGCGATGTCGTGAAGATCCGTCAGATAACGGATGATCTTCTCCCGCGTGCTCCGATCGGAGTCATCGCCTTCTGAAGTGTTGATGATCTGTTTCACACCGTCCTTGACGAAGATGACGCGTCCATCGTCCTTCAGTTCGATCGAGCCGATGTCGACGCGGTCGATGTCCTCCTTGAAGTCGCCGTAGGTTCCGGGAATGCCGCCGTCACCGAAGACCGGCAGGCCACTGGGATCGGTGCCGAGGTCGAGCTCTTCGCGTAGATCGTCGAGGTCGTTATAGTCGTCCGAGCCTCCCTGCAGCTCATCTATCTCGTCCGCCAGTTCCTGGTCCAGTTCGCCATCCGGGTGGACCATGATGTAAAGGTTCTTGAGGTAATCGAAGATATCGTTGGCATCGCTTTTTGACAGACTCCCGCGGTTTTCGGTGTCGAGTTGCCAACGGACGCCATCCTTGATGAAGCTGATCTTGCTGCTGTCGGTCGAGTCGAGTTCGATGGAGTCGATCTCGACTCGATCGATATCTTCCTGGAAGTCCTCGAACGTGCCCGCCTTGTGCTTGCCATCCTTGCCCAGCAGGAAGGGCTGTGAATCATCGAGCGCCCGTTTCAGGTCGTCGATGTCGTTGTAGCGGTCGGATTCGTCATGAAGCTGGGTAATTCGGTCGATGATTTTCTGATCGCGCTTCCCGTCGGGATGCGTGATTTCATGAAGGTCGGTCAGGTAGTCGATGATCTCCTTGCGGTCGCTCTCACCGGCTTTTTCGCCAATCAGCGGATCGATGACCTGCTTGACACCATCCTTGACGAAGATGACGCGGCCGTCGTCGGCCAGCTCGATCGAGCCCACGTCGACGCGATCGACGTCTGTCTTGAAGTCACTGGCCGTACCGGGGTCTCCGTCGTCTCCAAAGCGAGGCAGGCCCGAAGGATCCGGTGTGCCCTCGCCGATACCGGCGTCATGATCGTCGTCCCAGTCATCGAACCAGTCGTCGGAAATATTGCCGTGCTCTTCGACGTATTCGGTGAAATCCTCGTACTGCTCCGGCCTGGCTTCCCACATGGGCTTGTCTTCGGGGTAGAGGTCGTCGTAACGACTGGAGCCGTGGTAGTAGTTGTATTCGTAGCGGGCGTGGAGCACGTAGTTGAGCTTGTCGCCCCAGTCGTCCTCGGTGACGCCGAGCCCGCTCCAGGTCTGGAAGTCGTCCAGGACTTCCGCTTTCTTCTGATCCTGCTTCTGCTTGGCGATCACGCCGGTGACGATGGCGGCGATGGCGCCGAAGCCGACGCCGGCGATCCCCAGCGCGCCCGAGGCCACGCCCAGCGCCGAGGCGGTGGCCGGCCCCGCGATCATGCTGGCCAGTTGGGTCCCGGCCATGCCGGCGATGCCCACGCCCCCGAGTAGCTGCATCGAGGCCGCGGCGTATTCGCTGGGCAGCGCATCGGGGTTGTCGCGTAGCTGGTCGATCGACATGGCGCCGAGGGCGATATCCAGGATACCGCCGGCGCCATCGGCGATGCCGCCGACCGTCCCCATCACCGAACCCACGATCCTGAGCTTGCTGGGGGTATCCATCTCGCTCGGATCGAGCCCCATGTTACTGAGCCGGTCATCCGCCATGCCCATCACGCTGGCGCGGCTGTCGGCATCCAGATCATCGAGATTGTCGGCCAGGCTCTGGCCATTGTTGCTGCCCGCGCTGGAGATGCGCTCGTTGGGATCGTTAAGCGCCTCTTCCAGGCCAACGTCGGCATCGTCGGGGAGGGGGACGAAGCGGGCACCATCACCTTCACCGCTGGCGATCTCGTCGAAGAAGCGCTCGACGTCGTCGGCCCAGCCCGGCGCAAGGTCCGGCGTATCCAGTTGCGGCGGGGTTGCGGAGATCGCCTGGCGCTGGCTCTCGAGGGATTCCAGTTCGACGACGTCGGCTTCCGGTACCGAGACACTCTCCGTCGAGTCCGGGAAGTGTTTGACGAACGCTTCCCGAAGTTGATCGTTGTTCTCGAGACCGAGCCGTGTCGCCATGCCGGGCTTGTTGAGAGTGTCCTGGAACAGTTCATACGTCTTGGCGCCGGCCAGCGCCATGGCGGGAGAGGTGGCCACGGTGATCAGCAGCAGTCTTGCTGCCGCCAGGCGATCTTCCGTGGTCTCCCCCATGTTCTTGTTCAGGGTGTAGATCGCGGCGGTGGCGGTGAGGATGCCACCCATGCCGGGTAGCACGCCGTTCTTCATGCTGGCCTGCAGCAGCGCGGCCGCTCCGTTTCTCACCCCGGTGGGCAGGTCGGGGTTGTTCTGGCCGATGACCTGGGAGATTCGCGACGAGACATCCTTGATGTCGAACTTGCCATTCTCCTTGAACGACCCGAGAACCGCGTTGGAGGCGATCTTGACCGCCGCCTTGTAGCTGTCCAGCCCGCGCTTGACGTCGTCGGGCAGGTCGCCCTCGCCGTTCTTGAGGTAGTTCTGGACGGTCCGGTCGGAAAAGGTAATGCCGAAGATGGAGGAAAACGTGCCCTGCAATCCCATCTGTACCTGATCGTTGACGGCCGTTTCGAGGGCTTCGTCGGAATAGTTTCCCTCTTCGATCACGCCACTGATCTCGTCGATCAGCCCTTTGTCGAGTATCTGGCTGCGTACTTCGCTGGCCTTGTCGCTATCCAGATAGTCCAGCGTCTTGATGTCGTTGGCGAAGCGGGTCTTGGCGGCGTCGTCGCCCAAGCCTTCGAGCATCTCCAGATACTCGGAACTCATCATGGTCTCGTGGACGCGATGGGTCAGGCCGGACTTGTCCTTGATCTTGTCGACCGCGCCCTGCATCAGGTCGTCGACGCCGGAGACGACGCTCTCGTTCTGGGACACCTCGGCGAGCTTGCTGGCGATCTCCTCCTCGTCGAGCAGGCCGTAGGTGCTCGCCTGATCCATGATCACGGAGTTCGGCAGGGTCGGCTCGGTATCGCCCGGCCACGGAAACGCATCCTTCTGGGTCTGGTAGGGCAGGATGCCGTAGCCATTGACCAGGGCGGACTTGGCCTGAAGCAACTCGTAGTATTGTCGACGAGGGTCGTCGAGATCCAGGTCGCTCCACTCTTCCTTCATGGTGTCGTTGAACAGCTCGCCAACCGTCTTGCCATCCTCGGTCGTCTTGGCGTTCATGACATCGGTCGCTTCCGACTCCTCGACCTTGACCTCGATATTGTTATCGGTCTGGCTGATCTCGGTACCTGCCAGCTTGTTTTCCAGCACCGAGTACTTGAAGGGCGATAGATGCTCGGAAACGGCGTAAGTCTCGCCTTCATACTTGAAGGTGATGGTGGTGGCGTCTTCACGGTTGGGTTTCAGGTTGCTGACGGGGGGGAGCCCGTCGTCCTCTTCCACCACATGCCAGCTCTTTTCCTTGGCCTTGGCTCTGAACGACTCGAGACTCGGATTTTCCTTGTCGGACGCTTCGCTGTCGCTCGACTTGCGGGAGAGCGACTCTTCGACACTGCGAGGCGTGACGACAACTCCTGAAACGGACATGGCGGGGCTCCTGGTTATTATTCCCGTCGACTCTCAAGTGGCCGGTTTTTTCGGGCATCGCAGGTGCGAGATCGGTAGACGCCTGGACCTGCTGAAAGACATTCGTGATGTGAGTGACCCCTAGAGGGTAAGGCTCGAATTCGCTCGATAGATCTCCCTTTGGGTTAATTTGAATGCCTATCGCGTTTTTTTATAATTTTTATTGTTTCATAAAGGTTTAAATGGGAAATGGCTTTCAACTTAAGTCGATATTTAAGGCAGGCGAGGTAGCGGTCATAAACTAGACGTCGATCGTTTGACGAATAGTCAGGTTTGGGTCGAAGGTTCTGGGCCTGCACTCCCTACAAACCTAAGTCGTGCTGTCAGAATGGACGCATATGAGTAAGCTCCCTGCTGGCCCTCATGAAGAGCACCCGCATGGAACACGACTTCTGGCAGACCCGATGGAAAAACGATCAACTCGGTTTCCATCTCTCGTTCGTCCATCCCATTCTCAAGCGCAACCTGTCGCGGTTCAGTCTCGCTGCCGACGCGAGGATCTTTTTGCCGCTATGTGGCAAGACGCTGGATATCGGCTGGCTGCTGGAGGCGGGGTACCGGGTGGTCGGCGCGGAGCTGAGCGAGATCGCGGTTGGCCAGCTTTTCGAAGCACTGAAACTGGTCCCGGACATCTCCTCATGGGAGGGCGGTCAATATTGGCACGCCGGTAGATTGACGATCTTCCAGGGCGATATCTTCCGCCTCGGCGTCGACGATCTGGGGCCGGTCGACCTGGTCTACGACCGCGCTGCGCTGGTGGCCTTGCCACCGTCGATGCGTGCTGCCTATGCCGCTCAGCTCCTGGCGTTGACCCACGCCGCGCCGCAGCTGCTGATCACCTTCGAGTACGATCCGGCGGAGAAGGCGGGGCCGCCATTTCCGGTGTTGCCAGAGGAAGTGGCCGATCATTACGCCGGGAGTCATACCATTACCGAACTGTCGCGCAAGGACGTGCTCGAATCGTCGCTCAACTTCAAGGAGGCTGGCGTCTCCCGATTTGTCGAAGTGGCGTGGCAGTTGATGCCGCGTTAGCTGTCGTCTCGGCGAGGGCTGGCGGCCGGGGGCGTCGCACAGTCGTCGGTCGCCGCGGCGTGCATGCTGCTGCGCAGCGCGTCGTCGCGAACTTCGAGAATCTCGAACAGTCCCAGCGCTTCGAGTGCGGGTCTCAAGGTTTCGATACTGTCCGCTGCCCGTTGGCGCTCGGCATCTGTCGTCAGCGGATCGAGCCACACGCTGGCACTCGCCAGGAAGGCACCCACCGTGCCCTTGCGAATGCTGATGCCATCACGTTCGATATGGTCCTGTTCATCGGGGAGCAGGTCTTCTGGTCGCATGCATTGTCTCCGGTCGAGGCGTGGTATTCGCTCACGATAGAGGGTATCGAAGTGTCATGGATAAGCGTTGAAGGCCATTCGATAGCGCAGAGAGGCCAATCTTGATGCGCACGCCCATGCTCGATCCCTCCCGTGCGGATAGCTCGGAAGGCCCCCCGGTGCTGGTGGTGGCGAGAAGTGACGGGCAGGGGCGCACGACGCCTCGTCATACGCATGCTCGTGGCCAGTGGCTGGGGACATCGAAGGGATTGATCACGGTCGACGGCGACCACGGTCGCTGGGTGGTGCCCGCCACCTATGCGATGTGGGTGCCGCCGCATGTGCCCCACGGCATGTCCTCTCATGGTGCCTTCGAGGGCTGGAGCGCCTATGTGGCGCCAGCGCATGGCGTGCTTTTTCCGGCCACGCCCTATCTCTGTCGGATGTCGCCGCTGTGGCGCGAGATGGTGAGGCGGCTAGCGAGTGATACCCGCGGGCCAGACGACCCGGCCCATCGTCGTCTCGCGCTAGCACTGCTCGATGAAGCCTGCGCGGCTCCCCACGAGCCGCTGGGCTTGCCGTATCCCGGCGACCCGCGCTTGCGTCGTGTCGCCGACGCCATTGCAAGATGCCCGCAGGATGAGCGGCGGCTGAGTGAGTGGGCCACCTGGGCTCATGTCTCCACGCGTACGCTGTCGCGCCGCTTCGTCACGGAGACCGGCTTTACCCTGACCCAGTGGCGCCAGCGCGCGCGGCTGTTGCGCTCGTTGGAACTCCTGGCCTCGGGGGAGACGGTACAGAGCACGGCGCTGACACTGGGCTACACCAGTGCCAGCGCCTTTATCGCCCGCTTTCATGGCGTATTCGGCTGTACGCCGGGGCGCTACGCTGCCGGTGAGCCGATACACGCCAGCTTGGCCACACCCAGTGGCATGGCCGGCGCGACAGTCGACTCTGCGGATCAATAAGCCCCGGCGCCGTGTCAGTCCAGTGTACCCAGCGCCTCGTCGATGATCGCCAGCCCCTGTTCTGCCTCGCCGGGGGTGACGACGCACGGCGGCACCACGTGGATGCGGTTGGCGACCACGAATGCCAGCAGGCCACGCTCCATCATCGCCTGCTTGAGCTTGCCGACCTTGGCCGCGGCCAGCGGCGTGCGGCTGTCGCGATCCTCGACCAGCTCGATGGCGTGGAACACCCCCAGGCCGCGCACTTCGCCGACCTGGGCATGGCGCTGGGCCAGGCGGGCGAGGCCGGGGCTGAGCACCGTCTCGCCGATCTGGCGGGCGTTGTCGACGATACCCTCTTCCTGCATCGTCTCCAGGGTGGCGCAGATCGCCGCCATGGCCAGCGGATGGCCGGAGTAGGTCAGGCCGCCGTAGAACATCTCGTCGTCGAAGTGGTGGGCGATGCGCTGGTGGACGATCACGCCGCCGGCGGGCACGTAGCCGGAGTTGACGCCCTTGGCGAAGGTGATCAGGTCCGGCACCACGCCGAAGTGGTCCAGCGCCAGCCAGGCGCCGGTGCGGCCGAAGCCGGCCATCACCTCGTCGAAGATCAGCACCAGACCGAACTCGTCGGCCAGCGCACGCACGCCGGCCAGATAGCCCGGCGGTGGCACCAGCACGCCGGCGGTGCCCGGGATGGTCTCGAGCAGCAGCCCGGCGATGCTCGCCGGCCCCTCGCACTCGATCACCCGGCGCAGGTGGTGCAGCGCGCGCTGGCACTCCTCCTCCTCGTTGCCGGCCCAGAACTCGCTGCGATAGAGCCAGGGGTTGAAGAAGTGCACGTGGCCACGCGCATACTCGTTGGGCACGCGGCGGAAATCCCCGGTGGCGGCGATCGCCGAGCCGGTGCCGCCGTGGTAGGAGCGGTAGGCGGAAAGAATCTTGTCGCGGCCGGTGACTGCGCGCGCCATGCGGATGGCGTTCTCGTTGGCGTCGGCGCCGGCGTTGGTGAAGAACACCTTGGCGAAGCCGGCCGGGGCGCGTTCGAGGATCTTCTCGGCAGCGCGCCCGCGCATCCAGTTGGCGTGGGCGGGGGCGATGGTGGTCAGCTCGTCGGCCTGGGTCTTGATCGCCGCGATCACCCGCGGGTGCTGGTGGCCGATATTGGTGTTGACCAGCTGGCTGGAGAAGTCGAGGTACTCGCGGCCGTCGTAGTCCCAAAGCCGGCAGCCTTCGCCGCTCTTGATCACCATCGGATCGAGCGCGCCCTGGGCCGACCAGGAGTGGAACACGTGGGCGCGGTCGAGCGCCTTCACCTGCTGATTGTCGATCGAGTGCATGGGGAATCCTGTTATGTCACATGGTGTCCGAGGCGCTGCGCTCACAGCGTTGGCATGGTGTACTGATTGGTCGCTTCCCGCAGACCGGAGGGCCAGCGCGCAGTGACCGTCTTCATGCGCGTGTAGAAGCGCACGCCGTCGGCACCGTGCACGTGCAGCGCGCCGAACAGCGAGCGCTTCCAGCCGCCGAAGCTGTGGAACGCCATGGGCACCGGGATCGGCACGTTGACCCCGACCATGCCGACCTGGATCTGCTCGCAATACTGACGCGCGCTGTCGCCGTCGCGGGTGAAGATGGCGGTGCCGTTGCCGAACTCGTGGTCGTTGACCATCTTGACCGCGGCGTCGAAGCTCTCGGCACGGGCGATCACCAGTACCGGGCCGAAGATCTCCTCGTCGTAGATGCGCATCCCCGGCTTGACGTGGTCGAACAGGGTGCCGCCGATGAAGAAACCGTCGCCCTCATGCTGGAGCTGGCGACCGTCGCGCACCAGCTCGGCGCCTTCCTGCACGCCCTGCTCGATATAACCGCTCACCTTCTCCAGGTGCGCGCGCGACACCAGCGGGCCCATGTCGTGGTCCGGGCCGTCGGTGATGCTCGCGCCCACGCGCAGTTCGTCCAGCCGTGACAGCAGCTTCTCGCGCAGCTTCTCGGCGGTCTCGTCACCCACCGGCATCGCCACCGAGATCGCCATGCAGCGCTCGCCGGCACTGCCGTAGGCGGCGCCCATCAGCGCGTCCGCGGCCTGGTCGAGATCGGCATCGGGCATGACCACCATATGGTTCTTTGCCCCGCCGAGGGCCTGCACGCGCTTGCCGTGGGCGGAGGCGGTGGCGTAGACGTACTCGGCGATCGGGGTCGAGCCGACGAAGCTCACCGCTTGCACCCGCGGGTCGGTGAGCAGGGTATCGACCGCCTCCTTGTCGCCGTTGACCACATTGAGCACACCGTCCGGCAGCCCCGCTTCGCTGAACAGCTCGGCGATGCGCAGGGTGGCCGAGGGGTCCTTCTCCGATGGCTTGAGCACGAAGGTGTTACCGGCGGCGATGGCGATCGGGAACATCCACAGCGGCACCATGGCCGGGAAGTTGAAAGGGGTGATGCCGGCGCACACGCCGAGCGGCTGCATCATCGAGAAGGAGTCGATGCCGGGGCCGACGTTGAGCGAGTGCTCGCCTTTCTGCAGGTGCGGCATGCCGCAGGTGAACTCGACCACTTCCAGGCCGCGGGTCAGCTCGCCCTTGGCGTCGGAGAAGACCTTGCCGTGCTCCTGGGAGATCAGGCGTGCCAGCTCGTCGCTGTGCTGCTCCAGCAGTGTCTTGTAGTTGAACAGAACTCGGGCGCGCCTGAGCGGGGAGAAGGTCGACCACTGCTCGAATGCGGCTTGTGACGAGGCGATCACCCGCTCGACGTCCGCACTGGAGGCCAGCAGGACCTCGCCGGACTGGGCGCCGGTGGAGGGGTTGAAGAGCGGGCTGGTGCGCGTCGAGTCCAGCGCGGCGTGCTTGCCGTCGACGAAATGAGTCAGCGTATCGGACATGTGATCTCGATCCTTTGGGTATCAATCGGCGATGGGAAATCTCGGGTACGGCGCCTTGGCGAGCGCTTGTCCCTATGGCCAGGGTCCAGATTGAGGCTGGAGGGTAGCGTCAATAAATTCCTGTATGCTTAATTTCACTAAACGCTTTGCTTAACTTTTCCCATCGCCCGCCGTTGTTCGGCCGTCAGGGCGTGGGCAACGACAGGTACCGCCATGAGTCCACGCAAGATCACGTTGATGGGGCAGTTGGGGGATGTGGATCTGCGCCTGCTGCGGATATTTCGCAAGGTGGTCGAATGCGGTGGTTTCTCGTCGGCGGAGGTCGATCTCGATATCAGCCGGGCGGCGATCAGCATGGCGATGAGCGACCTGGAGGCACGTCTCTCGATGCGGCTTTGCCAGCGTGGCCGCAGTGGTTTCCAGTTGACCAGTGAAGGGCAGGCGGTGTTCGAGGCCACCATGCAGCTCCTCGCCGCCGTGGAGGACTTTCGTACCCGCGTCAACGGGCTGCACTCCAGTCTGACCGGCGAGCTCAATATCGGGATCACCGACAATCTGGTGACGCTGCCCAACATGCAGGTGACCGAGGCGCTGCGGGCACTCAAGGCGCGTGGCGACAACGTTCACATCAATATCCGCATGACTCCGCCCAACGACATCGAGATGGCGGTGCTCGGCGGCAGCCTGCACGCGGGGGTGGTGCCGGAACTCAAGCGCGTGCCGGGGCTCGACTACCTGGCGCTGTACGAAGAGCAGTCGGCGCTCTATTGCAGCGACCGGCATCCGCTGTTTGTATGCGAGGCGCCGAGCGTGGACGAGATCGCCGGCTACGACGCGGTGGTGCCCTCCTATGCCCAGACGCCCGAGATCAAGCGCGTGCATGAAGCGCTCAAGCCGATGGCCTCGGCCACCGACCGCGAGGGGGTCGCCTTCCTGGTGCTCACCGGCAGCTATCTCGGTTTTCTGCCCACCCATTTCGCCCGGCGCTGGAGCGATCACGGGCGCATGAAGCGGCTCGCGCCCGATACCTTCGAGTACGCCACCCGCTACTACGCCATCACCCGCAAGGGACGCCCGCCCAACCTGGTGCTGGAGAGCTTTCTGGAGGAGCTGCGATCTCTGGTGGAGGCGTTACCCCGCGATGAGCAGGGATCCGGCTGACATTCATGATGATATGCGCCGGCCGTACCGGCGCTCGATTTCCCGACTCAGGACGACGGTACCCGGCGGCGTTGTTGGAACATGAGCCTTGCGGCCACTGCCGCCGCGATCAAACCGGACACGGCAGCGACCATCATCGCCCATCGGGGTCCGGCGTGATCGGCCAGCCAGCCGACGATGGGAGCGCCGAGCGGGGTACCACCCATGATCACTGCCATTCTCAAGGCCATCACCCGGCCGCGCATGGCGGGATCGGTGGTCAACTGCATCAAGGCGTTGGACGAGGTGTTGAAGGTCAGCGCCGTGAATCCTGTCAGGGTGAGCATGGCGGCGAAAAGGACGACGTTGGGCGAGACCGCCGCCAGGGCGGTGAAGACGCCGAAGGCGAGGGTCGAGACACCCAACAGGCGCAGGTCCGGTCGCTCCCGGCGGGCGGCCATGAGCGCACCGCCCACCGAGCCGATCGCCAGCGCCGAGGTGAGAACGCCGTACTGGTCGGCGCCGCCCTGGAAGATGGAGACCGACATGGTCGAGATATAGATCGGGAAATTGAAGCCGAAGGTGCCGATCAGGAACAGCATGACCATCATCGCCTTCAGGTCGGGGCGCCTCCAGACGTAGCGGAAACCCTCCAGCAACCCACCGGCGCGGCGGCCCGACTTCAGTGGCGTATGGAGCTGGTCGACCCGCAGCAGGAACAGCGAGCCCAGCACCGCCGCGAAGGAGGCCGCGTTGACCAGGAAGACCCAGCCGGTGCCGATGGCGGCGATCAGCACGCCGGCCACCGCCGGGCCGATCATGCGCGCGCTGTTGAACGAGGTCGAGTTGAGGGCGACGGCGTTGGTGAGGTAGGTCTCGCCGACCAGGTCGTTGACGAATACCTGGCGCGCCGGACCGTCGAAGGCGGTGACGCAGCCGAGTCCCAGAGCGAAGGCATAGACCTGCCATAGCGTGACCACACCGGTCACGGTGACCAGGCCGAGCCCCAGCGCCAGCAGGCCCAGCAGGGCCTGGGTCAGCATGATCAGTCGACGGCGGTCGAAGCGGTCCGCCGCATAGCCGGTGAACGGCAGCAGCAGCAGTTGCGGCCCGAACTGCAGCGCCATGGTGATGCCGACGGCGCTGGCGTTGTGGTCGGTGAGTACGGTCAGGACCAGCCAGTCCTGGGCCACTCGCTGCATCCAGGTGCCGGTGTTGGAGACCAGCGCGCCGGCGGCCCAGACCCGAAAGTTGTAGACGCGCAGCGAGCGGAACAGCCGGGTGTCGCTCATCGCCGCGGCGGCTGCCCGCGATGGCCGAGGCGTGGCAAGAGAGGTGTGATGATCATGCGAGGATCGGGGACTCCTTGTCGATGAAGCCGACGTCGGGCCTCAATCCATGGCCGGCGTCGCCCGCGTCCAGAAGCGGGATGGTCATCTCAGTGTAACGCGTTTGCTTAAAATGGCGGGGATCGATGCTCGCGCTGGCGCCTTCCAGCCTCCGCCCACCACCTCAGGTCCTCGGCAAATCGGCCGAAGGCGCGCTCGAGAGATTGGCCGGCATCGCCGATGGGCGTGCCGGTATCGTCCAGCGTCTTGCCGATCTGGCCGACCGCGACCGTGCTGGAGATGACCACCATGCCCATCTCGGCCAGGGTGCCGTGCCAGGCGAGATTGGCGTGGGCACCACCGAGGCGGCCGGCGGAGTAGCTGACGATTCCGGCCGGGCGCCAGAACCACTCTTCCAGGAAGTGATCGGTCAGATTCTTCAGCCCTGGCTGCACGCCCCAGTTGTATTCGCCGGTGACGAAGATGAAGCCGTCCGCATCGCGAATCTTGCCTGCCAGTGTCTCCATCGCCTTCGGCGCTTCGCCCTCGGGATACTCCTTGTACATGCGGTCCAGCATCGGCAAGTCGATCGCCTTGGCGTCGATGAGCTCGGCCTCGGCACCCTGGGCGTTAAGCGCTTGCACCACATAATCGGCCAGCCGGATGCCGGCGCGATCGGATCGGTAGGAACCGTAGAACACCAGGATACGATCGGTCATGGGAAGCTCCGGGAGGGTCGGCGAGCCGGGATTGTCTCCCGTTCAGATTATCATGGCTTCGCCAGCGGCAGCGTGAACCAGATGCAGGAGCCGCGGCCGGGCTTGCTCTCGAGGGTCAGCTTCGAGTCGTGACGTTTCAGCACATCGGAGACGATCGCCAGACCGAGGCCTGTCCCGTCGCCGCGTTCGCGGCTATGGGCGGTACGATAGAAGCGCTGACACACGAGGGAGATCTCCTCGGGCTTCATGCCGATGCCGGTGTCGCGAACGCCGATCTTGAGGGTGTCGGCATCCAGGTAGAGGATACGAATCGTGACCTGTCCCCCGGCATTGGTGGCGAACAGGGCATTGTCGACCAGATTGGTCAGGGCGTGATCGATCAGCTCCACATCCGCTGCCACCTGGGCCATGTCCGCCTCGTTTTCCACACTGAGCATGATGCCATTCTCCTCGGCCCTGGGGCGGAAGTTGGTGACGATGTCATTGGCCAGTTCGGCAAAGGAGAACGATTCGAGAGCCAGGGGCCGATCGGCGATATTGGCGTGCGACATCTGGGAGAGTTGCGCGGCCAGCCGGGTCAGTCGATCGACATTCAGGCGTATGGCCTCGAGGTTCTCGCGGCTGTCGTCGGTGCTGGCGGTGCGCAGCAGTTGCCGGGTGTAGCCGGACAGCGACGTCAGCGGGGTGCGAAACTCATGGGACAGGTTGGCGACCAGCTCCCGGCGCTGGCGGTCGTTGTCGCGCAGGGCCTCCATCTGCGCCTCGATGGTGGCCGCCATCTCGTTGAAGGCCCGGCCCACGCGACCGATCTCGTCGTCGATCCGGTCGGGCACGCGCTGCCGGTAATCGCCGCGGGCGAAGTGGCGTACGGCGCGTGTCATCCGGGTGAACCGGCGGGTCAGCAACGCGAACAGTGCCAGCCCCACGATCAGCGTCAGCAGCAGGGCAACGCCAGTGGCAATGAACAGGGTCCGGGTGATGCCGCTGGTCTGCCAGATGTTGGCCATCGAGACCTGGGTGTTGGCCTCCAGCCGCACGAACAGGTAGCCCTGGGAGGCTTCGGGGCCGAAGGTCACCGGCGCTACCGAGAAGACCCCTTCGCCGTCCTGGCAGGGCATATCCGCATAGACCGGCAGCATCGGCATTTCCGAGAGCAGCTCGGTGATGGCGCCCCGGTCGATCTGCTTGCCCAGACCGCACGCCCCCTCGCTGTAGGCACCGACCACCCGGCCGTCGTCATCGAGAACATACAGCGATAGCGATGGATTGATGGTCATGATCTGCTGGACGGCGGTGCGCACCCGGTCGTTGTCGAGCCCCTGGCTGAGCGGCTCTCGGAGCGTCTGGGCCAGTTGTTGCGCCATGTTGATCTGGGAGCGTTGCAGCCACTCACGGCCCAACTGGTCGAACTGATCGACCGCGATCAGCGCGGTCGCCGCGGACAGCGCGAGCATGCTGGCCAGGTAGATGAAGACGATGCGGGCGTAGAGACTACGATAGGCGCTTCTGAGCAGTGGCCACATGATCACTCGGCCGCCGATGGCGGAAGATCGGTAAAGCGGTAGCCGATGCCCCACACGGTCAGGATGTAACGCGGGTTGGCGGGATCGGCCTCTATCTTGTTGCGTAGACGGTTGATATGCGTGTTGACGGTGTGATCGTAACCGTCGAACTCCGCGCCCCACACCGCATCGAGCAGCTCGCTCCGGGAGAAACCGTGACCGGGGTGGCGAGAGAAGAACGAGAGCAGGGCAAACTCTCTGGCGGTCAGGGAGAGCGGTTGCCCGTGCAGTGTCGCGCGGTGATGGGTGGCATCGATCTCCAGATCCATGACGACCACGGGGCGGGCGTCTGGCGCCCGGTGCGTGTCGACCGCTTCCCGGCGCCGCATCAGCGCGTGGATCCTGGCCACCAGAATGTCGGTATCGAAGGGTTTGGTGATGTAGTCGTCGGCACCGATTTCCAGGCCTTCGACCACCTCTCGGGTACCGGCGAGCGCCGTCAGCATGATCAACGGGATGGCGGCATCCTGCTCACGAATCTCCCGGCAGACCTGAAGGCCGTCGATGCCCGGCAACATCAGATCCAGGATGATCATCGACGACGCCTTCCACCGCTGTAGCGCCGCTTCCCCGGTAGTGACCCATTCGGCCGCGTAGCCGGCCTCGGCCAGTATGGTCTCCAGAAGACGCCCGATATCGGGATCGTCCTCCACGCAGAGTATCGGACGTGGCATATCGGACTCCGGAGGATCAAAGGACCGAACATAGCCGAGATGCCCGACCGAGTCATCACGCGAATATCACGCCTGGAACGGGATGATCGGACGTTATGGTTTCGTGATGATTGGCCTGAAATCACCGATTACCTTGCTATCACCGCCTCGCTACGGAGGTGGCTACCGACAAGGAATACGGAGAAAGGTCATGATCGCGAATAAATCGAAGTTCCTGCTGGCACTGAGTGCCACGTTGCTGAGCAGTGGCGTGTTCTTCACGACCCTGGCCAGTGCCCAGGAAACGCAAACCGATAGCATGTCCCAAGACGCCATGGGTCAAGACAGCATGAGCCAGGATGGCATGGGCCACGACGACGCCATGGGCCAGGACGGCATGGGCCACGACGACGCCATGGGCCAGGACGGCATGGGCCACGACGACGCCATGAGCCAGGACGGCATGGGCCACGACGACGCCATGGGTCAGGACGGCATGGGCCACGACGACGCCATGGGTCAGGATGGCATGGGCCACGACGACGCCATGGGGCAGGACAGCATGGATCACGGTAACTGAGCCATGGCCTCCCGGCGGCCACGGCCGCCGGATGCCGTCTGCGTGAAAGCGAGGTGAATCATGCCATCCGGTATCGGTCCCGTTGCCAATCCCAAGCCCGATTCCCGTGCCAGGCCGGCCTCCGAGCCGGGAGCATTGGCGTCGTCCCGATTGATCAAGCGCCACAGCCTGGGCACTCGACTGTGGCACTGGATCAATTTCCTCTGTCTCATCGTGCTGCTGATGAGCGGTCTGCAGATATTCAACGCCCACCCTGCGCTGTACTGGGGCGAGCAATCCCGTTTCTCCGATCCGTTCATCGCGATTCACGCCCAAGCCGGGAACGACGGTGAACAACGGGGCGTGGTGCGAGTCGCGGGCTACACGATCGATACCACGGGCGTGTTGGGGCTCTCCGATGACAATGGCCAGCTACGCCAACGTGCCTTTCCCCGTTGGGCAACGCTGCCGGGGGACAAGTGGCTGACGATGGGAAGGAATTGGCATTTTCTCGCGGGCTGGATCTTTGCGCCTTCGGTGGTGGCATACCTGCTTTACACCGTGATCAGCCGCCATCGACGAGGCGCGATCTTTCCGACGCGCAGACAACTGAGAGCCATACCCAGGACGATCGTCGATCATGCCCGATTCCGCTTCCATCACGAGGCCGAGTACAACGGCATCCAGAAACTCACCTATGTCCTGGTGCTGTTCGTGCTGTTGCCGATGATGATCCTCACCGGGTTGACGATGTCTCCCACGATCAATGCGGCCTGGCCGTTGCTGACGGAGCTGTTCGGCGGCCGTCAGAGCGCCAGGACCCTGCATTTCATCTGCGCGTTTTCGCTGGTGGGTTTTTTCTTCGTGCATATTGCCCTGGTGCTGGTCTCGGGAGTCTTCAACAACCTGCGTTCGATGGTGACAGGGCGCTATCGCATCACCGCCAGACCGGCCGGGCCGGTGAATCGGGAGGATTCGCATGAGTAAGTCACAATCGTCCGGGCCGGATCGGAGTCGGCGCCGGCTTCTTTCCGGCATGGCGGCGCTGGGGGCGGGAAGCCTGCTGGCGGGTTGCGACCGGATCGCCGACAACGCGTCGGTAAAGCGCGCGCTGGGTAGTGTCGAGCAGCTGACCTACAAGGCGCAGCGGCTGATCGCCTCGCGGCAGGCGCTGGCGCAGGAGTTCGACAAGAGCCAGATCGCACCGGTCTTCCGTCCCAACGGCACCACCAATCCCCAGGAAGATTATTATCGCGCCTGGGTGGAGAACGATTTCGCCGACTGGCGATTGACGATCGACGGCCTGGTCGAGCAGCCCACGACGTTGTCGCTGACCGAGCTGGGCGAGATGCCGTCGAGGACGCAGATTACCCGCCACGACTGCGTCGAGGGCTGGAGCTGCATCGGCCAGTGGACCGGCGTGCCGCTGGCGGATCTGCTCGATCGCGTGCGGCCACGGGATCAGGCCAGATTCGTGGTCTTTCACTGTGCCGATCACACCTACGGCGGTAGCGATCTCTACTACGAGAGTCTCGACATGGTCGAGGCCTACCATCCGCAGACGATACTCGCCTATGGCTTGAACGATGCTGCGCTGCCGGTAGCCAATGGTGCGCCCCTGCGTCTGCGAGCCGAGCGCCAGCTGGGCTACAAGCAGGCCAAGTACGTCATGCGGGTGGAGCTCGTCGACAGCTTCAAGCACCTTCATGGTGGCAAGGGCGGCTACTGGGAGGACAGGGGATACGACTGGTGGGCGGGAATCTGAAAAAGAGGGCGATGATCGGCACCTGTTTACAGGCGCGTGGCCTACGAAATTGCCGTGTTGATCACGTCGCGTCACCACTGAAATGGCTCACGGGGGTCGTATGAACGCGCTTGATAGACTACAACCGCTGATCGCTGCAGCCGGCCTCATCATCCTTCGCTACAGTCTGGTGCTGATCTTTCTCGGCTATGGCCTGTTCAAATTCACCGCCTACGAAGCTGCTGCGATAGCACCGCTCACGGAGAACAGCCCACTCTTCTCGTGGGTCAATGCCTGGCTTGGGCAGCGTGGGGGCTCAAATCTGATCGGTGTGATCGAAGTGATCACGGCCGTGCTCATTGCGCTGCGGCGGCCTTTTCCGAAACTCTCTGCACTAGGGAGCTTGATGGCCGCGTTTGCACTGGTCGGTACGCTAAGTTTCCTGTTCACGACACCAGACCTCGGGCTGGAAACGGTCACGGCCGGCTTTCTCGTGAAGGATCTCACACTCCTGGGCGCTGCCTTGTGGACGTCGTCCGAAGCGTTGCTGGCATCGAAGAGGCGTGATGAGTCTGTCTGATGCGTGCCACGGCAGATCAGTCAGCCGCTGCCACCAGCAATAGACCATGGACGGGATTGACCCGTCCCATCGAGGCGATGGGATATCTGGCGCCGGCGACACAGCCAACCAGGAGGGAGTACATCCACGGTTCGGGGCTCGAATGCCGATAACCCGCTTGCCGTCCGTTCGGCTTTCACGATGCGTGAACAGGGAACGTCGGTGCCCAAGGCGTGCGCTGCATCTGTCTCACCCGGGGACGGTGAGGCCCGTGAACAGGCTGGTGGCTCGCCATGGGCCGATCATCCGGCGGCTCGTGGTTCGAAAAGATACGACTCGCGATGCGATCCTTAACAAGCTATCTTTCGGATCACGTACGACATTCGCCAATCAGGAGTCATCCATGAGCGATTATGTGCCTCCCCGCGTCTGGGAACCCAAGGAGAGCGGCGGCAAGTTCGCCAGCATCAACCGTCCTGTCGCCGGGCCCACCCACGACAAGGAACTGCCGGTCGGCAAGCACCCGTTTCAGCTCTATTCGCTGGCGACGCCCAACGGCGTCAAGGTCACCGTGCTGCTGGAGGAGCTGCTGGCCCTGGGCAAGGATGCCGAATACGACGCTTGGCTGATCAAGATCGGCGATGGCGATCAGTTCGGCAGCGGCTTCGTCGAGGTCAACCCGAACTCCAAGATCCCGGCACTGATGGATCGCAGTGGCGACAAGCCGATCCGCGTATTCGAATCCGGTTCGATCCTGCTCCATCTGGCCGAGAAATTCGGCGCCTTCCTGCCGAGCGATCCGTCCCTGCGTGTCGAGACGATGAACTGGCTGTTTTGGCAGATGGGGAGCGCCCCGTATCTGGGGGGCGGGTTTGGCCACTTCTACGCTTACGCGCCGGAGAAGATCGAATACGCCATCGATCGCTTCACCATGGAAGCCAAGCGTCAGCTCGACGTGCTCGATCGGCGCCTGGCCGAGTCGCGCTACCTCGCCGGCGACGAGTACACCATCGCCGATATCGCGACCTGGTCCTGGTACGGCCAGCTGGCGCTGGGCCGTCTCTACGATGCCGCAGAGTTTCTGGACGTGGAGAGCTACGAGAACGTCCAGCGCTGGGCCAGGGAGATCGATGCCCGTCCGGCCGTGCAGCGCGGCCGCATGGTCAACCGCACCTTCGGTGAGCCGGAAACCCAGCTTCACGAGCGTCACGACGCCAGCGACTTCGACACCCAGACACAGGACAAGATCGGCGGCTGATATCGCGCTGCCCCTTCACCGAGCCCGGCCTTGCGTCGGGCTTTTGCGTTACGCTATGCGGCATCGACGCCGCTTCGCCAGGCGTCGTCCTCACGGCTAGTCATAGGCACATTCATGAAAACTCTGTTTCGAGGCTATCTCGACTCCTCTCTCATTCTGCGCGTGACCATCGCCCTGGTGCTGGGCGTAGCGGTCGGGCTGATCGGTGGTGAGACCGTCGCGGCCTGGCTGGCGCCGCTGGGTGAACTGCTGCTGCGGTTGCTGCAGTTCCTGATCGTGCCGATCGTGCTGTTTACCCTGATCGTGGGGATCAATCAGGCCGATCTCGGCCGCATGGGGCGAATCGGCGGCAAGGTGTTCGGTTACTACGTGGTGACCTCGGCGCTGGCGATCGTCGTCGGGCTGGTCGTCGCCTCGCTGCTCTCGCCGGGCACGGGGATGACCCTCGACGACAGCGCGAGTGTCGAGGTGCCGGAAAATCCGGGCATCGTCAGCGTGCTGCTGAGCATCGTGCCGGACAATATCGTCAGCGCGCTGGCGCAGCCTAACCTGCTGGGGATCATCTTCACCGCGTTCGTCTTCGGCATCGCGCTGTTGAAGATGCGCCATGGCGACGGGCAGAGCGAGCTGGGTGAGAAGCTCTATGGCGTCATCGAAGGCCTGAACGCAGTGACCATGAAGGTGATGTCGGGCGTGCTCCAGTACGTGCCGATCGGCGTGTTCGCGATCGTGGCCGGCACCGTGGCCAAGCAGGGCCTGGATACCATCCTCTCGCTGGGCAACATGGTGGTGGTGCTCTATCTCGCACTGGCGGTGCATCTGCTGCTCTACGGCGTATTGATGAGTGCCTTCGGCGTGCGTCTCAGGGACTTCTTTCGTGAAGCCCGGACGCCCATGGCCACGGCCTTCGCCACGCAGAGCAGTACCGGCACCTTACCGCTGACGCTGAACGCGGCGCGCCGGCTCGGTATTTCGCAGAGTCTGTATGGGTTCAGCCTGCCGCTGGGCGCGACCATCAACATGGATGGCGCGGCGATCCGGATCGCGATATCGGCGGTCTTCGCCGCCAACGTGGCCGGCATCCCGCTGGACTTCATGACCATGGTCGAGATCGTGCTGATCGGCACGCTCACCTCCATCGGCACGGCGGGGGTGCCCGGCGCAGGTATCGTGATGATCGCGACGGTCTTTGCCCAGGTCGGGTTGCCGATCGAGACCGTGGCGCTCTTGACCTCGATAGACGCGCTGGTCGGCATGGGCTGTACCGCGCTCAATGTCACCGGCGACCTGGCGGGCACCGCCATCATCTCCCGCAGCGAGGGCGAGGATGCGTCGCGCGCTGCGGATTCGGCCGCCACCTGACGCTTTTGCGCTCAAGGAATCGTCGACGCATGACACACACCGTTCACAGCCGGACCTTGATCATCGGTGCCGGCAGCATGGGGCTGGCGACGGCCGATTTCCTGGCCGGCGCCGGAGAGGAGTCGGTACAGCTGCTTGACGCCCACAGCCCGCCTCATGACCAGGGCGCGCACCATGGCGAGACGCGCCTGATCCGGCTGGCTTACGGCGAGGGCAGCGGCTATGTCCCACTGGCCCTGCGCGCGCTGGAGCGCTGGCAACAGCTCGAGCGCGATACCGGGGCCTCGCTTTTTCTGCCCACCGGCGTGCTCAACCTCGGTCCGGCCTCGGCGCCGTTCATTCGGCAAGTCGAAGCCAGTGCGAGCCAGTTCGGCCTGCCGCTGGACCTGCTCGGTGGCGAGGCGGCTGCCGGGCGCTGGCCGGGGTGGCAGCTCGATGACTCGATGCGCGGCGGTTTCGAGTCGCGGGCCGGCGTGCTGCGGGTCGAGCGTATCATCGCCTGTTGGCGTGAACGGGTGGCGCGGCGCGCTGGGGTGACGCTGACGACGGGGGCGGTGGTAACCGATATTCGGCATCGGGATGATGGACGGTTCACGGCCAGTTGCGCCGATGGCCGCCGTTTCGTCGCCGATCGGGTGCTGGCGGCGACCGGTCAGCATCTGGCGCCGCTATTGGCGCCGCTGGGGATCGAACTGCCGTTGACCCGAGTACGCAAGACCTTTGCCTGGTTCGAGGCGGACGCCCGCTATCGGCCGGAGCGCTTCCCCGGATTCAGCCTGACCGACGATAAACTGGGCATCTACTACGGTTTCCCGGATATCGATGGTGCCGGTTTCAAGATCGGCCGCCATGACAGCGGCCAGCCGCTGACGCCTGGCGCGCCGATGGCGCCGTTCGGCGATCACCCGGAGGACGTCGCCGAACTGCAGCAGGTGATCGACCGCTATCTACCCGGGGTCGGCAAGCTCAAGCATGGCGCGGTTTGCCAGTATATCCGCACGCCGGACGAGCACTTTCTGATCGATGAGCCGCTACCCGGTCTGATCATTGCCGGCGGATTCTCCGGTCACGGCTTCAAGTTCGCTAGCGCCATGGGCGAAGCGCTGGGGCAGTGGCTGCGGACGGAAACGGCTCCAGCGGCGCTGGCGGGATTCGGACTGGCACGTCTTTCGGCCTGACCCCCCGCCCTCTCGAGAGGGATGTCGCGTAGACTGGCGGGCTCCACGAACAAGCGGTAGCGATATGTCTTCCACTCCTTTCTCCGCGCTGGCATGCCCGCTGGACGGCAATCCGATGCAACTTCAGGGCGGGACCTGGCGCTGCGATGCCGGCCATAGCTTCGACGTGGCGCGCCAGGGTTATACCCATCTGTTGCCGGTCCAGCACAAGCGTTCGCGTGACCCCGGCGACAGCAAGGCGATGGTCGCCGCGCGGCAACGCTTCCTGAATGCCGGCCACTATCGTCCGGTCGCCGATGCTGTCGCCCGCGCCGCCCTCTCGGCACAGCCCGAAGGAGGCGTGCTTCGCTGTCTCGATGCCGGCTGCGGGGAGGGCTACTACTTGCGTCGCTTGGCCGAGGCGGCGAGGGAGCAGGACGCGGCGCTATCCTTGCTGGGGCTGGATATCTCCAAGTGGGCGGTGCTGAGCGCCGCCAGACAGGAGCGCGCGATGTCGCGCGAGCTGCAGGAGGAGGCGGGCAGTCACTGGGTGGTTGCGAGCAATGCCAGGCTGCCGGTTCAGGATGGCGCGCTGGATTGCGTGCTCTGCCTGTTCGGCTTTCCCGTCTACGCCCAGTTCGCCCGCGTGCTCGCACCCGAGGGGATACTGATTCAGGCCGAGGTGGGGCCGGACCATCTGAGAGAGTTGCGCGAGATCATCTACCCCAGCCTGAAGCCGGAGCGGGAACCGTCTCAGGCCGCGCCCGATGGACTGGTCCGGCGAGACGTCGAGACGGTCCGCTTCCCGCTGACGCTGGGCGAACCGCAGGCCATTGCCGACCTGCTGGCGATGACGCCGCATCTCTATCGAGCCAGCGCCGAAGGCCGGGACCGGGCGGCAGCACTGGACTCGCTCAGCGTGACCGTCGATGTCCGGCTGACGTCATTCGTTCGGCTCGCCGATGCCGGTGTTTGAGTGCGGTGACACTGACGGTCTCGGGAGCGTGCCGCCAGCGGCAGCTCAATGCCGCCGTCTCGCATAGTCGCCGGCCCACGTCATGGCTTGTTCGAAGGGGAGGGCGGGGCTGTAGTAGAAGCCTTGCCCCAGATCGCAGCCAAGCCCCTTGAGGCGTGCCTCGATCGCCCCATTTTCTACTCCTTCCGCCACGACCCGCCGCTTGAAGCTTTTGGAGAGACCAATGATCGCCGCGACGATGGCTTCGTCCTCGGGGTTGTCCAGCATGCCGATCACAAAGGATCGGTCGATCTTGATCTTTTGGGTCGGGAAGGTGCGCAGGTAACTCAACGACGATTGGCCCGTGCCGAAATCGTCCAGCGACAGCTGCAGCCCGAGCCGCAGGCATGCCTGAAGGTTGGAGACGATGGTGTCGAGCTCTTCCGGGGGCGAGGTGCTTTCCAGAATCTCCAGCGTGAGCCTTCCTGCCAGATCCCGGTCATGAAGCGCCAGGGCGTGGTGCAGGTGATCGATGAAGCCGCTGTCGAGGAGGCTGGAAGGGTTGACATTGACGCTGATCGAATAGGGCAGCCCGCGCTGCAGGATCCGGTCGAGATCTCTCAGCGCGGTGTCGATGACGTACTTGCCCACCTCGATATCGAGCCAGCTGTTCTCGATGGCGGGAAGAAAGGCGCCCGGCGGCAGGATGTCGCCAGACGGGAGGCGCCAGCGGAGCAACCCCTCGAAGGCGGCGACCGTGTCGCCGTGATAATCGATCTTGGGCTGATAGAAGAGCTCCAGTTGCTGTCGCGACAGGGCGAGGTGCACGTCGCGGGCGAGAGCCAGGCGTTGGCGCCTGAAGTGGTGATGCTCCAGATCGAAGCGGCAATAGCCGTTCTTTCCAGCTTCCTTGGCCGAGTACATGGCCTGGTAGGCGTGATGGAGCAGTGCGTCCGGGTCCTCGTCGTCGTCGGGGTAGCAGGTGACGCCCATGCTGGCTGTGAGGGTGAGAACGTGCGTCGATGTTCTGATGGGGATGCGGAGCCGGTCGAGGATACGGTTGCAGGCTTCAGGCTGTAACCTGTCGCGTAGGATGATGGCGAACTCGTCGCCTCCCAGATGCGTCACCAGATCCTGTCTCCGCACCGCGTCGCGCAAGCGTCCAGCCATGACTTGTAGAACTTCGTCACCGATGGCGCTACCGTGCGATTCGTTGATGCACTTGAAACCATCCAGATTGATCAGGCAGACCGACAGGCTGTGATTGCGCTGCCGGGCGACTGCCAGCTCCGCTTCCATCAGCATCTGGAGCAGGCGCCGATTCGGCAAACCGGTCAGCGTGTCGATGTGATCCCGGCTCGGTTTCAGAGCCGGCTGGGGCGATGGACGCTTGCCCAGCTCTTCCTCGACCTGAGTGGCGAGGACCTGGAGCATACCGAGATCGAGCGCTGACGAGGCGACCGGTGCCATATCGATAAGGCAAAGTGTGCCAATGCCCAAGCCGGCGGGATCCCGGACCGGTACGCCGGCATAAAAGCGCAGATGGGGTGGCCCAGCGACCTGGGGGTGGCTGGCGAAGTCGGGATGTCGTCGGGCATCCTCGATGACCAGCAGTGCATCATGGCGGAGGGTGCGGTGGCAGAAGACCTGGGCGTCGGCGAGTTTGAGCGTTGTGTTTGGCCCGCGGATGTCGTGCCACTGACCACCTTTCGCCGGTATGAACCACGCATCCGTTACCTGATAGTGCCGTCTGGCAATCCAGCGTATCCGGTCGATGCGCTCCGCCGTAAGCGTGTCGATGGCCCCCGGATGACGCGGGGCATCTCGCCGATCCGTTTCGTCACGATCCTGATCCACGGTGTGGCACCTCGTCGAAAGCCGCCCTCTTCCTGCCATTCGTGTGGCGCCTCAACAACCGATCTATAGTGATTTCATGGCCTCGAGCCATGGTCGTTACTCGCAACTCGACAAGGATTTGAATGAATAATTCAATACAAATTTGAACAATGGTTCAACTGAAATTGAACAAATAGTTCAAATTGATTCAATGGACGAAAAGAGCTTGTTCGCACTACGCCTCAAAGCGGCGCTGATCGCTGCCGGATACCAACCTCGCCCCTCGGTACTGGAGCGTGAATTCAACCTGCGTTACTGGGGGGCGCCCGTGACTTTCCAGGGCGTGAGACGGTGGTTGCGCGGCGACTCGATCCCTTCCCAGGACAAGCTGCAGGTTCTGGCTGGCTGGCTGGGCGTCGAGCCACAGGTCCTGCGCTACGGCGACCAATCCCTGCAGGTTCGCGGTCCCATGCAGGCGACCTGGGTAATACCCGTAGGAGGGGAGGAGGACGAGATATTGCGCATCTACCGTGGGCTCGACGAAGCGCAGCGCAAGATCTTGCGGCAGGTGGTCCTGACATTTGCCAGGGCCAACGACTTGCAGCCGGAGGATGCCGAGGGGGTGCCCTGACAGGCGCCGGCGACGGAGCCGATCGGCCCCGTCGCGGCGTGCGATTACCGTTGCCGGGACTCCGACAACTGCTGGCGGCGATAGTCGCCCTGGCGGTCCAGCATCCACCCCGGGTACTCCGATGGCAGCGCGCTGACCTGGTCCAGGCGGGCCAACTCGTCCTGATCGAGACGCACCTCGGTCGCGGCGATGTTGTCTTCGAGCTGATCGAGGCGCTTGGCGCCGACGATGACGCTGGTCACCACCTTCTGATGCAGGAGCCAGGCCAGCGCGATTCGGGCGACCGAAATGCCCCGGGCATCGGCGATTTCGCGCATGGTGTCGATGCAGTCGAAGCCGCGCTCCCGGTTCACCGGCGGGAAGTCGAAGGTGGCGCGCCGATCGCCCGCCTTGGCTTCGCCGTCCCGCGTGTACTTGCCGCTGAGCAGCCCGCCGGCCAGCGGGCTCCAGACCATCAGCCCCAGCTTTTCGCTCTCCAGCAGCGGCGCGATCTCGCGCTCGAGGTCGCGCCCGGCCAGGGTGTAGTAAGCCTGTAGCGATTCGAACCGATGCCAGCCGTTCTGCCGGGCGATGCCCAGCGCCTTCATGATCTGCCAGGCCGCCCAGTTGGAGACGCCGACGTAGCGTACGTGGCCATGCTCGACCAGGGTATGCAGCGCGCGCACGGTCTCCTCGATCGGCGTCGCGGGATCGAAGCCGTGGATCTGGTAGAGGTCGATGTGGTCGAGCTGCAGACGCTTCAGGCTCGCCTTGACGCCTTCCATGATGTGATAGCGCGAAGCGCCGCGATTGTTGATGCCGGTGGAGCGGTAAGGGTCGTCGGTGCCGGTGGGGCCGAAGACCTTGGTGGCGACGACGACGTCATCGCGCGGAACGCCCAGATTCCGTAGCGCCTGCCCGGTAATCACCTCCGACTGGCCCTGGGAGTAGACATCGGCCGTATCGATGAAGTTGATGCCGGCGTCGAGGGAACGACCGACCAGCTTGTCGGCGTCCGCCTGCTGCAGGTCGCCGATCTGGCCCCACATCTCGCCGTTGCCGCCAAAGGTCATGGTGCCCAGGCAGAGCTCGGAGACGAACAGGCCGGTATTGCCCAGATTGCGGTAGCGCATGATGACACTCCTGGTTATCGATGGGAGAGGGTCTCCACGGGAGTGAGTATGGGCCACGGCGGGAGCGGGATTGGCTCGATCCGATCGGATCTTTGCCTAAACCTGCCGGAGTCACATCTTCACATGTCTCTCGGGAGAGGGATGGGATAGCCTGAACCGGTCGTCGGGAGGGGAATCGCCACCATGAACCAACGAGTCGATGCGTTGACGCCGCTCTATCAGAGCGGGCCGACGGTCGAGAGCGACGGGCTGCTCGTGCATTACCGCCGGGAGCTGGTCGACTTGCTCGATCGTCTGACACGAGGTCGCGAAGGCAAGTTGCCGAGCGCCATACCCGGCCTGTCGATCCACCGACTGAGCGCGCCGGTGCCACCACGATACGTGGTCCACGATCCCGTGTTCAGCGTGATCGCCCAGGGGGCCAAGCGGCTTTCGATCGGCAACGAGATCTACGAATACGACCCGATGAACTACCTGGTCTCGTCGGTCGACCTGCCGGTATTGGCGGGCGTCTCCCAGGCCAGCCGGGCGGCACCCTACCTCGGGCTGCGTCTGGATCTCGACGTCGACCTGATCGGCGAGCTGATCCATGACGACAAGCTGCCGCCCGATCCGGCTGCGGAACCGGCACGTGGGCTCTACGTGAACCGGCTCGAAGCCCCGCTGCTGGAGGCGGTGCTGCGTCTGCTGCGCTTACTGGACTCGCCGCAGGACATCCCGGTACTGGCGCCGATGATCCAGCGCGAGATCGCCTACCGCCTGCTTCGTCATGGGCACGGCAACCGACTCCGCCAGATCGCGCTGCAGGATAGCCAGACCCGACGGGTCGCGGCGGCGATTCGCCTGCTGCGAGAACGTTACGCCGAACCGCTGCCGATCGCCGTCATCGCCGAAAACGTGCACATGAGCGTGTCGTCGCTTCATCATCACTTCAAGGCGGTCACGGCGATGAGTCCCCTGCAGTACCAGAAGCAGTTGCGGCTGCAGGAGGCGCGGCGATTGCTGCTCGCCGGCACCCTCGAGGTGACCACGGTGGCGCAGCGCGTCGGCTACGAGAGCCCCTCCCAGTTCAGCCGCGAGTATCGGCGCTGTTTCGGCCTGCCGCCGCAGCGAGACAGGCAGCGCTGGCGCGCCTAGCCGAAAGGCCAGGGGACAGGGCTCAGGGGATCATCGATGGCATCATGCGGTAATAGAGATTGAACAGTATCCACAGCGTGCCACCCACCATGATGGTGAGAATCAGCACCGTGAAGAGGATCAACTGCAGGTCCTCGCGCTTGTTCCTGGCCAGCGTGATGTGCAGAAAGAACCGAAAGTGCACCACGATCTGGATCACGCCGCAGACACCGATGACCCAATAGAGCGTCGCGGTGGCGATCTGGGTGAACGCCGCCAGGCCGAACGGGATCAGCGTCAACACGGCCGCGAGCCCGAAGCCCCAGCAGTAGCTGCGAAGCTCCTGCGCCTTTTCCCGCGCTTCCTCGTCGCTGAGCTGTCGATGACTCATGCCGTCCCTCCCAGGTAGACCAGTGAGAAGATCCCGATCCAGACCACGTCGAGAAAGTGCCACAGGATCGCCAGGCGCATCAGGCCGGTCTTGGTCTGGGTATCGAGTCCGTGAACGGCGATCTGCCCCAGCAGTGCGATCAGCCAGATCGAGGCGGCGGTCACGTGGAGCCCGTGGAGCGGCACCAGCGCGAAGAACGCCGAAAGAAAGCCGCTGCGACTCGGCACGCCGCCCTCGGTGAACATCTTGTGAAAGTCGTAGAGCTCGTGGCCGAGAAAGGCGAGGCCTAGCAGCAGCGTCACCACCAGCCAGCCCACCAGCACCTTGCGATCGGTGCGGTACTTGAGTGCCAGCGACGCCATGCCGAAGGTGAAGCTGCTCACCAGCAGCAGCGAGGTCTCGATGAACGCGCTCTTGAGCTCGAACAACTCGCCGGGGCCGGGGCCGCCGGCGGTGCCGCCGAGCATGGTGACGTAGGTGGCGAAGAGCAGACCGAAGATGATCAGGTCGCTCATCATGAAGACCCAGAAGCCGAAGACCAGCGACTCGCTCGCCTCGTGGGCCTCGGCGTGGGCGTGCCCCAGGTTGAGGCCCGGGTGTCTGATGGGGGTCGAACTCATTGGACCGCTCCCTCGATGGGCGAAGCGGGCAGGCCGCGGTTGGCGGCGCTCTGCTCGTCGGCGCGGGTGACCGGCGTGAGCGATGCCAGCGTCGCGAGCCACGCTTCGTGCTGTCGGCGGACCTCGGCTGCCGGGATCAAGCGCGTGGTATCACGCACATAGCCGCGGGCGATCAGGGCGATCAGCGCCGCCACTCCTGCCGCCACGACCAGCCACCACTGGTACCAGGTCAGTCCGAATGCCAGCAGGAAGCCGGTGATGGCAAAGATCGGTCCCATGGCGCTATTGGCGGGCATCTCGATATCTTCGTAGTCGTCGGGTCGCGGATGCGCGCCACCGCCGGTCTCCTTCTGGCGCATGTAGGCGTCGCGGCTGTGGACCTCGGGAATGACCGGGAAGTTGTATTCGGGCGGTGGCGACGAGACCGACCACTCGAGGCTGCGGCCATCCCACGGGTCGCCACCGGGCACGCGATTGGCATGGCGGTCGCGAACGCTGACCCAGAGCTGGATCAGCAGGCAGAGCATGGCGACGAGGATGATCACTGCGCCGACCATGGCGGCCACCGTCCACGGCAGATAGGCGGGCTCGAAGAATGCCACCGAGCGCCGCGGCATGCCGAGTACGCCAAGCGCATAGAGCGGGAAGAAGGCGAGCATGAAGCCGACGATCCAGCAGCACGCTGCTCGCCGGCCCCAGCGCTCTTCCAGGCGGAAGCCGAAGGCCTTGGAGAACCAAAGGTTGGTACCGCCCAGCATGCCGAACAGCAACCCAGGGATCAGCATGTTATGGAAGTGGGCGACCAGAAACAGCGAGTTGTGGATCTGATAGTCCACGCTGGGTACGGCAAGGATGATTCCCGTCAATCCGCCGATCACGAACAGCATGATGAAACCGATGGCGTAGATCATCGGTACCGAAAAGCGAATACGGCCGCGGAACATCGTCAGCATCCAGTCATAGATTTTGACCCCGGTGGGGATGCCGATCAGCATCGTGGCGATGCCGAAGATGGCGTTGATATGGGCGCTCTGGCCCATGGTGAAGAAGTGGTGCAGCCAGACCGTGAAGGAGAGCACCGCGATCGCCAGGGTCGCGATCACCAGGGCACCGTAGCCGTAGAGCTTCTTGCCGGAGAAGGTCGAGAATATCTCCGAGAAGATGCCGAAGGCCGGCAGGATCAGGATGTACACCTCGGGATGGCCGAACGCCCAGAACAGGTTGATGTAATTCATCATGTTGCCGCCGAGATCGGCGGTGAAGAAGTGGAAGTCGAGGTAGCGATCGAGTGCCAGCAGGGCGGTAGCGACGGTCAGCGGTGGCATGCCGAAGATCATCAGGATCGAGGTGCACAGCGCCGTCCAGGTGAACAGCGGCAGGCGCAGCCAGCTCATGCCCGGTGCCCGTTGCTTGTAGATGGTGACCGCGAAATTGATGCCGGTGAGTGTCGACGACAGCGTCGACAGGGTCACGGCCCAGATCCAGTAGTCGACCCCGGCACCGGGATTGGCCGCGCTTTCGGTGAACGAGGGATAGCCGCTCCAGCCCCCAGTGGAAAACGGCGCGAGGATCAGTGAGACCATGACGATCGCCGCGCCGGCGGCGGTGAGGCCTAGGCTGATCGAATTCATGACCGGAAACGAAAGATCCCGTGCGCCGATCTGAAGGGACATCACGTAGTTGATGATGCCGGTCAGGAAGGGCATCGCCATGAAGAACACCATGATGGTGCCGTGGGTCGTGAACAGCTGGCCGAAGTGATCGGCCGTCAGGAAGCCGCCGTCCAGCCCGAAGGCCTGCTGCAGGCGCATGAAAACCGCTTCGATCACTGCCCGCGCCAACATCACCAGCGCAATGGCGATGAACATGATGCCGATCTTCTTGTGGTCGGGGCTGGTCAGCCATTCGCGCCACAGCCAGCGCCAGCGTCGGGTCCAGGTCAGCACGCCGACGACGATCAGGCCGCCGAGAATCACCATCGCACCCGCGCCGCTGGCAATGATCGCGTTGACGATGTTCTTGGTCGTCGGGTCGACGATGGCGTCCCAGAACGGCAACGCGCTCCAGTCCAGTCGGCCCAGCATCCATTCGGCCCAGTGAGTCATGGTCGGGCCTCCGGTGAAGACGAAGCATCGTTCCTCGTTCCGCCCGATTCGATCGATGACCAGTGGGGAGTGGCATGCTCGACGATGTCGTCGAACAGGTTGGCGGGGAGATGGCCGAAGCGCAGGCGCCGATCGCCTTCGGGAGTGGCATTGTCCGCGCCGGGGGGCTCCAGCGATTGCACCAGCGCCCGGCCGGTATTCTGTGCCATCAGTCGATCGAAGACCCGGGGGCCGAGCGTCATGCCGCTCTCGCGGGTGCGGGTGACGAAGTTCTGAAATGCGGAATCGTCGACCACGCGGGTGACGAAGTGCTGGTGATGAAAGCCTTTGCCGTTGTACTGCATGTTCTTGCCGGGGAACTCGCCCTGGTTGTCCGCCTCGAGATGCAACTGGGTGACCATGCGGTTCATCACGTCGATCTGGCTGCCGAGAGCGGGAATGAAGAACCCTTGCATGACGCTGGCGGAGGTCAGTTTCAGCGCCAGGGGGCGGTGGACGGGGACGACCAGCTCATTGACCGTGGCGATGCCCTGGTCGGGATAGATGAACAGCCACTTCCAGTCGAAGCCCACGACTTGGACTCGCAGTGGCTTGACGTCCTCGCTACCGGAGAGGGGGCGGTACGGATCCAGCGCCAGCGTGCCGCGCCACGCCACCACGGCCAGGGCCACGACGACGAGACAGGGAATCCCCCAGATCACGATATCCGCCAGCTTCGAAAATCCCCAGTGAGGACGGTACGTCGATCGACTGCCATAGCGGTAGCGGACGATGAGCCACGGGGTGAGGATCAGCACCGGAAGAACCACGATCGACGTCAAGCCGATGATCACCCCCAGTTGATGCCGCTGCGCGGCGGCAATCGGTCCTTGCGGATCGAGAAACGAGATGGGGTGCTCACTACAACCGGAGAGCCATATCGCCAGCAGGCCGATCGACCAGTAGCGATAGTGCGAATGGGTTCGCAGATGGAAAAGGGGATGGAACACGGTGACCTCTGGAAACGTCCTTGTTTCGAAACTCATGGTTCGCTAACCCAACTCGTTAGCCTCTTTACTATAGAAACGATTCTGATCGATGCCAGCGTTGTTCGAGGAAGGATTTCCCTGACGGTCGCGATGAAATTTGAGCATGGGAAGTATTGTCTGGGGCTATCGCAGTCATGCTTAGAAAAGTCTTTGGCTATCGCCAAGCCCTTGCCGTTAGCGGGCTCGGCAGATAATGGGTGGAATCTCGCGAGGGGAGCCCACGACCCAGGGCCGCCTCATTGGCCGAAGGTCGGTTTTCAGTGGTTGGACAGGGCCAAGGGTTCACTCTATACATTGTGGTGCGCCCGGATCGGGCGGACGTCCTGCTTGAGCCGGGTTCCCGCGCTCGGGTCTCTAGCGGTTCTGGTGGACAGCATTCAGGCGATCGTGTCGCGAACCTGACAGTCGAGTCTTCACCGCCATATGGCATCGACTCGTCGTGACCGCCCATGAAGGGCATCGCCGCAGGAGTTACCCGTGCAGGTCGATCATCGTCCTGCAGCGTTGAATTAGGGAGAGATCATCGTGACTAGCGACAACCGCAAACCGACGACCACGGATGCCGGCATCCCGGTAGCGAGTGAGGAAAATGCACTATCGGTAGGCCCCGACGGTCCGATCGTGCTGCACGATCACTACCTGATGGAGCAGATGGCTGCCTTCAACCGCGAGATGATTCCGGATCGCCAGCCGCACGCCAAGGGGGGCGGGGCCTTCGGCCATTTCGAAGTCACCCAGGATGTCAGCCGATACACCAAGGCCAAGTTTCTCCAGCCGGGCAAGAAGACCGAGATGGTTGCGCGCTTCTCGACGGTGGCCGGCGAATCGGGAAGCCCCGATACCTGGCGGGATCCTCGTGGCTTCGCCCTGAAGTTCTACACCGAAGAAGGCAACTTCGACATGGTGGGTAACAATACCCCCGTCTTCTTCGTGCGCGATCCGATGAAGTTCCAGCATTTCATCCATTCCCAGAAGCGTCGTGCCGATAACGGCCTGCGCGACCACGACATGCAGTGGGACTTCTGGACCATGGCGCCGGAGTCTGCCCACCAGGTGACATGGCTGATGGGTGACCGGGGCGTTCCTGCCTCCTGGCGTCACATGAATGGCTACTCCAGCCACACCTATATGTGGGTCAACGCTCAAGGCGAGCGCTTCTGGGTCAAGTATCACTTCAAGACCGACCAGGGCATCAAGTGCATGACCCAGGAGCAGGCCGACCAGATGGCCGGCAGCGATGCCGACTACCATCGGCGCGACCTGTTCGAGGCGATCAAGCGCGGCGACTATCCGACCTGGACGCTGCAGGTCCAGATCATGCCGTTCGAGGATGCCAAGACCTATCGCCTCAACCCCTTCGACCTGACCAAGGTCTGGCCCCATGACGACTACCCGCTGATGGAAGTGGGCAAGATGACGCTGGATCGCAATCCGGAGGATTTCCATACCCAGATCGAGCAGGCCGCCTTCGAGCCCAACAACATGGTGCCGGGCACCGGGCTGTCGCCGGACAAGATGCTGCTGGCGCGTTCGATCTCCTACGCCGATGCACACCGTGCCCGGCTGGGGGTCAACTACAAGCATATCCCGGTCAACTCGCCCAAGTCGCCGGTCAACAGCTACAGCAAGGGCGGCGCGATGCGCATGCATAACGCCAGCGACCCGGTCTATGCGCCGAACAGCAAAGGCGGCTCCAAGGCCGACCCCGAGCGCTATCCGGAAGACGCGGTGTGGCAGGCCGATGGCGAATTCGTCCGCACCGCCTACACCCTGCGTCCAGCGGATGACGATTTCAGCCAGGCCAACGATCTGGTCAACAAGGTGATGGACGATGCCGCCCGCGACCGGCTGGTCAACAACGTGGTCGGTCACGTCTCCGGCGGTGTCGAGGAGCCGGTGCTGTCCCGGGTGTTCGAATACTGGCACAACATCGATGCCACGATCGGCAAGCGCATCGAGGAGGGGGTGAAGGCCAATCGCGGCAAGTAACGCCGAAACCTGGCCGACGCATGACCAAGAGGCCCCGCTCACCACCGGTGAGCGGGGCCTCGTCCTGTTATTGCGGCGTCAGAAGCTGGACCACTCCTCGGCCTCTGCCGTCTCCGGCCGTTTGGCCTGGCGCGGAGCATCGGCACGCGTGGTGGTCATCGGCAGCGGCACGGGGTTGTGTTGCGCTGGCTGCGAGGCGTCGTAGCCACGGAAGAAGCCGACCTCGCGAGCCAACCGCTCCGCTTGGCCCTGCAGGTTGCCGGTCACGCTGGTGGACTCCTCGACCAGCGACGCATTCTGCTGGGTGACGCTGTCCATCTCGCCGACCGCGAGGTTGATCTGCTGGATGCCGGTGGACTGCTCGCGGCTGGCAACGGCGATCTCCGAGACCAGATCCGTCACCTTTTCCACGTTGCTGACGATCTCGGCCAGCGTCTCCCCGGAGCGGTTGACCAGTTCCGAGCCTCGCGACACCCGTTGCGCACTCTCTGATACCAGTTGCTTGATCTCGCCGGCGGCATCGGCGCTGCGGCTCGCCAGCTGACGTACCTCCTGGGCCACCACCGCAAACCCCCGGCCCTGCTCACCGGCACGGGCAGCCTCGACCGAGGCGTTGAGCGCCAGCAGATTGGTCTGGAAGGCGATCTCGTCGATCAGGCCGATGATGTTGGCGATCTGCTTGCTGGAGTTGTCGATCTCCTGCATCGCGGTGATCGCTTCATTGACCACTTCTCCGCCCTGCTTGGCCTGGCTGCTGACTTGTTCGGCGAGGCTGTCGGCCTGGGAAGCGTTGTCGGCATTCTGCTTGACGGTATTGGTGATCTGCTCCAGCGCCGCCGCGGTCTCCTGCAGGCTGGCGGCCTGCTCCTGGGTGCGCTGGCTCAGGTTCTCGTTGCCGGCCGCCAGTTCCGCGGAGATCGATTCGACGTTTCTGGCATTGCGCGCGACTTCGCCAATCACGCCCGATAGCCTATCCCGCATCGACGCCATGGTGTCCAGCATGTGGCCGAACTCGTCGCGGTAGTTGGCGCTCAGGCGGACGCCGAGATCCCCCTCGGCCAGCGATCCGGAAAACGCCGTGGCCTCCCGCAAGGGTTTGAGAATGCCGCGACTGAGCCACCAGCCGATGGCGATGGCGATCAGCAGGCCGAACAGGATGGCGCCGATGATCACGTTTCGGCTGAACTGATACTCCTTGACGCTCTGCTGGTAGCTGTCGAGGGTGGCCTGCCGTGCCCCGCGATAGAGCGAGGTGATCGTCTCGTAGAGGTTGGCATAGCCCTGGTTGACCTGCGCTTCGCTAGCCTGGCCGCTATCCAAATCATTGCGCAGCGACTGTAGCTGCTGCAGGTAGCTATCGGCCAGTCGCCGCTCCGTGTCGCTCGACACCAGCGCCGGGTAGTAGCTGTTCCAGGCGTCGTCGGTGCGCTTGCGGTTCGCCTCGACCTCCTGGCGCTGGGCATCGGAGAGGTTGCCGGCCCCAACCCTGGCGAAGATGGTGCGATTGTCGCCGGTGGCTCCCCTCACCGTGGAGAGCTGAATCATGGCCTGGACGTTCTCTGCGACGATGGATTGCATCGCCTGCTGGGTCTGACGGTTGCTGAGGACGCCCTGTACCCCGATCAGGATCAGCAGCAGGATGATCAGGCCCAGCGCCAGGAATAGCCTGGCTTTGACGCTATGAAGCGCAATTCTCATGTTTGGTCCCTCAAAACACTCTTTCAGATAAGGCGCGTGTTTCCACGCGGGCCCGCGTAGTTAAATTCCTATCGGCAAAATTCAATTTTTATTGAAGTGCAATTTAACTTTTGTCGACGCTAAAAGACGCTGCGGTGGCGATTGAGTTTCGAGAGGTGTCGACCTACAGCGACAGGCGGCGTCGACGCGGCAGGATGGGAGGCGGGAACGAAGAGAAAGAGGGTGGCGGCGTCTCCTGGACGCCGCGCGAGGGGGCGGCTCAGTGACCGCGCTGCTTGATCTGGTCCTTCAACTGATCGGGTACTTGCTTGATGATCAGCCGATCCCGCTCATCGTCGTATTCGATGCTGTTGCCGAGCAGATGGGAGTCGAAGCTGATCGAAACGCCGCTGGCGCGCCCGGCGAAGCGCTTGAACTGCTGCAGGGTGCGCTTGTCCGGCGGAATTTCCGCGGCGAGGCCGTAATCCTGATTGCGGATGTAGTCGTAGAACGCCTTGGGGTGCTGCTCGTCGACCAGCTCGGAGAGCTCGTCCAGCGTGATCGGCTCGCCACGCTTGGCCTGGGCATTGGCATAGTCGATCAGGGTGTCGGTCTTCTCCCGGCTCGCCTCCTCGGGCAGATCCTCGTTTTCCACGTAGTCGCTGAACGCCTTGAGCAGGGTGCGCGTCTCGGCCCCGGCGTTGACGCCCTCCTGACACCCCAGCCACTGTCGAAAGGCTTCCACCAGTTTCTTGTTGCCCCGATCCTGCACGTAGGTGATGTACTGGCGTGACTCCCCCCGTTGCCACTGGGTCAGGTCGATTCGCGCTGCCAGCATCAACTGGCCCAGGTTGAGCTGCTGGGCGGGAATGATGTTGAGATCGGAATCGACACCGTAGCCGTCACGCTGATGGAGCAGTGTCAGGGTCAGGATTTCCGCCTCGCCCTGGCGTGAGTGGACGAACCACCAGTGGCCACCGATCGAGAGATGGGCGTCGATCAGCGGCGTCAGGCTCTCGGTGGTCTGGCGGGTGAAGTCGGTGAAGTTGACCTCGCCGCGTCGATAGCGCGCCAGTTCGTAGGCGAAACGCGACGATGACGCCATTTCGCCGTTGGTGTCATCGCTATCTTCCGCCTCACTTTCGACGAAGTGCCCCCACGCCTTGGGCTTGCCGTGAAAGCTCGAGTTGAACGCGGCCAGCAGCGACTCTGCCGTGGCGATGTCGCTCATGGCTTCGCCGCTCGTCAGCGTGGCGGGCTGTTCGTCGCCCGGTTTATCGACGCGGTGGGCGCAGGTCTGCAGTATCGGCATGAGATGGCTCGTGAAGCGTGAAAGGGCGGGCCACCGGCCGGCAGCCCGCGAGAGAGACGATGACGTATCCTGGCCGGGGCCTCCTCAGGGACGGAGGCGATAGCCGGTGCGGAAGATCCAGCTGATGACGGCCAGGCTGACGGCCAGGAAGACGCCGATCATGACCAGGCTGGCGATCACGCTGACGTCGCTGATGCCGTAGAAGCTCCAGCGGAAGCCGCTGACCAGATAGACCACCGGATTGGCCAGCGTCACCGCCTGCCAGAACGGTGGCAGCATATCGATCGAATAGAAGCTGCCGCCCAGAAACGTCAGTGGCGTGATGATCAGCAGCGGCACCAGTTGCAGTTTCTCGAAGCTGTCCGCCCAGATCCCGATGATGAAGCCGAGCAGGCTGAAGGTGAGGGCGGTCAACAGTAGAAACAGCATCATCATGAACGGATGCTGGATATGCAGGTCGACGAAGAAGTTGGCCGTGCCCAGTATCACCAGCCCCAGGATGGCCGACTTGGAGGCGGCGGCACCGACGTAGCCGAGCACGATCTCGAAGTACGAGATCGGTGCCGACAGCACCTCGTAGATGGTGCCGGTGAACTTGGGGAAGAAGATGCCGAAGGAGGCGTTGGAGACGCTCTGGGTCAACAGCATCAGCATGATCAGACCGGGCACGATGAAGGCGCCATAGCTGACCCCCTCGACCTCCTGGATGCGCGAGCCGATGGCGGCGCCGAAGACGACGAAGTAGAGCGAAGTCGAGATGACCGGGGAGATCAGGCTCTGCAGCAGCGTGCGCCCGGCACGCGCCATTTCGAAAGTATAGATGGAGCGGACGGCTTGCAGGTTCATGGGCGCTCTCTGACCAGGTTGACGAAAATATCTTCCAGCGAACTCTGCTTGGTATGCAGGTCCTTGAAGCGGATCCCGGCGGCTTCGATCTCGTTGATCAGCGCGCTGATGCTGACGTGATCGCTATCGCCGGCCTCGCTGGCATCGTAGGTGTAGACCAGCACGTTGCCGTCCTCGGCCAGCGTCAACGGGTGGTGGGCCAGCGCGGGCGGCACGCTGGCCAGCGGCGTCTGCAGGTGCAGCGTCAACTGCTTGCTGCCGAGCTGGCGCATCAGCGCCGCCTTCTCCCGTACCAGCACGATCTCACCGCCATTGATGACGCCGATCCGATCGGCCATCTCCTCGGCTTCCTCGATGTAGTGTGTGGTCAGGATGATGGTCACGCCGCTGTTGCGAAGCTCCCTGACCACTTCCCACATGTCGCGCCTCAGCCCGACGTCGACACCCGCGGTGGGTTCGTCGAGGAACAGGATCTCCGGCTCATGCGCCAGGGCCTTGGCGATCAGGACACGGCGCTTCATGCCGCCGGAGAGCGTGATCAGCTTGTTCTTGCGCTTGTCCCAGAGCGACAACGCCTTGAGCACCTGCTCGATATGGCTGTCCTTGGGCGGCTTGCCGAACAGGCCGCGACTGAAACGCACCGTGTTCCAGACCGTCTCGAAGGCATCGCTGGTCAGTTCCTGGGGCACCAGGCCGATCTTGGCGCGGGCCGCGCGGTAGTCGGTGACGCTGTCGTGACCGTCGACCACCACGCTGCCGCCGGTGGCATTGACCAGCCCGCAGATGATGCTGATCAGGGTGGTCTTGCCGGCCCCGTTGGGACCTAGCAGCGCAAATATCTCGCCGCGCTGGATCTCCAGGTCGATCTGCTTCAACGCTTCGAAACCGGAGTCGTAGCGCTTGGAAAGGCCGGAGATGGCGATCACCGGCGCCGGCCGGTCGGCGGGGGAGTCGGCTTTGGCCTGGTGCTCTGGCGCTGTGGGCGTCTCGTGATTCATGAAAGGCGATACATCGTGACGTGAGGGGCCATCATTGTAGGCGAAAAAGCGCGCCGGCTGGACCCGTCAGAGAGCGGGAGCGTGCCGATGGGGCCGGGAAAGCGTGAAAGGGGCCCTGCCATGGGCGTAAACGGGCGTAATGGCACAGAGTTGGCTATAACGAACAGGCAACATAAAAAATCTTACCGATAAGGCCGGTGTCGAAAAGAGACCGAGCTCGCATCAGCAAGGAGGCCATTCATGCCACGTTCTTCCTTTATCCATCGCACCGCCATCGTGTTGTTCGCTGCCGTCCTCGGCGGCACGGCGCTGTCCGCCTGTACCACGACGACGACCTCCGACAGGGAGAGTCGCCTGTCTCAGCGCCAGCAGCTAGACCAGGACGTGCAACAGACGCTGGATCGGCTCTACCGTTCGGTGCCGGAGGCTCGGTCACTGGCGGAGCGCGCGGAGGGCGTACTGGTGTTCCCCGGCGTGCTGGGCGCCAGCTTCATCGTCGGCGCCAGCCATGGCGACGGCTCACTGCTGATCGATGGCGCCAAGGCGGGTTACTACACCACCACCAGCGGCTCGATCGGCTTCCAGGCCGGGGCCCAGTCCCAGGCCATCGTCTACATGCTGATGACCGAGAAGGCGCTCAATCGGGTACGCAGCGACAACGACTGGTCGGTAGGCGCCAGCGCCGGGGTCGCGGTGGCGGATATCGGTGCCAACGGCCAGATCACCAACAACACCGCCAACCAGGAGGTGGTGGCATTCGTGATGAACAACCAGGGCATCCAGGGTGGCGTTTCGCTCAACGGCGCCAAGATCTCCAAGGTCAGCCCCTGAGTCGAGCCGAGTGATTCACCGGCCCAGCGCAGAAAACCCACCGTGAGGTGGGTTTTCTTTTTGCAGCAAGCCGGGAGATCGGCGGGCGCGAGGGGTCAGGCGCTCTCGGGCAGCTCGGCGTTGTGATAGACGTTCTGCACGTCGTCGAGATCGTTCAGCATGTCGATGAACTTCTCGAACATCGCCACGTCATCGCCTTCGACCGGCGTATGGGTTTGCGGCAGGAACTGGATCTCGTCGGCCTCGAACTCGAGTTCGCCCAAGGCATCGAGCAGCGCCTGCTTGGCCTTGGCGTAGTCGGTGTGCGGCGCGAAGACGGTGATGCGGCCCTCCTCGCTCTCGATGTCGGTAACGTCGACATCGGCTTCCATCAGCGCCTCGAGCACGGCCTCCTCGTCGTCTCCGGCGAAGGCGAAGATCGCGCAGTGGTCGAACATGTGGCTGACCGTGCCCTGGGTGCCGATCTTGCTCTTGGTCTTGGTGAAGCAGCCGCGCACGTCGCCGAAGGTCCGGTTCGGGTTGTCGGTCAGGCACTCGACGATCACCATGCAGTTGCCGGGACCGAAGCCTTCGTAGCGTGCCGACGAGAAGTCCTCGCCACCACTGCCCTTGGCCTTGTCGAGCGCCTTGTCGATCACGTGCGAGGGAACCTGGTCCTTCTTGGCCTTGTCGATCAGCCCGCGCAGCGTCAGGTTGCCGGAGGGGTCGGTGCCACCGGACTTGGCGCAGACATAGATTTCGCGACCATACTTGCTGTAGACCTTGGTCTTGGCATCGGCCGTTTTGGCCATGGATTCCTTGCGATTCTGGAAGGCCCTACCCATTGTCACTACCTATCAGGTTGTCAACGACGGGCGAGATTTTACGCAACATCGCGCCGATGTTGCAGGTTTATTTGGCCTTTCCGGTACCAATTGACCACCCCCGGGCGACGAGACGGCGTCAATCTCGCCGTGCTCTGTTATTCTGCCGCGCCCGAGCATGACATGGCGAGACCGAGGCGTCCGCCGGTTGACTGCATCGATCCCTTCATCTCGACCAGGAGCGCCTGCCGTGCCCGATACCGACCATCACGAGACGCGCCGCGGCGAGGAACAGTCAGCCTCGGCGTACTCGCCCGAGCCGTTCTCCTCGCTGTCGCTGCCGCCGGCGCTGCAGGACAATCTTGCCTCGTTGGGCTATCTGACGATGACCCCGATTCAGGCCGCCAGCCTGCCGCCCATCCTGGACGGCAGGGACGTGATCGGCCAGGGCAAGACCGGTTCGGGCAAGACCGCGGCGTTCGGGCTCGGCCTGCTGTCGGCACTCGAGGTCACCCGGTTCCAGGTCCAGGCGCTGGTACTTTGCCCGACTCGCGAGCTGGCCGATCAGGTCGCCGAGGAGCTGCGCCGGCTGGCTCGCATGCTGGCCAACGTGAAGATTCTCTCGCTCTGCGGCGGCGCACCGCTGGGCCCGCAACTGAACTCGCTCTCCCACGGGGCGCACGTCGTCGTCGGCACGCCGGGCCGCATCGAAGAGCATCTGCGCAAGGGATCGCTGGATCTGTCCGCGCTCGGCGTGCTGGTGCTGGATGAAGCCGACCGCATGCTCGACATGGGATTTCAGGCCGCCCTCGACGCCATCGTCGCGGCGACGCCGGCGACACGCCAGACGCTGCTGTTCAGTGCCACCTATGGTGACAGCGTGCGCCCGGTGGCCGAGCGCATGCTGCGCGAGCCGGTGACGGTGGAAGTGGCCTCGACCCACGACGAGCAGAGCATTCACCAGCATTTCCATCAGGTCGCCGACGAGCCGGCCCGTCTCGCGGCACTCCGCCAGCTGCTGCTGCACTACCGGCCGGAATCCAGCGTGGTGTTCTGCAATACCAAGCGCGAGACCCAGGCGGTGGCGGACGAACTGGCCGCCATGGGATTCAGCGCCGAGGCGCTGCACGGCGATCTCGAGCAGCGCGATCGCGACCAGACGCTGATTCGGTTCGCCAACAAGAGTCTCTCGGTGCTGGTCGCGACCGACGTGGCGGCACGCGGATTGGATATCGACGCCCTGGATGCGGTATTCAATTACCAGATCGCCCGTGAACTGGAGGTGCATGTGCATCGGATCGGCCGAACGGGGCGTGCCGGCGCGAGCGGCGTGGCCTGCACGCTGTTGACCGAGAAGGAGGCCTATCGACTCGAACGTCTCGAGGCGTTCCTGGGTGAACGACTGCCGGTGGAGCCGTTGCCTGGCCGTGCCGGCGCCGGACAACAACCGTTTCAACCGCGCATGGCGACGCTCCAGATCGACGCCGGCAAGAAGCAGAAGATCCGCCCGGGTGACGTGCTGGGGGCCTTGACCAACGGTGACGACGCCATCGAAGGCGACCAGGTGGGCAAGATCAAGGTGCTCGATCGCAGCGCTTATGTCGCGGTCGAGCGCGGTATCGCCAAGCAGGCGCTGACGACGTTGAGCGCCGGTAAACTGAAAGGGCGCAGCTGCCGGGTGCGCCGAATCGGACGCTGAGGATAGCGAGGACCTGTGAGGATAGCGAAAGCATGAAAGTACCCAAGCGATTGCAGCCGTTGGTCGAGGATGGCCTGGTGGACGAGGTCGTCAGTCAACTGATGAGTGGCAAGGAGGCCCAGGTTTTCGTGGTTCGCTGCGGTGACGAGCTGCGCTGTGCCAAGGTGTTCAAGGAAGCCAAGCAGCGCAGCTTCAAGCAGGCGGTGGCCTACCAGGAGGGCCGCAAGGTGCGCAACAGCCGCCGCGCGCGGGCGATGTCGAAGAAGACCCGCTACGGTCAGCGCGAGCAGGAGTCTGCCTGGTTGAACGCGGAAGTCGACGCGCTCTATCGCCTCGCCGAAGCGGGCGTGCGAGTACCGACGCCTCACGGCTTCGTCGATGGCGTGCTGCTGATGGAGATGATCGTCGATGCCGATGGCGACGTTGCGCCACGTCTCGATGACGTCGAATTGACGCCGGAGCTGGCGCTCGAGTATCACCAGCGCCTGATCGGCGAGGTCGTCCAGATGCTGTGCGCGGGGCTGATCCACGGCGACCTGTCCGAGTTCAACATTCTGGTCGGTGCCGAAGGGCCGGTGATCATCGACCTGCCCCAGGCGGTGGATGCGGCGGGCAACAACAACGCGCCCTGGATGCTGGTGCGCGACGTCGACAATCTGCGCGGCTACTTCGGTCGCTTCGAACCGGCACTGCTGAAGACCGACTACGGCAAGGAGATCTGGGCGCTCTACGAGGCGGGCGAGCTCCACCCCGAGGTTCGGCTCACGGGTCGGTTCGTGCCGGATGCGACGCTCGTCGATGTCAGCGATGTCATGCAGGTCATCGACGCCGCCCGCGAAGAAGCGGCGGAGCGCCAGGCGCGGGAGCAGGATGACGACGAGCCGGCGTGGTAGTGGGCGACGAGGCAGCTGTCATGCCGGCAAAAAGCGGGGCGTCGTCGGCACGGCTTGATCGGTGCGGGAGGGGAGCGTCTACACTCTGAGCACACCATCAGGCGATCCTTCGAGGTCGTCGCGTTCGAGGAGTGCCCCATGCAAGTCATCAATCTCAAGTCTCCCGGCGGCCTGGACCAGCTCAAGCTGCACGAGGTCGAAGGGCCGGGAGAGCCGGGCCCGGGAGAAATCCGCGTCCGCCTTCACGCCAGTTCGCTCAACTTCCACGACTATGTCGTCGCCAGCGGGAAATCCCCGACCGAGGAGGGACGTATTCCCATGGCCGACGGCGCGGGTGTCGTCGAGGCCGTCGGCAAGGGCGTCACGGAGTTCGCCACCGGCGACCATGTCGTCTCGACCTTCTTCCCCCACTGGCTCGATGGACCGGCACGCGTGGCCGACTTCAAGACGGTGCCGGGGGACGGCGTCGATGGCTACGCCCGCGAGCAGGTGGTACGCCCCGCCCACTGGTTCACCCATGCGCCCCAGGGGTATACCCACGCCGAAGCGGCCACGCTGACCACGGCCGGCCTCACCGCCTGGCGCGCGCTGGTGGTCGATGGTGGTCTCAAGGCCGGCGATACCGTGCTCACGCTGGGGACCGGCGGTGTCTCGATCTTCGCGTTGCAGCTGGCCAAGGCGATGGGGGCGAGGGTCATCTCGACCTCGTCCACCGAGGAGAAGATCGCCCGGCTCAAGGCGCTGGGCGCCGATCACACTATCAACTACCGCGAAGAGCCGGAATGGGGCAAGAAAGTCCAGGCGCTGACCGATGGCCGCGGTGCCGATCACGTCATCGAAGTCGGCGGACCGGGCACCTTGCCGCAATCCATCGACGCCGTGGCCATTGCCGGCCACATTTCGCTGATCGGTGTCCTGACCGGTCGCGGCGGCGATATTCCCACCTCCAAGCTGATGGCGAAGCAGGCCAGGCTGCAGGGGCTGATCGTGGGCAGCCGTCGTCATCAGATCGAGATGATCCGCGCCCTCGAGATCACCGGACTCAAACCGGTCATCGACAGTTCGTTCTCGCTCGACCGAATCGCCGATGCCTTCCGCCACCAGGAGTCCGGCAAGCACTTCGGCAAGATCTGCCTTGAGTTCTGATCGTTAGCGTCAATCACTGGCGTGGCCACCTGAGGTAAACCGCAAGCGCCGCCGGACANNTGTCCGGCGGCGCTTTTTCACACCTTCCGATCGCTGTCAGCTATCCGTCTTGCGGGAAGCGGGGCGCAGGTCGTAGTCGAAATACTGGTGCATCAGGGTTTCGAACGTGCCGTCCGCGTAAACGCCATCCAGCGCCTGGTTGAAGATGTCGGCCAGATCCTGGTCGCGAGGGCGCACGGCGATGGCGTTGCCCTTGCCGAAGATCGACTCCGGCCGGTCGATGCGCGGGCCCACCTGGACGAACTGGCTGTCGGGACTGCCGATCTCCAGTGAATCCAGCGCCACCGGATAGTTGAGGAAAGCCAGGTCGAGCCGCTGCGACTCCAGGTCCAGCGCCACATCGGCCGCGGTGGCGTAGCGCTGAATGTCGAGCGTGTCCGCGTATTGCTGGGTGATGTAGCTGTCCTGGGTGGTGCCGCGCTGCACGCCGACCGACAATCCCTTCAGCGAGGCGGGGTCGTCGAGATCGATCGTCTCGCCGCGGCGGGCGACCCACACCTTGGGCGACATCGCATAGGGGCGCGTGAACAGCACCTGGCGCTCCCGCGCCGGGGTGATCCGCATCGACGACATGATGGCGTCGTACTTGCGCGAGAGCAGGCCGGGGATGATGCCGTCCCAGCCCTGCACCACCCATTCGCAGTCGAGCTTGGCGCGCTGGCACAGGGTGTTGCCCAGGTCGATCTCGAACCCCTCCAGCTCACCGTCAGCATTGCGATACTCGAACGGCGGATAGGGCACGTCGACGGCGATTCGTACGTGCTGCGGAGCGGCAGCCTGAACGGTGGAAGACAGGCCGAGCCCGATCGCCACGGCGACGAGGGAGAGGGTGACTCGGTGGTTGAAAGGTTGTGTCACTATAGGATCCTTGGTGTTGTCCATGTTGTTGTGATCGATGCACCGCCTGATGATCGCGCAGGGTACTCACGAAGGCCAGGAAACGAGCCGGGATCGACACGCCATGGCGATGCGAAAGGTTTCGCTCGGGGGGATCGATTGACGCTTCATGATCGACCATTGGCTAGTGGAGGGCCGGCCATCGGTCATCAGTCCAATACAGAGAAGGGACCCTCATGAGTTGCATCTTTTGCGACATCGTCGCCGGTCGTGCGCCGGCCCACCGTATCTGGGAAGACGAGTCGCACCTGGCTTTTCTCTCCATCTTCCCCAATACCGAGGGTTTTTCGGTGGTGATCCCCAAGGCGCATCACGGCAGCTATGCCTTCGATCAGGAAGACGCGGTGCTGCGTGAGCTGATCGTGGCGACCAAGCAGGTGGCCAGGCGCCTGGATCGGGCGCTGGAGGGCGTGGCCCGCTGCGGCATGTTCTTCGAGGGCTACGGCGTCGATCATCTCCACGCCAAGCTGTTCCCCATGCATGGCACGGGGGACGACGCCGCGTTCAAACCGGTCGAGTCCAGGGTCGACAAGTACTTCGACGTTTACGAAGGCTATCTCTCCTCCCATGACTACCGGCGTGCCGACGATGCCGAGTTGGCAGCGCTTGCCGCCCGGATCCGGGTCGCCGGCGACACGGCCTAAGTGGCGGGGAACCGCCTTCCCATGGCGCCGGCCAACCTGTAACTTGGCGTCATCGCCGCCAGGGCCCGCGCATTCGCGAACCCTCGAGGCTCCGATCTCCAATCTCCTTCAACCGGGAACCCTTCATGCAGACACCCGTGACCGCCTTGCCCGTCGCCGCCCGTCAACCGTGGCGGTGGCTATTGCTGCTGGTATTGATGCTGTCGCTCTCCGGCTGCGGCATCAACAACATTCCGACCCTGGACGAGAAGGTGAAGTCGGCCTGGTCCCAGGTCGAGAACCAGTATCAGCGCCGCGCAGACCTGGTGCCCAACCTGGTGGAGACGGTCAAGGGCTTCGCCAGCCAGGAGCGGGAGACGCTGACGGCGGTCGTCGAAGCGCGGGCCAAGGCGACCTCGATCCAGGTCGATGCCGATACGCTGAACGATCCCCAGCAACTGCAGCAGTTCCAGCAGGCCCAGAGCCAGCTGACCGGGGCGCTGAGCCGGCTGATGGCGGTTTCCGAGCGCTATCCCGATCTGAAGTCGAACCAGAACTTCCTGGCGCTGCAGTCGCAGCTGGAAGGCACCGAAAACCGGATCGCGGTGGCACGTCGCGATTTCATCCAGGCGGTCGAGGCGTACAACACCGAAATCCGGACCTTCCCGGGCAAGATCTGGCATAGCGTGCTCTACAGCGATATGCCGATTCGCGAGAACTTCGAGGCCACCGCGGAGAACGCCGACCAGGCGCCCAAGGTGGAGTTCTGATGCGCTGTCCGACGCGACGAACGTACACGCGCGCTATCTCGCTGACGCTGGGCCTCTGGCTAATGGCATTCGCGTTGCTCGCCCAGGCGGCCCCGGACTTTCCCGAATTGACCGGGCGCGTCGTCGACAACGCCGACCTGCTGGATGCCTCGACCCGCGATCGGCTGACCGACATGCTCGCGGCCCACGAGGAGGCGACCGGCGAGCAGCTCGTCGTGGTGACGTTGCCGAACCTTCAGGGAGAGGCCATCGAGGACTACGGCTACCAGCTCGGCCGCCACTGGGGTATCGGCCAGGAGGGGGAGGATAACGGCGCGCTGCTGATCGTCGCCGTGGACGAGCGCGCCGTGCGGATCGAAGTGGGTTACGGCCTCGAGGGCCGGCTGACCGACGCCCGGTCTTCCGCGATCATCAACCAGACCATCACCCCCGCGTTTCGCAAGGGGGATTACGCCGGCGGGATCACGGGTGGCGTTCAGGCGATGATCGCAGCGCTCGGCGGCGACGCCCAGGCTGAGGCGGCTCCGCCGCCTCAGCCCGCCCAGCAGGAATCCCGTCACCTGGGTGGTGCCGGGATCTGGTTCTTCGCGCTATTCATGATCGTCATGCTGATCGTGCGTGGCGGCGGTGGCGGTGGTGGACGCGGCGGCAGACGGCGCCGGCGCGGAGGCGCCATGGGCGGCGTGCTGCTGGGCGGCGCTCTCGGCGCTCTCGGCGGTTCCGGCGGCTTCGGCGGCGGTGGTGGTTTCGGGGGCGGCGGCTTCGGCGGCGGTGGTGGTGGTTTCGGCGGCGGCGGCGCGTCCGGTGGCTGGTAGACGACAGGATAACGACAGCATGGCTTTATTGAGTGAAAGCGAACAACGGCAAGTCGGCGATGCGATCACCCGGATCGAGCGCGACACCGACGCCGAGGTCGTCACCGTCCTGGCGCGTCAGGCCGACGATTACACCTATATTCCGCTGCTGTGGGCTGGACTGACGGCGCTCATCGTCCCCGGCGCGTTGAGCGTCATCGCCAGTTGGCTGGGGTGGCTGGGCGGGAGCAGCGCCTGGTATCTGCTGCTGGCGCAGTGGCTGGTCTTCATCGTGCTGGCGGTGGTGTTCCGGCTGCCGCCGGTGCTGACGCGACTGATTCCGCGGCATGTGCGTTTCTGGCGCGCCTCCAACCTGGCCAGGCGCCAGTTCCTGGAGCAGAACCTGCATCACACCGAGGCGGGTACCGGTATGCTGATCTTCGTCTCCGAGGCCGAGCGCTACGTCGAGATCCTCGTCGATCGGGGCATCTCGGCACGCTTGAGCGACGATACCTGGCAGGCGATCGTCGAGGCGTTCACCGCTCGCGTCAAAGCCGGCGAGACGTTGCAGGGCTTTCTGGACTGCATCGATAGCTGTGGCGAGCTGCTCGAGGCCCATGTGCCGGCGACCCACGAGCGCAATGAACTGCCCAACCGGCTCGTCGTGCTCGACTGAGTGCTGGGCCTCGCCTCGGCGAGGATCCGACGTCCGGATACGACAACGCCACCGNNCGGTGGCGTTGTCGTTTGGGGCTGGCCGAGAGGCGGGTGTCAGACGTTACCGTTGGGCGTGCCGCCGCCGCTGCGGCGCTGGCCACCGCGCGAGCGCTGCCGGCGCTGGGCCGGGGCATCGCCGCTGCGGTTGCCACGGTTGCCGCTGTCGATGCGGTTGCCACGGTTGTCGTCTTGAGAGCCGCCCTGGCCCGAGGAAGCGCCACGGCCTTCGCTTCGGCGTGAATCGCCACCGCGCCCGCCGGCACTGTTGCCGCGACCACCACCGTTGCCGCGGCGCTGGCCGCCATCACCACGCCGTTGGCCGCCGCGGGGCTGGCGTCCTTCGTTCTCGTCGACCTTGGGGCCACCGCCGGGCGTGGGTTCGAAGCCAGCCACCGCCTCGCTGGTCAGGCGCTGGCTGATCAGGCGCTCGATGCCGGCCAGTTCTTTCTTCTCGTCCAGGCTCACCAGCGAGACGGCCTGGCCGCTGGCGCCGGCCCGGCCGGTACGGCCGATACGGTGGACGTAGTCCTCCGCCACGTTGGGCAGTTCGAAGTTAACCACCTGCGGCAACTGGTCGATATCCAGCCCGCGTGCGGCGATATCGGTCGCGATCAGGGCGCGGACTCCACCGCTCTTGAAGTCGGCCAGCGCCTTGGTACGGGCATTCTGGCTCTTGTTGCCATGAATCGCCGCGGCCTCGATGCCCTGGCCCTCGAGGTACTTGGTCAGGCGGTTGGCGCCGTGCTTGGTGCGGGTGAAGACCAGCACCTGTTGCCACTGGTGAGTCTGGATCAGGTGCGACAGCAGCGCCGGCTTGCGGCTCTTGTCCACCGGATGGACCCACTGCTTCACCGTCGCCGCGGCGGCGTTGCGCGGGGTCACCGAGAGTTCGACCGGATCGTTGACCAGGCCCTTGGCGAGGTTGCGGATGTCGTTGGAGAAGGTCGCCGAGAACAGCAGGTTCTGGCGCTGCTTGGGCAGCACGGCCAGAATCTTGCGGATGTCATGGATGAAGCCCATGTCGAGCATGCGGTCGGCTTCGTCCAGTACCAGCACTTCGAGCTTGTCGAAGCGAACCACTTTCTGCTGGTAGAGATCGAGTAGGCGACCAGGGGTGGCGACGAGAATGTCGACACCCTGGCGCAGGGTGGCGATCTGCGGGTTGATCTTGACACCGCCGAAGACCACGGCGCTTTTCAACGGCAGGTGCTTGCCGTAGGTCGCCACACTCTCGCCGACCTGAGCGGCGAGCTCGCGGGTCGGGGTCAGGATCAGCGCGCGCACAGGAATCTGTGAACCGGCCCGGGGACGATCGCCCTGGGACAGACGGTGAAGGATCGGCAGGGTGAAACCCGCCGTCTTGCCGGTGCCGGTCTGCGCGGCGGCCATGACGTCTCTTCCCTCGAGAACGGCGGGAATCGCCTGTGACTGGATCGGGGAGGGGGTGTCATAGCCTTGCTCGGCAACGGCTTTCAGCAACGGGGCGCTAAGGCCCAGTGAGGCAAAACTCATTCGGTATTCTCTAGGTCGCGGCGAATGGCGAAGCGAAGCGGCTACGCTCTACCGGGGAATGCCAGTGCTGGCTGATGCGCCTGGAGGCGGCAAAATGGAGGGTCGTCGACTCTTTCAGCTTCGCGTGACGACGGTCAGACAGGTAACGGCAATGGGCCCGCAGCTTAACGCATGTGCGCCGCCGCCGCCATCCCGTTGTGACGCCTGGTGTGAATCGATTCGAAGCCGGGCCGGGGCAGGAGCGAACCGGTCTCGCGGCGAAGTGAGGACTGACTGGGGCGGTGGCAGCCGGTCGGGGAGGTCGTCATGCCTGGTGCTGGCTATGCTGGATGAGGATACGACTTCCGGATTCACATGACGGAGAGGAGAACGACGATGCACAGAAGCCGTCTGGCAGCGCTCGTCATCGATAGCCAGGGCGGAGAGAAGTCTTCCGCCATCGATTTCTGGTCCCGGGCACTGGGCTGGCCCTGTCACGAGACCGACGAGAAATACGGCAAGCTGGCTACGCCGGCGGATCAGCCCGATGTGCTGATTCAGCAGGTGGATCACCCCAGCCGGGTGCACCTGGATATCGAGACCGACGATATCGAGGCGGAAGTAACCCGGCTGGAAGGGTTGGGGGCCAAGGTGGTCGAGCGCCTGGAGCGCTGGACCGTCATGGAAGCGCCGACCGGCCATCGGTTCTGTGTCGTCCATCCCCAGCGGCCGGATTTCGAGGATGCCGACAACGTCAATGCCTGGGCGTGATCGAGGGACACCCATTGCCGGCCCGACGATGGGTGTCCGCAAGGCTCAGCGGGGATCGCTCGCCGCCGTAACTCCATTGACCCGAGCGCGAGGCGGATTCCCCTCCGGCGCCAGTCGGCGTACGCCGAAACTGCCGGTCCAGGGCGCGGCGATCGCCAGCAGCGCCGAGAACACGATCCCGAGATAGTTGAACAGCGCCCAAGGGGCGTAGTCGAGCGTGGATACGCCGAGCGTCGCCGCCATGTAGACCGCCGAGACCGTCCATGGCGCCAGCGGCTCGGGGATCATGCCGCCGTCTTCCAGGCTGCGCGAGAGATTGAGCGGATGAAGCCCTTTGCTGGCGTACTGGTCGGCGAAGATCTCGCGGGTCAGGAAGAAGGTCACGTAGCTGTTGCCGGTGGAGAAGATGATGCAGAGACCGGCGAGCAGCGAGGCGAGGATGGTACCGCTGGCGGAACGTACGTGCTCCAGCGTCCGGTGGAGAACCACATGGAGCGCTCCCGAGGCCTCCAGCGCCGAGGCGAAGAAGAACGCGCAGAACACGAACAGCACGGTGCCGTGCATGCTGTAGAGGCCGCCCCGTTCCAGCAGCGTTCGCAGCGTGTCGTTGATCTGTCCGGCCTGTGCGGAGGGCAGCATGTCGACGCTGAAGCCGGAGACGGCGGCCTCCACCACCACCGACAGCGGCAGGCCCTGTACCCACAGCGCCAGCAGCATGGCGCACAGCGTCGAAGCGAACAGCACCACCAGCGTGGGTTTCTTGAGTATCGATCCGGTCAGGATGATGACCGCCGGGAGCAGCAGGATCGGATTGAGGGTGAAAAGCTCCTCGATCTGGGTGGTGGTGGCGGCGATGGCCGGCGACTGGGCATCGCCGTGGAGGCTGGTGCCCAGTATCCAGTAGGCGAGCGCCGCGACCAGGCAGGATGGCACCGAGGTGAACATCAGATAGCGAATATGGCGGTAGAGGTCCACCTTGACCACCATCGACGCCATGATCGTGGTATCGGACAGCGGTGACAGCTTGTCGCCGAAATAGGCCCCCGAGATGACAGCGCCGGCGGTGATCGCCAGGTTGATCTCCATGGCTCCGGCGATCCCCATGATCGCCACGCCGATGGTGCCCGCCGATCCCCATGAGGTCCCGGTGCAGGTCGAGACGATGGCGGTGGCGACGAACGCCATGACGTAGAGATAGCCGGGGTCGATCAGTTCCAGCCCATAGTAGATGAAGTAGGGGATGGCGCCGGCCACCAGCCAGGTCCCGATGATCAGCCCGATGCTGTAGAGCACCAGGATGGCGATGGTCGCGGTACGGATCTTGTCCGCGAGGATGGTCATGATGTCGTCCCAGCGGCGGCCGTGGGCGACGGCGAACAGCGTCGCCAGGACGCCGACGGTGATCAGGACCATCTCCGTTTCGTACGCTGCGATGACGATGCCGTAGATGATGGTGGCGGCAATGACGAGCAGTAGTCCGAGCGAGGCGAGAAACCCGGGTTGTTGTTGTCGGGTGGTGACCATCGTGGCGTCTCCGGTTGACGTGACGGGATTATTGCAGCGTGCGGAAGGCGCGCTCCAGATCGTCGAGCAGGGATTGGACGTCCTCCAGTCCGATCGCCAGGCGAATCAGGGCAGAGCCGGTGTCGTCGGGCTGGCGCTGGGAGATGGCCAGCGACTCGTAGCCGCCCCAGCTCACGCCGATGCGGAAGACGCGCAGGGTATCGATGAAACCGGCGATGCGAACATAGGACGGATCGACGATCTCGAAACTGAGCAATCCGGCGTGGCCGCTCAGTTGTCTTTCGGCCCATGCTGCCGCCTCGCCGGTGGCGAGACAGGGGTGGTGGAGCCCCGTCACCGAGGGCTGGGTCGCCAGGTAGCGGATGACCTCCAGGACATTGGCCTGGTGCTGGCGCATCCTGATCGGCAGCGTGCGCAGGCCGCGCAGGGCCAGGAAGGCGCTGTGGGGAGAGAGTGCCGCCCCCAGCAACTGGTGGCCGTGCTCGAAGATCGGCGCCACCAGTTCCCGCCGGCCGACGACGACCCCGCCGACCAGATCGCTGTGGCCACCGATATACTTGGAGAGCGTGTGGAGGGTCAGGTCGATACCGTGCGTCAGCGGCTTCTGGTACAGCGGGGTCGCCCAGGTATTGTCGATGGCGGTGAGGATGTCCCGGCTTCGGGCCAGCTCGGCGATGCCGTCGAGATCGGCCAGCGCCATGCGCATCGACGAGGGGCTCTCGATGTAGATCAACCGGGTATTGTCCCGCACGGCTGCCTCGACCTCGCCGCGACTGCCGCCGGTTTCGCTGAAGCTCACGCCGAATCGTGCCATCTGCTCCAGCAGCTGGCGCGTCGGGCCGTAGGCCTGGTTGACCAGCAGCACATGGTCGCCCTGGTCGAGCAGCGTCATCATCGTCGCGCTGATCGCGCCCATGCCCGAGGCGAAGGCCTTGGCCATCTCCCCCCGCTCCAGCGCGGCGAGCTTGTCCTCGAGCAGCTTCACGGTCGGGTTGAGCCCGCGGCTGTAGACGAAATGACTGCGCTCGTCGCGCATCACCTCGGTGAAGCGCTCCAGGGTCGGGAACGTGAACAGGCTGGTCTGATAGATGGGGGGCGCGATCGCCCCCTCGTAGCGCTGGTGTTCCTCGAAGGCGTGGGTGCAGATCTCGGAATCCCGAGCGGCGTCGGAGGTGTTGTCGTCGAATGCCATCAAAATCGCCAGGGTGGGTGAGCGGAAAGTGTCATGGTGTCAGCCTGTCTGATAGGTAGGATTATCACAGGGTGACTGGCGCTTCAATTGAACCTAAGCGGGTTTGTGGTTACCGTTTTTGCCTACGGCCGCCCAGCGGCATCAGCGGGACAGTGATGAAAAGACTCTACTTATCCGACACGGTGGCCGGCGAGATCGGCAGCTATATCGCCGAGCAACGGCTGTCGGCCGGGGATCGACTGCCATCGGTGGCCGAATGGATGCAGCGCCTGCGGGTGGGGCGCTCCACGCTGCGCGAGGGGCTGAAGCGGCTCGAGGCCGAGGGCGTGATCCAGGTCGTCAACGGCAAGGGGATCTATGTCAGCGATCAGCAGACCTTCCGTCTGTTCTCGCGACTGCAAGTGACGGATGCGCGGCGCCACCTGCTGGAGATGCTGGACGTGCGACTGGTGCTGGAGGAGAAGGCCATCGCGCTGGCCACCCTGCATGCCAGCGAGGCCCAGTTCGACGAGATGGCGCAGTACCTGTCGGATTACCAGGTCGCCCGCGCCGCCGACGATTTTCTGCGTGTCCACGAGGCGGACTCGGCGTTCCATCTCGCCATCTATCGCGCCAGTCACAACCAGGTGCTGGTCGAACTGATACGCTCGATTCACTCCGAGCTCTACGTCTCGTGGCAGACGCCCCAGGACCGAAACCAGGTCTTCGATGCCAGTTTTCCGCACCACTTGACGCTGTTGGCGGCGATGCGCCGGCGCGATGTCGAAGCGGCCGTGACCGCTTTCGGCGAGTTGATGGCCGCCACGCGGCATAACGTGGAGATCATGCGTTAGGCAAACGCTGAACTGATCGCCGAACGAGATGAAGGGCAAGGCGCACGGCACGCAGAGATCGAGACATGACAGGGGGAGGCGAGTTTCGATAGGACTGGCGTCCCAGTACCGCGCAACGCAGTCATTCGCCCGCGTAGGCATTCATGCAGTGGTTCCCTGGCCGGCGCTGGCGCGTACCCCGCAGTAACCCGACAATTCCGAGGAGACGACGATGATCAAGGCGAAGCGACACTGGCTGCGGATCTGCGGCTTGAGCCTGATGCTGCCGTTTGCGGCCGCCCAGGCCGACGACGGGGCGACCCCCCAAGGTTCGACGCTTTGCACCAAGATCCCGATCCCCTGCGATGCGGTGATCGCGCATCGTGGCGCATCCTACCAGGCGCCGGAATCGACGCGGCCCGCCTATCTCCTGGCGCGGGATCTCGGGGTCGACTATTTGGAGCTGGACCTGCAGCGTACCAAGGATGGCGTGCTGGTGGCCGTCCATGACAATACCCTGGGCCGCAATACCGACGTGGCCGAGGTGTTCCCCGACCGGGCCGACGCGCCGGTGTCGAGTTTCACGTTGGACGAACTCAAGCAGCTCGACGCCGGCAGCTGGTTCAATGCCAGCTATCCAGAGCGTGCCCGCGACAGTTACTCGGGGCTCGAGATCCTGACCCTGGACGAGGTGATCGACATCGCCGAAAACGGCGACAACCATCCGGGGCTCTATATCGAGACCAAGGTGCCCGAACAGTTCCCGGGGATCGAGCAGGACCTGCGCGACAAGCTCGAGGCGCGTGGCTGGCTGGGCGACGCCGCCAAGACTCGGCCGGCCGCGGAGGGCGGGGCGGTAAGGGTGGGCGATGGCCCTGGACGCCTGGTCATGCAGACCTTCTCCAAGGCCAGTCTCGAAGCGCTGGAGCAGACCATGCCGGAGGTGCCGCGGGTGTTGCTGCTGTGGCTGGGCGAGGGCGGCATCGAGGCCGCGCCGAGCGAGCCGCAGGGTGAGGACGAGAGCAACGCCGACTACTACGCGCGCCAGCAGGTGGCCTCGCCGGAAGCCTTCCGGTCCTGGCTCGACTTCGCCAAGGATCATGGCGCGATCGGGATCGGCCCGTCGGCGGTCCAGACCGAGCATGATGGACCTTTCAGTAGCCAGTTCAGCTACATGGAACTGGCCGAGCCATGGATGATCGGCATGGCCCACGACGACGGCATGCTGGTGCATCTCTACACGGTCGACGAGCCGGCCGATTTCGAGCGCTACCAGCAGCGTGGCGTCGACGGCTTCTTCACCAACCGCGCAGAACAGCTGCTGACATTCTACGGCCACCCGGCGCAGGACCAAGAAGCGATCCTCGAGCGCCACGGCTACTGACGCCCCCTCTGGCATTGGCGAGATCGCGCCGATGCCCGTTCCCCGATTTCGACAGAGGAGTTGCTGCATGAGCGCTTCGCGCCCCCAGGCCCAGCCAACCGTACAGATCGACAACGACCGCGTCGTGGTGACCGAGTGGCGCTTTCCGCCTGGCGCCGAGACGGGTTGGCACGCCCATGATCGCGACTATGTCGTGGTGCCGCAGGCCACCGGCAAGCTCGAGCTCGAGACGCTGGATGGCCACACCTTCTCGACCCTGGAAACCGGTGTCTCCTACTACCGGGACAAGGGCGTCGAACACAATGTGGTCAACGCCAACGATTTCGAATTCGTGTTCATCGAGATCGAGCTCAAGTAGCGTGATCGGCCGGTGAGACAATAGCGTCGCTGCGAGGGGTGGGGGATAATCGCGCCTCGGTTATCTTCCCTTCGACACGGTATCGCCCCATGACCCAGCCACACGTCCACGGCCCCGACTGCCAGCACGATCACGACCACAGCCACGACAGCCCGGGCCACGTCCATGGCCCGCACTGTCAGCATCACCACCACGAAGCGCAGGCGCCGGTACGTAACGCCATGAAGGATATCGGACGTAACGACCCTTGCCCCTGCGGCAGCGGCAAGAAGTTCAAGAAGTGCCACGCCGGCTGAGAACCGTTACGGCCCGCCGGCTTCCATCATCCCCTTGAGATGCTCGACGAACGCCCCGGTCGCCGCCGGCAGGGTGCGATTGGCGAGCGTCTGCAACTCCACGTGGCGTGCGTCCATGCCGGTATCGCGGATCGGCACCGCGACCAGCCGATCCTGGAGAAGCCGGTGGCGAATCGAGATCTCGCCGGCCAGGGCGATCCCGCCACCCAGCATGGCAAAGTTGACCAGCGCCTCGGTGTAGTTGCTGGTGAAGACGGACTCGAAGATCAGGTTCTGCTGACTGCAGCAGATGTCGAACAGCTGGCGCAGCGTGGTTTCCGGGGGTGGCAGGGCGATAGGGTGGGGCTGCAACTGTGACAGCTTCACGTCGCGTCGGCTGGCCAGCGGGTGATCGTGGGCCATCAGGGCCTGAATCCGCGATCGCTGACGCGATTCCACCTGGATGTCGCGCTCCGGCGCCAGGCTGAACGTGAGCCCGATGTCCACCTCTCCCTCGCGTACCCGGCGCGTCACCTCGGCCGGCGAACTGACGCTGAGCCGAAACTGGATACCCTGGTAGCGGCGCCGGAACCGGGCGATCGCCAGGGGAATGAAATCCACCGCGAACCCTTCCGAGCTGGCCAGGCGCACCGTGCCGCGCTCGAGCCCCTGCAGGGCCTGGATCTCGCTGGCAATCCGGTCGGTTTCCAGTTGCATGCGTCTGGCATGGGCGGCGAGCAGTTCCCCGGCGGCACTGGGCACCATCCCCCTGGCGCGGCGCTCGAACAGCTGGGTATCGAGCTCGGTCTCCAGCCGGGCGATCTGACGGCTGATCGCCGAGGCCGCGACGTTGAGCTTGAGCGACGCCTCGCTGATCGAGCCGTTTTTCACCACCGCCAGGAAGTATCGCAGCGCGGTTTCCTGAAGGGCGCGACTGTTCATTGCCATTGTTCTCTCCCTCGATCTTTTCCACGACATCGCGGTTGATGTTGTTTTTATTAGCCTTTGCCGAAATGGCAATGGTTAGTTCTAAACATTGTACTTGTGGCATGGGTGGGCGTTCGATAGCTTCGAGGAAAACGGCGTCGGCCCAAGGGTGATTACACGACACAAGACCTGGTCGCCGACACGACACCGCCAGCGGTATGGCGGCTGCTCCAGCAACACGCTCTCAGCCAACAACACAACAATGAGGTCGAAATGCGCTCCAACCTGACGCTCCGCCACATCGTGGCCGGCACGGCGCTGTGCTGCCTGTCGCTACCGGCACTGGCCAACAAGGCCAACGACACGCTGGTCTACGCTTCCGACAGCGAACCCGAGAACATCAGCCCGTATCACAACAACCTGCGGGAGGGAGTGATCATCTCGCACCTGGCCTGGGATACGCTGATCTACCGCAACCCGGAGACCAACGACTACGAGCCGATGCTCGCCACCGAATGGCACTGGGTCGATGACACCACCCTGGAGATGACGCTGCGTCAGGGCGTCGAGTTCCAGAACGGCGAGCCGTTCAATGCCGATGATGTGGTCTTCACGTTCAACTACGTGGTGTCGCCTGACTCGAAGGTGGTCACGCGCCAGAACACCGATTGGATCGAGAGTGTCGAGAAGATCGACGACACCCATGTCCGCTTCCATCTCAACGGACCCTTCCCGGCGGCGCTGGAGTATCTTTCCGGGCCGCTTCCGGTGTTCCCGGATCAGTACTTCCAGCAGATGGGCCTCGAGGGGTTCAGCAGGCAGCCGATCGGCACCGGCCCCTACCGGATTACCGAAGTGAGACCGGGGGAAGGCGTCAAGATGGTCCGCAACGACAACTACTTCGCCGATAGCCCGGTCGGCCAGCCCCAGATCGGCAAGCTCGAGTTCAAGGTGATTCCCGATCAGGACTCCCGCGTGGCGCAGCTGATGACCGGACAGGTCGACTGGATCTGGCGCGTCCCGGCGGACCAGGCCGAGCAGATGGAGGCCATGCCCAACCTGACCGTGGACAGCGGCGAGACCATGCGGGTCGGCTATCTCTCCTTCGATGCCGCCAGGCGCGAGAGCTCGCCGCTGAGCCATCTCGAGGTTCGCCAGGCGATCAATCACGCGATCAATCGCCAGGGCATGGCCGACAACCTGGTGCGGGGCGGCAGTCGTCCGCTCTATGCCCCCTGCTTTCCGGCCCAGTTCGGCTGCGAGACCCAGAATGTCGTCGAGTACGACTACGACCCCGACAAGGCGCGCCAGCTACTGGCGGACGCCGGCTACGGCGATGGCTTCGAGCTGAGCCTCTACGCCTATCGCGAGCGGGACTATGCCGAGGCGATGATCGGCGATCTGCGCAATGTCGGCATTCGCGCCAATCTGCGCTTCATGACCTCGCCGGCGCTGCTGGAGCAGCAGCGCGGTGGCAACACCGACATGTCGTTCAAGACCTGGGGCTCCTACTCGGTCAATGACGTTTCCGCGTTCACCAGCGTCTACTTCGGTGGCGGTGCCGACGACCAATGGCAGGACGAGCAGGTCCAGCAGTGGCTGCATACCGCCGACACCTCGGTCGACCCCGACGTCCGCAAGGACAATTACCGCAAGGCGCTGCAGCGGATTTCCGAGCAGGCCTACTGGGCGCCGCTGTTCTCCTACTCCACCTACTACGCCTATACCGCCGACCTGAATTTCACGCCCTATCCGGATGAGCTGCCGCGCTTCGCCGAGGCCAGCTGGAAGTGACGCTTTCCGATATCCGCTAACCGCCTGCGTGGCCCCGTGCCTGGCAAGACGAGGCCGCGCAGCGTGAGGAGGTACCATGGGCACTTTCATCATCCGCCGGGTTCTGGTCGCGATCAGCGTGGCGCTCACCATCTCGGTCGTCAGCTTCATGCTGCTGCATCTCTCCGGCGATCTGGCCACATCGATCGCCGGGCCGGAGGCCACCGCCGAGCAGGTCGAGCGGATTCGCGTCGATTACGGGCTCGATCGGCCCATCGTCAGTCAGTACCTGGACTGGCTGGGGGGCGCGTTGACCTTCGACTTCGGCCGTTCCTACTACTACCAGAGCACGGTGGTCGACCTGATCGTCGATCGCATGCCGATCACCTTGACGCTGGGCGGTCTCGCGCTGGCGCTGGCGGTCGGTATCTCGATTCCGCTCGGCGTCCTGGCGGCGCTCAAGCGCGATACCTGGATCGATCGGCTGGCGCTGCTGTTCGCCGTGGTCGGGCAGGCGATGCCGAGTTTCTGGTTCGGCCTGACGCTGATCGTGATCTTCGCGGTGACGCTGCAGTGGCTGCCGGCCGCCGGTAGCGACGGCTGGCAGCATTTCGTGCTGCCGGCGATCGCCCTGGGCTATTACGCCACGCCTGCGATGATGCGCCTGACCCGGACCGGCATGCTCGAGGTGCTCGAGTCCGACTATATCCGCACGGCGCGGGCCAAGGGGCTGCGCGGCGGTTCGGTGATCTTCAAGCATGCGCTGCGCAACGCGGTGATCCCGGTGGTGGCACTGGCGGCAGTGGAGCTCGGCTTCATGCTGGGCGGGTCGGTGGTCATCGAATCGGTCTTCTCGCTCAACGGCCTGGGACAACTGGCCTGGGATGCGATCTCGCGCAACGACTATCCCGTGGTGCAGGCCGTGGTGCTGATCATCGCACTGTTCTACATCGTGTTGACGCTGCTGGCGGATGTCGCCAACGCCGCGCTCGACCCCCGTATCCGCACCCATTGAGGAGAACGACATGACGACTTCCCATGCTTCGCCTCGCGTTTCTCCAGCTGCGACCTCGGCTATCTCCGGCGGCGAGATTCCGCTGCCGGCGCCGGCCTGGTCGCGGATCACGCGCCGGGTCTTCGGCCATCGCGGGTTGGCGATCGGGCTGGTGTTGGTCGCGCTGGCGGTGTTGATCGCCATCTTCGCGCCGCTGCTGGCCCCGCATGACCCCTATCACCAGGACATCGCCAACCGGATGGTGCCGCCGGTGTGGCACGACAAGGGCTCGTGGACGCATGTACTGGGCACCGACAAGCTGGGCCGCGACACCTTGAGCCGGCTGCTGTTCGGGACTCGCATCTCGCTGACCATCGGGCTGGTGGCCGCACTGATCTCCGGTGTCATCGGCACCACTCTGGGCGTCCTGGCGGGCTACTTCGGCGGCCGCGTGGATGCGGTCATCAGCTACATCATCACTACCCGCCTGGCGATGCCGGTGGTGCTGGTGGCGCTGGCGCTGGCCTCGCTGACCGGCGGCTCCCTGACCACGGTGATCGTGCTGCTGGGCCTGCTGCTGTGGGATCGCTTCGCGGTGGTGTCGCGTTCGGTCACCCAGCAGATGCGCGATGCCGAGTACGTCTACGCGGCGCGCACGCTGGGCTGCTCGCTGCCCCATATCCTGCTGCGCGAAGTGCTGCCTAACATCGCCGGCTCGCTGATCGTGGTGATGACCCTGGAGATGGCCCACGCGATCCTGCTCGAGGCGACGCTGTCGTTCCTCGGCATGGGGGTGCAGCCGCCGTTGCCGTCATGGGGGCTGATGGTCGCCGAGGGCAAGGCCTACATGTTCTTCCAGCCCTGGGTCATCGCGATTCCCGGTATCGCACTGTTCGTGCTGGTGCTGGCGATCAACCTGCTGGGTGACGGACTGCGGGATCTCAACGCACCGGGAGGACGCAACTGATGCCACTTCTGAACGTGAAAAACCTGCATGTCGACCTGCCGGTGGAGGCGGGCATGCTGCACGCCGTGCGCGGGATCGACTTCTATGTCGAGCGCGGCGAGATGCTCTGCCTGGTGGGGGAGTCCGGCTGCGGCAAGTCGATGACCTCGCTGGCCCTGATGGGGCTGCTGCCGCGCAAGGCCAGGCTCAGTGCCGACCGTCTCGAGTTCGACGGGATCGATCTGGCGACGCTCTCCGAACGCCGTCGCAGCGATCTGCGCGGGGCGCGCCTGGCGATGATCTTCCAAGAGCCGATGACCGCACTGAATCCGGCCTACACCCTGGGCAACCAGCTCTGCGAAGGGTTGATCCGGCACCGCGGCGTCAGCCGGCGAGAGGCGCGCGAGCGGGCGATCTATCTGCTGGGAAGAGTCGGTATCAGCGCCGCGAAAGAGCGCCTCGACCAGTATCCCCACCAGCTCTCCGGCGGGCTGCGCCAACGGGTGATGATTGCCATGGCGCTGATGTGCGAGCCCGACCTGATTATCGCCGACGAGCCGACCACTGCCCTCGACGTGACGATCCAGGCGCAGATCCTGCGCCTGCTGCGAGAGCTGCAGCAGGAGTTCGGTACCGCGGTGATCTTCATCACCCACGATCTCGGCGTCGTGGCGCGCATCGCCGACCGGGTCGCGGTGATGTACGCCGGCGAGGTGATCGAATCCGCGCCGACGCCGGCACTCTATGCCGCCCCCGGGCACCCCTATACGCGCGGGCTGTTGAGCTGCATCCCCACGCCGGGAAGGACACTACCCGGTAGCCGGCTGCAGGCGATTCCCGGCGTCGTGCCCAGTCTCGTTGGTGACGTCGAGGGGTGCGCCTTCCGCAATCGCTGTCCGCAGGCCCAACCGACCTGCGAGCGCACGCCGCCGTTGATGGCATTGCCGGACGATCACCGGGCCCGCTGTCACTTCGCCGACCGGCCGGTACCGGCCCCGCGTCAACCGGAGACGATGTCATGAACGCACATTCGACCACCGAGGTCGCCGATTCACGTCTCTCACAAGCCATGCCCGCTGCGTCCATGTCGCCCCCGGCCTTGCAAGCGCCGACCCCGGCCCTGGAGCTTTGCGGACTATCGAAAACCTTCACCCTGGGCGGCGGGCTGTTCAAGCGGGGACGCGCGCTGGGCGCCGTCAGCGATGTCTCGCTGCGGATTCCCCGCGGCCAGGTCATGGGGCTGGTGGGGGAGTCGGGCTGTGGCAAGAGCACCCTGGCCAAGATGCTGCTGGGGCTGACCACGCCGAGCGAGGGCGACGTGCTGGTGGATGGCAGGCCGCTACGGGGTGCCAGCCAGAAAGCGCTGGCGCGACGCATCCAGCCGATCTTCCAGGACCCGTACTCCTCGCTCAATCCGCGCAAGCGAATCGCTCAGATCGTCGGGTTGCCGTTGCGGGTGCACGGCATCGGCACCGCCCGCGAGCAGGCGGCACGCGTCGCCGAGACCCTGGATGTGGTCGGGCTGCCCCGACGCGCCGCCGATCAGTTCCCGGGCCAGCTCTCCGGCGGCCAGCGCCAGCGTGTGGCCATCGCCCGCGCGCTGATCATGCGGCCGGACATCGTGATCTGCGACGAGCCGACCTCGGCGCTGGATGTCTCGGTGCAGGCCCAGATCCTCAACCTGCTGCTGGATCTCAAGGCCGAGTTCGGGCTGACCTATCTGTTCATCAGCCACGATCTGGCGGTGGTCGAGCATCTGGTGGATCGGGTCGCGGTGATGTACCTGGGGCGAATCGTCGAGGAGGGCACGCGGGAGCGGATCTTCACCGCCCCGCGTCATCCCTACACCCAGGCACTGCTGGCCTCCGCCCTGACCCCCGAGCCGGGGCTGGGCGTGCCGGATATCGGGCTGGGCGACACCATGCCCGACCCGAGCGATCCGCCCGCCGGTTGTGCCTTCCACCCGCGGTGCCCCAAGGCGGAGGCGATCTGCCAGCAGCAACGGCCGCGCCTGGAGGCGTCTGGTGACGACAGCACTCTTGTGGCCTGTCATCTCGCTTGAGCCCGGCCGTCGCAAGCGGCGGCCCGTTACCCCCTGTTCGTATTCAACGAGGAGAGATTCATGGCGCGAGCAACAGCGCTGCAACACGCCTGGCAAGCCTTCGACAGCGGCGACTTCCTGCATCGACTCGACGCCCGCATCGCCGTGCGTAGCGAAAGCCAGGAGGCGGGACGCGACGGCGAACTGCGCCGTTACCTGACCGACTTCGTGATCCCCGAGATCGAAAAGCTGGGCTTCACCTGGGAGATCGTCGACAACCCGGTCGGTGGCTTCGGGCCCTTCCTGCTGGCCGAGCGGATCGAGGTCGACGCGGCCTTGACGCTGCTCACCTATGGCCACGGCGATGTGGTGCGCGGCTACGATGCGCAGTGGCGGGAGGGGCTTTCGCCGTGGCAGATCGTGGTCGAAGGCGAGCGCTGGTATGGCCGAGGCACCGCCGACAACAAGGGCCAGCACACGCTCAATTTCGCGGCGCTTAAGAGCGTCATCGAGGCGCGCGATGGCCGGCTGGGCTACAACGTCAAGCTGATCCTGGAGATGGGCGAGGAGACCGGATCTCCGGGCTTGAAGGCGGTCTGCGAAGCCCACCGCGAGCGCCTGGCGGCGGATCTGTTCATCGCCTCCGATGGCCCGCGCCTGGCAGCGGATTCGCCGACGCTGTTTCTCGGTTCCCGCGGCTCGTTCAACTTCGACCTGCGCCTGCGTGCCCGCGACGGCTCCCATCACTCCGGCAACTGGGGCGGGGTGCTCTCCAACCCGGCCACCCGGCTGGCCAACGCCTGGGCGACGCTGGTCGATGCCCACGGCAGGATCCTGATCGAGGGCCTGCGCCCGCCGGCGATCCCTGCACCGGTTCGTGACGCCGTTGCCTCGCTCGAAGTCGGGGCGACACCGGGGGATCCGGCGATCGATGCGAGTTGGGGGGAGCCGGGCCTGCTGCCGGCGGAAAGGCTGTTCGGCTGGAACACCCTGGAGCTGCTGGCGATCAAGGCCGGCAATCCGGAGGCGCCGGCCAACGCCATCCCCGGGGAGGCCTACGCGCACTGCCAGCTGCGCTTCGTCGTCGGCAGCGATCGCGAGCGCTTCCTCGAGCATCTGCGCCATCATCTGGATGCCCATGGCTTCGAGGACATCGAGGTCAGCAGTGCGCGGATGTCGCAGATGAACGCCACCCGACTCGACCCGACGGATCCGTGGGTGGGCTGGGCGCTGGCATCGATGCGCGAGTCCAGCGGCAAGTCGCCGACGCTGCTGCCCAACCTGGGCGGCTCGCTGCCCAACGATGTCTTTGCCGAGACGCTCGGGCTGCCGACGCTATGGGTGCCGCACTCCTACCCGGCCTGCTCCCAGCACGCCCCCGACGAGCACGCCCTGGCGAGCATTCTGCGGGAAGGTCTGGGTATCATGGCCGGGTTATGGTGGGATCTGGCCGAGCAGGGTCGAGACATCAAGAAGGAGCGTGAACGATGGCACCGCTGAGCGACGCGGGAAGAATCACGGCCACGGCCTGCGAGTGGCTGGCCGGGCAGCAGGCGGAGATGATCGAGTGCCTGCAGAGACTGGTGGATATCGATTCCAACAGCTATGACAAGGCCGGTACCGATGCGGTGGCGGATGTCATCGTCGAGTGGCTGGAGGCCGACGGGATCGAGGTGACGCGCACGCCGCGCCCGGACGCCGGCGATATTCTCGAGGCCCGTCTGGAGGGCGATGGCAGTGATGCGAGCGCCGGCCACGTGCTGATGATGGGGCATCGCGATACGGTCTTCCCGACGGGAACGGTTGCCGAGCGCGGCTTCACCCGCGACGGCGATACTGCTTTCGGCCCCGGCGTCGCCGACATGAAATCGGGACTGGTGCTCAACATCTTCGTGCTGCGGGCGCTCAAGCGGGTGGCGCCGTTGCCGTTCCCGTTGCGGGCGCTGTTCACGGCGGACGAGGAGATCGGTTCCCGCGACGGCACGGCCTTCATTCGCGAAGCGGCCAGCGGTGCACGGGCCGTGCTCAACGCCGAACCCGGCAGGATCAGTGGTAACGTCGTCACCGGCCGAAAGGGCGGGGCGGCTTTCCTGATCGAAGTGACCGGCAAGGCGGCCCACTCCGGTGTCAGCCACGCCGACGGTGCCAGTGCCGTCGAGGCGCTGGCCCGCAAGATCGTCAAGCTCCATGCGCTGACCGACTACGATAGCGGCGTGACCACCAATGTCGGCTTGATCGAGGGCGGTATCTCGCGCAATACCGTGGCCCCTGCGGCGACGGCGCAACTGGACACGCGCTTCGTCACCAATCAGCAGCGGCTCGATCTGCTGGCGGCGATCGAGACGATCATCGCCGAGGAGGAGATTCCCGGAACACGGGCGACGATCCGCCAGACCTCGGGGTTCCTGCCCATGGAGCCCGCCATGAGTGAGGCACTGTTCGCGCGCTACCGGGCCCAGGCCGAACGGCTCGGGTTCCATGTCGAGGGCGAGTTCACCGGTGGCTGCTCGGACGCCGGGACCACCGCCAGCCTCGGCATCCCCACGCTGTGCGGCACCGGCCCGGTTGGCGCCAAGATGCATACCGAAGAGGAGTACTGCCGTCTCGAGACGCTGGTGCCGAGGGCCCAGGCCGTTGCGGCGACGATCATCGATCTCGCCGGCGAGGAGAGGGGGGCGGCCTGAACGACGGTGCGCCGCCGGTTCGCCAGGCGGCGCAACGTATCCCTGGGTTACCCGCGATGACGGTTCGTTTTCATTGTGTCGATCAATGACACGTTTCGGCCCCCTCGTGGCGCTCGCGGCGTCTCATAATCGGGTTGGTTCCCGGCGTACGGGAGCTCGCAGAACGCGCCAGGTTCATGCCGATGTCATCGAGCCGCGCCACAATCATCAAAACGAACCTTCTGCCAGGGAAAAAGCCGATGTCTACCGTGACGCCGACGGGCAACAGTCCCGCCAACCAGCCGTCCTCCTTCTCTTCCTTCGAAGATCAACTCACCGTCGCCCGGTCCAGCAAGATCCTCGCGGACTACGTCAAGGATCATGGTGGTGCAGTGTGGAAAAGCGACCTCGAAGCGCTGGCCAGCGATACCAGCGGCAATACGCCGCCCGAGGTGTCCGCGGCCGCCAGCTACATGCTGAGCCATCCCGACGTCTATACCGCCATCGAGACCCTCGACAATCCGAACGCGGACGGCCTGTCCGGTCACTGGAACTTCCAGGATGCCGCCAATGGTGCACTGGGCAGCACCGGAACGATGGCCGACCTGAAGGACGTCTTCGACCGCGCCATCAAGAGCTCCGCCGAGATCACCAAGCTGACCACCGAGAAGAAGACCGGGCTCGACGCCACCAAGCAACGTCCCCAGAACTGAGTCGCCACGGCTCGCGAACCGCGGAAAGCCGTCGGCTTCCCGCGGTTCGCGTTTCACGGTCGCGCGCCCCGGCCTCGCTTCAGGGGCGGTCGGCGAATCGATCGGTTGCCCGGACCAGCGCGGCCATGATCTGCGGTTCGCTGAACGCGTGTCCCGCCGCCTCGATGATCTCCAGCTTGGCGTCCGGCCACACCTTGGCCAGATCCCAGGCGTTCTGGAGCGGACAGACCATGTCGTAGCGGCCGTGAATGATCACGCCGGGAATGCCCGCCAGCCGATCGGCCTGGGCCAGTAGTTGATCGTCGCGTTCGAAGAAGCCCTTGTTGATGAAGTAGTGGTTCTCGATCCGGGCGAAGGCCAGGGCGAAGTGATCGGCGGCGTGGGAATCGCTGGCATCGACGGGGATCAGCTTCGAGGTCTCGCCCTCCCACACGCTCCAGCGTCGAGCGGCCTCGAGCTGGCGCTCGGTATCGTCGCCCATGAGCCGCTCGTGGAAGGCGGGAATGATATCGTCGCGCTGCGTCTCGGGCAGAATCTCCACCAGCCTTTCCCACTTCTCGGGGAACATGTTGCGAGCCCCATGCTTGTAGAACCAGTCGAGCTCCTGCTGGCGCATGGTGAAGATGCCGCGCAGCACCAGTTCACTGACGCGATCCGGATGCCGCTCGGCGTAGGCCAGCGCCAGCGTCGATCCCCATGAGCCCCCGAACACCTGCCACCGCTCGGCACCCATCATCTCCCGCAGGCGCTCCATGTCCTCGATCAGGTGCCAGGTGGTGTTGTTGGCGAGGCTGGCGTGGGGTGTGGAACGGCCACAGCCGCGCTGGTCGAACAGCAGGATGTCGTAGCGCGCGGGGTCGAACAGCTGGCGATGGATCGGCTTGCAGCCGCCACCCGGGCCACCATGCAGGAAGACCACCGGCTTGCCGTTCGGATTGCCGCTGCGCTCCCAGTAGACCTGGTGGCCGTCACCGGTCTCCAGATGACCGCTGGCGTGAGGTTCGAGAGCAGGATAGAGCGGGTTGGATTCGGACATGATTGACCCTGTTGGCAACGTGATGCGGCATCGCAATGGTGTCGTGTCAGCATAGAGGCCGGGCGGCCCGTGGGCCAGCCACCTGCCGTGCCGTCCCGGACTCCAGGCGTCGAACGCATCGCGTAACGGCGATGATGTCGGCATGCGGCTCTGCTACCATCGTCGCCTATACACGGCAGTGCGCCGATACTCGGTCACGTTAGAGGGCAGTCGCCAACCCGACTGCAACGGACATCCATGAAATCTCGCGATACCGGTTTTCGCCACCTGATCTACTCCACCGGATACTCACTGAAGGGGCTGGTGGCGGCATTCCGCAACGAGACCGCCTTTCGTCAGGAAGTGGCGCTCTGCATCGTGCTGGTGCCTTTTGCCTGGTGGATCGGCAAGAATCCCGTCGAGTGGCTGGTACTGGTCGGCAGTTGCATCTTCGTGCTGATCGTCGAGCTGCTCAACAGCGCGGTGGAGACGGTGGTCGACCGGATTGGCCCGGAACACCATGAACTCTCCGGGCGGGCCAAGGATATCGGCTCGGCGGCAGTGATGCTGGCGCTGGGCATGGCGGCGGTGACCTGGGGCCTGCTGGCCTGGGACAAGTTCTTCGGTTGACCCGGCTCGCCGCTCATGGCGGCTCGGGCAAGTCCTGGGGCGTATCGATATCCCGCCAGATGCCGTCGTCGTCGACATCGACGACGGATACCGCCGCCCGGTTGGCCTGCACCACGGCCCTGGCGCCGTCTCCCGCCTCCAGTGCGGCCAGGGTCGGCCAGAAACGCCGCCCGAACAGCACCGGATGGCCGCGCCTGCCACGATGACTGGGGATGACGATGCGCTCGGCATCGGCATGCCGCTGAAGTCGGGTACAGGTGGTGGCGCTGAGCCACGGCATGTCGGCCAGTACCACGGCGGCGGCGGTCGCCGTGTCGCCTTCGGCGATCAGGTGGCGAAATGCATCGCCCAGGCTCCCCCCCAGGCCGTGCCTTGCCTGGTCGGCGACCAGCCGCCGATGCCGGGCGGGGTCGAACGCCTCACCCAGATACAGGTCGTCCTCCGGGCGCGTGACCAGCCACCAGCGGGGGTAGGCCCGGGCCACCGTGTTCAGCGTGGTCGCCAGCAGGGTACGACCATCCGGCAGCGTGGCACGGCGCTTGTCGCCGCCGAAGCGCCGGGAGACACCGGCCGCCATCACCAGTGCCACGACGGCTGGCGACTCGGGCCGAGGGTCAGAGCTCATGGCGTGACTTGCCGCGCCGCACGCGGAGCACATCGGCGACGACGGCGAGGGCGATCTCGGCCGGCGTCTTGCTGTCGAGGTGCAGCCCGATCGGCATCTGTATGCGCGCGATGGCGTCTTCATCCAGCCCGCCGGAGCGCTTGAGGCGTTCGGCCCGCTTTTCGGACGTCCGCTTCGATCCCATCACCCCGATGTAGAACGCCGGCGTGCGCACGGCTTCGATCATGGCCAGATCGTCGATCCGGGGGTCATGGGTCAGCGCGACGATGGCAGTGGCGGCATGCGCGGCGCCGGAGCCGATGAACAGCGACGGCAGCACCGACTGCAGCTCGATCCCCTCGATCGGGAAATCGCGTCGGGCCTCTTCCCTGGGATCGCAGACGATCACCTCGAAACCCAGCGCACGGGCGAATTCGGCGCAGAAACGGGAAACCGGAGAGATCCCGGCGATGATCAGGCGCAGCGCCGGCCCCACGCGAAGGTGGATGACCTGGCCGTCGCGCTCGACCCGAGGGCCGTTCTCGCCGGCTTCGATGAAGCGCTTGCGCCCGCTCGCCAGGTCGATTCGGCGCACCAGCGAGCGCTGGCCGAGCAGGGTCGCGTGGAGCACCTCCAGATGTGTCAGGGTCTCGGCATCCGGCGCCAGGCGCTCGACGAGCACATCCAGAATCCCGCCACAGGGCAGCGAGACCTGGGGCGATTCGTCGGCCCCTTCGCCGTAGCGGACCACCGATAGCGCATCGCCGAAATGCCCTTCGGCGATCCTGCCGAGGAAATCCTCCTCGATGCAGCCGCCGGAGAGCGAGCCGACATGACTGCCGTCCGCTTTCGCGACCAGCATCGAGCCCGGCTCGCGCGGCGACGAGCCGAACGTCGCCAGTACGCTGCATAACCAGATCGTCTCGCCGTCGTTGGCCCATTCGAGCGCCGCGTCGAGTACCTGGAGATCAAGATGTTGCATGGGTGGGGTCCGTTCGAATCATGGGGATGGCCTCAGGCACGGTTGAAGAAGCCACCTAGGCTTGAGTACGGAAACTGCCTGCACTCGGCAATACGGTGTCAAAAAGCGGCTGGAGCGCCAGCCCAAGCTCGGCGCCCCCGTCAAAATGCTCATCGACACTGCGTAAAATCCGCGTCTTCGCCGATTTTTGTCTTGTCCTGCTTTCGCTCGCCGGCTCTTCGTACAAGCCTAGCGTAGTCGATATGGGTATCGGATCGTCGAGCGATGGCGGGTCGTTGCAGCCGTTTCGGAGGATACGGCATCAGTCCCGGACTTTTGGGTTCATGCGCTCGTTACCTTGTCGCAAAAATCCTCGAAGCGGCCGCTGTAGTAGTGCTCGCGGGGCCAGCCGGTGCGCGGCAGGTAGAAGAACATCTCCTCGAGCCGTGACTTGATGGTCGCATGATTCTTGGTATCGATGACGAACACGTGCTTGCCCTTGGCGTCATTGGGGCTCTCCGCCAACTGGCGCAGGATGAAGCGTACCAGCGAATCCTCCTGGGGCATGCTGTAACCCACGATCACCAGCACGTCGGTCTCCCGCAGCAGGCGAACGGCCTTGGGGAAGACCTGGTGGAAGTAGGGTTCGTCGTAGTCCTGGACCTGGGAAGGCAGGATCAGCAGCGGGGGGGCCTGCCGAATCTGGGTGTCGCTGCGGCGACGATACTCGAAATCGAACCCCTGTGCCGTCGGCAGGATCTCGAAACCGCCGTTGATCTTGATCACGTTGCGGTCGACGGTGCGTGGCAAGTGCTCCCAGATCGAGCCGCCGCAGATGCGCTGCGGGGTGATGCCCCGGTAGAGCCTGCCGAATACCGGCGCCTGCTGCCGGTATACGTGCTCCAGGATGGTTTCGATGGTGAAGTCGTAGTTGGTGGTCAGGAAGTGATAGAGCGGCCAGTTCTCGCCGAGGCCGGCCTGGCCGGCGCGATCTTCCAGCGCGGCGAAGAACCGCGTGATCGCCCGCTGGCCATCGCTGTCGTACGGCGAGGTGAAGCGCAGCGTCCGGTCATCGACGTTGTGGATGTCGCAGGCCGCCGTGAAGCGACGCATCACCAGGGTGCGCAGCTCGTGGATGCTCAGTCGCAGGTTCTGGTCGTCGAAATAGCGGTTGCGGATATCGGGATAGCGCACCTGCATGTCGAGCACGTAGCGCAGGTTCTTGAAACGCTCGAAATCCAGGTGACGGTAGTCCTCCCAGCCGATCACATGCATCACGTGTCGGAGATTGGGAAAATCCTGGATATCGTCGAGATCGATGGCGAACAGCTCGCCATCCGTGGGCGAGCGGGGATCCCAGGCCTTGGAGAATCCCGCGCCGCACCAGAAGGTGATGACGGGCGGCTTGCGCAGCCCGAAATCCTGGTCCAGCAACTCCGCCATGAGCGACTCGAAGGCGGCCACGGTGGCCTTGTTGTTGATGTCGGTGGAGGACATCGGATCAACTGCCCGGCGGCGACATGGGCGAAGAGGGTGGCGTTCGGGCAAGGTCGTCCGGTGCATCGTCCAGGCCGATGTCGACTGCCGGTGCCGACTGGGTGAGGCGTCCGACCGAGATGAAGTCGACGCCGGTCTCGGCAATGTCGCGTATGGTCTCCAGGCGCACGCCGCCGGAGGCTTCCAGCGGCACGCGGCCGGCCACCAGTTCGACGGCGCTCTTCATCGTCGCCGTCGACATGTTGTCGAGCATGATGATATCGGCACCGGCGGCCAGCGCCTCTTCGACCTGGTCGAGTCGGTCGCACTCGACTTCGATGCGGGTCAGCACCGGCACGCGCGATCTCGCTCGAGCCACGGCGGCGGTGATGCTCCCGCAGACTGCGATGTGGTTATCCTTGAGCATCACGCCGCTGTCCAGGCCGAGCCGATGGTTGCGGCCGCCGCCGCAGGCCACGGCGTGTTTCTCCAGCGCTCTCAGGCCGGGCGTGGTCTTGCGAGTATCGACCAGTTGCGCCCCGGTGCCGGCGATCCGCTCGGCATACTGCGCAGTGAGAGTGGCGATCCCCGACAGGTGCTGAATCAGGTTCAGCGCTGTCCGCTCTACGGTCAGCAGGCTGCGCGCCGGGCCCTGCAGTCGCATCAGGGTGGTGCCCTCGGCCACCGTCTGGCCGTCCGTCGCCGACATTTCGATGTCGACGGTCGGGTCGTAGAGCAAGAATACCCGGGCCGCGACCGAGAGTCCGGCAAGGGTCATCGGCTCCCGCGCCCGCATTTCGAACCGGCCGATCGAGTCTTCGTCGATCATCAGCGTCGCGGTCAGGTCCACATGGCCGATATCCTCGCTCAGGAAATCACGCAGTCGTGCGTCGAGTGCCATGGGGTCCATCTGCCAGAGGGGGGCCATGCTGGCGGGAACATGCGTTGTCGTCATCGAAAAATCCATCGCGTTTTCATCGTCCCCGAGACTATCGCGTTATCATGATCGCTGCAGCGGATCGCGCGGGGCGATGGCGAAATGTCGGGAATCCGCGCCCGCATCCCAGGAAAGCACTTTCCAGCAACATTCCGTCTAAAAACATAGCAGGGGAATCGCCAATGAGTGCTCGGCGTTGGATATGGGGCGTCTGGATTCTGGTCCTTTCGTGTTACGTCGTGCCGTACGGCCTGCTCGGTCAGGTTCATGCCTGGTACGGCAGCTTTCTGTTCTGGTGCGTCGTCGGCGTGCTGGTCATCGTGGCCAATATCATGATCACTCGCTCCTTCCCGTCCACGACTCAGCAATCCGGAACGTCGCAGGGGGATGAGCTGGCGCCTGACGATGAGGTGTCGCGATGACGGTCGAGCTGATCTGGAGCGCGGTCGGGATCTACCTGATCGTAGGGCTAGGGGTCGCCTTTGTCTCCCGCGCCAGGGTGACCAACGGCCCCGGCGTCGACATGTCCGGCTACTTTCTCGGCAATCGCCAGATGAATGGCTTTGTCTCGGCGCTCAGCTACAGCGCCACGACCTACAGTGCGTTCATGATGGTGGGGCTGGCGGGGCTCACCTACGCTGGCGGCGTCGGGGCGTTCGGGTTCGAGATCGTCTACTTCGCCGGCGTTTCGCTGGTGGCGATCTTCGGGCCCCGGTTCTGGGCGGTGGGCAAGCGCTTCGGCTTCGTCACGCCGAGCGAGATGCTGGGCCATCGTTATGGCAACGGGAAAGTCGCGGTGGCGACCGCCGTCGCCAGTTGCGTGTTTCTGATCCCTTACGCCGCGGTGCAACTGGCAGGCGTCGGCTATCTGCTGGCGGGCATGAGCGGCGGGGCGATCTCGTTCACCACCGGTGTGATCGTGTCGACGCTGCTGGCGATCCTGTTCTCCTACATTGCCGGGATCCGTTCGGTGATGTGGACCGATTCGCTGCAGGCGTTGTTCATGATCGTCGCCTCGACGTTGGTGGCGCTTCTCGTGGTCCATTCGCTCGGCGGCTTTTCGGAACTGTTCGATACGCTGGCCAGTGAGCACCCGGCTTCTCTCAGCGTACCCGGCCCCGGCCTGTTCAGTTTCACCACTTTCCTGGGGCTAACCATCCCCTGGTTCTTCTTCAGCCTCTCCAACCCCCAGGTCAGCCAGCGTCTGTTCATGCCGTCATCGCTCAAGTCGATGCGCCAGATGCTGATCGGCTTTCTGATCTTCGGCTTCATCTACACCGTGGTCTCGGTGCTGTGGGGCTTCTCGGCGCTGGTGGCATTCCCCGATCTGGCCAAGTCGGATCTGGCAACGCCGACGCTGCTGGCTTCCGAACATGTGCCGCCCGTGCTCGGCGTGATCGTCATGGTGGGGATTCTGGCCGCTGCGGTCTCGACCATCGACTCGATCATGCTGACGCTCTCCTCGATGCTGTCGCGGGACGTCTATGCCAATGTCGTCGCCGATGCCAGCGAGTCCAGGCAGCTCAAGGTGGGCAAGTGGGTGTTGCCGATCATCGCGATCCTCGCCTTCCTGTTCGCGGAGCTGCAACTCAACCTGATTGCGGTGCTCTCCGTGGCGGCCTCGACGGGCCTGGTAGTGATCGTGCCGGCGATCATCGGGGCCTTCTACTGGCAACGCGGCACGGCGGCCGGGGCGCTTGCGAGCATCGTCGGCGGCGGCCTGGTCGTCATCTATCTCTACCTGAGCGGTGTCAAACCGCTGGGGCTGCCGGCGGGGATCTGGGTGCTGCCGGTCGCGGTGGCCCTGTTCGTGGCGGTCAGCCTGGTGACCCGGGCCAATCGCGAGCGGGCCGATGAGTTCATGGAGATCGCCAGGCGGCGCTGAGATGAGTCAGCGGCAGGCGTGACGATAGGACGAGCCCGGCGGTGTGCCGGGCTCGTCCTGTACGGCGTCTGAGAGGCCGGGATCGACGCCAGCCGGATGCCCTGGCGAAGGCGATGGCAAAACGCTCCCGCCGCGCGGCGGCGATCGCCATGCACGCCCGGTCACGGATCACCGTCAGGCAATGACCGATCAATCACCGCTGGCAATGAGTGGTCGTTGCAGGCGGGACATGCCGAGACCCACCGCCATCAGCACCACGACCAGCGGCAGCAGCAGGAGGTTGAGCGTCTGCCAGCCGAGCCAGGCGTTGAGCGGACCGGCCAGCAGCGCGGAGAGGGTAGTCAGCGAGAAGACCGCGCAGTCGTTGATGGCCTGGACGCGAGGCGCCTCGCCGGGCCGGTAGGTGGTGGTCAGCCAGGCGCTGGCGGGCAGGAAGGTGAAGTTCCAGCCCAGTCCCAGCAGGAACAGCCCGATCGCGAAGGTCCAGAACGTGGTCGGGAGCAGGGCGCAGAGCAGGCTGGACAGCAGCGCCAGCGACCCCACGGTGATCATTGGCCGGTAGCCGAAGCGCCGGGTCAAGTCGCCGGTGACGAACGAGGGGGCGAACATCGCCAGGATGTGCCACTGAATCACGTTGGTGACGTCGCCGAAGCCGTGGCCGGCATGTGTCATGGCCAGCGGCGTCGCGGTCATGGCCAGGTTCATGATGGCGTAGCTCAAGGTGGCGATGATCACCGCAGCCAGCAACTGGGGCTCTCGCAGTAGCTGGCCGGGGCGGCGTGGCGATTCGCCGTCGACCGCGCCCCTGGGCGATGGCAGTTCGAGTCGCGAGAGCAGCAGCAGCGCCAGGGCGTAGAGTCCCGCCAGGCCGACGAAACAGCCCAGGAACGGTGTCGCGAAGGCGTGTTGGGTGTAGCGCGCCAGCCAGGGCCCGGCGAAGGCGGCGATGACACCGCCCGCCATCACCAGGCTGAGGGCGCGGTCGCGCTGCGACTGGCTCGCCGCATCGATGGCGGCGAAGCGATAGAGCATGCCGGCGCCGATACTCATGCCGATGGCGAAGGTGCCGAGAGTGAACAGCGGGAAGGCGGCACTCTTCAACGCCAGCAGGCAGATGGCGATGCCGATGAGCCCGGCGGTGTTGCCGATCAGGAAGGTGCGCTTGCGCCCCAGGCGTGCGGTCAACCAGCCGGAGGGGAGTGTCGCCGCGGTCAATCCCAGCAACTGGGTGGCGACGGGCAGCGTGCTCCAGTCGGCATTGCCGGAGAGCTGGGCGCCGACCAGTGGCGAGACGGCGATGAGCAGGATATTGCCGCTTACCAGCAGTGCCTGGCACAGCGCCAGGCCCCAGACGGTGAGTGGCAGGCGGGAAGGCGCGGAGGTCGTCATGAGGCTTCTCGGTTGCTGGTGGGGGACGGGGCCCGGGAGGACAGGGTTCGGCCGAAACGAGCGCGATAGGCGCTGGGCGCGAGTCCGTAGCGGCGCTGGAACTGGCGGCGCAGCTGCTCGGCGCCACCGATGCGGCAGTGTTCGGCAATCCGTGCCAGCGGGGCGTCGCTCTCGGCCAGTAGCCGCCGCGCCGACTCCAGCCGCAGCCGGGTCAGGAACTCCATCGGGGTCATCGAGAGTTGCTGGCGGAACAAGCGTTGAAAGTGACGTGGCGTCACTGCCATCGCGGCGGCCAGATCCTCGCTGTTCCAGGCGGCCAGCGGATCGTTCAGCACGCGATCGATCAACGCGCGTAGCCGGCCATGACTGGCGAGCTGGCAGCGCAACCCTTCACTGAATTGCGCCTGGTCTCCGGGCCGATGCAGGAACATCACCAGCTCGCGGGCGACCTCGCCGGCCAGGCGATGATCGTGGTCCGTCGCGACCAGGGCGAGCGCCAGGTCCATGCCAGCGGTGACCCCGGCACTGGTGTAGAGGTTGCCGCTGTTCCGGTAAAGCGCATCGGCTGCGACATCGATCTCGGGAAACTCCCGCGCCAGGCGTTCGGCCTGGCGCCAGTGCGTGGTGACGCAGCAGCCGTCGAGCAGTCCGGTTCTGGCCAGCGCGAAGGCCCCGCTGCAGATCGAGCCGACCCGTGACGCCGAGGCAGCGCGTTCGGCGAGCTTGCGGATGACCGTGTCGTCCAGCTCATGCACGCCATGGCCACCGGCCACCAGCAGCGTGCCGCCCGGGGTCGTCGTTTCCAGGGCATGGGTCGCGACCAGCGTCATGCCGCCATTGGTCCGGACCTCGCCGGGCTCGATGGCAGTGAGGCGGAGCTCGTAATGCGGCCGGCCCAGCAGCGTGTTGGCGCTGGCGAAGACCTGCCAGGGGCCGCTGGCGTCCAGCAACTGGCAGTCCGGATAGACGAACAGGTCGACGGTGTGGGTCATGGCATCGTCCGGTGGAGTTCGACAGGCAGTCTGCGCCGGGTGGGGGGATGTCGGCAATGACACCATGGCCACCGGAAACGACATTCGACCCTGTCGCCGCGGTACTCCCCGGTCACGGCGCTTCATCCTTTAGTCGTCTTTGTCACCTGGAGCGGGTCGTTCGACTACCGGAGCCGGGCCGCCGGGACTATCATTTCCTGCGCATTAGTAACGTGCTAATTATTTTTGGGAGTTCAGGTCATGATGCATGTCACGTTGCGGGTCATCAGAATCGGTGGGGCGTCGGCGTTACTGTTGGGCGGTTTCGGAATCATCGGCTCGGCGCAGGCCTACTCGGCGTTTTCTCCGGATTCGCCCTATCTGCTGGGGGATTGGGGGGGCGAGCGCACGGCGCTGGAGAATGACGGGATCTCCTTCGACTTCGATTACGTGGGCGAGGCGGCCACGATCCTCGATGGCGGCTACCACGACAGCCATGTGGCGAAATACGCGGATCAGTTCGCGGTCGGTGCCAATTTCGACCTCGACAAGCTCGCCGGCATTCCCGCTGCTGACTTTCAGGTTACCGTCACCAATCGCAACGGCCACAGCGTCAATGACCGGATGAGCGATCCCGGCGCCACCGTCGGTGGCTCGTCGGTGCAGGAAGTCCAGGGGCGCGGGCCGGTCACACGACTGACCCAGTTCTGGTATCGCCAACGGTTCTTCAATGATGCGCTCGCCGTCAAGCTCGGGCGAATCCCGTTCGGCGACGACTTCGCCACCATCGACAGCAATTTCCAGAACCTCGCCTTTGGCAGCGCCCAGCCCGGCAACTGGGGCAACAACATCTACAACTGGCCGATTGCCCAGTGGGCGGCGGTGATCCGTGCCAACTTCACCCCCGAGTGGTACGCCCAGGTCGGCGCTTTCAATATCAACGACAGCAACCTGGAGAACGACAACGGCTTCGACCTGCGCACCAGCGGCACCGAGGGCACCCTGTTCCCGGTCGAAGTGGGCTACACGCCGAAGCTGGATGGCATGACCGGCGCCTACAAACTCGGTTTCTACACCCAGAACGTGGAGAATCGCGCCTACGGCGATGGTCCGGACACTCGCACCAGCGACACCAACACCGGGCTCTACTACGTGGTCCAGCAGCAGGTGACCAAGCGTGGCGGCAACGCAGATCGCGGCCTGACCCTGTTCAGCATGGGCAACGCCAACCACGGCGACACCGCCGGTATCGACCGCTACGTCTCGGTCGGCGCGACCTACGCGGGCCCGTTCGATGCCCGCCCGCAGGACGACGCGGGAATCGGCCTGGCGTATCTCCACGTCAACGACGACGTCAACGACTATGTCGGCTACTACAACGCCACGCCGGCCGGCTCGCTTGCGCCGTTGCCGCGCCAGGGGCACGAGTACGACGCGGAGATCTACTACAGCTTCAACCTGACCCCCTCGCTCACCCTGCGCCCGAACCTGCAGTACGTCGCCAACCCGTCGGCGGTGGATTCGGTCGACAACGCCTGGGTGGCGGGCACCATGATCACGGCGAGTTTCTGATCAGGGCCGGTTTGCAGCCTCACGTGCGATCGGCTCCACGCAAGAACGGCTGCCCTTGGGCAGCCGTTTCCGTGATGATGGTTCGATACAGTCCGCGCCAAGCGTTGGCTTCGAATCGCGCATGGCAGCGACAGGCCCCTCCTATGCGGGCCGTGTTCCCAGCCCGTTATCCTTGGGCTTGCGAATCACCATGAAGTAGAAGAACACCGCGGTCAGCGCGATGAAGAAGAGGCTGTCCGGGCTGGTGAAGAAGATCAGCGGGTTACCGTCGTTGATGGAAAGCGCTCGACGGCAGTACTCCTCCAGGCTCGGACCGAGCACGAACCCCAGCAGCAGGCAGACGGTAGGATACTTCTGCTTGCGCAGGTAGTAGGCCAGCACGCCGAACACCAATGCCAGCGCCATCTGGAACGTGGAGTAGGTGGCTACGTAGCTGCCCACCAGTGCGACGATGGCAATGCTCGAGTAGAGCACGTCACGGCGGATCGACACGATCTTGAGAAAGTAGGGGCCGAGCAGGTAGAGCGTCAGCGGAATCAGGATCAGGGCGCTGACGAACAGCGAGGCGAACATCGGCGCGATCAGGTCGAGCTGCTGGGTCATGAACTGCGGGCCGGGCTGGAGGCCGTTGATCACCAGCACGCCGAGCACGATGGCGGTGGTTGGATCGCCGGGGATGCCGAACGTCAGCATCGGCACGAACGCGCCGCCGCACATCGAGTTGTTGGCGCACTCTGCCGCCGCGATACCTTCCGGGTTGCCCTTGCCGTAACGCTCCGGGTGCTTGGAGGAGCGCATCGATTCGGCGTAGGAGACGAAAGCCGCCATCGAGCCGCCGGCACCGGGGAGAATGCCGACCGCATAGCCGATGACCGCGCTTTTCAGGTAGCGCAGCGCGCCGATCTCGCGGACCTCGGAGAGCGGCGGGATGAAATCGCGACGTCTCACCTTGGCCGCCTTGATCATGCTCGGGTCGACGGTGCGGGTGTTGCGGCTGTCGGCTTGGACCAGTAGCTCGCTGATGGCGAAGGTGCCGATGATCAGCGGCATCATGTCGATACCCTGAACCAGCACGCCGGTGCCGAAGGTGAAGCGGGCCAGCGGCTGGACCACGTCGATGCCGATGGTGGCGATCATGACGCCGAACAGGGTCGCGATCATGCCCTTGGTGATCGACCCGCGCTGGGAAATGATGATCACGATCAGCGCAAAGGCGATCAGCGAGAACTTGCCCGGTGTGCGGATCAGCAGGGCCACGTCCGCCGCCAGCGGTGCCATCACCATCAGCAGCAGGGCGCCCAGCGAACCGCCGATCATCGAACCCAGTGCGGCATGGCCGAGCGCCTTGGCACCCTCGCCGCGCTGCTGCATCGGGTAACCTTCCAGCGCGGTCATCATCGACGAGGGCGCCCCGGGAATGTTGATGGTGGTGGCGGTGATGCTGCCGCTGCACATTCCGGCCATGAAGATGCTGGCGCAGGCGACCAGCGCCGTGGTCACGTCGAGGCTGTAGGTCAGCGGCAGCAGCAGGGCAATGGCCAGTACCGATGTCAGCCCCGGCACCGCGCCGAAGAAGGTGCCGATCAGGAATCCCCCGATCATGTAGAGCAGGGTTTCGGGATTGGCGAGGGCGGCGAAGCCACCCAGCAGCCCGGAGATCGCGTCCATGATCATTGACTCCAGAGAGTGGGCAGGCGGACCTGGAAGACGACCTCGAACAGCAGGTAGCCCGCCAGGGTGATGGCGACGGCGGCGACCAGCTTGGTCAGCCATTTATCGCGGAAGCCGCCGCCGAACAGGCAGCAGAGCAGCAATACGTAGACGAACGTCGCGACGAAGTAGCCGATCAGATCGAACGCCAGCAGATAGCCTGCCGTCAGCACGATGACGCCGATCGCGCCGAGGGAGAGCCCGGCGTACTGGCGACCGCTGGGAATCTCATCGTGGCTTTCCGTGTCGACGGACGATGATTCGGCGGATGCCCTGGCCTTGCCGCGCAGCGCATGAACCATGGCGCAGATCAGCGCGACCAGCATCAGAATGGCGGTCGCGATGGGAAAGAACGAGGCGGTCATGTTGCCGGCCTTCATCGGCGGACCGAGCTGGATCGCCGAGATCAGATAGACCAGGGTGATGAGCGCAAGCACCGCCGGCACGAAGAATTCACCGCCCAGGGTAGGGCGGCGGGACGACGGGTGAGACGAAGGTTTGAGTGAGCGTTCAGAAGACATGGAGACCCCTGGATTGACGACGCTGCGCCATGCGTAAAGCATGGCGCAGAGTGAGTGGAATCGAATGAGGGTGGCCTATTTCTCCAGCACGCCCTGGTCGACCAGATCGTCCATGGTGTTGAAGAGCTGCTGCTGGGTATCGGTCGCCCACTGGGTCACCTCGTCGGCTCCCAGCCAGGCGGGCGTCACACCGATCTTTTTCAGCCACTGCTGGAACTCGTCGCTCTCGTAAGCCTTGTGATAGGTCGTTTCCAGCTTTTCGATCACGTCGTTCGGCGTACGCGCCGGGGCCACCATGATGATGAAGCTGCCCATCTGCAGATCGAGGCCGGTATCGGTCTCGGTGACCGGCGGTACATTGGGGAAGCCTTCATTCTGGGTATCGGAAAATTCGACCAGACCGCGCGCCTGGCCAGACTCGATCAGCGGTGCCAGATCGCCGAGACTGGTGACGACGGCATCGACTTCGCCGTTGAGCAGGGCTTCCTTTTGCGACGCTGCGCTGTTGTCGTAGGAGACGATCTTGAACTTGGCGCCGGTCTGTTCCTGGAGCTGCAGCAGCGTCAGATGGGTTCTGGCCCCCATGTTCTGGATGCCGACGCGGATACTGTTGGGCTTTTCCTTGGCCGCGGCAATCAGGTCATCCAGCGTCTTGTAAGGAGAGTTTTCCGGCACGGTGATCGCATCGGCTTCGCTGGTGATGCGCGCGATCATGCGCATCTTGTCCATGTCGAAGCCGGGCAGCATGTTCTTCCACGGGATCGTGATGATGCTGTCGTAGGTGATCGCGGCGATGGTCTGCCCGTCCGGGCGCGCTTTCATCAACTGGAGCAGGCCGGTTGCCGTCATGCCGCCTTCCACGTTCTCGACATACATCGAGACGGGCAGCGACTCTTCGGCGATGTTGGAGGCCTTGCGAACGATGGCGTCGGTACCGCCGCCGGCGGCTGCCGGCACGATGACGCGGATATCCCGATTCGGGAAGTCGGCTTGGGCGGTGCCTACCGTCAGTGATGCCAGGCAGGCGATTCCCAGCAGGGTTTTCTTGAACGTCATGAGGTAATCCTTGGCAGTGGGTGGACTTCGAGAGCGGGGTCGGTAGATCGAGGAGCGCTTGTGGTTGGAGGAGTGCACCTGGACCCGGCTGATTGGCTTGTGCCTTTGTAGTCGGTTTATTCGTACGATGTAATACAACCTTGGTTTGACACCGTGCATCTGGCCGAGCGACTGCGCCAATCGGTCGGGGCATCGGCACGTAGGCAACGACCTTCGTCGCTTGGGTCTCGCTAGAGGCTTTCGTTATGCTGGTCGGGCCTATCCGCGTTGACCCGCCCATCGCCTGCCTGGAGCCCCTGATGCCGTTACCCGAGTGCTGGTTTGCCGATATGGATGTTCCCGCGGCGCTGGAAAGTGCCAGGCGCGAAGCCAGGCAGCGGTTGGAGGAGGCGTTAGGCGCCAGCGTGGAGCCGGCGGTCGTCGAGGCGTGGCGGTCGCTGGACGAGACCCGGGGGGGCGAACTCGCCCGCGTGGTGCTGCTGTCGGATTTCGCGCTGGATGCCCTGGCCACACGCCCGGCGCTGCTGCCCGCCGCGCTGGAGATGGGCGAGCTGGAAGCCGCTCCGGACCGGGCACGGCTCGAGGAGGTACTGGGTGAAGCGCTGGCGAAGGCGGAGAGCGAGGAGGCGCTCCACCGCGTCCTGCGCCGTTTCCGTCAGGCGCGCATGCTCGGCATCGTCTGGCGCGACCTCAACGGTGCCGACATGTGGCAGACCGCCCGCGCCGTCTCCGAGCTGGCGGAAATCTGCCTCGAGGGAGCGCTGGGGTGGCTCGAGGGACATTTCGCGGCCCGCTGGGGGACGCCCGCCCCAAGCGCCGACGGCGCGCCCCAGCGCCTGATCGTGCTGGGAATGGGCAAGCTCGGCGCCGGCGAGCTCAATCTCTCCTCGGATATCGATCTGATCTTCGCGTTTCCCGAAAAGGGCACCACCCACGGGGGCGAACGCGAGTACGAGCATCAGCAGTATTTCACCAAGCTGGGGCAGAAGCTGATCGCCGCGCTGGACGCGATCAGCGCCGACGGCTTCGTGTTCCGGGTCGATATGCGACTGCGTCCGCTGGGCGATGGCGGGCCGCTGGTCGGCAGCTTCAACACCTTCACCAGCTACTACCAGGATCAGGGGCGCGAGTGGGAGCGCTACGCCATGCTCAAGGCGCGGCCCGTCGCCGGCGACATCGATGCCGGTTACCGGCTGCTCGGCGAGCTCAAGCCCTTCATCTACCGCAAGTATCTCGACTTCGGCGCGATCGAGTCGCTGCGCGACATGAAGGCGATGATCCATCGTGAGGTCAAGCGGCTGGGAAGAGACGATAACATCAAGCTGGGACGAGGCGGGATTCGTGAGGTCGAGTTCGTGGTCCAGGCGTTCCAGCTGATCCGTGGCGGTCGGGATACCGAACTCCAGGTCACCTCGCTGCGAGACGCCATGTCGCAACTGGTCACGCTGGAGTTGCTGCCGCAGGCGGTGGTCGACGAGCTGCGGGAGGACTACGTCTTCCTGCGGGATCTGGAACATGCGCTGCAGGCGCAGCAGGACCGGCAGACGCAGACGCTGCCGGGCGACCCGGAGAACCAGGCGAGGTTGGCAATGGCCATGCGGATGCCGGACTGGGATGCGTTGAGAGAGGCGCTTGCGGCCTGCCGGGAGCGGGTACGACGTCATTTCGACGCGGTGATCGCCGACCCCGATGACGAATCGCCGTCCCAGGCGGAGGAGACGGGCCGGCATGATGTCGCCTGGCGGCAGCTTTGGCAGGGGGAGATGGACGACGCCGAGGCGGAGCGAACGCTGGCGGAAGCAGGCTTCGAGCTGCCCGATTCACTGCGGCGTCTTAGCGCCTTTCGAGACTCCCGCGGCGTCAAGTCGATGCAGCGTATCGGCTACGAGCGGCTCGACGCCGTCATGCCACTGCTGCTGGAAGCGGCGGCGGAGAGCGATATGCCGAGCGTGGCCCTCGAGCGCGTGCTACCGCTGATCGAGGCGGTACTCCGGCGTACCGCCTATCTGTCGCTGCTGCGCGAGAATCCGCAGGTGTTGCCCTCGCTGGTCCGGCTCTGCTCGGCCAGCCCCTGGATCGCCGAACAGCTGGCCCGCCATCCCATCCTGCTCGATGAGCTGCTGACCCCCGCGACGCTCTATTCGCCGGCCGACAAGCAGCGGCTGGCGGATGAGCTGCGCCAGACGCTGGCAAGGATTCCCGAAGACGACGAGGAGAGCTGGCTGGAGGCGATGCGGGTCCTCAAGCAGACCCAGGTGCTGCGGGTCGCCGCCTCCGATATCGCCGGGGGGCGCGTGTTGATGAAGGTCAGCGATTACCTGACCGCGATCGCCGAGGTGGTGCTGGATAGCGTATTGCGAATGGCGTGGCGCTCGCTGGCGGCACGCTACGGCCAACCCAGCGCCAGGGAGTCGTCGAGTCAGGCGAGCTTCCTGATCGTCGGTTACGGCAAGCTGGGTGGCATCGAGTTGGGATATGGCTCCGACCTCGATCTGGTGTTCCTCTACGACGCCGCGCCGCGGGGCGTTACCGACGGCGCCAAGTCGATCGACAACCTGGTCTTCTTCACCCGCCTGGGCCAGCGGATCATCCATCTGCTAACCGTCACCACGCCCAGCGGCACGCTCTACGAGGTCGACATGCGCCTGCGTCCCTCGGGCAACGCCGGGTTGCTGGTCTCGTCGCTGGACGCGTTCGCCGAATATCAGCGCAAGGAGGCCTGGATCTGGGAGCATCAGGCGCTGGTCCGCGCGCGAGCGGTGGCCGGTGACGAGGCCCTGGGCGAGCGTTTCGAGGCCGTCCGGCGGGAAGTGCTGGGGCGAGAGCGCGACTGCGCAGAGTTGCGGCGTGAAGTGGTCGGGATGCGGCACAAGATGCGCGAGCATCTGGGTAGCGGCGCCCAGGCGAGAGAGGCGGGGCAGTTCCACCTCAAGCAGGATGCCGGTGGCCTGGTGGACATCGAGTTCATGAACCAATATGCCGTTCTGGCCCTGTCGGCAACGACGCCGGCCCTGCTCGACGTGACCGACAACATGCGGCTGATGGATGCGCTGGCCCAGAGCGGCAGGTTACCCGAACAGGATGCCCGCGATCTGCAGGCGGCCTACCTGGCCTACCGCGACGCCAGTCATCGGGCGGCACTGGCCAAGAAGCGAAGCCTGGTGGCGGGGGAGGCCTTTGCCGATCATCGCGCTACTGTCTCCCGGCTGTGGGATCGCTGGATGCGCCCGGAGTCCGACGATGAGACGAAAGATCAATGAAAACGCCGTTTGATTAATGTAATATTAACGGGTCATGACGCCTGTGTTACGGCTCGGAGTGGCCCCACCTTGCACCGACTTTCCCATCTCAACGAAATTGCCCACGGCAACGACCGGGCGATCTATCGGCATCCGGAACGGCCCGAGCGCTGTATCAAGGTGCCTCGGTTCCCCGAGCGCGGAAGTCACCAGAACGAGCGTGAGCGGACCTATTTCGACATTCTGAAGGCGCGAGGCCTCGACGACTGGCGCCATGTCCCGGAATATTTCGGATCGGTGGAGACGGATCAGGGTCCCGGGCTGGTGTTTGAGCTGGTGACCGATGCCGATGGCCAGATCTCCTCCACCATTCGACAGTGCCGCGATCGGGGCGATACGGCCTGGTTCGCCACCCATGCGTTCGCCGACGAACTGCAGGGGCTGTATCACTATCTTCGCGACAACTGGATCGTGCCGTCCGACATCAACGACCGCAACATCGTCTGCCAGCGCCTAGCCGACGGTTCTCGGCGGCTGTGGCTGATCGACGGCGTCTCCAATCCGGACTTCATGCCGCTGGCCAACGTCTGGCCCTGGTTCGCGCGTCAGAAAGTCGATCGGCGCATGCGACGTTTCTTTGCCAAGTTGAGTGGCTACGGCCTGCTGCCCGAACCGGACAGGAAGGAGCTGGTGCGCAGCGCGCATTGAGCCGGGCCCCGGCGATACCATCGGGGTTCGAATGACGGCCTCCCGAATCGATCGGGAGGCCGTTTTGCATCCAGCGTCAAGCGTTCGACGTTTCGCGCGGGTTGCGGCCGATCGGATGCGGCTGGTTGCGGGCTCGGGCCAGTTCGATCTGCTTCTGCCGCTCGCGGGCGCTGGCGCGCGTCTTTTCCGGCAGCGAATCCCAGCAGTGGGGGCAACTGATCCCCGGCGTGTACTTGTCCGATGACTGATCCGCGGTGGAGATCGGCATGCGACAGGCATGACACTGCTCGAACTCGCCCTCGCTCAGGTCGTGGCGGACGGTGACCCGGTTATCGAACACGAAACAGTCGCCGCGCCAGCGACTCTGTGTCTCCGGCACCCGCTCCAGATAGCTCAGGATGCCCCCCTTGAGGTGGAAGACTTCCTCGAAGCCCTCGTTGAGCATGAAGCTCGACGCCTTCTCGCAGCGGATACCGCCGGTGCAGAACATCGCCACCTTCTTGTGGCGGCTGGGATCGTAGTGCTGTTTCACGTATGCCGGGAATTCTCGAAAGGACTTGGTCCTGGGGTCGACCGCGCCCTCGAAGCTGCCGATGGCCACTTCGTAGTCGTTGCGGGTATCGATGACCAGCACCTCGGGGTCGTCGATCAGCGCGTTCCAGTCTTCCGGCTCGACATAGGTCCCGACGCGGCGGTTCGGGTCGACGTCCGGTACGCCCATGGTCACGATCTCGCGCTTGAGCTTGACCTTGGTGCGATAGAACGGGTGGGCGTCGCAGTAGGATTCCTTGTGGCCCAGCTCGGCAAAACGCGCGTCGCGCTTGAGCCAGCCGAGCAGCGCGTCGATGCTATCGCGGGTGCCGGAAACGGTACCGTTGATGCCCTCGTTGGCAAGCAGCAGCGTGCCCTTGACATCGAGATGCTGCATTTCGGCGAGCAGCGGCTCGCGCAGGGCTTCGAAGTCGTCGAGAGTGACGAACTGATACAACGCCGCGACCACGATCGCGGGATCGTTTGATGACATGCTTCGACTCCTGGTAGTCGCCCTCGCAAAGGGCGGACCGGGTTGGGGTGGCGCCACGGTGGCGCCGATGATCGCCGCGCATTTTACGCCGCTGAGCGTTGGCGTCCAGTGACCGACCGTCGCAGAGGAGGGCGCGGCTACCGGGTGGTGTCGGCGATACAGCGGGCGATCATCAGGTCGAGGTGGGCGCCGCCACCATTCTTGAACAGGGTGATATCGGCCTCGTTCTGTCGGCCCCCACGTCCGCTGAGCAGATCGTAGAAGTCGCCAAGGACGTCCTCCTCGGCGATGACACCGGCGGCGAGGGGGATCTTCAGCTCGCCGATGTGGCCGAGCGTGGTTTCACGGCTGTCCACGAACAGCCGCGCTTTCTGCAGCAGCGTATCGTCCGCTTCCCGCATGTCAGCCTTGAACGCGCCGATCAGGTCGACGTGCGTGCCCGGCGCGATCCACTCGCCCCGGAGGAACGGGGTTCGCGCCATGGTGGCGCTGGCGATGATATCCGCCGACCTTGCCGCCGCTTCCAGGTCGCTCACCGCGGTCACGTTCAGGCCGCGAGCTTCACAGGCGCCGGCGAGTGCTCGCGCCTTGTCGTGAGTCCGGTTCCACAGGCTGATGCGCTCGAGGCCGGGGAACAGAGCGGTGTACGCCTCGATCAGGCTGGCCGCGACCTTGCCGGCACCGCAGACGAGCAGATGGCGGCTATCCCGGCGGGCCAGTAGTAGCGCACCCAGCACGGAGTCGCTGGCCGTCTTGATCTCGGTGACCAGCCGGCTCTCGATGATCGCCTGCAACCGGCCATCATCCGGGGCGAAATAGAGCATGGCGCCCTGGACGGTATCCAGGCCCCGGGCGGCATTGCCGTCGAAGACGGTGACCGCCTTGGCGCCATAGCCGATACCGGGGATGAAACAGGAGCGATTGAGCAAGGTCTTGTCGGCAGGCCCCAGGAAAGTGTCGTCGATCTCCGACCGGGCTGCGAGATGGCCCTGGCGCAGGGCTTCCACGGCGCCGGTCCAGGAGAGCTGGTCGCGGGCTTCGGTATAGGTGATCAGTCGGGTCATGGGGTCTCTCGGGGTTCGACGATCTCGGTGACGACGGCGGTCTTGACCGAGTTGGCGATGAAGCAGCCCCGATGGGCCTGGTGGTGCATCGTCTCGAGCTGTTCAGGCGTCGGCCGGCGCTCGCCGGAGAACGTCACCGCCGGGCGCAGCGTGACCCGCGTCATCGCCAACTGGCCGGCGTCATTCTGCTCCAGCACGCCGACGGCACTGTCCTCGTAGCGCTCGACGACGAAGCGTCGTTTGGCAACGATACCGAGAAACACCAGCATATGGCAGCTGGAGAGCGCCGCGACGAAGGCTTCCTCGGGGTCGACGTTGGCCTCGACCGAGTAGGGGAGCGGGACGATGTGGGGGGAAGCAGAGGCGGCAACGGTGACACCACCGTCGAAGTGCCATTCGTGCCCCCGGCTATAGCGACCGTCGGTGAATCCCTCCGTCGGCTGGCGGCGCCAGCGTATGGTGGCCGTGTAGTGGGACATGGCACTCTCCTTTCTAGTCGATCCCGCTGAGAATCGTGGCGTCGGCGACAGTGTGCCCGTACTCGCCGCGAAGGCCCTGGAAGATCGCCTCGCGCTCCTCTCTCGGCTTGTGCTGGCTCGCCTTGCGCTTGCCCTCCATGCGCTCGACGGTCAGCTCGACACCGATGATGGCACGACACATCCCCGCAATGTAGTCATCCGGCGCATCGTCGATCGACCAGGGAACGGGTCGACCACGTTCGAAGCGGCGGGTCAGCACGCCCGTCAGTTCACGTAGCCAGGATGGGTCGTCGATCAGGCGCAGGCGACCGCGAACGTGCACGACCTGATAGTTCCAGGTCGGGACGACCCTGCCGTGCTCGCGCTTGGCCGGATACCAGCTTGGCGATACGTAGGCCTGCGGACCATGGAAGATGGCCAGGGCGGGGAGGGTGGAGACCTTGGCGCCCGGTGCGTCGGCCAGCGGGTTGGCACGCGAGATATGGCCGCGCAGTCGACGAGGCGTCGACTCGCTGCCGGCCGCCTCGAGCAGCAGCGGCAGGTGATCGGCCTCGAAGTCGCCGTCGCGCCCCGGCGTGATCAGGGTCGCGAACGGGGCCTGGTCGATGGCTCTCTCCATTGCTGCGGTATCGTCGAGGCGAAACGAATTCGGCTGGTACACGATTCAGCCTCCGTCGGAAGATAGGGTCGCCGTCACTTCGGCCAGCGACTGGCGCTGGCGCCCCTCGGCATCGAAGTTGTCCGGCGAGAGCCAGCGGCGATGGCTCTCGCGGATGGCCGGCCACTCCTCATCGACGATCGAGAACCAGGCGGTGTCGCGATTGCGTCCATTGACCACCCGGTGCTGGCGGAAGATGCCCTCGAGACGGAAGCCCAGCCGCTCGGCCGCGCGACGGGAAGGGGCATTGAGGGCGTCGCATTTCCACTCCACGCGACGGTAGCCGAGCTCGAAGGCGTGTCGAATCAGCAACATCAACGCTTCGCTGGAGATTGGCGTCCGTGCCATGCGCGGCGAGAAGTTGAGATGACCGATCTCGAGCGCGCCGTCGGCCGGGACGATGCGCAGGTAGGTAGCCATGCCCACGGCGCGATCCTCGGCCGGATCGATGATGGCGTAGCAGACCGGATCGCTGTCGCGACTCATCATCTCCAGCCAGCGCTCGCACCCCGCCTGATCGTCGAAGGCACGGCCGCCCAGGTAGGTCCAGCGTGCCTTGGCCTCGCGATCGTTGGCGATGTCGGGGTCGGGCATCTGCCACGCTTGCCATAGCGATGGCGCATGCCGACCTGGATCGAGCGGCTCCAGACGACAGAAGCGTCCTTCAAGGACGGTCGGGCCCGGAAAAGGTGGCTCGCGCCAGTCCGGGATATCGCTGCCCACGGGCTGGCCGTATGCATTGGTGGTCGGTTTCATGATCTGTCTCAGCAGCCGCAGGAGGTGAGGGTATGGTCTCGCAGGCTGCCGGCACTGGGGCCAGTGGCAACCGGATGACCGTCGCGCTTCCAGAAGTCCAGCCCGCCGAGTAGCTCCTTGACCTTCAGCCCCGCGCTGGCGAGTTTGAAGGCGCCCCAGGTGGAGCCGTTGCAACCGATGCCGTCGCAATAGCTGATGTAGATGCGCGAACGGTCCAGCGATGCCAATCGCTCTGCCGTCATCTCGACATGGGGGAGGCTGATCGCGCCAGGGATATGACCGGCAAGGTAGTGATCGTGACGCCGGGTATCGATGACGATGATCTCCTCGATGCCGTTGGCGAGATCCATCGCCAGATCCCAGGCATCGGTGTGAAACCTGAGCTTGTCGCGCATGGCGGAAGCGCTCTGCTCGGGGCGAGCCGGCGGCACATCGAGTACGAGTGAGGTCGTGGTCATTGAGAGCTCCCGGCGGTTCAGACAGTCAACAGAAATGTGTGGAAGGCATCGTCGCGTTGCCAGCCGAGCGCGCGGTAGCGGGACTGGGCGGCGGCGTTCTCGACCTGGGTGCGCAGCATCAACTGGGCAATGCCGTGCTCGGATGCCAGCTCCCTGGCGGCCTGCAGCAGGGCGCTGCCGATGCCGCGGCAACGAGCCTCGGGGACGACGAAGAGGTCGTTGAGAATCCAGCGCGAGCCGAGGGTGGTGGTCGAAGGTATCGGGAACAGCTGGGCGAAGCCGACGGCCGTATCGCCGGCGTCGTAGGCCACCAGCAGGTGAGCGTCTCCGCGCCGGTCGCGTTCGGCAAGAAAGGCCCGGGCGCCCTCGAGATCGCTGGGCTGCCGGTAGAACTGGCGGTAGCCATCGACCAGCGGCGCGATGGTGTCGATCTCTTCGTGGGTGGCGATGCGGATGTCGGTCATGGGGGGCTCCAGCAGGATTGGCGTGACTTGGCAGTAGTCTGGCGTCATGCTGGTCCTTCGATAAGAGCCAGTTGTTGCAATAGCGAGGGGACCAGTGACACAGCCCAATGTGCATCGCCCGTGGATCGTCGAAGCGTTGACGATGCGCCTCGCCACGCCCTCTTCGTTGACCCTGACCCAGCGCCTGTACCAGTCGCTGAGAGATTGGATCCAGCAGGGAGAGCTCAGGCCGGGTAGCGCGCTGCCGTCGTCGCGGCAACTGGCGCGCGAGCTCGGCCTGGGCCGTAATACCGTGCTGGGGGCGGTCGATCGATTGACCGCCGAGGGCTTCCTCGAGACTCGGCCCGGTGCGGGTGTCTTCGTCGCCGAGTGGGGCGCGGCGGCGGTGGCGGGGAGGCGTCCGGTGCCGGAGCGGACGGCCGTATCGGCGACACTCTCCGCCCGAGGCCAGCGCATTCTCGATATCAGCGGCCTGCTGAGCGAGCGTCACACCGCCTTCGCACCGGGGGTGCCGGCACTCGACCGGTTCCCGCGTGAGCGCTGGCAGCGGCTGCTGCGTCGTCACCAGCAGCGGGCGCCGCTGGAGTGGCACGACTATCAGCATCGGGGAGGCGTGTCGGCACTTCGCGAGGCGCTCTGCGACTATCTGCGGCTGTCGCGATCGGTACGCTGTCGGCCCGATCAGATTCTGGTGACTCAGGGTGCCCAGCAGGGCTTCGAGCTGATCGCCCGGTTGCTTGCCGATACGGGGGAGACGGTCTGGATGGAGGAGCCCGGCTACGGCGGTGCGCACGCCTGCTTCCTCGCCGCCGGACTCGATATCGTGTCGGTCCCGGTGGATGAAGAGGGCATGGCGATCGCGGCCCTGCCATCGTCGGTGGCGACGCCTCGACTGATCTACGTGACGCCCTCGCACCAGTATCCCAGCGGCGTGACGATGAGTCTCAAGCGACGCACGGCGCTGATCGAAGCAGCCCAGCGTCACGGCGCCTGGATCATCGAGGACGACTACGATAGCGAGTTCCGCTATGCCAGCGCGCCGATCGCCTCGCTACAGGGGCTCGTCGACGACGCGCCGGTCATCTATGTGGGCACCTTCAGCAAGGTGATGTATCCCGGACTGCGATTGGGTTATCTGGTGCTGCCGGACCTGCTGGTCGAGCCGTTCCGACGGGCCAATGCACGACTCCACCGCGAGGGTCAGTACGTGGCCCAGGCCGCGCTGGCGGCATTCATTACCGAAGGGCATTTCGCGCGCCACGTCTCGCGGATGCGGGAACTCTATCGGCAACGCCAAGCTGCCCTGCGCCAGGCATTGGCTCCGGCTGTGGCGAAGGGCCTCAGGCTGTCGGCGGGAACGGCAGGCATGCATCTGGTCGCCGAGCTGGAGAGCCCGGCGCTGGAGGCCGAACTGGTCGCCCGGGCGGAGCAGGCGGGAATTCTACTGTCGCCGCTATCACGCTATTTCCTGCGCTCTCCCGCTCGGCCAGGCCTGGTACTGGGTTATGCCGGCGCCACCGACATCGAGATCGCTTCGGCTGGCCGCTGGCTGAGCGATACCTGGTGCGCGCTGGCGTCGCTTGACGAGTCCTAGCCCGCGACACCTTCGCCGGACCCTGGCTCAGGCGTCGCCCTCTCCTTCGGAGTCGTCGGCGGGCCCCGGGGCCCTGGATGGCCGATGTCTACCGCCGGAGGAGCGGGAAGCGCCGTCGTCGTCACCCGATTCTCGCTCACGATCGATCTGGTTTCCCCCTCGCTCACCATCCTCGCGATCCAGGCCTTCGGGAAGATAGAGCCGAGATGTCGGCAGGGCCAGGCAGGCGTCGTGCTGGTCGATGATGTCACGAATCTTGAGCAGGATGCCCTGCTTGATCTCGTGGAATCGCTGCCAATCCGTCTCGCGGGTGAAGGCGTAGATCATGATGTCCAGCGAGTACTGACCGTAGGTGACGAAATTGACCGTGATCAGCTCGTCCTGATTGATCTCTTCGTGCTGCTGTAGCAGGTCGCGAATATCGTGGGTGATGTTCTCGATCTTGCCGATATCCTGATAGCGGATGCCGATGGTCTCCCACAGGCGGCGGCTGACCATCCGTGTCGGGGTCTCGACCGAAATCTGGCTGAACCAGGCATTGGGGACATAAAGCGGCGGACCGGCGAAGGTCCGCACGGTGGTAAGGCGCCAGCCGATATCCTCGACGATGCCCTCGATCTGGCGCTCGGGCGAGCGGATCCAGTCGCCGACCACGAAGGGCTTGTCCAGGTGGACCACCATGCCGCCGAAGAAATTGGCGATGACATCCCGTGCGGCGAAACCGATGACCAGACCGCCGAACCCGCCCATCGCGAGGATGCTCGACATCGATACGCCCAGGATCTGCAGTCCGATCAGCAGCAGCGTGACGATCAGGACGGCACCGACGATCTTTGTCAGCGCCGATGCCGAGGTCGGGTCGACGGGCTTGGCGTGGCAGTTGACCGGAGGGAACACCAGCCGCTGTTCCAGCCGCCGGAACAGGCGAATGCCGCCCCAGCCGACGAGCAGGAGCGTGATCAAGGCGCCGAGACGCGAGAACACGGTCGTCAGTCGCTCGATCTGGAAGTGCGCACCGACGATGCTCAGGCCGACCATCAAGGCCGTGATCCAGACCCACCAGCGCAGAGGCAGGCGCAGGCCGTGGAGAATGGGATCGTCCCAGCGGCGGGGCGAGTCGCGCAGGCGACGCTCCATCCGGTTGAGCGTGAAGTAGAGCACGAGATCGATGATGACAGCGGCAAGAAGAATCAGCGCCGGCAGCACGATCCAGCCAGGGATGTGCAGCCACTGGCCGAGCGCTTCCTGCGATTGACTGAAGAGATGGGTGGCGCTATCGGAAATTTCCATTCACCTGCTTTCTTGTTCGCAACTCGCGGCGGCATGGCGCTGCGAAGGGATGGATGGGCACGCCGGGAAGTCGCGGGCGGTGCATCGAATGGAGAAAAGCGTAGCGGGGCGCCGGGGTGTGGTCCACTCGCGTACCGAGTTGACCACGGGATCGGTGTCACTGCAGGCAGCAGCGTTTGGCTTTCTTGCCGCTACCACACGGACAGGGGGCGTTGCGCGACGGGCTGTCGCCGGGCGGTGGGTCGATGATGCCATCGACATAGAGCCAATTGCCGCGATGACGGCGGAAGCGGGAGCGCTCGTGAAGGGTCTGGTCTAATTCGACGGAAACGGCATGCCAGGGACGGAAGCGGGCCTTGAATTCGACGGTGGCCCTCGCACCGGCGTTGCGGGCAGCGACGATCTCGAGCCCCAGCCATTGCTGGTCTCGCTGGTCGAGCGAGGCGCTCGTCAGGGTCGGGTCGAGCGCGCCGGGGTCCCAGGTTCTGATCAGATAACCGCCCAGCCCGCCCAGCGCAAAAGCCGTATAGCGGGAGCGCATGAGAGCCTCCGGCGTCGGAGCGGCTTGCTCCAGGCGATGGTAGATCCCGCAGCAGCGATCGTATGACCAGCCACTGCCGCAGGGACAGGGTAGGGCGTCTGGTGCTTCGGTGACTGTGGTTGGAACATTCATTTGGGTAAACTACGCTATCATTTGTCTCTGAATGTTAATGGTGCGCTGCGCTTTGGGCGAAGTTGTGGTACAAGAGCGGCGCCGATTGTCAGAACCATCGTCAAGCCAGAACCAACGCCAAGTCACTCGACATGTGGGTCGACCACCTATGTTTCTCGACGAGTTCCATTCTACCGACGCGAACCGTATCTGTATCACGGCGGAGCAGGCCAGTCGGTTCGCGCGACAGATCGCGGGTGATTACAACCCGATTCACGACCCCTGTGCGCGCCGTTTCTGCGTCCCCGGCGATCTGCTGTTCGCGCTGGTCCTGTCCCGCTACGGATTGTCCCAGCACATGACCTTCTACTTTTGCGGGATGGTGGGAGATCGCGTGGCACTGAGCTTCCTCGAGGATGAATCGGGCACCGTCAGTGTCGTGGATGAGAACGGCAAGCGGTATCTGAGCGTCAAGCGCAGCGGCTGGACGATCCGCGACCCCTCCACGGTGGAGACTTTCACCCGTCGCTACGTCGCCTTCTCGGGCCGCAACTTCCCGCACTACCTCAAGCCGCTGCTCGAGGAGAAGGGCGTGATGTTCAATCCCCGTCGGCCGCTGGTGATCTACGACAGCATGGGGTTCTCGCTCGAGAATCACGACCCCTGCGATCTGGATCTCGACTTCGCCGGTGCCAATCTGGATGTGAAAGGCAAGCGTGGAGAGGCGCATCTCGAGTTTCGCATGAGTTGCAATGGCCACGACGTGGGTATCGGTTCCAAGAAGCTCGTGATCAGCGGTCTGCAGGATTACGACGCGGAAAAGATGGACACCTTCGTGACCAACTTCGCTCAATTGAAAGCCGCCAACCCCTGCTCGGCCTGACACCGGGATTCGAGCTGCGCGCCAACGCCGCCTCCAGATGGCGATCGATGTCACACCGAACCGGGCGATTCGCGTTTTACCGGCCGAACCGCCGATAATGTCATTCACTTTGATCCCGCCGCGGCCCGGTGGCTGTCGGCGTGGGCCGTTCACGTGAATGGGACTCGTCGTGAAAGAACACGTTACGCCGTTTCAGTTTTTTATCCTGGCGCTCTCTTTCTATGTCCTTGGCGCCATGCTGGCCGACATATTCCTTGATTTGCCCCCCGAGGTCAGCCGGCTCTTCGGTTATCTGGATTACCTTGTCTGCTTCTTCTTCTTCGTCGATTTCTGCCAGCGGTTCTACCGGGCGCCCAGCAAATGGCGCTACATGCGGTGGGGGTGGCTGGATCTGCTGGCGTGCATCCCCGCGGGCTGGCTCCAGGCGGCGCGCCTGGTGCGAGTCGTTCAGGTCATCCGCGTGCTGCGTGCGGTGCGATCGCTGGAGCTGATCTGGCAACTGCTATTCCGCAATCGCGCCCAGGGCGTGCTGGCCTCGGCCGCGACCGCCACCGTGCTGCTGGTGATTTTCGGCGCGATGACGGTGCTGATGGTGGAATCCCCGGACCCCCACAGTCCGATCAATACCGCCGAAGAGGCGCTTTGGTGGGCGGTGGTGACCGTCACCACGGTGGGCTACGGCGATTACTACCCGGTCACGACGATGGGACGCGTGGTTGCCGTGATGCTGATGGTCTGCGGCGTCGGCCTGTTCGGCAGTTTCGCCGCGTACGTCAGTTCGCTGTTCGTCGAGGACCAGGGCGAATCCGAGTCACGCCAGCATCAGGCAAACCGGCGGATGATGCGCCATATGATCGAGCAGGTGAGCGAGCTTCGGGAGGAGATCGATTCGCTGCGACAGGAACTGCGCGATCATCGCCAGGAACTGGCCGAGCGCCATGGGCGCGGCGATAGCGCGGATCGATGAGCTCGATTGGGAGAGTCCATTGCCAGAAAAATATAAGGGTGCTAATATCTTTTCATCGAATGCAGATGCTTTGCAGCAGTCGTTCGAGTCGCGTCTCCTAGTAACACCCCGCCTCGCCCGCGCATCCCCCCTCTTGCGCGGGTTTTTTTTGTCCCGGCGCTACCGAAAGCCCGCGATTACCAGCTCTTGTAAGGCAGGAACTTGCCGTTCATGGTAACCACGACCCGGTCGCCCTTGGGGTTCTCCTCCCGTTCGACTTCCATCTCGAAGTCGATGGCACTCATGATGCCGTCGCCAAACTTCTCCTGAATGACATCCTTGAGTGTGGGACCGTAGACGCCGACGATTTCGTAGAGCCGGTAGATCAGTGGGTCCTGCGGAATGGCGCCGTCCCACGTCTTGGTGGGGAAGGCTTCCAGAGCTCTCGCCACGTCATCGCCGAGTTCCAGCGCATCGGCGATCTCGCGCGCGGTTTCTGGCGGGGCGCTGTTCATGCCGTAGCAGGCCGAAGCGATCCAGACCGGCGAGTGACCGGTCATCTCGCCCAGCGACTCCCAGCTCAATCCCTTGCGCGCCTTGGCGGCCATCAGCGTGTGGTGCATTTCCAGCTTGTCCATGGGTCAGTCTCTCCATCTTGTTGTCGATAGGGCATCCCGCGGATGCCCTGGCATGTATCGATCGGATCCCGTTCGCGTCGCGGCTGACGTCAAGCCGTGCTCAGGCCAGGTCCCGTTTGGGTCCAGTCTTGACGTGGGTGGCGTAGAGCGTGAGTCCGGTGAAGGCGAGCCCGCCGGCCAGATTGCCTAGCACGGTCGGTATCTCGTTCCACCACAGGTAGTCCATGACCGAGAAGCCGCCGCCCATGATCATCGCGGAGGGGAACAGGAACATGTTGACGATCGAGTGCTCGAAGCCCATGTAGAAGAACAGCATGATCGGCATCCACATCGCGATCACCTTGCCGCTGACGGAGGTCGAGACCATCGCTCCGACCACGCCCATCGAGACCATCCAGTTGCAGAGCATGCCGCGGATGAAGATGGTCGCCCAGCCGGCGACGCCGTACTCGGCGTAGCCCAGCGTGCGCGATTCGCCGATCCCGGCGATCTTATCCCCCACGACGCCCGGGCCAATGGAGAAGCCGTAGGTGAAGATGAACGCCATCATGAAGGCAACGGTCAGCGCCCCGCCCAGATTGCCAAGAAACACCCAGCCCCAGTTGCGCAGCACGCGATTGAGCGTCACGCCTTGACGTCGGTCCAGCAGGGCCAGTGGCGTCAGCATGAACACGCCGGTCAGTAGGTCGAAGCCCATCAGATAGAGCATCACGAACCCAACCGGGAACAGGATCGCGCCCACCAGTGGCTGGCCGGTCTGCACGGTGATGGTGATGGCAAACGCCGCCGCCAGCGCCAGGATAGCCCCGGCCATGTAGGCGCGAATTATCGTGTCACGGGTGGACATGAATATCTTGGATTCACCGGCATCGACCATCTTGGTGGTGAATTCGGCAGGGAGTAGATAGGACATGACGCTTTCCTCGATTGTGATTGTGTATGAAGCGTTATTGCTCGTCTGTCAGGACAGGAATCGATCGGGGTTGTCGTGGTTCGGCGGCCTCTCCGGCCAGACCGGGTCAGGTCCGGCCGAAGGTCTCCTCTGGCAGCAGCACCACGTCATCGCCCTCGAGGGCGACCGGCCAGCAGCGCAGGCGCTGGTCGGGGGCCTCCAGGCACTGGCCATCTCGCAGCCGAAAATGCTGCTTGTAGATCGGCGAGGCCACCACCAGCTCGCCCCCCAGGTCGCCGACGATGCCGCGGCCGATCACGTTGGTGCCAGAGAACGGATCCCGATTGTCGAGCGCATAGAGCCCATCGGAAGTGATCGGCGAGGCGAAAGGCGCTCCCGCGACTTCGGGCGACTCGGGTGGCACTTGCCCCGCGCTCCCGGGCGGGTGAGCCAGTAGGAAGATCGCTATCTGGTGGCCCTGGTGCCAGGCGACGATGCCGGAGTTGGCGACAAGGTCTTGCCGCGAGCAGAGGCGGACCCCGGCTTCGATCCCAGGTGCGATGGCGGTGCCGCTCATGACGTCACCTCCACGGCCAGTCTGGCGATCTCTTCAGGACGCGCCGGTCGCGGCTGGTTCCGCTCGGAAACGGCGATGATGTCCGGGTCGCTGCGTTTGTCGTTGACGAAGGTGCGGAAGCGCTTGAGCTTCTCCGGATCCTTGAGCGCATTGGCCCACTCGCACTCGTACTGGTCGACCACGTGCTGCATCTGCGCCTCCAGTTCGCCGCCCAGGCCAAGACTGTCCTTGAGAATCACCTGCTTGAGGTAGTCGAGGCCACCGTCGAGGTTTTCCCGCCACACCGAGGTGCGCTGCAGGCGGTCGGCGGTGCGGATGTAGAACATCAGAAAGCGGTCGATGGTCTTCAGCAGCGTATCGTCGTCGAGATCGGTGGCGAACAGCTCCGCATGGCGCGGGCGCATGCCGCCATTACCGCAGACGAAGAGATTCCAGCCGTGCTCGGTGGCGATCACGCCGACATCCTTGCTCTGGGCTTCCGCGCATTCTCGCGTGCAGCCGGAGACGGCGAACTTGAGCTTGTGCGGCGAGCGCAGCCCCTTGTAGCGATTCTCGATGGTCAGCGCCATGGCCACGCTGTCCTGGACGCCATAGCGACACCAGGTGTTGCCGACGCAGGATTTCACCGTCCGCGTGGACTTGCCGTAGGCGTGGCCGGTCTCGAATCCGGCGTCGATCAGCTCGCTCCAGATCTTCGGCAGTTCATGCAACTGAGCGCCGAACAGATCGATGCGCTGGCCGCCGGTGATCTTGGTGTACAGGTCGTACTTCTTGGCCACGGCGCCGATGGCGATCAGCTTGTCCGGGGTGATCTCGCCACCGGGAATGCGCGGCACCACGGAGTAGGTGCCGTTCTTCTGCATATTGGCCATGAAGGTGTCGTTGGTGTCCTGCAGCGGCACCAGCGAGGGGCTGGTGATCGACTCGTTCCAGCACGAGGCGAGAATCGAGGCCACCGCCGGCTTGCAGATATCGCAACCGAGCTGGCCCTTGCCGTGGCGGGCAAGCAGTGCTTCGAAACTGCGAAGGCCCTCGACGCGAATGATCCCGTAGAGTTCCTGGCGGGTATAGGCGAAGTGCTCGCACAGGCTGCGGTCGACCTCGATGCCGCGGCGCTCGAGTTCATGCTCGAAGACCTGCTTGAGCAGGGCGGTGCAGCCGCCGCAGCCGGTGCTCGCTTTGGTCTCTGCCTTGAGTGTGCCGAGATCGCTGCAACCGCCCTCGACCGTCTGGCAGATCGCGCTCTTGGAGACGTTGTGGCACGAGCAGATCGTCGCGGTCTCCGGCAGCGCGTCGGCACCCAGCAGTGGGGCGCCTTCGCCCTGGGGCAGGATCAGGCTGGCGGGATCGGCGGACAGCCCGATGCCGTTCTGCACGTACTGCAGCAGGGTGTCGTAGTGGCTGTTGTCGCCCACCAGCACGGCGCCGATTGCGCGCCTGCCGTCGGCGGAGACGACCAGGCGGCGATAGCCATGGCGGGCCTCGTCGATGAAGCGGTAACTCACGGCGTCTTCGGTGGCGGCGTGGGCATCGCCGATCGAGCCCACGTCGACGCCGAGCAGCTTGAGCTTGGTCGACATGTCGGCGCCGCTGAACGGTTCGCAGGTGCCGGTCAAGCAGCCGGCGACGGTGCGTGCCATGGTGTAGCCCGGCGCGACCAGGCCGAAGGTCCGGTCGTTCCAGAGTGCACACTCGCCGATGGCGAAGATATCCGGATCGGAGGTATGGCAGGTATCGTCGATGGCGATGCCGCCGCGCTCGCCGATCTCGAGCCCGCACTCCCGTGCCAGCCGGTCCTGGGGGCGAATGCCGGCGGAAAAGACGATCATGTCGGTCTCGAGCCACTCGCCGTCGGCGAAATTCATGCGGTAGCGGTGGGCTTCGCCCGCGATGATTTCAGTCGTGGCGCGCTCCAGGTGGACGTTCACGCCCAGCGCTTCTATCTGCTGCCGCAACGCTTCCCCGCCTTCGGTATCCAGTTGTACCGGCATCAGTTGGGGCGCGAATTCGACGATATGGGTTTCGAGCCCCAGTGATCTGAGCGCATTGGCCGCCTCCAGGCCAAGCAGACCGCCGCCGACGACGACGCCGCGTCGAGTTTCCCGTGCCGAGAGCGATTCGGCGGCATCGCGAATGCGGTCGAGATCGTCGAGGGTGCGATAGACCAGCGCCGCATGGCTCTCCTCGGCCTCTTCCGGAGTGGGAATCGGCGGCACGAAGGGGAAGGAGCCGGTGGCCAGCACCAACTGATCGTAGGCATATTCGCCGCGGGTGGTGGTGACGCACTTCGCCTTTCGGTCGATCGCGGTGACGGCTTCGTCGAGATGCAGCTCGATACCGTTGAGATCGCAATAGTCGGCCTCGCTCAGCGAGAGCGAATCTGCGTCGCGGCCACCGAAGTACTCGGAAAGGTGTACACGATCATAGGCTCGGCGACGCTCCTCGCCGAAAACGGTTACCGCGAACCGGCGATGGGCGTCCTGCTCGATCAGCCGTTCCAGCAAGTGGTGACCGACCATGCCGTTGCCGATCACGATCAGGCGGGGCAGGGGGGCCTTGGCTTGGGGCGCGGTCGGGGTGTCGGCATAGACAGCGGGAGTGTTCATCCAGCCTCCTCTCGTTCGTTGGGCTTGAATGGCAAGGTGGTGGCGAGCCATACAACGCAAAAAGGCGCCTGATGACACGAAGCGTTGGCTTCGCGGCATCAGGCGCCTTTGCCTGAATTCTATATTCGGTCTAACGGCATACCCGGAACCCACCCGTCCGGACCTGCGGCCGTCGCGCAACATCGATCCGGCGCGCGGCTGGCGATGACCGTCGTTGGTCACTGCCTGTAGTCCGTCAAGCGAATGGCATGCCAGTCGGCGATTCCTGCGATGGATTTCAAGGTGTTGAGTCAATGCTGTCGGCTGCGATGCGCGCCGGTCTCCCGCGCGGATGAACATCGATGGTGCAAGTCGAGCGACTTCTGCACCAGGAACTCCCGCCGCGACGCCACACCGCGGTGACGCGGATGGGGAATGGGGCTGGACGGGGGAGACAGGTGACTGTCTGGAAAGGTAAAGACGATTGTTGGCCCTGAAATTGCCCAATGATGGATGAATCGAAACGCCGACAAGGCGGTGGTCGGATGCCAAAGAGGGTGTCGGGCCGGAGTGCAGGAGCGAGGCACGAACCGTGTCATCGGCTGCGGAAGAGACAGTTGAAGTGTCGGTCCTCTCTGGGCCGACGGCAGGCAAAGAGGCCTGACTCACCCATGGCGGTGAGTCGGGCCTCTTTGCGTTCGAGCGCGGCCTCTCTTCAGGTGACAGGCGTAGCGCTCTGCCGCGCTCGGTTACACGATTCGCGTCAACCCGATTGGAAATTGCCGTTGGAAGAGGAGTCTGCCGATGCCAGCCTGTCATCCGAGTCGTATCCCGATTCATCATCCCACTCATCGATCCAGGCGCGAATGGGCGCCTGGATCGACCGGTTGGATGGCACGCATGCGGCAAACGGCCCAGCAGTGGCTCTTCGCCGCCATGGACCCCAAGGGCCGTATTGGTGCAGTTGGGCAGCGTACCTGCCGGGTCTCGCTGGTGGGGGCGGGCCCGGGCTCGGCTGATCTGCTGACCGTCCGTGCGCTGCGGCGCATCGAGTCAGCACAAGCGGTAGTCTATGATCGCCTGGTCGGCGCCGAGATCCTCGCCTTGTTACCGAAAGGGTGCGAACGCTACTACGTCGGCAAGGCGAAGGGCGATCACAGCGTGCCGCAGGCGGAAATCGGCGATCTGATGGTGAGGCTCGCCGCCGCGGGCAAACGTGTGGTGCGACTCAAAGGCGGCGATCCGGGGATCTTCGGGCGCATGGGCGAAGAGCTTGCCGCGCTCGCCGAGGCCGGTATCGACAGCGAGATCGTGCCCGGCATCACCGCCGCTTCCGGCGCGGCGGCGGCCCTGGGGCTGCCGCTGACCGATCGTGCCCACGCCCAGCGCTTGCGTTTCATTACCGCCCGACAGTGCAGCGACGAGACGATGCCCGACTGGACGACGCTTGCCCACCGAGATGAGACACTGGTCTTCTACATGGGGCTCGACCGCCTCGAGATGATCTGCGAGGGCCTGACCGGTGCCGGCCTTCCGGCCGAGTGGCCTGTGATGCTGGTCGCCAATGCTTCGCTACCCGAGCAGCAGGCGCTCATCGGTACGCTGGCGGACATGCCCCGGAGGCACGCCGCCAACCCGTTGCCCTCGCCTTGCCTGGTCGTGGTCGGCAGCATCGTCGCCATGGCCCAGGCCACCACCGGTGCGTCGATCCCGATCGATGAGAACCTTTGACTGGGCAGCCTCGGGTCGGCGGCGTAGACTTCGCCACTTTCCAGATGTCGAGGGGCTACACGTGAGCCAACTGCCAGCCTGCCCGCAGTGCGGGTCGGAATATACCTATGCCGACAACCTGCTATTCATCTGTCCCGAGTGCGCCCATGAATGGTCCAGCGTTGCGACTGCCGATGGTGAGAAGGATGAGCGGACAGTCACTGACGCGCACGGCTCCCCGCTTGCCGACGGCGACAGCGTGACCGTGATCAAGGACCTGAAGATCAAGGGATCTTCGCAGGTCGTGAAAGTGGGCACCAAGGTCAAGAGCATTCGCCTGGTCGATGGCGATCACGATATCGACTGCAAGATCGATGGGATTGGCGCCATGAAACTCAAGTCCGAGTTCGTCAAGAAGGCCTGACATCGAATCGACGCCAGCTCGGGCGTTGGACCTATCGGGCTTCTCTAGCCGTCGATCGACTTGGGATTCAGCATCACGGGTGGGGCCATGATGGACTGGAAGATCTCTCGGTTGGACCGCGTTGACACGCTTGGCATCGAAACGGTCTCGCGTTGGACCTTCGACGCCTGGGGCGGACTCCACCCGCACACGATGTTCGACGAATGGCGGGACGACACTCGCGAGGATTGCGGTGCCAGAGGCGTACCTTCGGTATTCGTGGCCATGAACGATGGCGAGCCGATAGCTACCGCGAGCCTGACCGTCAGCGACATGAGCAGTCGGTCCCTCATGGGGCCTTGGCTCGCCTCCGTTTTCGTCCTGCCGGCTTGGCGCGGCCGCGGTATCGCCTCGGCATTGGTGGCGACGGTGGAAACCGAGGCCCGGGAAGCGGATTGTCGGCGACTTTATCTCTACACACCCGACCAGGTGGCGTTTTACGCGCGTCTGGGCTGGGTGCCCTTCGAATCCGTGATTTATCGTGGCGAGCGCGTCACGTTGATGTACCAGGACCTCTGAAAAGACCAGAATCGCCGTTATCGACGAGATTTAACAACATAAACTCGATCCCATGATGCACGACGAGGGGAGCGCGAGCGGACGGAGCCTCAGGCCGGTGCAACGCCCCCGCCCACTGCACCGACAACGTCTGGCGGGTGATTCGAAGTCCTGGTTCAGGCTCGCCTGGGGTCAGACCTACTTCGAGGAGAGCATCTCGACCAGGTCGATCACGTTCTGCGCCACCTCGATCAGTGGCTTGCTCTGATCCATGGCGGTCTTGCGCAACAGCCGGTAAGCCTCGTCTTCGGACAGCTGCTGATGGGTCATCAGCAGGCCCTTGGCACGATCGATCCGCTTGCGGTCGCGCAGGGTCCTGCGGGTGCTTTCGAGCTCGTCGCTGATCTGCTGGAGCCTGGCGTTCTGCAGCTGTACCAGCTCGATCAGCGAGCGGCTGAAGCGTGAATCCATCGCATTGGCGGTCAGTGCGCCGAGGCTCGATGCCTGATCCGCCTCCGGCGCTGACATCAGCAGGTTCACCGGGGCTACCCACCGCTCACCGTTCAGCGCATCCTGTAGACCCGAGGCATTTTCGAGATCGCGCTCGGTCTGGGCGATGCGCTCGCGGCAGCTATGCTGAAGCTCTTCCACCAGCCGATCCTCGATCCGCTTCATGGCGTCGATGCGTTGAGTGGCGATGGCATACCACTGCTCGCCCGGGTCGTCGTGGTCGTCGGGGAGTGGCGCATCCAGTGTCGCCAGTTCACGCAGCCGAACGATGGCGGCATGGATCGGCTGGTCCAGCTCATGGCGCCAGCAAGAGATCAGGTCGGCGCTGGCAAACTCGGCGAAGGTCTCGAAGCAGCGGTGCTGGGCATCGATCAGTTGCCGCATCGTTTGGCGGTGAGCTTCGTCGAAGGCGCCCGAGGTGAAGCCGAAGGCGCCGCAGGCGCGCTCCTGTCCGGCCAGCTCCTTGCCCTGAATGAAGTGAAACAGGCAGACCAGCACACGGGTGATTTCGGCGTCACTGGCCGTGTTCGCGGCTTCGAAGATGACCGACAGCAGATTGCTGATCAGCCGATTGAACAGCCGCACGGCGTCGTCCGCGGTCAGGCGTTGCGCGTCGATATCGAGACGGATGCCGGGGAGGGCGTCGAGTCCCTGCCAGACCGCCGCGACCCGAGTCAGCAGGCGGGCACCGGCGAGGCGGTGCGAGATTCGGTCTGCCTCGTTCGGTGTCGCCCACTCCTCCAGGCGCTGGCGCAGCGTGGTCTCGGCCTGAAGGCTGTCGGCGATGCGCTGGTGCCGCTGCCTGGTGAAGCGCAGGCCACCTGAACCGAGATAGATGCTGGAGGCGCCTCGCTCACGTTGCAGGGCATGGACGAAACGAGTGATATCGCCGACGACGGCGGCGGTTTCCGCCAGGCCAGTTAGCTGCTCGATCTCGGAAATCTTGGCCGCGCGCAACAGTCGGTCGATCGCGTTCATGGGTCACGGAGCCCTACTATCGGATTATTGTTATCGACGCCATCACGGCAAGGCGCTGCCGGCACAGTCGTGATGGCGTGTTCTACCAAGGTCGTAAATGACTCTACCGCGTACGCCGGGGAGGCGCACGCGGTCAGCGTATTGAGATGACAGGAAACGACGAGCCGGATCGATCATTGCCGAAGCGACACGGTGCGCGATGCGATCGATGGCAGGAGAGCCGGCGGGTGCCGGCGAGATCAATTATCCCTGGAACGGACTTCGTATTCGCCGTCGAGCACCCGCTGAGAACGCCCGGTAGCGGCCTCACCGCCATGGTCGGCGCTGCCGCCGGCGTACTGCGCCCGGGAGGCGCGTACCTGTTCGGCGCGTTTTTTCATCCGGTGGCGAAGAAACGGTAGCATGGCCCAGCCGATGACGAGGAAGAACAGCCCCAGTAGGGTGCCAATGATCAGCATGGCGCCGAACAGTAGCCAGGTCAGCAACAGTCGAATCCCGCTGGCCCCCTGGCTGGGGCGGGTCTGCTGAACGCGCTCGCGCCACTGCTGGGCGGCACGCCAGGCGGCGTTGTCGTTCTGGCGGTTGTCGGTCATCCGTTTTCACTCCCGCTGTCGAGATGCTCGTAATTCAGCTCATCGCGGTGCAGGTCGAGTTCGAACTGCGCTTGCTGCGCATTGTAGCCTTCGATCTCTACATGCCCATTACTATCGACCTCGAGCTCCGCGAAATGTTGCATTCCACCGGCCCGGGCCTTGGAGAGTGCCGCGTCGAGCTCCTCTCTGGTCAGTCCCCAGTCCGGAGCGATCGACTTCCGCTGACTCTCTCGCGTCAGCGTCCCATCGTTCAGCGTCATCGAAACGTCGAGTTCCCAGCCATCGGCGCGCCAGCCCTCGATCTCGAAACGGTTGTCGTCGTGATCGGCGTCCAGTTTCTCGTAGCGATTGAAACCGTAATCCTCTGCGCTGTTGAGCAGCCTCTCCAACTGACCGTAGGAGAGTGTGGTGTCGTCGGCCAGGGCATTGGCGCCGAAACTTCCGCCAAGGGCGACGGCAGGGAGTAACCATAAGCGATTTTTCATCACGTACCTCCTGAGTGACCGTTTCCGGAAGACGCGGGTCGCGTCAGTCGAACGTGGTCGACACTGTCACCCGTTATACGCGCGCAGACCTTGCGTCGAACTGACGGTGACATTCATATTGCGTTAATCGCCCCTAGAGGGCCGATGGGGATGGTGCTCGTTCGGCCGGATGTTCATGTCGGATTCATGGCGATTACGGCACACTGGCGGCATGAAACTTCGCAACCCCCTCGTGCTGCTGATCGTGACCCTGCCATTGATGATGAGCGGGGCACTGGTGCCTGTGAGCGCCGACGGCGACAATTGGCGGGATCTCCACAAGGAGGTCAAGGAAGGCCATCTGGTCGGTATCGACGAGATCATGGACTGGCTGGAAGCCCGCTACGAAGGACAGATTCTCGAGGTCGAACTGGAGCAGGAGGATGGCCGGATCGAGTACGAGGTGGAGATGATCGGGCCTCAGGGGCAGGTGGTGGAGTTCGAGTTCGATGCAACCAGTGGCGAGCTGCTGAGCGTCGAGGGAGTCAATATCGAGGCGATGAAGAAATCGCCGTGAACGATTGTCGTCGCACGTCGCCGCAGAGCAGCGACGATGGATGAGCCTGGAACCGGGGAGTCGGTAATGAAGGTATTGTTGGTCGAGGACGATGCGGCGCTCGCCGAGGCGCTGGCCGATGCGCTGGCCGAGGCCGGGTTGCTGATCGAGTCGACCACCACCGGGCAGGAAGCCGATTTTCTGGTCCGCACCGAACGCTACGATGCGATCATCCTGGATCTGGGACTGCCCGATGGCGATGGCACCCGCTGGCTCTCCCAGTGGCGGGAGGACGACATCGATCTGCCGGTGCTGGTCCTGACGGCACGGGAGCGCTGGTCCGACAAGGCCGCGGGCTTTTCCGCCGGCGCCGATGACTACGTGGTCAAGCCGTTCGAGACCGCCGAGGTGCTGTTCCGCCTGCGCGCATTGGTCCGGCGCAGCCATGGCCATGCCCATCCCGTGATCCGGGTGGGGGAACTGACCCTGGACACCCACTCCGGCAGCGTCTCGCTGGCGGGCCGCCCCATTACATTGACCGCTCAGGAGTCCCGGCTGCTCTCCTACTTGATGCACGCCTCACCACGCATCGTCAGTCGGGCCGAACTGGTCGAGCACGTCTACAACCGCGACCATGAACCCGACTCCAACGTCATCGATGTGCAGATCAGTCGCTTGCGACGCAAGTTCGGTCGCGCCCGGATCGAGACGCTTCGAGGCCAGGGCTACCGTCTGGTCGATCTCGAGGCCGATACTTGAAGCGTTGGCAACCCCGCTGGATTCTCCATCTGGGCGAGCGTCTGCGCCTGGCGCCATTGGGCGCACGTCTGCTGGTGGCGTCACTGCTTCTGGTCATCGTGCTGCTCCCGCTGGCCGGTGTCGGGCTGAGTTACAATTTTCGCCAATCCGCCACCGCCTCTTTCGACAGCCGGCTCGAATCCCAGCTCAATGCCCTGCTGGCCGGGATTCAGGTCGACAGTGTCGGTCAGCGCCTTCACCTCAATCGCTCGCTGGGCGACGCTCGCTTCGACCGCGTCTATTCCGGCTGGTACTGGCAGGTGAGCGATGGAGGCGATCTCACCATGACGTCGCGCTCGCTGTGGGACCAGCGGCTGCCCATCCCCGGTCACCACAACGGGATCAATATCTATGAAGTCAGCGGCCCGCGTGACGACGCGCTTCGCATGATCGAGCGCGATCTTCGGTTGCCTGGCTACAGCGACCTCATCCACGTGGCGCTGGCAGGTTCGACCGCGGAGCTGGATCGCGAGGTCGGGCGCTTCGAGAGACTGCTGATCCTGTCGCTGGCCGCCTTCGGTGTGTTGCTGCTCGCAGGGTTGGCGCTTCAGATGCGCTGGGGGCTCGCGCCGCTGAGACGAATGTCGGCCAACCTGCAGTCAGTGGAGGAGGGCGAGAGCGAGCGGCTGGACACGCAGTTGCCGATGGAGCTCAAGGAGCTGGCGCTGGCCATGAACGGCGTTCTCGAGCGCGATCGGCGCTTGATCGAGCGAGGTCGCGCGGCGGCCGGCAATCTGGCGCACGCGCTGAAGACGCCGGTCAGCGTGCTGAAGACCTTGTCGGAGCGCTTCCCCGAAGAGCAGCGCAGACCCATCAACACCGAGCTGACGCGGATCGATGACGCGGTGCGTCATCATCTGGCGCGAGCCTCGGCGGCGGGCGGCGTGGCATTCTCGGGGCGTGTGGCGATCGGCGACGCGATTGCCCCGGTGGTGCAGGGGCTGGCCAGGCTCGCGGAGCGTCGTGGCGTGCGGTTCGATACCGATATCGATCCCAGGGCGGCGGCGCGTATCGACCCGCAGGATATTCAGGAGCTCACCGGCAATTTGCTGGAGAACGCGCTGCGTTGGGCAAGCACCAGGGTCTCGTTCACGGTCTCCCAGGTGCCCCAGGGGGTTCGCCTGCGAATCGAGGACGACGGCCCGGGAATGACGCGTGCCCAGGGTGAGTCGGCGCTGGCGCGGGGCGTGCGCCTGGATGCCCGGGGCTCCGGTTCCGGGTTGGGACTGTCGATCGTCGAGGATCTGATGATGCTTTACGGTGGCACCCTGCGCCTCGAGCGAGCGGCGCTGGGCGGGCTGGCGGCCGATGTCTGGTTGCCCGCGTCACCGGTCTCCGCCCAGGTCGGCAACGCTGCCGGGCGGACATCGGCACCCGATTGATCGTCTTGCGCTCGGCCGCCGTGTCCGGCCGCCCCGGCCTGTCACCAAGTGCGTAGCTGGCCTCTCACCACGGTTCGGAATCCGCGCTGGTCCGGTGACTGGATCGCCGCCAATGCCAGCTGCAGCGCCTGCTGGGCAATTTCCGGCAGGTTGTGGTGAATGCAGGGGATATGCACCCCGAACACATCGCTGTGCTCGATGTCGTCGATGCTGAACAACTGGACGTCTCGTTGTGGCACGACGCCCTGTTCGTGACAAAGCTTCAGCACCGCCATGGTGATCTGGTTGTTGGCCCCGATGATCGCCTCTGGCCAGGAGTGGTCACGCAGATAGTCGCGCAGCGCCAGATAGGCGGGCTCGAAGCTGAAATCGCTGTAGATCACCTCGAGCGATACCGGTCGGCTGCCGATCGCTTCACGCAGCCCGGACATGCGCCCGATCGAGACCATCGAGTCGGCCGGGCCCGACACGGCGAGCAGCTGCGTCAATCCCTTCTCCAGGCAGTAGCGCCCGGCCTGATAACCGCAGTCGAGATTGTCGATGTAGACGCCGCCGTAATGCGCGGCCTTGAGTTCGCGGTCGACCAGTACCACCGGAATCCTCGCCGCCTCCAGGCGATCCAGGTAGGCCGGATGATAGTCGATGTCCGAGGAGATGACCGACAGGATGACGGCATCGACGGAGAATTCGATCAACTTGCCGATCGCTTCGTCTTCCAGCGTTTCCGACTCGTAGGAGTCGAACACCAGCACCGTATAGCCCCGGGCTCTGGCGGCCAGTGTGATCTCCCGCGTCATCCGGCCGAAGAACGGGTTGCTCATGTTGGGGTTGACCACACCCAGCGTTCGCGTGATCGCGGGATCGCGATTGGCCGTCTGCGACTGCGGCACGTAGTTGAGTTCACGGGCGATTCGCAATATCTGACTACGGGTCTCGGCGTGCACCTTCTCCGGCGAAGAGAAGGTCCGCGAGACGGTAATCTTGCTGACCCCGGCCTGTCGGGCAATATCTTCGAGCGTGGTTCGAGGCATCGACCTCATCTCCCTGGTGATACTCGTGATTTTCGACCTGTCGAGAACGTGGCCGGCAAGCCGGCGACCTCTCCCGGTGCAGTGACGATCATGAGCATCTAATATCATTTTGTGTCATTTCATAACATCGATATTGTCCGCGAGGGACTGGTTTTTCTCTACTACTTAGGTCTATTCAGGGCATTAAACATTGGTCTAATGTTTTTCAATATACTGATTTTAAAAGATAAATTAAAATTCAGTCGGCTTGATTCCTTCAGTGTTAACGCTATGATTTCCTCTTGATGTCATGTGCGTCAGGGCGGGCATCCATGAGTGTACGGTCGATCCTCTTCATCACAACGCCAGCCTAGGTAGATCGGGTCGGATCGTATCCGTGGGATCGTTCGATGCTCGGCGCGATAGCCGTCGAATATGACCGCCGTCGAAAACATAGCAATAACGAGCGCTACGAGAGGAATTCCAGATGAGACTTGCCTTGTTCATTTCAGGTGTCGGGATCGCAGGCTTGAGTGTCTGCTCCGTCGCCATGGCACAGAGCACGGAAATCACCGTCGCCACGGTGAACAACCCCGACATGGTGACCATGCAGAGCATGATGTCGGCGTTCAACGACGCGCATCCGGATATCAAGGTCAACTGGGTGACGCTACCGGAAAACGAGTTGCGGCAGAAGGTCACGACCGATATCGCCAGCGGGGCCGGCCAGTACGACGTGGTGACCGTAAGCAACTACGAGACGCCGATCTGGGCGCAGAACGACTGGCTGACGCCGATGGAGAACCTGCCCGAGAGCTATGACGTCGATGATCTGCTCAAGCCGGTCAAGGATGGCCTGTCGGTCGACGGCACGCTCTACGCCTTGCCGTTCTATGCGGAATCCTCGGTGACCTACTACCGCAAGGATCTGTTCGAGAAGGCCGGGATCGAGATGCCGGACAAGCCGACCTGGAGCCAGGTCGAGGAGTTCGCCTCCAAGATTCATTCGCCCTCGGATGGCGTCTATGGCATCTGTCTGCGCGGACTGCCCGGATGGGGGCAGAACATGGCGCTGTTCGGCACCATGGTCAACAGCTTCGGCGGTCGCTGGTTCGACATGGACTGGAAACCGCAGCTGACCAGCGAAGAGTGGAAGAACGCGGCCCACGCCTATGTCGATCTGCTCAACAACTATGGCCCCCCGGGCGTGACCTCCAACGGCTTCACCGAATCCGAGACGCTGTTCGCCAATGGCCAGTGCGGGATGTGGGTGGATTCCACCGTCGCGGCGAGCTACGTGAGCGACCCGAAAACCTCGCAGGTCGCCGACAAGGTGGGCTTCGCTCAGGCGCCTTACGAGACGACGGAGAAAGGCTCCAACTGGCTGTTCACCTGGGCGCTGGCGGTGCCGCAGTCCTCCAAGCAACAGGACGCGGCGAAGACCTTCGTCGACTGGGCGACTTCCAAGGACTACATCCAGGCCGTGGCTGATGACAAGGGCTGGCTGGCCGTTCCGCCGGGAACGCGCCAATCGACCTATGCCAGCGAGGATTACGTCAAGGCAGCACCGTTTGCGCCGCTGGTCGAGACGGCGATCAAGAGCGCCAGTCCGAACGACCCCAGCGCGCAGGAAGTGCCCTATACCGGCGTGCAGTTCGTCACCATTCCGCAGTTCCAGGCGATCGGGACACGGGTCGGCCAGCTGATGGCAGCGATGCTGTCCGGTCAGAGCAGCGTCGATGAAGCGCTGCAGCAGGGGCAGACCTTCACCGACCGCATCATGCAGCAGACCGGCAAGCCGCAGTAAGCGATTCGCCACGGACACCGCCGAGCCGCCATGGCGATCGGCGGTGTCGCTGCGCAAGTCGGACCAGTGGTTGCATGACGCAATCCAAAGCCACGGGAATCACGCATGAAAGCCATTTCTCGAACCGCCTCGACCACCGCGCCATCCGCCGAAGAGGCCGGTGCGCGCTCGTTCGCTCGCACGACGCGACTGCTGATGGCGCCGGCGGTCATCTTCCTGCTGATCTGGATGCTCGTGCCGCTGGCAATGACCATCTATTACTCGTTTCAGCAGTACAACCTGATCATGCCGATGTACAACGGCTTCGCCGGGTTGACCAATTTCACCATCCTGTTGAGCGATCCCACCTTCTGGAAATCGCTGGCCAACACCCTGATCATCGTCGGGGCCAGTCTGGTCATCACGGTCTGTCTGGGCCTGGCGCTGGCACTGCTTTTCAACCGGACCTTCGTCGGCCGCGGCGTCGCGCGCACGCTGGCGGTCGCGCCGTTCTTCGTGATGCCGGTCGTGACCGGTCTGATCTGGAAGAACATGTTGTTCCACCCGGTGTACGGCCTGTTCGCCTGGGTGGCTAGACAGCTGGGGCTGGAGCCGATCGACTGGCTCGCCCACTATCCGATGCTGTCGGTGATCATCATGATCACCTGGGAATGGACCCCGTTCGCGTTGCTGGTGCTGCTGACCGGCCTGCAGTCGCTGCCGGAAGACCAGATCGAGGCGGCCAAGCTCGATGGCGCCAGTGCTTGGCAGGAGTTTCGCCATATCGTGATTCCCCACCTGGGGCAGGTGCTGTACGTCGTGGTGATGCTTGAGAGCATCTTCTTCCTGACCTCGTTCGCGGAGATCTATACCACCACTGGCGGCGGCCCCGGCACTGCCACGACCAACCTGCCGTACTACATCTTCCAGACCGTGTTCCAGCAGAACGACATCGGCATCGCCTCGGCGGCCGCCATCGGCGCCGTGATCCTGGCGAACATCTTCGCCATCATGCTGATTCGCTTCATTGCCGGGAACCTCAACGCGGGAGCCGCACGATGAATTCGAACCGGTTTGCCAACGGTGCCCTGGGCGTACTCGCGTGGGGCGTGGCGCTGCTGATCTTCTTCCCGATCCTGTGGCTGCTGCTGACCTCGTTCAAGACCGAGCAGCAGGCCTTCACGGTGGTGCCGAACTTCTTCTTCTCGCCGACGCTGGAGAGTTTCAAGATGGCCCTGGCGCAGGGCAGCGGTTACTGGCACTACGCCTGGAACTCCGCGCTGACCGCCGTCGCCTCGACCGTGATCGGGCTGGCGCTGGCGGTGCCGGCCGCCTATGCGATGGCGTTCTATCCCAACAAGCGCACCGACTTCCTGCTGGTATGGATGGTCTCGACCAAGTTCATCCCGGCGGTGGGCGTGCTGATCCCGATCTACCTGGTCTACAGCGCGGTCGGGCTGCTGGACAACGCGTTGGGGCTGACGCTGCTGTTCACCGCCATGAACCTGCCGATCATCGTCTGGATGGTCTACTCCTACTTTCGCGACATTCCCAAGGACATCGTCGAGGCCGCCGACATCGACGGTGCCAGCATCATGCAGACACTGTTCAAGGTGGTGCTGCCGCTGGCGCTGCCCGGGCTGGCCTCGACGGGGTTGCTGGCGCTGATCCTGGCCTGGAATGAGTCGTTCTGGAGCATCACCATGACCGACCATAGCGCGGCGACGCTGGCGGTCTACATTGCCTCGTTCAAGAGTGCCGAGGGGCTGTTCTGGGCCAAGATGTCCGCCGCCTCCGTGCTGGCGATCGCGCCGATCATCGTGCTCGGCTGGTTCACGCAACGCCAGATGGTCAGAGGCCTGACTTTCGGCGCCGTCAAATGACCGGCGATCGTGCTGGTAACGGATTTCCTATAGAGGGTTAACGACATGGCTATCGTCGAACTCAAGAACGTCGCCAAGAATTATGGTTCGCAACTCAAGGGCGCCAGCAGCAGCAACGCCGTCGACGACTTCAACCTGGTCACGCGTGACGGCGAGTTCGTGGTCCTGGTGGGGCCTTCGGGCTGCGGCAAGTCGACCACCATGCGCATGATCGCCGGGCTCGAGCGCAATACCGAAGGCGAAATCCTGATCGGCGGCCGGGATGTCAGTCAGGTGCCGCCCAAGGAGCGCGACATCGCGATGGTGTTCCAGAGCTACGCGCTCTACCCGCACATGAGCGTGGCCGAGAACATGGCGTTCAGCCTGCGGTTGAAGAAACGCCCCGCCGAGGAGATCAAGCAGAAGATCGACGAGGCGGCCCAGACGCTCGGCATCCAGCATCTGCTCGAACGCAAGCCGCGCGAACTCTCCGGCGGGCAACGTCAGCGTGTCGCGCTGGGCAGGGCGATCGTGCGCGATCCGCAGGTGTTCCTGATGGACGAGCCGCTCTCCAACCTGGATGCCAAGTTGCGCGTCGACATGCGTGCCGAGATCGTCAAGCTGCACAAGCGTCTCAAGGTCACCACCTTCTACGTCACCCACGATCAGGTCGAGGCGATGACCATGGGCGAACGTATCGTGGTGATGAAGGATGGCAAGATCCAGCAGATCGACACGCCGATCAATCTCTACGAATTCCCGGCCAACCGCTTCGTGGCCGGCTTCATCGGCAACCCTTCGATGAACTTCCTGCCCGCCAGGCATGTCGATGGGGTCGTGAGTGGAGATGGCTATCGGCTCTCTTTGGACGCTGCCCACCGAGCCACCATGGCATCGCGGGGCGGGGCGGACGTCTGGGCCGGTATCCGCCCGGAACATCTCCGCTTGAGCGACGCGGCGGCCACCAATCGCATCGAGGGAACGGTGGATGTCGTCGAGACGCTGGGGGCGGTGACCATGGTGCAGTTGAGCGTGGGCGAACACGCCGTTTCGGCACAGCTCCCGGGCCATCGGAAGGTGCAGCTCGGCGACACGCTGACGCTGACCTGCGACAGCGACAAGCTGCATCTTTTCGACAGCGAGAGCGAACTGGCCATTGCCCGCGAGTCGACGGCGGCGCCTTCGGCTGCGGAAGCCTGACCGATACCGTGGCCTGTGCGATGGATCACCCACGGCAGTGACTTTTTCAGGAGAAACACTATGGCATCGTTGAATTCGGCGGCGCTCGACCAGCTCGACGGCAGCGTCGCCAAGCCGTCCTACGACCGGGCCCAGGTCACGCCCGGCATCGTGCACTTCGGTGTCGGCGGGTTCCATCGCGCCCACCAGGCGATGTATCTCGACGACCTCATGAATCGGGGCGAGGCGCTGGACTGGGGGATCGTCGGCGTCGGGGTGATGCCTGGCGACCGTCGCATGCAGGCGGCGCTCTCCGCCCAGGATCATCTCTATACCTTGGTGATCAAGCATCCCGAGGGCGAGTACCAGGCGCGGGTGATCGGTTCGATCATCGACTATCGCTACGCGCCGGACGACATCGAAGGTACCCTGGAACTGCTGGCGGATCCGAAGATTCGCATCGTCTCGCTGACGGTGACCGAAGGCGGCTACAACTTCCACCACGTCACCGGCGAGTTCGATCTCGGTAACGCCGATGTCGAGCACGATCTGGCCTCGCCGAAGACGCCCAGGACCACTTTCGGGATCGTGGCCGAGGCGCTTTCCCGGCGTCGCGAGCGGGGCATCGAGCCGTTCACGGTGATGTCCTGCGACAACATCCAGGGCAACGGCGAAGTCGCCCACAAGATGTTCGTGGCCTATGCCCGGGCGCGGGACGTGGAACTGGGCGACTGGATCGATGCCAACGTCCACTTCCCCAACTCGATGGTCGATCGCATCACGCCGGTGACCACCGATGCCGACATCGAAGAGATCGGAAGCCGCTTCGGTATCGAGGATCGCTGGCCGGTGGTGTGCGAGCCATTCACCCAGTGGGTGCTGGAGGACCATTTCAACGCGGGTCGCCCGGCCTACGACCAGGTTGGCGTGCAACTGGTCGAAGACGTCATGCCCTACGAACTGATGAAGCTACGCCTGCTCAACGCCAGCCATCAGGCGCTGACCTATTTCGGCTACCTGGCCGGCTACCGCTACGCCCATGAGGTGTGCCAGGATCCGCTGTTCGTCGACTTTCTGCTCGACTACATGAACCGCGAGGGCACGCCAACGCTGCGTCCGGTGCCGGGGGTCGATCTCGACGACTACAAGCGGACCCTGATCGCGCGTTTCGCCAATCCGGAGATCAAGGATACCCTGGCGCGACTCTGCGCCGAGAGCTCGGATCGCATTCCCAAGTGGCTGCTGCCGGTGATCCGGGAGCAGCTGGCCCAGGGCGGAGAGATCCATCGAAGCGCGGCGGTCGTCGCAAGCTGGGCGCGTTATGCGGAGGGGGCCGATGAGCAGGGCGAGCCGATCACGGTGGTCGACCGACTCAAGGACGAACTGATGGCGATCGCCAAGCGCAACCGCGACCAGCCGACCGCGTTCATCGAGAACCGTCAGCTGTTCGGGGACCTGGCCGATGACGAGCGGTTCCGCTCGGCCTATCTCGATGCGTTGGATCGTCTCTACCGTGATGGCGCCCGGGCCTGCGTCGAGCATCTCGTCGCCAGTTGACCCCGCGGTCGACAGGGTGAGGGCGGCACTGGCGCCGGCCTCGACGGAACTGATCAAGGGATGGATGTAATGTATATCGGTGTGGATTGTGGCACCCAGAGCACCAAGGTGGTGGTGGTCGATGGCAGCGACGGTCGCATCGTCGGCGAGGCCTCGCGACCCCACAAGCTGGAGCAGGGCGACCACGGGCGGCGGGAGCAGCGGGTCGAGGAGTGGACCGAGGCGTTCCGTGGTGCGCTCGACGAGGCGCTGAAGGATGCCGGCGTCGGGGCGGATGCCATTCGCGCGATCGGTATCTCCGGCCAGCAGCACGGCATGGTGGCTCTCGACGAGGATGGCGTACCGGTACACCCGGCCAAGCTCTGGAACGACACCGAGACCGCGGAGTGGAACGAGCGACTGATCGATCGGCTCGGTGGCGAGCAGGGCTGCATCGACAAGCTTGGCCTGGTGCTGCAGACCGGCTATACCGCCTCGAAGGTCGCCTGGCTGCGCGAGACCCATCCGCAGGCCTATCGCCGGATCGCCACGCTGCTGTTGCCCCACGACTACCTCAACTTCTGGCTGACCGGCGAGCGCGTGGCCGAACCGGGCGATGCCTCAGGCACCGGCTACTTCGATACCCGGGCGCGGACCTGGCGGCGCGATGCGTTCGAGATCATCGCTCCGGAACTCGACTTCGACAGCGTGCTGCCCCGACTGATCGACTCCCGCGAGGCGGTGGGCAAGGTGCGGCCGGCGCTGGCCCGTGAGCTGGGCCTCAGCGACGACGTCATCGTCTCCAGCGGCGGCGGCGACAACATGATGGGCGCCATCGGCACCGGCAACATCGAGCCGGGCCGGGTCACGATCAGTCTCGGCACCTCAGGCACCATCGCCGTTCACTCTGGCGAACCGGTGGTGCCGGAAAATGCCATGGTGGCCAACTTCTGTGCCAGTCACGGCGGCTGGCTGCCGCTGATCTGCACCATGAACGTGACCTCGGCCACGACCACGCTGCGGGAGCTGGTCGGGCTCGACATCGACGGGTTCAACCGCGCCGTGGCCAAGGCGAAACCGGGGGCTGGCGGCATCACGCTGCTGCCTTTCTTCAGCGGTGAGCGTGTGCCGGCGCTGCCGCAGGCGCAGGCCAGCATGAGCGGCATGACCAGCTTCAACACCACGCCGGAAAACCTGTGTCGCGCGGCGGTCGAGAGCGCCACGTTCGGGCTGCGCTACGGGCTTGAGCTGCTCGGCTCGCTGGCGAGCGAGGCGACCCAGATTCGTCTCGTCGGGGGTGGTGCGAAGAGTCCGGTCTGGCGTCAGATCGTCGCCGACGTGCTCGATCTCGAGGTGGTATGCCCGGAAGTCACTGAAGCCGCCGCCTTCGGCGGCGCCATCCAGGCACGCTGGTGCGACGATCGCGACTCCGAGGTGGCACTGGACGAGCTGTGCCGGGATTGGGTACGGCTGGACGAAGACACCCTGACCCGGCCACGGCCGGAAGTGGTCGCCAGCTACGACGGCATCTACCGGCGCTATCGTGAGGCGCTGAGCCGGGAGTATGGCATCGCCTGAGGCTCGCTCATTGCGGCAAGGGGGAGGGCATTGAAATCATCGCCTCTCCCCCTCATAAGACAAAGCAGGTGCGGTGATTTTCCGCTGGAATTCCAACTTGCCAGGCCCCGTCCAACCAGTATCGACCCTGATCGTCGATCGCCGGAAACACGCCATGTGGCACGGCGATGACCACGCATCGGTGTTATGCTTTCAGAATCAGGATTGCGACGGGATGCAATCACACGCCACAACGATGGAGCGATTCATGACACAGCAACTCGACTCTCTCAAACAGCTTTCCATGGTGGTTGCCGATACCGGCGACCTGGATGCCATCCGCCGCTACCAGCCGCATGACGCGACTACCAATCCCTCTCTGATTCTCAAGGCCTTTGATCTCGAGGGCTATCAGGCGTTGATCGACGAGACGCTGACCGCGGTGAAGTCGGAAGTGTCCGATGCCGACGCACGCGTCGAGGACGCGGTCGATCGTCTCTGCGTGGCGATCGGCACCGAGATCACCAAGATCATTCCGGGTCGCGTCTCCACCGAAGTGGCCGCCAAGCTCTCCTTCGACGAGGAAGCCAGTTTCGAGAAGGCCCATCATCTGATCAAGCTTTACGAGAAGCAGGGCGTCTCCAAGGATCGCGTGCTGATCAAGCTCGCTTCCACCTGGGAAGGCATTCGTGCTGCCGAAAGGCTCGAGAAGGAAGGCATCAAGTGCAATTTGACGCTGCTCTTCTCGGATGCCCAGGCTCGCGCCTGTTTCGAAGCGGGTGTATATCTGATCTCTCCCTTCGTCGGCCGCGTTACCGACTGGTACAAGAAATCCACCGGCACCGAATCCTACGCGCCGGACGAGGATCCGGGTGTCAAGTTCGTCCGCGGTGTGTGCGACTACGCCAGCCAGTACGGCTACGAGACCGTGGTCATGGGCGCCAGCTTCCGTAACACCGATCAGATTCTGGCGCTGGCCGGCTGTAATCGCCTGACCATTTCGCCGGCCCTGCTCGAGGAGCTCTCCTCGGCGGAAGGGGAAGTGACGCGCAAGATCACCGATCAGGGTAGCGGTGCCAAGCGTCTCGACCCGATCGGCGAAGCGCAGTTCCGCTGGGAGCACAACGAGGACGCCATGGCCACCGAGAAGCTGGCCGAAGGTATTCGCACCTTCGCCGCCGACCAGAAGAAGCTGGAAGGTCTGCTGGCCAAGCGATTGGGCTGAGTCTTTTCTTTCAAGCTCGATGCAGAGACACCCGGCTATAGGCCGGGTGTTTTTTTATCGATATGACACCATTGGATTCATTGGAACCGACCACCGTGGCGCCTTCAGGAGCGCGCTGGCCTGAGGTGCCGTAGCGGGGTCTTGCGACAGGGATGTCGCAAGAGGCGCATTAGGACATGGATGTCCTTTATGCGCCGACCCCGGCGAAGGTCTCCGACGGGCCAGGGTTTCGCGATCCTGCGGCGCTAAAAGAAGGGGAGCGGCGAGGGGACGAGCGTTAAGTCCCCTCGTCAGAGGTCAGGTGAGGGTGGCTGGATCCTCGTCAGTGCTGAGCCAACCCAAAACGAAATAAGTCTGGAGAGTTGCGGGCGGCGACGACTATCGTGACGCCCGCTGAACCTCCGCCAGAATCTCGTAGGACTTCACCCGCTCGGCGTGATCGTAACAGTCGGTGTTGACCATGATCTCGTCGGCCCCGGTCCGGTCCAGCAGCTCCTCCAGTTGCTGGCGTACGCTCTCGGGACCGCCGACGACGGCGGCTCCGAGATTCTGGGCGACCATGGCCTGCTCCTGGGGCGACCAGTCGAGATGCTCCACCGGTGGCTGGGTCCGCGTGCTCTTGCCACGGATCAGGTTGAGGAACTTCTGCTGCTGGGTGGAGGCGAGGAAGCGGGCGCGCTCGTCGGTGTCGGCGGCGACCAGCGGGATGCCGATCATCGCGTGAGGCTTGTCGAGCACCCCCGGCTGGAAGCCTTCGCGATAGAGATGCAGGGCCTCGATCATGTAACCGGGGGCGAACTGACCGGCGAAGGCGAACGGTAGCCCGAGCCTGGCCGCGAGCTGGGCGCTGTAGCCGCTGGAACCGAGCAGCCAGATCGGCACATGGGTGCCTTCGCCGGGAATCGCCCGCACCCGCTGGCCGGGTACGGTATCGCCCAGGTAGCGGCGGAGTTCGTCGAGGCGATCGGGGAAATCGTTGACCCCGGCGCGCGGGTCGCGACGCATGGCCTGCATGGTGATGCCGTCGGAGCCCGGGGCACGGCCGAGGCCGAGATCGATGCGATCCGGGTAGAGCGTAGCCAGGGTGCCGAACTGCTCGGCGATCGCCAACGGCGGATGGTTGGGGAGCATGATCCCGCCGCTGCCGATGCGCATGGTCGAGGTCGCCCCGGCGATATGGCCGATCAGCACGCTGGTCGCCGCGCTGGCGATACCGTCGATATTGTGGTGCTCGGCCAGCCAGTAGCGGTTGTAGCCCAGGCGCTCGGTCTGCTGGGCCAGGTCGACGCTGCGGCGGAACGTCTCCGCTGCGGTGCCGTCGCGCGTGATCGGCGCCAGATCCAGTACCGAGAGAGGAGTATCGGCAAGTCGTGACATGAGCGTTCCCTTCAGGAAATGGATGGGCGCTCGTTAGCGCCCTCATGATCTCCATCATGAGGGCTGTTGCGATGAATGCAACCGATACCCGCTGTCGATCTCCACGCTATGCCGGATTGCTCGGACGTCAGAACGAGGCCGCTGCGTCTAGATCTCCTGCAGCAATGCCTGAATGTCTTGGCGGCGTCCGGCATCGGCCGTTTCCCGGCCGGGGCGCGGCGCGGCGGCCATCGCTTTCTCGAGTGCCTGGCGGGCCTGCGCGTCGTCGCCCTCGTCGTGAAGGAATTGGGCCCAGAAGTAGTTGCTGTCGATCCCGTCGGGATTGAGGTTCAACCCTTTCTGCAGCAGCTCGCGCGCCTTGTCGTCGTCGCCGAAGCTCAGGGGCCAGCCGGGGACCTGGTGATAGAGGGTGCCCAGGCTGGTATAGGCCGATCCGTCCAGCGCCGTCGGATCGATCGATATCGCCCGCTCGAACTCGGAGCGTGCCTCCTTGACCAGGGAGAGTGCGCCCAGGCCACCCTTCGCACCCGCCTGGGAACCTCGGATGATGCCTGCCCAGGTGTGCAGCGCCGCGCTATCGGGCTGCGCCTTGAGCAAGGCCTGAGCGCGCTGGTAGAGCTGATCGAAGGCGTCGACACGCCGCGCTTCCGGCGTCTTGTACTGGATATTGGCCCAGCGGCTCTGGAGCTCGTGCAGACCCGCGGCAACCGCGGTCGCCGATGCCGCGCTCGATGCCGTCGGGGATTCGGCCGCCAGTGCGAGCGGGCTGGCGGCAAGCGCGATCCCCGACATGGTGGCAAGCGCGGTGGCGAGAATCAGCACCTTCATGGATCGGTATGCTGTCATGGTGATCTCCGTGTACGGATCATGGCGAGGGGGAGGGGCGACGTGCATGCTGCTGGATCGTCGGGAGCCGTTTCCTGAGTGCGCGGTCGACGATGCCGGGTAGGATCCCGTTCAACTTGACCAGCAGGCACTCCGGCCAACCGAGCTGCCGATCACGAGCCTGCGCCTCGATGCCGCGAATCACCCTCGCCGCGACCTGGGCAGGTTCGTCCACGTGGTTGCCCAGTTCGGTATTGAGGGCATCGGCGCGGTCGCTGTTCATGCCGGTTCGGGTGGCCCGAGGCGAGATGTGCAGCACCTGGACCGGGGTGTCGGCCAGTTCCCGGCGCAGCGCCTGGCTGAATCCGCGCAGGGCGAACTTGGTCGTGCAGTAGGCGGTGTAGCCGGGGTGCCCGATGGCGCCGAACGCGGAGCCGAGGTTGACGATCCAGGCGCTGTTCTCGTGCAGCAGTCGCGGTAGCAGCGCTTGCGTGAGCAGCAGGGTGGCGGTCACGTTGAGGTCCACCATCGACGAGATCGCCGCCGGGGACTGCTCGTCGAACAGACCGAAGTGATTGACGCCGGCGGCGTTGATCAGCATATCGATACGCGTCTCTTCCGCGGTCTCGACCACCCGACGACGATCCTCTGGCGTCGTCAGGTCCGCAGGCAGCGTACGTATGCGCTCTGGCGCCAGCGCAGCCAGCGCTTTCAGGACGCTGGCGTTACGCCCCACGATCAGCAGCCGTGCGCCGCGCTGTGCCAGCAGGGTCACCAGTTCACGTCCGATACCGCCGCTGGCGCCGGTGATCAGGATGCGGCGATCAGACCAGCGCATGGCTCAGGCCCTCGTGGCTGACCGCGTCGTCGGCGTCCTGGCGGAGGTTGCGGAACATGGCACCGTAGAGCCGATAGACCATGTTGGCGGCATCGATGATGGCTTGCAGGTCGGCGGGGTCTTCGAGCCGGTTGATCTGCTCCTCGAAGAACGCCAGATGGCCGATATCGAGGCTGCCGTGGGACTCGAGATAGCGGAAAGCGTTGGCCGGAAGGCCCGCGCCGTCTCGCATCTGCTCGGCGGCCTGGGTGGCGATGGCGGTGCTGGTACCTTCCAATACGTGCACCATGCCGAAGAAGCCGACCGGATTGTCGTAGGCGATTACGTCACGGACGTAGCGTACCATCAGTTCGGTCGCTGGCGCCGGGGTCGCGCGGGCGACCGCCTCGGCATCGCCGCCCAGGGCTCGAATATCGTCCAGGATCCACTCCTGGTGGCCGTACTCCTCCTCGATGTACTCGACCAGCGCGCCACGCAACCACTCGAGACGCGGAGGCAGGCGCGCACCGCAAGCCATCATCAACGGCACCGTCTGTTTGACGTGATGGTAAGCCTGCGCCAGAAACGCCTGATAGATCTCCTTGGTGATGTTGCCCTCCAGCGCCTGGCGAATCACCGGCGTGTCGAGCAGCCATTGGCGATGGCTGGCAGTGGCTTGTTGCAGAGTTTCGTAGTGGGACATGATGTCGTCTCCTTGGACGTGGACGGATGGCCTATGCATCCGCCGATGGATGTACCGGGCTGGTTAGCCAAGTGTGGTAATGCGCGTTCAGGGCGTCACGGCGCAGCCTGCCATTGGCAGTCGCCAGACCGTTCTGTGTGGTAAAGGGAGTGCTGCGTTGCCACAGCGAGACACGCGCGTAATCGGGCAATCGGGCGTTGGCGCTGGCCACGGCATCCTCGATCTGGCGATCGTTGACCCAGTCGCCCCGCGGTACCAGCAGGGCACGGTTGAAAGACTGCGCTTCACCGCTCACCCAGGCCTGGGCAATCGCGGGTTCGGCGGTCAGTTCGGCTTCGACCCAGGCCGGATCGACATTGCGTCCGTAGGCGGTGATGAATACCTGGCGACGACGGCCCTTGAGTCTCAGCGCATCGCCGTCCCATTGCCCCAGATCGCCGGTGGGCCAGACTGTCGGCGCCGGCGCGCTGTCACCCAGATAGCCCAGCATCACATTGCCCTGGACCAGAACCTCGCCGTCGTCGGCCAGTCTGACCTCGACGTGAGGCAGGGGGCGTCCGACGCTGCCGGGATGCCGTTCACCGGGACGGTTGAGCGTGACCACGGAGGCGCACTCGGAGAGGCCGTAGCCCTCGAATACCGGCCAACCGGCGGCTTCCGCGCGCGCCAGCAGCGCTGGCGACACCGTGGCCCCGCCGACGGCGAAGAAGCGGCCAAAGCCGATGGGGGCATCGCCTTGCCGGGTGAGTAGCGCCGACAGCAACTGCGGCACCAGAATCAGGCTGTCCGGCGCCTGGCGACTGATGACCCGCCAGCCGCTGGCACTGTCGAAGCCGCTGGCGCCCTGCCAGCCCAGGGCGGCCAGCGATGGCAGGCTGATACTGCCCCCGAGCCATAGCGGCGCATAGATGCCGCCGATGTTTTCCAGCAGCGTCGCCAGCGGGAGTACCGCCAGGTGACGGCGCACGTCGACGCTAGCGGCGATACCGGCGAGACTCTCGGCGACCGTGAGCTGATTGTCGCTGCTCAGACAAACCCCTTTTGGCGTACCACTGGTGCCCGAGGTGAAGGTGATCTTGTGGGTGCCCGCGGGCAGCTTCGGCAGTGGCGAGACACCGCGACGCTGCCAGAGCATGGCGTCGGCATCCGGGGTGGCATCGAAACCCAGTACGCTCGCCAGTGATCCGGGGCCGATCAGGGTATCGATACCGGCCTGGTCAACAAGGTGGGTCAACTGCGCCGGGGTGAAGAAGCCTGGCAATGGCACGTTGACGATGGCTTCCTGCATCATCGCCAGATCCCACAGCGCCCAGTCGATGCCATTGTCCAGCGCCAACCCCACACGTTGGCTGCCGAGCCGGCGCAGCTGCCGTGCCCGGGAGTCGACGAGCGGCATCAGGTCGCCGTAGCGGATTGACCGGGTTTCATCCTCCAGGGCGATGCGGTTCGCATCGTCGTTTCCCAGCGCCCGGAGATGGTCCAGAAAGCGCTCACGCATGATCGATGTCCTTGAGATGCGGGGCCGCGGCTGGCACGGTAGTGGTGGTGGAGCGGCCGTGGCTCGGGGTGAGGCGGTGCCAGGCGGCGATCAGGTCGCCACCCATGACCCAGGGCCGATGCAGGTAGTAGTTGCCCCAATCGCCCTGGGTGTCGCCCAACCGGGCCGGATCGGCGTCTGCCAGACGGTGAACGTCGAGACCGAGGCGTCGAAAACCGTTGCGCACCGTTGCCGTCGCGGTGAACGCCAGCCAGCGGCACTCCTCGGCGACGAGCGAATCGATCAGGGCGCGAATCAGCGCGACCGTCATGCCCGGGCGGCGTGCCGCCAGGTTGCCGATCTCTGCCAATGCAGTGCGCTCTACCGGCTGCTCCAGCACTGTGGAGAGTGCCTGCTCGATGGGCGTTTCCAGGTAGCATTCGAGAAAGAGCGGGGAGGCGTCGGCGCGACGGACGCCGACGGCAGCCTGCAATTCATCGCGCTCCCAGAGCCCGTAGAGTCGTGGCGCGAACTGGCCGATCGACGCACCATGCTGCTGCCGGTAGGTGTCGGCAATGAAGTTCTCGAGCGTGGCGCGCTCACGGTCGCCGCGACTTTCACGCCATACGGTATTCGCTGCTGAAGCAGGTAAACCCGACATCGGTAGCTCTCCGACAAGTTGATGGAGGCTAGATTGAAGGGCAGGGGCTTAACGAAGTCTTACGCTGGAATCCGGTGGGGGAATCTTTCGCCCCGTCCGGACCAGGCGTGCGACGGGGCTTCCGCAGAGCGCGGCGGGGTCGTCTACACTATTGACGTCGAAGGAAATCAGCACAAACAAAAGGGGACGACATGCCTAAACTCGGCAAGCAAGGCGTATTCATCGTCTCGGCGGTGGTGATCGCGGCGATCGTGGCCATAGGCGCGATTTTCCCGACCGGATTCGGAAATATCGCCAATGCGGCACTGGGGGCGACAACACATTACTTCGGGTGGTTCTACCTGATTTCCGTGTTCGGATTCGTCATTTTTCTGGTTGGTCTGGCGTTCAGCAGGTACGGCAAGATTCGCCTGGGGCCACAGGACAGCAAACCGACTTACGGTTTCTTTTCATGGGTCAGCATGCTGCTCGCGGCGGGCTTCGGGGTCGGCCTGGTGTTCTACGGCATGGCGGAGCCCATGACGCATTACATGACGCCACCCTATGGTGACGTGGAACCGGAATCCGCCGAATCGGCTCGTTATGCGATTCAGTACGCTTTCTTCAACTGGGGGATTCACCAGTGGGCGGCGTTTTCGGTCGTCGGTCTGATCATCGCCTACTACCAGTTTCGCAAGGGGCAGGCGGGCATGGTCTCCAACGTGCTGTCGTCGGTCACCGCGAAACGCCCGAAGTTGCGCCGTCTCGGGCCGGTTCTCGATATCTTCGCGGTCGTCGCAACGGTGATGGGCGTGGCGACCTCCATCGGCTTGGCGGTCCTGCAGATCAATGGTGGCCTGCACTCGGTGTTCGACGTGCCGGAGAACATGATGTGGCAGTTCATCATCATGGGCGCGATGTTCATCTGCTACATGATCTCGGCCACATCGGGTCTCGACAAAGGCATCAAGAACCTGTCCAACCTGAACCTGATTATCTGCTTCGCACTGATGTTCTACGTCCTGTTCACGGGGCCGACCATCGCGATTCTCGAGACCATCACGCTGGGCATCGGCGACTATCTGCAGAACTTCATCGGCATGAGTCTGCGGATGTCGCCCTACGATGACAGTCAGTGGGCCTCGAACTGGACCATCTTCTACTGGGCCTGGGTCATTGCCTGGTCGCCGTTCGTGGGGACGTTCGTGGCGCGAATCTCGCGCGGGCGAACCATCAAGCAGTACGTTTTCGGGGTGCTCGTGGTGCCGCCGCTGCTGGCTTGCCTGTGGATCGGGGTCTTCGGTGGTGCCGCCATCCAGATGGAGATGAACAGCGATGCGGGTCTTGCCCAGGCAACGGCAGACAATATCACCTCGGCGCTGTTCCGCATGTTCGACCTGATGCCGTTCTCGAACGTGCTGTCGGTCGTTGCACTCTGCCTGATCTTCATCTTCCTGGTGACCTCGGCGGACTCGGCGACCTACATCGTGTCGCAGATGACGGATAACGGCTCGCTCAATCCGCCGCTGATGAAACGTATCATCTGGGGGGTGCTGATCGCGGCGATCTGCCTGACGCTGCTCTCCGCCGGTGGCGAGAACGGACTGAAGGGGCTGCAATCGGCCTCGGTGCTGGCGGCGTTGCCCTTCACCTTCATCCTCTACGGGATGATATTCGTGACGTTGAAGGAGCTGCGCGCCGACCGCAAGGCGATGCTGACCGCACTCTATCGGCGCCATAGCGACACCCCGGTCGGGGCCGACGCCTTCGAGGCCGAGGAACTGGGCGAAGAAGATCGCTATCGACGTGCCCCCGACGTCAAGAACCGTCGCATCAACCCGCGCTGATCGTCGGCGTGGGGAACCACGGCCCCGGTCTGTAAGGACCGGGGCCGTTTTCGTCGCTGGACCGGAACGGCTGGCACGCACGGGGGAGCGCCGAGCGAATCTGGCGCCGGTGGCGAAAAATCGCGAAACAGCCTAATTTGTAACTGGATTTCATCTTCACGCCGCCGTTAATAAGATGATAAAGCCTTGCGGAGCTCATCCATGCCACCGGCCTTGAAGTCTTCCCGACAACCGCGTCATGGCGCCACTCGCCGCGGCGTGCCGTCTGCCGATTCCAGGATCGACCGATGGCTCGATGCGCTGGTCAGCCTGTTCGTGGTCACGGCACTGATCGTCGGCGGCGCGGCGCTGCTTGTCATCCTGCTGTTCTGAACCGCTCGAGACCGGATCGGCTCCGGCCTGCCATCTCCATGCCCTCGATCCAGGTGCTCGGTGCGGAGCCCGCGCCGGAAACACCCTGTCGCCTGACTCGCTAGCCCTCGCGGCGTCTGACCTGCAGGCGTTGCATTGACGCCACCAGATCGTTGAACCGTTCCCCCTGAACCTGCACATGTGCCTTGATCGCAGCCTCGGCAGCGTCGGCCTCGCCTCGCTCCAGCGCCGCCATGATGGCCTCGTGCTCGTCGAAACTGCTGGCGAGGCGGTGGCGGGCGTGTAGTTGCAGGCGACGATAGGGTTTCAGGATGGCATGCAGGCGGGCCGCTTCCTGGGTCAGAAAGTCGTTGTGGCTGGCTTCGTAGATCAGATGATGGAAGATGCCGTTTTCGTAGTAGTAGCCGTCGGCGTCTCCCGAACGCATGCACGCCCGGCAGGCCGCCTGGGCACGATGCAGTGCCGCCAGCTCTTCGGGGGTGGCGCGTCGCGCCGCCAGCCGAGCGCACATGCCCTCCAGTTCCGCCATGACCTCGAACCGCTCGACCAGCTCGGTCACGCTCAGTTGAGCAACGAAGGTGCCGCGTTTCGGCAGGACGCGGACCATGCCCGACGCCGCCAGTTGCTGCAGTGCTTCGCGAATCGGGGTGCGCGAGCAGTCGTACTCCTTGGCCAGGGCTTCCGGGTCCAATTTGTCCCCCGGCGCGTAATGGCCGTCGACGATGGCATCCTCGAGCAGGTCGCGAAGCCGCTGGGCATGCGGGATGCGGGCCATATTAGACTTTCTCCTATATTGACACCCGGTCGGCGGGGGCATAACTGTTATATATAACAGAGCGATGACATGTATGTTAACTGCCGGTTGCCGAATCACGCGATCGGATGGGGTTCCGGCCCGCTGTCTCGCTCCGTTCACGCTCACCGGCGACGTCGCGCGGCACCGGTGGAAGCACCAGTCTCCGATCCGAGAGGGACGGCATGAACGTCAACATGAATTTTCTGCAGGATCTGCTCTCCAGTATCGGCCGCCGAACCCGAGGCCAATACCTGTTCGGTGGCAAGGACGGCGACAAGCCGAGCAGTCTGGCGAGATTGACCTCGGTGTGCGAGACCCTGATGCACCCCGGCGGCGAAGCCTCGCAGATCCTGATCGCTCAGGAGGCGCTGGAGCGCTATGCCTCGCTGGACGACAGCGATCGTGTCGCATTTTTCCAACTGCTGGGGGAGCGCTACGCCGCCGAACCCGATGCCATCCATCAAGCCTATGCCGCGTATCGCGATACCGGGGACAATGCCAGTCTGCAGCGGCTGTTCTCTGCCTGCGAGCCGCGACGACAGCATCTGCTGCGCCGACTGAATCTGTGCCCCGGCGGCACCTACGAACTGGTCAAGATGCGTGCGGACCTGTTGCGCTGCCTCAAGACCCATCCAGAACTGGCCCCGCTGGACGCCGACTTCGAGCACCTGTTCGCCTCCTGGTTCAATCGCGGTTTCCTGGTGCTCGAGAGCATCGACTGGAACACGCCTGCGGCGGTACTCGAGAAGATCATTCACTACGAGGCCGTGCATGCGATCGGCGACTGGTCGGACCTGCGCCGCCGCCTGGACCCGGAAGACCGTCACTGTTACGCCTTCTTTCACCCGGCCACGGGAGACGAGCCGCTGATCTTCGTCGAAGTGGCGCTGTGCAAGGGCATTCCCAACAGTATCCAGACGATTCTCGAGGGGGGCGACGACGTGCGCCCGGAAGAGGCCGATACGGCTGCGTTCTACAGCATCAGCAACTGCCAGGCTGGTCTGCGGGGTATCTCGTTCGGCAACTTCCTGATCAAGCAGGTGGTTCAGGAGCTCAAGCGCGAACTACCCAACCTGGAGAAGTTCGTGACGCTGTCGCCGGTACCGGGTTTTGCCAAGTGGCTGGCGGCCGAACGTGAAAGCGGCGCCTGCCAGCTGACCGATGAGGTCGCAGACGGTCTGGACGCCGAAGGCTGGGTCGAGAACCCCAAGCTGCGCGAAAAGCTCACGCCGGAGGTGCGCGGCCTGGCGGCGCATTATCTGATCGATGCCAAGCGCGACAATGGCCTGCCGCTGGACCCGGTCGCTCGCTTTCATCTGGGCAATGGCGCCAGTCTCCATCGGCTCAACTGGCCCGGCGACACGTCCGAGAACGGCCGTCGCCAGTCTCACGGCCTGATGGTCAACTATCTCTACGAGCTCGACCGGATCGAGCAGAACCACGAAGCGTTCAGTCGCGAGGGCACGGTGGTCTGCACCAGCGACATCCGTCGCGATGCCAAGCAGGGGCGCTCACGTTGCCGTCATGGCTCCCGCACCGACGCCTGATCGGTCGCGTATTCAAAGCAGGAGAGGTGGAATGAATCACAACTTGTATCTGCAGTTTTCGGGCAACTTCGAGCGCGATCCCGACAAGGTACTGATCGACACGCCGAGTGGCGAGACGTATCGCTATCGCGACGTGCTGTCCACATCGCGGCGGCTGGCACGGGTGTTGCTCGACCTCGGGGTCGAGCGGGGCGATCGGGTCGTCGTCCAGGTCGACAAGAGCCCGCAGGCGATCATGCTCTATCTGGCCTGTCTGCAGACGGGGGCCGTCTATCTGCCGCTCAACACCGCCTACACCGAAGCCGAGGTCGAGTACTTCCTGACCGATGCCGAGCCGCGGCTCTATGTCTGTCGTCCGGCCGATGTCGAGACCGCACGGGAGCTGGCGCGACGCTGCGGTGTGTCGGCCGTCGAGAGTTTGGGCAGCGAGGCGGATGGATCTCTGATGGAGCTGGTAGCGCGCGCCGAGGAGGAGACGAGCATCGTCGAACTCGAGGCCGATGAGCTTGCGTCGATTCTCTACACCTCCGGCACCACCGGGCGCTCCAAGGGAGCGATGCTCAGCCACGGCAATCTGGCGGCCAACAGCCAGGCGCTGGCGCAGACCTGGCACTTCAGCGCCGATGATCATCTGCTGCATGCGCTGCCCATCTTCCATACCCATGGGTTGTTCGTGGCGTGCAACATCGTCCTGACCGTGGGCGCGTCGATGACCTTTCTGCCCAAGCTCGACCCCGAGCAATTGCTCGACCTGATGCCTCGGGCGACGGTGCTGATGGGCGTGCCGACGTTCTACACCCGCCTGCTCGCCAGCCCGCGCCTGGACAGGACGACGACCGCCAACATGCGGCTGTTCGTCTCCGGTTCCGCGCCGCTGCTGGCGGAAACCCATCGCGAGTTCTCCGAGCGAACCGGGCACGCCATTCTCGAGCGCTACGGCATGACCGAAACCAACATGAACACCTCCAACCCCTACGACGGCGAGCGCCGCCCGGGCACGGTCGGTTTCGCGCTGCCGGGCAGCGAGGTACGTATCACCGACCGCGAGAGCGGCAAGACTCTGGCGGCCGGGGAGACGGGACTGGTGGAGGTTCGCGGCCCGAACGTCTTCCAGGGCTATTGGCGAATGCCGGAAAAGACCGCCACCGAGTTCCGCGACGACGGTTTCTTCATTACCGGCGATCTCGGCCTGATCGATGCGGATGGCTACCTGCAGATCGTCGGGCGCGACAAGGATCTGGTGATCTCCGGCGGTTACAACGTCTATCCGAAGGAGATCGAGCAGTGGATCGACGAGATGCCGCAGGTCGCCGAGTCGGCCGTCATCGGCGTGGCCCATCCCGATCTCGGTGAGGGCGTGACTGCCGCGGTGGTGCTGAAACCCGGCGAGTCGCTCGACGAATCCCAGGTGCTGGCGGCGCTCGAAGACAAGGTGGCTCGCTACAAGCAGCCCAAGCGAGTGTTCTTCATCGACAGCCTGCCGCGCAACGTCATGGGCAAGGTGCAGAAGAACGCGCTGCGCGACCGCTATGCCGATATCTACCGTAGTGCCGAAACGGTCGGCAAGTAGCTCGCCATTTCACTGTTGACCCCGCCGCGTGGGTAACGCGGCACGACAGCCACCCCGTGAGTGGCTGTCTCGACACACGCCAAGCTCCGATAACCGGGCTAATCATGACCATTCTCGACAATAACGCCCCATGAGGTGATAACGATGGTGATTTACGGTGTAGCACTCCTGGCCGGCTGCATGCTGGCCGGGCTGATCATCGGCGACGTACTCGGCCAGTTGCTGGGAATCGATGCCAACCTGGGTGGCGTGGGTATCGCCATGCTGCTGCTGATCTTCGTGACCGGGTATCTCAAGGATCGCGGCAAGCTGCCGGAGACGACCGAAAGTGGCATCAACTTCTGGAACGCGATGTACATTCCCATCGTCGTCGCCATGGCGGCGAGCCAGAACGTGGCCGCGGCCTTCAGTGGAGGCATGGTGGCGATTCTCGCCGGCGTCCTCGCGGTGGTGCTGGGGCTGGCACTGGTCCCGGTGCTGACCGGCAAGAAAGTCGACGATGCGAGCCCGCTCGATTCGGCCCCGACCACCCCTAGCGGTCACTGAGAGAGGATACCGACATGAACGATTCCATCGTCTCTCTGGTCGACAAATATCACCTGATCGCTGCGTTTGCGGTGGTCGGTCTGACCATGTACATCGCCTATTGGCTGAGTCGACATCTGACCGCTGGGCGCCTGCACGGCTCGGCGATCGCGATCATCATCGGCCTGGCACTGGCGTACGTCGGTGGCGTGTCCACCGGCGGCAGCAAGGGGCTTTCCGACGTCACGCTGTTTTCCGGCCTCGGCCTGATGGGTGGCGGCATGCTGCGGGATCTGGCGATTATCGCCACCGCCTATGGCGTACGTTTTCAGGAGATCAAGAAAGCTGGCCTGCGCGGCGTGATCGCACTGTTCCTCGGCGTGCTGGTGTCGTTCGTCGCCGGTGCCGCCGTGGCGATCGGCTTCGGCTACACCGACCCGGTGGACATCACCACCATTGCGGCCGGCGCGGTGACCTACATCGTCGGGCCGGTGACCGGTGCCACCCTGGGCGCGAGTTCGGAGGTGATCGCGCTGTCGATCGCTGCCGGTCTGGTGAAATCGATCCTCACCATGATCGCGACACCGTTGACGGCCAGATGGATCGGCCTGGACAATCCGCGCTCGGCGATGATTTTCGGTGGCCTGATCGGTACCACCAGTGGTGTGGCCGCGGGCCTGGCAGCCACTGACGCGCGCCTGGTGCCCTACGGGGCGATGACCGCGACGTTCTACACCGGGCTCGGCATCCTGCTGGCGCCGACGGTGCTGTTTCTGGCCGTACGCGCGGTCTTCTGAGAGAAGGGGGCCGGCGGGAGCCGGCCGCTCCACTAAGGCGATGAGAACGCCCGGTTGAGACACCGGCCCGGGCGGGACGCCGGGACCGGTGCGATGGCGACGCAGCCACGGCCCGCGGACTTGGCCTGATAGAGCGCCAGATCGATCTCCTCCAGCAACCCCTTGGAAGTCTGGTGGCGGTGTTCGCCGACACCCGCGGAGAAGCTGACGCGCAGGTCCAGCGTGCTCAAGGCCTGATGGCGGAGCTGGGCCAGCACACGGTTCACCGTCGCCTGTGCCGAAAAACGGTCGATGCCCGGCAGAATCATCAGGAACTCCTCCCCGCCCCAGCGAATCAACGTGTCGCTGGAGCGCAGCGTGCCGGCAACGAAATGGCTGAACTCTCTCAGTACCGTATCGCCGACGGCGTGGCCGTAGCGATCGTTGATCGCTTTGAAGTGATCCAGGTCCAGCATCACGACGGCCACCTTGTCGCCAACCCGCTTGCCGCGCTCCAGCGCCTGCTCGAGCAACTCCCCGCCCATCCGACGATTATGCAGACCTGTCAGGTCGTCGCGCGTCGCCAGGTACTCGAGACGCCGGTTTTTCTCTTCCAGTCGACGTTCGACGTCGCGCCGCTGGGTGATGTCGACCAGAAAGACGACTCGCTGGGGATGGCCCCGTTCGTCACGGCTGACCGTATCCTCGAGCATCACGGTGCGCGAGGTGCCATCGTGAAGCCTCACCTCCAGCGAGTGGCGCTGGTTCAAGGCATGGGGAAAGCTGGCGGCATGCCGTTTTTCCGCGGCCTGTCGACTCTGCGGGGGCAGCAGTTTGCGAAAGTGGGCGTTGAGCAGTTCGCTTTCCGCATGGCCGAAGAACTCGCAGAAGGCGCGATTGACCTGGCGCAGGTATCCGCCCGCATCGATCGTGCACACGGCCATGGGCAGGTTCTCGAGGAGCTGACGCAGTTGGGGCTGGTGCTGGGGCAGCAGGCTCGGCTCGGTGCCGTCAGTGGTTACCTCGCCGATGGCGATCAATACGTGGCGTGAGGACTCGGTATCGCCAGGCGCCTCGAGCGAGGAAACCTTGAGCTTCACGGCCAGCGGCGGCTGTCGGTGCTGGCGGATGTAGAAACTGTGCCATTGTCTTGAATCGTCGGCGGCGACACTCAGCAGGGCGGGGTGATCCCGGCCAGCGGCCGGGTGCCGTCCGGCATCGAGCCACTGCCAGGGATCGGCCATGGGAAAGCGGCCTCCCAGGCGCAATTGGCGTTTCGCCGTTGCATTGGCGTCGACCAGTAACGGGACGCCGCCGTCGAGCCGGTAGATCAGTGCCGCGATATCCAGCGTGTCCAGTCCATCCGGCGTCGAGGGACGTTCAATGGCCTGTCGTGACAATCGTCTTTTCGATGCAACCATGAGCCAGGGTACCGTGAGTTCGTACGGTGAATGGAGTTGCCGAGTGTCCTGCGACGGTCAGTACCGTCCCTTGACCAGCGCGAAGCGCGAGTCCGGGCAGGCGGGCAGCCGTTCCGCGGCCGGTCGGGCAAACCAGTATCCCTGCTGCCTTGCAATACCGTGGCGGTAGAGCCAGCGAGCCTCTTCCAAGGTCTCGATGCCCTCGGCGACCAGCTTGATGTCGAGATGGCGCGCCAGGTCGACGAGATGGCGGATCACGATCTGTTTTCGGGGGGAGGCATCGATGTTGCTGATCAACTGGCGGTCGATCTTCAGCATATCGGGCGAGATCTCGGCCAGCAGGTCGAGGTTGGCGTAGCCGGTGCCGAAGTCGTCGAGCGCCGTCTTCATGCCCATGGCACGGTAGCTGGCCACGATGTTTTGCAGGTGGCGCCGGTCCGTGACGCTCTCGCTTTCGACGATCTCGAAACATAGTCGGCTGACCGGCCATCCGACGCGCTCGGCAGCTGCCAGTGTCGCCTGGATACAGGCTTCGGGTTCGTAGACGGCGTTGGGCAGAAAATTGATCGACAGCACGCCCCGCGCGTTCAGCCGATGGGCGATTTCGATCGCCTTGACGCGACAGGCCTGATCGAAACGATAGCGTGTCCTGTCATCGACCTTGGCCAGCACGGCTGCGGCGGACTCTCCCTCGGGGCCTCTGACGAGGGCTTCGTAGCCATAGACGCGGCCCTCGTCGATGTCGACGAGCGGCTGAAATGCCATGGTGAAATCGAAATCCAGCGGCGCATCGCAGCGTCCGCAGACGCCATCGTACCTGGCGCAACCCGGCATCGTTGTCCTCCCTGACGGCGTGCACTGCCATGATGAGCCTTGCCAGCAGCGCACTCCATTGCGGTCCTGACAAGTTAACTAAGCTTAGAATAGATGACTATGATCGAATAGCAGCGATTTGGTAGGTAAGTGTAGATACTGGTGCAATGAACGTCGCTTAACACCGACGGTCGTGTCGCCCAGAAAGGACACCTCCGAGCACTGCCGCATGATGACGAATCTCTTCTTCAATTCGCGAGGTCTATGAAACCGTCTCCGGCTACCTTCTTCTATATCGTGCTGATCGCGCTGGGCGTCGCTCTCGATAAAGGCGTCTGGCAGGTTCCGCGTGAGTGGAATCCTCTGGCGCCACTGGTCGTCAGCGATCCCGTGACGCCGGTCACACGCTGGAAGCTGAAGGCGCTATCCGGTGATCGCGGTGCCTGCCTGGAGGCACTCGACACCGCACCTGACATTCGTTACACCCCCCTGGCTGACTACACGCCGGTCGCCGGCTGTCCGCTGGAGAACGTGGTGCGCGTGAGCCATACCCAGGTCCGGTTCAACGCCAGTTTCGTCGCCAGTTGCCCCCTGGCCCTGGCCTGGACCATGTATGAGCAGCACGAGTTGCAACCGCTGTCGCAGCGAGTCTTCGGTGAGCGGGTCGCCAGCGTCCGGCACTATGGCTCCTTTGCCTGTCGCAATATCTACCATCGGGAGAACGCGAGACGAAGCGAGCACGCCACGGCGTCGGCGCTGGACGTCGCCGCCTTCGGGCTAGAGGATGGTCGCACTATCAGCGTGCTCGACGATTGGCGGGACGGTGGCGAACGCGGCCGGTTCCTCGAGGAGGCCCAGAAGGGTGCCTGCCACTACTTCGGGACCACCTTGGGGCCCGACTACAACGCCGCCCATGCCAACCATTTTCATCTCGGTATGCGAGGTATCTCGTTCTGTCGATAACCGGTCCGCTCGACGCCGTCGCTGGCTTCGGTCATGACAAAAACCTCGAAGGGACCTAAGGTTGTCGGTATCTCTCGCGGATGCGCCTGTCATCGATAGCCTGTCATCGATAGTGACGAGACGTCCGCTTTCACCCGATCCTGTTTTTCGACCGAGAGGAGTAGCCCATGCGTCTGACCATCAAGGGTATCGAGGAGGGCAAGCCGATTCCGGCAACCTTCGCTTTTGCCGTCCCGGATCCGGAGCAGCACATGCGCCTCAGCGACAACCGCAATCCGGAAGTGCGCTGGCTGGATGCGCCATCGGAGACGCGGAGCTTCGTGATGCTGGTGACCGATCCCGACGTCCCCGGTGTGGCGGATGACGTCAACCAGGAAGGCAAGACGTTGCCGCCGGAACTGCCGCGAGTCGACTTCTATCATTGGGTGCTGGTCGACATTCCGGCGGAGGTCAATCTGCTGGAGGAAGGTGAAATGGCCGACGGCGTGGTGCCCAAGGGGAAATCACCGGGGCAGACCGCCAAGGGGATCAGCGGCATCAACGGCTACACCGGATTCCTGGCCGGCGACCCGGACATGGCGGGCGTTTACGGTGGCTACGACGGCCCCTGTCCGCCGTGGAACGACGAGATCGTGCATCGCTACACGTTCAGCCTGTTCGCGCTGGACATCCCCACGCTGGGGCTGTCGGGGGAGTTCACCGGTGAACAGGTTCGCGAGGCGATGGCAGGTCACGTCCTGGCCGAATCCAGCGTGACCGGGACCTATACGCTCAATCCGGACCTGCGCTGAGTCGTCATGGCGTCGTCACCCCACCCGGCGACGCTGCGTCGCGCGATCCTGGCGATGGCCGAATCGCGCGGCTCCACCAAGACCTTTTGTCCTTCGGAAGTCGCGCGCCAGTTGGATGACGACTGGCGCCCCCTGATGGCGCCGGTCAGGGCCAGTTCGCGCGAGCTGGCCCGCGAGGGACGTCTCGCTGTGCTTCAGCGGGGGCGGGCGCTGTCGCCGGAAGAGCCCTGGCACGGAGCGATCCGGCTGCAGTTGCCGGCCGACCGCGATGGGTGACGACGCGCGAGGTGTCCGCCGCACCGGCATCGGCATGATGGTGCTGTTCTGGGTGCTCCTGCTCCTGCTGCTGCTGGCGGGCTGGTGGTTTCGTGGGCTGGAGCAGCGGCGTAGTCATCCCAACGCGGAACTGGCGACCGCGACGTTCGAGGATCAGACGCCGGTCACCCTGGAGCGCAATGCGCAGGGTCATTTCGTGGCGCCGGGGGAGGTCGATGGCCAGGCGGTGACGTTCCTGATCGATACCGGCGCCACCTACGTCTCGCTCTCTCAGTCTCTCGCCCGCACCTTGCAGATCGAACCCGGGCCGGAGGTCATGTTCACCACGGCCAACGGTCGCGTCAGCGGCAATCTGGCCACGCTGGAGAGTGTAAGGCTGGGAGGGCTGACCGCCCGACAGGTGCCCGGTTCGATCCACGCGGGTATCGGCGACGACGTGGTGCTGCTCGGGATGAGCTTTCTGGGCCGGTTCGATATCCAGATACGTGGCAGTCAGATGATCGTCGGCCCGCCAGACCCTTGATTTGAGCCATACTGGGAATTCGGCGGTACTGGAGAAAAGATCCCCGGACTCGAGCGACATCGATGTCCCCACGGGGAAAGCTTGCCAGCGAGGGGAGTGCCATCGACATGAGCGCACGCAAACCGTATCGGTTCGCTACCTGGGTGCTGGGCGCCGTCATGGTGGTCGTGGGCCTGATCCTGGTCGTGGGCGGGGGCTGGCTGATCGTCCTGCGGGGCAGCGGCTACTATCTGCTCGCCGGTCTCGGGCTCCTGGCCAGCGGCGGGTTGCTGATTCGTGGCCATCCGGCGGCGCTGCTGCTTTACGCGATGGTACTGCTGGCGACGCTGACCTGGTCGCTGTGGGAGGTGGGATTCGACTGGTGGCAACTGGTGCCGCGGGTCGCGCTACCCTGCGTGCTCGGGATCATGCTGCTGTTGCCGTGGTGGAGAAGGCCGGTAGCCTCGCCGCTGGGAAGCGGCGCGCTGGCGCTGGCCGTCGGCCTGACGATCGGGGTTGCGGTGGTCGCGCAGTTCACCGCACCGGGCATCATCGAGGGACGACTCGATCCCGAACGCAGGGCGCAGGTGATCAACGAGGCGCAGGTGGCAGGAGAGAACTGGCCCGCCTACGGCGGCACCAATGCCGGTACCCACTATTCGTCCCTCGACCAGATCACGCCGGAGAATGTCGGCAGGCTCCAGGAAGCCTGGCGCCTTCGAACCGGTGACATCGCGACGTCCACCTCGCCACCGGAGATTACCAACGAGAACACGCCGCTGAAGGTGGGCGATAATCTCTTCCTGTGCACTTCCCATAGCCGAGTGATAGCGGTGTCGCCGGAGACCGGCGAGGCCCGATGGACCTTCGATCCCGAGCTCAGCAGGATGGGCGCCGACGACTTCTCTGGCTGGGCGCACATGACCTGTCGCGGTATTGCCTACTACGACGTGTCCGATTACGCCGACAGGGCTGGGAGCGGGGTTGCGACCGAGGATGGCAATGTCGGGCGTGATGACGGGCCCGTCGTGCCGCGGGTGCCGTCGATTAGCCAGACGGACGTGATGTGTCCGCGACGACTCTTCTTGCCGACGGCCGATGCCAGGCTGATCGCGCTGGACGCCCAAAGCGGCGAGCGCTGTCCCGGTTTCGGGGCCGATGGCGAGGTCGACCTGACGCGCAACATCGGCGGCTTCGCGCCCGGCGGTTACTACGCCACGTCGCCCCCGGTGGTCACCGAACGTCTGGTCATCGTTGGCGGTCACGTCACCGACAACGGCTCCACCGATGAGCCGTCGGGGGTCGTCCGGGCCTACGATGTCGGTACGGGAGAGCTGGTCTGGAACTGGGACAGCGGTAATCCGGAAGCCACCGCTCCCATTGCGCCCGAGGCGACCTACACCCGCAACTCCCCCAATGTCTGGGCGCCGCTCAGCGTCGACGAGCGCCTGGGGCTGGTCTATCTGCCGACCGGCAACGCCACGCCGGACCAGTACGGTGCCGATCGCGACGAGAACGACGAGACCTACGGCGCGGCACTGGTGGCGCTGGATCTCGCCACCGGCGGAGTCCGCTGGCGGCGGCAGTTCGTCCACCACGACCTGTGGGACATGGATACCCCCGCGCAGCCCGTCCTGCTGGACCTGCAGACGCCAGACGGCATGTTGTCGGCGGTGATTCAACCGACCAAGCAGGGCAGCCTCTACGTGCTCGACCGGAGGACCGGGGAGCCGATCGTGCCGATCGAGGAGGTCAAGGCGCCCAGCGGTGCGGTCGAGGGTGACTTCACCGCGGCGACCCAGCCGCGCTCGATACTCAACCTGCTGCCGCCGCCACTCACCGGCAGCGACATGTGGGGCGCCTCGCCGATCGATCAGATGCTGTGCCGCATCCAGTTCCACTCCCTCGACTATCGAGGGCAGTACACGCCGCCATCGCTGAACGGGAGTCTCGTCTATCCCGGCAATGTCGGCGTTTTCAACTGGAGCGGAGTGGCCGCCGATCCGGCGCGTCAGGCCATGTTCACCAGTCCCAACTATCTCGCCTTCGTCTCGCGTCTGATACCCCGCGACGGTGAAGACGATCCGGAGGCGTCCACCAGTGAACAGGGCGTTCGACCCAATCGGGGGGCGCCATACGCCGTCGAACTGGGGCCGTTCCTGTCGATACTCGGCCTGCCTTGCCAGGCGCCGCCCTGGGGCCAGGTCGCGGGGATCGATCTCGGCAGTCGTGAAGTGGTCTGGCAGCATCGCAACGGCACCACGAGAGACAGCATGCCGTTCGACCTGCCGATCCCGTTGGCCGTCGGCGTCCCGGCGCTGGGCGGGCCGATCACCACCGCCGGTGGCGTCAGTTTTCTCAGCGGCACGCTCGATCAATATCTGCGGGCTTACGACCTGACCAGTGGTCGCGAACTCTGGAAAGCCCGGCTCCCCGCAGGCGGACAGGCCACGCCAATGACCTACCGGGGCAGGGACGGCCGCCAGTACGTGGTCGTCACGGCCGGCGGGCACGGGACTTTCGGCTCCCGTATGGGGGACTATGTCGTGGCTTATGCGTTGCCTCGGGACGCGCTGCCGTGAGCGAACGGCATGGCGTCATGGTGATGACGGCTTGCGAACTTGTTGCCCGATTGGCAGGCAGGATGACGCGCACGACGCTGACGACCAGCGTCAATGTTCAAGGAGAGAATCGATGGTGGCGGGAAATCTTCGGCTGGGCGCCATGGCGCTGGCGATGACGCTGGTGCTGGCGGGCTGCGAGAGCCTTTCGACGGGGTCGTTTCAGATGCCCGATATCTTCGGTGGTTCCGGCAGCGACGAGGCCGTGGTGAAGCGCCAGATTCCCTTTCCGGCCGACGAGTACGCGAAGCTGGAGAAAAAGGGGACTTCTGCCGTACAGGGACGTCTGACCTATGAGACCTCGGCCGGCCAGACGTTGATCGGCGCCGGCGAGACGATATCGGTAGCGCCCGCGACCCGTTATGCCGCCGAAGCCGCCGACGTGGCGCTCTCGGGGCGCAAGATCGAACCTGCCGACCCACGGGCCCGGGAGTACACGCACTACGCCAAGACCGACGACAACGGCTATTTCGTCGTGCGCGGTATCCCCGCCGGTGTCTTCTACGTCGCCGGCAGCGTGTTGCTTCCCGGTGGCAACTCGCGCAGTCCGATCATCATCAAGCAGATCGAACTCGGCGAGGGGCAGACCCGGGACGTGGATTTGAGCCGCTGAGGTCGGCGACGGGAAATGGAGGTCGAGACGGCGCGAGAGACGGGCCGTGAACCGGAGGGGCGAACGATGTTGACGATCTGGGGGCGCGAGAGCTCATACAACGTCCAGAAAGTGCTATGGCTGGCTGACGAAATCGGACTCGACTACCGCCATCGACCGGCGGGGGGAGAGCAGGGCGGCCTGGACGACGAGGCGTTTCTGGCGATGAATCCCAACGGGCGGATTCCCGTCATCGAAGAGGGCGAGACCATCGTCTGGGAAACGCACGCAATCCTTCGCTACCTGGCTTCGGCGCATGGCGGACAGGATTTTCGGCGCGCCTCTCCGGCCGCCCAGTCGCTGATCGATCGCTGGCTCGATTGGTCATTGTCCGAACTGGAGCCGGCTTTCTTTGGTGGTATCTTCTGGGGCTTCTATCGCACGCCGGGCGACCAGCATGACGATGTCGCCATCGAACGTTCGCTGGCCAAGTGCGACCGGCTCTACCGCCTCCTCGACGAGCGCCTGGCCCAGAGTCCGTTCCTCAGCGGAGATCGGCTGGGATTGGCCGATATTCCGGCCGGCACCACGCTCTACCGTTACTTCGAACTCGAGATACCGCGACCGTCGCTGCCCAACGTGGAAGCGTGGTATCGACGGCTGCAGCAGCGCCCCCACTATCAACGCCACGTCATGCGCCCTTTCGGCGAACTTTACGGACGCCTGACTTACTGATCCCGCGCTAAGAAATTCGCCAGGAGCGACACCCTGCATGGCGTCACGACGGGCATCTTGATGGTGCGCTCCCGGAGGATTCCAACCCAAGGTACCTTGGCCGCCAGCGATACTGGGTTACAAAGGGAACAATTCGGGTATGATGCTGTTTAATTCGCTATGTTCTGTTTTTAAGCGTAGCGTCAGTCTTTGTTTTCGAAGTCGGTTTTCAGAGACAGCAGTATCATGATGGCAAGCCATAATGCAGTTGCGTGAATCGTGATTGCCGTGAGCCGCCACATAATAAATGAATATCGGTATGCAGGGTTTCGAGGCCAACTCAAAGGGATGGATGACAGCTTGGACAGCACTGCACATCAAGATCGCGTATTGATCATCGAAGACGACGAGCGTCTGGCACATCTGACGCGTGAGTATCTGGAGGCCAACGGGTTCCAGGTCGGGCTGGAGCATGATGGCGCGCACGGCGTGGAACGTATCGTCGAGGAGCAGCCGGACATGGTGATCCTCGATCTGATGCTGCCCGGCGAGGATGGCCTGTCCATCTGCCGGCGGGCGCGACCGCACTATGCCGGCCCCATCCTGATGCTGACCGCGCGCACCGACGACATGGATCAGGTCCTCGGCCTGGAGATGGGCGCCGACGACTACGTGCCCAAGCCGGTTCAGCCCAGGGTCCTGCTGGCGCGCATGAGAGCACTGATGCGCCGCGCCGACAGCCTGGTCTCCTCCAGTGGAGCGACCCGCCTGACCTTCGACAACCTGGTCATCGACAGCGCCACTCGCGAAGCCTGGCTGGAGGAGGAGCGGGTCGATCTCACCAGCGCCGAGTTCGACCTCCTCTGGCTGCTGGCCGATAACGCCGGCCGCGTGCTGACCCGGGAAGAGATATTTTCCCAGCTGCGCGGCATCAAATACGATGGACAGGATCGCTCCATCGACGTGCGCGTCTCGCGTATTCGTCCCAAGATCGGTGACGACCCCAACCACCCCCATCGCATCAAGACCGTGCGGAGCAAGGGGTATCTATTCGTCAGGGATAGCTGAAGCGAACCGATCACGGTGTCCGCTCGGTTCTCCTGGGCCGTGAAACCGGCAGGTTGCCGGGCTGTTGCGGTCAGTAGCTTCGCGATCACGACTACCGTCGCTCGGCCGGCCACGCCAGGCAGGGGCGATAGGCGAGTCGTCGCGACGCCGGCCGAGCGCGGGGCCACGGGTGCCGCACGGCGGACATCGATCGCCTCCTGCAGCAGGCCCCCGTCTCCTCGCGGAGACGGGCGAAACTAGCCTTCTGGCCATCCACGAAGCCGATTGCCGCGCGAGATTCAACATGCGTCGTTCCTTTACCGACAGCACATTCTTTCGGTTCTACGTGTCGTTGCTGGCGGCGTTGGTCATCACCTTCGCGCTGGTGCTGCTCGGTTTCCTGATGGTCGACAAGGTGCGCCAGGAACATTATCGGGAGAACCTCGTCAGCGGTCCGCTGGCGCTGCTTTCCGATCTCGTCTCTCGCCAACCGTTGGCGCAGCGGAATGACTGGCTGGCATCGATGGCATCGACACTGGGCATGCCGTTGGGGCTGTTCAAGCTCGACGAGCTTTCGCTCAACTACTTCGAGCGGGCGCGCTTGCGCGAGAACCGCCCCGTCATCGAGTCGACCGACAAGGGCTGGCGCTCTCTCTACCAGTTGCCGCACTCCCAGTGGGTGCTGGCGGCGCGCATCAACAGCCTCAACGAGATGCAGCTGCGCGGCATCACCGAGGTGCTGCGGAGCTGGCTGAGCGGCGAGACGGACGAGATCCAGGCTCGACGCTTCGAGCGGGTCAAACAGCAGTTCCACGTGCCACTCGGTCTCTACACCGCGCCACCGACGGATGTCGACCCCATCCAGGCGACGCGCCTCGACGCCGGCGAGGTGGTGGTGCGTCTCGAAACGGGCCTCAGCGCGCTCTATATCCACGCCCGAGTCGGCCCGGATCGCTGGTTGCGAATCGGTCCACTGCCCAGTTTCGAATCGATGCCGCTGTCGCTGGCGCTGGCGCTGCTGATCATGGTGCTCTTGACCCTGGCGGGAGCCATCTATCTCATCGTCTGGAGTGTCGAAGGGCGCGTGGGGCGGCTGGAGCGCGCCGCGACGAGGATTGCCGCCGGGCATCTCAACTCGCGGGTGCGGGTCGACAGCAACGACTTCGTCGGTCGCCTGGGCATGGCGCTCAATGGCATGGCCGCCCAGGTCCAGTCGCTGCTGCGCAGCCAGCAGGAGATGATCCGTGCCGTTTCCCACGAGTTGCGCACGCCGGTGGCCCGCATTCGCTTCGCGGTCCAGATGCTCGAGGATCTCAGCAAGGATGAAAGCGCCCAGCGCCAGCTGGCGGGAATCGACGAGGACATTTCCGAGCTCGACCGGCTGATCGACGAGATCCTCACCTACGCCAAGCTCGACAGCGAGAACGCGCAAGGCGTCACGCTCAAGACGGAGAGCATGGAGTGTCGGGCGGTTGCCTGGCGAGTGCTGGATACGCTGAGCCCGCTGCATCCGCACCTCGAACTCGGCGTCGTCGATGGCGAGGAGCTCGAGGTGGAAGCGGAGCCGCGCTACCTGCAGCGCGCGGTACAGAATCTGGTCGCCAATGCCTGCCGCCATGCCGAATCCCGGGTCATGGTGACGATCCACCGCGAGCCGAGGGCTGTCCGGATCGATGTCGAGGACGATGGTCCGGGGGTGCCGGAAGAGAAGCGGATTGCCATCTTCAAGCCATTCGCCCGGCTGGACGACAGCCGCACCCGCCGCTCCGGCGGCTACGGGCTGGGGCTCTCCATCGTGCAGAAGATCATGGCCTGGCACGGTGGCAATGTCGTGGTCGATCGCAGTGCCAGCCTGGGGGGCGCCCGGTTCAGCTTGCTGCTACCGCTCCATGGGCGGGAGGCGATTCACCCGCTGAACTTCGACGAGGAGGAGTCGTCCTGACGAGCCAGCGCCGGCACGCGCTTCGGCGTCCGCACCGTGGTTCGTGGCTCAGGTGGGCTCCGCGCCCGCCGGCTTGATCCCGTTCAGTACCGCGAACGACGTGTCTCTGGCGGTACGAATGAAGTCCTCCATCCACGGTAGCGCCAGATTCTCCTCCCGGATCGCCGCATACAGCGTGCTCCATACCCCTTCCTTGCCCAGCGGCAGCGCCTTGACGTAGTCGCGCTCCAGATACTCGGTCAGTGCCCAGTTGGGCAGGGCGCAGACGCCGCGCCCGCTGGCTACCAGCTGCATCATCATCACCGTCAGCTCCGCACTGCGGATCTCCTTCGGCCGCACGCTGACCGGGTCCAGAAACTGGGTGAAGACGTCCAGCCGGGAGTGGTCCACCGGGTAGACGATCAGCGTCTCCTCGATCAAGTCCGATGGCTCGACCCAGCTTCGGGTCGCCAGGGCGTGCTGCTTGGCCACTGCCAGCAAGCCTTCGTAGCGGAACAGCGGTTCGTAGTGCACGCCCGGCAGCGGCTCGGGATTGTCGGTGATGACCAGATCGAGAACTTCGCGGGTCAGGCCGGGCAGCAGGTCGAAATTCTGGCCGCTGGGGATGTCGACCTCGACTTCCGGCCAGTGATTGCGAAAGTGGTCGACCGTCGGCATCAGCCACTGAAAGCAGCTGTGGCACTCGATCGCCATGTGCAGGCGCCCTTGTTCGTGTCCCGCCAGCCGAGCCAGGTCCCGCTCCGCCAGACGCAACTGAGGCAGAACCTGTTCGGCCAGTGTCAGCAGGCGCTCCCCGGCGCGCGTGAACGACACCGGACGTGTCTTGCGCGTGAACAGCGGCATGCCGAGACGCGACTCCAGATCCTTGATCTGGTGGGACAGCGCCGATTGGGTCAGGTGGACGCGCTCCGCCGCCTCGACCAGGGAACCGGTATCGCGCAGGGCGATCAGCGTGCGGAGGTGGCGAAGTTCGAGCATGCTATGAATTCTGCTCACGTTGAGGATTAGATAAACGCGTTTGATTCAGGATATATCGCCGGGGACACTGCCCGCCAAGCCATCATCTTCACCATTCTAACCGCTAACTCTGAGAGACCCTACACATGACCACGCCGGTGCATACCCTGGGCTACCCGAGAATCGGTGCCCATCGCGAACTGAAGAAAGCCGTCGAAGCCTACTGGAAAGGCGAACTCGACCGCGATGGACTCGAGCGGGAAGGTACGCGCCTTCGCAAAACGCACTGGCAGGATCAGGTCGATGCAGGCCTGGACCTGGTGACGGTGGGGGACTTCGCCTTTTACGACCAGGTGCTCAACGTCTCGGTGATGATCGGCGCCGTTCCGCCGCGCTTCGGTCGCACCGGCGGCGAGGTCGATCTCGACACCAGCTTTCGGATGGCACGTGGCCGCGCGCCCAGCGGCGAGCCGGCAGCGGCTTGCGAGATGACGAAGTATTTCGATACCAACTACCACTATCTGGTGCCGGAGCTATACCAGGGACAGACGTTTTGCATTGCCAGCGAGCGGCTATTCGACGAGGTCGCGGAAGCCCGGGCCGAAGGCCATCCCGTCAAGGTGGCGCTGACCGGCCCGGTGACCTGGCTGTGGCTGGCCAAGGCCAAGAGCGACGGGCTCGAACGTCTCTCGCTCCTCGACGAGCTCGTCGCGACCTATAGCGACATTCTGGGTCGCCTCGCGAGCGCAGGCGTCGAATGGGTGCAACTCGACGAGCCGGCGCTGGTGCAGGACTTGCCCAGCGACTGGCAGCGCGCCTTCGAATCGGCTTACGCCACGCTCCAGTCGACACCGGTCAAGCTGCTGGTGGCAAGCTACTTCGGCGGGCTCGGCGACAATCTGGGGCTGGCCGTCGCGCTGCCGGTCGAGGGGCTGCACGTGGATGTGGTGCGGGCGCCGCAGCAGCTGAGCGCGGTGCTCGACAGGCTGCCATCCGACAAGGTGCTCTCGGTAGGCGCCATCGATGGCCGCAACATCTGGCGTGCCGATCTCACCCGACTCGCCGGCGAGCTCGCGGACGCCAAGGCTCGCCTGGGCGACCGCCTGTGGCTGGCGCCGAGTTGCTCGCTGCTTCACGTCCCCGTCGACCTGGACAACGAAACCGGACTCGATCCCGAGCTGAAGAGCTGGCTGGCCTTCGCGCGGCAGAAGCTCGGCGAGGTGGTGACGCTCGCCCACGTGCTCGATGGCACCGAGACGGCGACGGATCGCCAGCGGGTGGATGAGGCCAGCCAGGCCCTGGCGGCGCGCCGAGCGTCGCGGCGCATCCACAAGCCTCGGGTCGCCGAGCGTCTAGCCAAGGTGAGCGCTGCCGACACGCGCCGTGGCAACGTCTACGCGGTACGCGCCAGCGCGCAGCGGGAGCGTCTCGCCCTGCCGCTGTTCCCGACCACGTCGATCGGGTCCTTCCCGCAGACCCAGGAGATCCGCGCGGCACGCCGCGACTTCAAGAAGGGGATCCTCGACCTGGCCGATTACGAAGCCCGCATGCGGGAGGAGATTGCAATGGTCGTCGAGCGCCAGGCGCAGCTCGGGCTCGATGTGCCGGTACACGGCGAGGCCGAGCGTAACGACATGGTCGAGTACTTCGGCGAGCAGCTCGATGGCTTTGCCTTCACCCAGAACGGCTGGGTGCAGAGCTACGGTTCACGCTGCGTCAAGCCGCCGGTGATCTTCGGCGACGTGGAGCGGCCAGCGGCGATGACGGTGCGCTGGAGCCAGTATGCCCAGTCGCTCACCGACAAGCCGATGAAGGGCATGCTGACCGGACCGGTCACCATTCTGCAGTGGTCGTTCGTGCGCGACGACCAGCCGCGCGCCGAGACCTGCCGGCAGATCGCGCTGGCCCTGCGCGATGAGGTCGCCGACCTCGAGCGCGCGGGTATCGCGATCATTCAGATCGACGAGCCTGCACTGCGGGAGGGTCTGCCGCTGCGCCAGGCCGAGTGGCAGGCGTATCTCGACTGGGCGGTGGAGTGCTTCCAGTTGAGCGCTGCCGTCGCCGCCGACGAGACCCAGATCCACACCCACATGTGCTACGCCGAGTTCAACGACATCATCGGCGCCATCGCGGCCATGGATGCCGACGTCATCACCGTCGAGACCTCGCGTTCGGACATGGAGCTGCTGGATGCGTTCCAGGACTTCGACTACCCCAACGAGATCGGGCCCGGCGTCTACGACATTCACTCGCCGAACATCCCCGAGCGCGCCTGGATGGTCGACCTGATGACCAAGGCTGCGGAGAAGATTGCGCCCGAGCGACTCTGGGTCAATCCGGACTGCGGTCTCAAGACGCGCGGCTGGGCGGAAGTGGAGCCCGCGCTGGCCAACATGGTCGAAGCGGCCCGCGAGCTGCGCAAGCGCTACGCATGAGCGTCGCGCGATGAACGGGTTCATGGTTTGGCCCGCCAGCGCGCCTGGCATGTTAGGCTGAACGTTGCGCCGCGGGGCGATCCCGCGGCGCTTTTTTATGACGGCTATCAGAGGGTGTTCACAAAACAGGCGAGCGAAGACAAGGCAAGGCGAAATTGGACGAGAAAGCGGAATTTACCGGGCGTAAATGAGTATTTGACTCGCACCGCTCGCCCTTCGGGCCGTCCTAGGGACGTTCTGAACTGAAGTTCGGTGAGGTCAATTTCAACGCCGCATTGTCGAGCGCAGCCCTTTGGTAAACACTCTCTTCCTGTCCAGACATCTCTCGGGAACCTTGCTCATGCCCAATGCGCTCCAGGCTGGCAAAGACCGCCGCGCCCTCATCCGTCGTTATCGCCCATCGTTTCGCTGGCTGGCCCTGTCGGCCGCGTCGCTGCTGCTCACGGCCTGTGCCGGTGGCGCTCAGCAGGGGGTGAAGTCCACCGCGCCGTCGGCGGGCCTGGCTGCGCTCAAGTCGCCGCTGATGCCGAGTGCCTTCTTCGCCGACGGTGGCGAGACGTTCACCGCCTGGCGCTGTACCCCATCCCAGGATCTGGTCACCACCACGCCCGATGATCGGCGACTGCGGTTGTGGACCGCGCTGGGGGAGACCGAACTGCCGAGCGCCGTGGTGGGCGCCGGCTCCCGCTACCAGCTCGGCGGGGTGTCGTTCTGGCGCCAGGGGCGTGATGCCCGGGTCGAGAGCGATAACGGCCGGCTGGTCTGCACGCTGGCCAGCGAGCGCCAGACGACGACGCGCAAGGCGCATCCCGACACCATCTTCTACGCCAGCGGCAACGAGCCCGGCTGGAACGTCTCGCTGGATCGCAACAGCCATTCGCTGACGCTGGTGTCCGATTATGGCCAGGCTACCGATACGTTCGACTACCGGGTCGCCTCGGTGAAGAACGGAGGCGATGCGCGCATGGTGCTGGTCAGCGACAGCGGCCGATATCCCATGGAACTCGATCTTCGCGCCGGCGCCTGCTTCGATGACATGAGTGGCCAGCCGTGGCCGGTCAAGGTGACGCTGCGCTACGGGGCTCGCGAGTTCCAGGGCTGCGGGCAGGGCGTGGAAGCCAGCCGCTGAGCGACCAGCGCCATGAATGTGAGAACGAACGAAATTGTCGAAAGGTTGATGCTATTTTTAGCGGTTTTCATTTCATGAAGTGCAACGAATAATCCCTGCAACGCTTGCCGCTCATCGACGGCATCTTGATTGGGTGTGACTTCAATAATGGAGACGGCTTCATGACACGACGTGTTCTTCTCATCACCAGTTCCCTCTTCGGCGAGGCTGGCCAGTCCCGAGCGCTGGCGGCATCGTTCAAGGCCGCCTTGCAGGGGCGGGACGTCGAGTTGACCGAGCGCAACGTGGTCGAGCAGCCGCTGCCCCACCTGACCGGTGCCGAAATGACGAGCTGGATGACCGATCCCTCCGAGCGCAGTGACGAGCAGCGGCAACTGGCCCAGGTATCCGACGAACTGCTGTCCGAGGTCGATGCCTGCGATGTGCTGGTGCTGGCGGTGCCGCTCTACAATCTGGGCATTCCGAGTCAGCTCAAGTCATGGTTCGATCGTATCCTGCGCGCTGGCAAGACCTTCCAGTACACCGCCAACGGCCCGGTGGGGCTGCTGGAGGGCAAGTCGGCGCTGATTCTGGCCGCCCGTGGGGGCATGTACGCCGGCACCGAGATGGACTCGCAAACGCCACACCTCAGGCACATGCTGGGCCTGATCGGCATCAAGGAGGTCGACGCCATCTACGCCGAAGGCCTTAACATGGGCGACGATCGCAAGCATCAATCCCTGACCGAAGCCAAGCAGGCGATCGGCCACTACGTCGACTCGCATTTCTGATCGTCGGACCTCGTTCCAGCGTCGACCCGAGCCGCCCGCTACCGATGTAGCGGGCGGCTCTCGTTTCAGTCGGGCGCGGTGATCGGCTCGACCTGGGGCGAGGTGATTCGCGCCAGCAGCCGCTGCATGACGGCCCGGTCCGGACGGGCCGAACCCACGCGCTCGCTGGTCACGGGCTGCCACTGGCCGTCATCCCCGCGCTCGGCAATCGAGAAGGTGAACGGGTGGGCACCCGGCACGCCCAGGCGAATGTCGGTGGCCAGGAGCCTCTCTCTGCCCGCCTCGCGGCGGGTTTCGTAACGCAGGAACGAGCCGCTGAACCAGGCGAGGCGCTGGCCATCCCGAGTCCGCTGCGCAGCCCGTCGCCATTCATCCCCCAGTGGCCAGGGTGCCAGCGTCGGCGGGGCATCGCCGTCCAGCAGGCTGACCCAACCTTCGTAGGCCGCGCCGTCATGGATGACGGTGACGCGCCAGAGCAGGGTGGTCAGGGGGGCTGGCTGAACCAGGATGGGGTCGCCGCTCATGCCCCGTTGGGCCAGGAGAGGCGCGAGCCGTTGCTCGACGAACGCCTGGGCCGCCAGGCTGAAACCGATGTAGAGGCATGACAGCCCCAGCATCGCGGCCAGCAGCCGTTGGGTGCTGGGACGTATGGCGAACACGATCACCCCGATCAGCAGGGGAAGCGTGTAGAGCGGATCGATGATGAACAGGGTATGCCAACTGATCGGTCGCAGCGGCAGCGGCCACAGCAGCTGGGTGCCATAGGTCGTGAAGGCATCGAGCAACGGATGCGTCGTCAGGCAGAGGGTGAACAGCCACCACCAGTGCTGGAAGGAGGCGATCTCGCGCGTGCGCGACCAGCGTGCGGCGAGCCCGGCGAAAAGCGTCGCGATGCCGGTCAGCACGATCAGTGAGTGACTGAAGCCGCGATGCCGGGTGTAGTCGGCAACGGCGTCGCCATAATCGATCAGCACGTCGAGGTCCGGCAGGGTGCCGAGGGCGGCCCCGATCAGCAGCGCACGCCGGCCGAGTCGAGGCATGACCACGCCGCCGATGGCGGCGCCCAGGCAGGCTTGGGTAACGGAGTCCATACGATGTCCCTATCATGGGCGGTCGAGAGTGACGGCATCTGCCGAACGTCGCAGTGTGTGCGAGGTTGGCCGCCGCGTCGACTCGAACGTAACCAGCGAGGCGTCATTCACCGATCGACGGCGGTGGTCTACCATGGGATGGTCCAACTCACTGACGAATCAGGAACAAATCCATGGAATACCTGCATACGATGGTTCGCGTCGCCGATCTCGACGCGTCGCTGCACTTCTATTGCGACTTGCTGGGCCTGCAGGAGGTGTCACGCAAGGAGAGCGAGAAGGGGCGTTTCACACTGGTTTTCCTGGCCACGCCGAATGACACGCCACGCGCCAAGGCCGAGCAGTCGCCGATGGTCGAGCTGACCTACAACTGGGATCCGGAAACCTACACCGGCGGTCGCAATTTCGGCCACCTGGCCTATCGGGTCGACGATATCTACGCCCTCTGCGAAAAGCTGCAGGCGGGTGGCGTGACCATCAATCGGCCGCCGCGGGACGGACACATGGCTTTCGTGCGCTCTCCCGACGGCATTTCGATCGAACTGCTCCAGAAGGGCGAGGCGCAGGCACCGAAGGAGCCGTGGGCTTCGATGGAAAACACCGGTAGCTGGTGACGCCGTGAATCGCTCGACGCGTATCTTTCTCGGCTGGCTGCTGCTGGTGGCGATCGCTGCCAGCAGCGGCATCCTCGCCCCACCCGGCGAGTGGTATGCGGCGCTGGCCAAGCCGCCCCTGACGCCACCGGATTGGCTGTTTCCGATGGCCTGGACGCTGCTCTACCTGATGATGGCGGTCGCGGCGACGAAAGTGACGCTGGCGGTACCCCAGGGTGGACGTTGGTCCGCCTTGGCACCGTTCGTGCTGCAACTGGTCGCCAACGGTGTGTGGTCGTGGCTGTTTTTCGCCGCCCACTGGACGCTGATCGGTCTGCTCGACCTGCTGCTGTTGTGGGGGCTGCTCGTATGGACGATCGTGACGTTCTCGCGCCATTCACGCTTCGCGGCCGGCTTGCTGGTGCCCTATTTGATATGGGTGAGCTTCGCCGCCTATCTCAACGCGGGCGTACTGATACTCAACGCGCCATGGGACTGATATCGCGCCGTCCCGTGGCCGCCATCGATCGGCGTTATCTCGACAGACCCCTGGAGCCGTCACCATGACCCAGCCGACACGACAGCTGCCTGCCGATATCGAGGCCGCGATGCGCCGCGAGGCGGCCGGGCTCGAGCGGCTGGATCGAGAGGTCTATCACCACTACGACCGCGACCCTCTGGCGCCGATCGTCGGTTTGGGGCCCAGAGAAGCCAAGCTGGCCATCTTCGGCCGCGATCCCGGCAGGAAAGAGGTCGAGATGGGGCAGCCGTTCGTCGGCGCCGGCGGGCAGAAGGTTCGCGATGCGCTCTATCGACATCGTCACGGACGAGCGTTGCCGGATTTCGAATCCTCGCTGGAGGTAGGGGAGGATCTGTTCTGGATCAATACCGTCCCCTACAAGCCGCTGGGCAACAAGGCCTGGCCAATGGCGGTGAAGCGGCGCTTCCAGCCGCTGATAGCGGCACTGCTGGCGCAGCAGTGGTCCGGCGATCAGGTGATCACGCTCGGACGGGAAGCCTTCCTGTGGTTCGGTATCGGCCAGTCGCGCGAGGTGCGCGATGGGCTGGAGGCTTTCTGGGCCCGCGAGGATCGTTTTACCGCGACCTGTGTCACGGCGCTGACGCTACCGACCGGCGGAACCCGCCACTTCACCCTCGCACCGCTTCCGCACCCCTCGCCGCTCAACCAGCGCTGGTTCAAGCGCTTTCCCGAGCTGCTGGACCGGCGGCTGTCGGCGCTCGGGGCCTGACCGGCTTGGCTAGTCCGGGCGGGCCGCCATACGCCCACTCCCCAGGAACATGATCGCCAGGGCGCCGAACAGGAACATGCCCTGCAGCTCCAGCGTCCATCCCCCCTGGCTATTGAGCGTCCACAGTTGCGACATGTGGACCAGTATCAGTGCCACGATCATGTTGACCGCCATCAGCAACCCGCCAATCCGCGCTTGCCAGCCGACGATCGCCATCAGCGGGGCGACGATCTCGCCGACCAGAACGCCGTAGGCGACGAAGGAGGGGAGGCCCATGCCCGATAGCTGATGGGCAATCCCGTTGAGACTGGTCGGATCCATCAGCTTGCTGATGCCATGCAGCAGTATCAGGACGCCAACGCACAGGCGCAGCAGAAGCTTGCCCAGATCATCGTTTTGCAGGAAGCGCATAGGGAGTTCCGTATTGTCCAAGGTTCCAGTGCCTTATTGGCGCGCATAGGCTAACAGAACTTGCGCTGGATTCGTGGCGCGGGGATATTGGTATCTTTTTGTAAGCGATGGACTACGTTGGCGATGGCGATTCTGACAATGTCCTCTGTCGTCGAAAACGGTGATACTTGTGCCGATTCTTCGGTGAGGGGGGAGCATCGGCCCGCCGGGCCGGGGTTTTTTCTGGCGCTGGCCCGAGCGAAGTGCTCGTAGAAGGGTCCTACCCAAACACAACAACGAGTCGTAAATGCGGAGCCAGTTCTTCTCCCTTTGGCGGAAATGCACCGAAGCGCCCGATTCCCTCCCGGCGGAGCGTCGGAGAAGTTTCGAGATCATGGCCGAGATCTATCTGCTGGCACTCTGTGCGCAGTCGATGATCGCGCCTGTGCTGTTTCTCGTCGGCCGCCCGGTCCTCGGTTGGCTCAATCTGGCCTGTCTTGCCGGTTACGTGGTGGCACTGGTGCTGCATCGTCGTCTGTTCGTGGCGACCGCGCTGGCGGTCAAGCTGGGCGCGTTTCTCGTTTTCGTCATTGTCGGTGCCGTCGTCACCGCCAACCAGGCCAGTCTGATCTACTTTCTCCTGTTTGCCGAAGTCGAAATGATGCTTGCCGACCTTCGTCGTCGCACCAAGATCATCGCGACCGGCTGCCTCGTCACGTTTTCTCTTGGTGTCCTCCATCTGCCCCCGTTGCCTGGCGCACCCCGTCAGGCTTCCGGCATCGACATGTTTCTTGCCGAACTGGGTCTGGGGCTGGTCTTCACCATGCTATGCATCGTGATTCTGCGCATGCTGGCGATCACCGACTACCACGAGCATCGCTATCGGCGTGACGCCATGCATGACTCGCTGACGCGGGTGCTCAATCGGCGTGCGATCTTCGAACGGGCTTCCCTCTACTGGAAGACCCATCGCGAGTTTGCCTTGGTGCTGGTGGATGCCGACCGCTTCAAGGAGATCAACGATAACCATGGACACTCTGCCGGCGACGCCGTTCTGCGCCATTTGGCCACCCTGCTGCGGGAGACGCTGCGCAGTGACGACAGCGTCGGGCGGGTCGGCGGGGAGGAGTTCCTGATCCTGTTGCCCGGTGCCGGCAAGCGCCAGGGCATCGAAGCCGCCACGCGCATGCGCAATCGACTGGCGCGCAATCCCTGCCGACTCGACAGTATCGAGCTGCCGGTCACGCTATCGATGGGAATCGCCACTGCCGACGAGGCCCTGCATCTGCGGGAACTGATCGAACTGGCCGATCGGCGACTCTATGCCGCCAAGTCCGCCGGGCGAGATCAAGTGGTGGCCGAGGGGCATGCCGGCGCCGCGACGTCGCGAAACTCGCAGCGCCTCGCCCAGGGGGTCGAGCGGGCGCTGGAGACGGACCGCGTCTGAAGGGAATCGCCGCCGCAGCGCCGGAGGGAAGCGCTTCGTTACAACCTCGAGCCGGTGTGCGGTCAGTGGGGCAGTGGCAGGCGTGACAGCCCGCGCTGGACGAGCGTCGTCACGCTGGTCGCCACCGGCGTGCACAGGACCCAGGGCAGAGCGAGCAGCGCGATGCTGAGCGCGCCCATGTAGACATCGCTGAACCAGTGCGCGCCGACCATGATCCTGGGTGCGCTCAGCAGCATCACGAAGGCCACGCTCCAGCCGGCCGTGCGGCGATCGGCAAAGCGCAGCATGAATCCGGCGAAGATCATCAACATCAGCCCATGGTCGCCGGGGAAACTGTTCGATGCCGAATCCTTGGTGGGGATCGAGACGATATCCGTCAGGTGGGCGGCATGTTCGAAGAAGCGTGTCGGGCTGGGATGCCCGTAGGTGATCGCCTTGTTGGTGACCACCGCAATGATGCCGGCGGTCAGCAGCATCGTCACGCCGATGCCGAACCAGTGACGCACCCGGTCGGGTCGCGGATCGCGGCGCATGGCGATGGCAAACAGTACGCCCATGACGCCGAACGACGCGGCATCGAAGAAGCGCGTGTTGAGCAGCGCCAGCGTATCGTTCCAGAGTCCGTTCTCGGGAGTGATCCACTGGTTGAAAGCCCAGAAGATTTTGTCGTCCAGGTCGGTCCAGGGTAGCCCGTGGGGTAGTGCCCAACTCAGCAGCAGCACGAGGCCGGTCAGGTTGAAGGCGATGATGCGTTTGAGATCTATCCGCGTCGGTGTCATGACCAACTCCTTGTTAGTGGCTCGGGTGAAGGCGCCGATAGAGGGTGTCGAATGCCGCTGCCATGCCGCTGATCAGCCGCACGATCCAGGCGTTGCAAAGTACCCAGGGCAGGACCACCAGGGCGATCGCCAGCGATCCCAGGTAGACATCGCTTACCCAGTGCGCGCCGACCATGATTCGCGGCAGCGTGACCAGGCCCGTCAGGGTGACGGCCAGCGCTGCCGTCAGCCGGTCGGCGAAGCGCAGCATGAAGCTGGCGAAGACCATCGCCATCAGCCCGTGATCGCTCGGGAAGCTGTCGGATGCCGAATCCTTGGCGTGGAGCGAGGTGTAATCGCTCAGGAGGTTGACCTGGCCGTGCCACAACGTCGGGCTGGGGCGCACCATCAGCAGGTGCTCGTGCAATAGCGCACCGAGCGTCGCGGCAACGGCGGACATGACCAGGCCAATGGCCAGCCACTTCGGCCACCCGCCGTTGCGGTCGCGAAGCATGGCCAAGCACAGAATCCCCAGCAACACGCCGAACAGGATCTTGTCGAACGCGCGGGTGTTGAGAACCGCCAGGAGTTCCGTCCAGTGGGGGTAGACGGGGCCTATGAACTGGTTGAAGAAGAAAAACACGTCGTCGTCCAGCCGGGTCCAGAACAGTACGGTCGGGAGCCACCAACTGATGACCAGCACGAGGGCGAGCAGGTTGTAGAAGAGGATTCGGCGAATATCCATGACGAAGGCTCGGTGTGACTTTCCGCCATTATAATTTAAGCCATACATAAGGAACAGTGTTTCTAAACTGGTCTCGACTCGCCGCCGCTCTTTCCATCGGCCTGAACGAAAAGACGCCGGCCCCTGGGTAGGGCCGGCGCCTGACTCGCGCGAGGTAGAACGTGCCTAGCCGTCGAGTTCGGCGATCTTGTTGCGCTGCTCGACCAGGTGCTGGCGCGCCGCCAGATACTCCTTGAGCTTGCCGCGCTCCTTCTCGACCACTGCCTCGGGTGCCTTGGCGGTGAAGCTCTCGTTGCCGAGCTTCTTCTCGATACCGACGATCAGCTTGTCCTGCTTGTCGATCTCCTTGGCCAGCCGCTGCATTTCGGCCTCCTTGTCGATCAGGTCGGCCATCGGTACCAGCACTTCCATGTCGCCCACCAATTGGGTGGCGGACAGGGGCGCCTCGGCCGGATCGTCGAGCCAGGTCACGCTCTCCAGCTTGGCCAGCTTGGCCAGGAACAGCCGGTTGGCCTCGAGACGCGCGCGGTCGCCGGCATCGCCCTTGATCAGCAGCACCTCCAGCGGCTTGCCGGGGGCGATGTTCATCTCGGCGCGGATGTTGCGCACCGCGACGATCACGCCCTTGAGCCATTCGATATCGCGAATGGACTGCTCGTCGATGCGCGAGGGGTCCGCTTCCGGCCACGGCTGGATCATCAGGCTCGTCGACTCCGTGGCGGATGCCGTGCCCGCGAGGGGCGCCACGCGCTGCCAGATCTCCTCGCTGATGAACGGCATCATCGGATGCGCCAGGCGCAGAATCACCTCGAGCACGCGAACCAGGGTGCGGCGGGTGCCGCGCTTGGCCTCCGCCGAGGCGTTCTCGTCCCACAGTACCGGCTTGGAGAGCTCCAGGTACCAGTCGCAGTACTCGTTCCAGACGAAGTCGTAGAGCGCCTGGGAGGCATGGTCGAAACGATACTCCTCCAGCGCTCTGGTGACCTGCGCTTCGGTCTGCTGCAGACGGGAGATGATCCAGCGATCCGCCAGCGACAGCGCCACGCTCTCGCCGCCGAGGCCGACATCCTGGTCCTCGGCGTTCATCAGTACGTAACGGGAGGCGTTCCACAGCTTGTTGCAGAAGTTGCGGTAGCCGTCGAGGCGGCCCATGTCGAACTTGATGTCGCGACCGGTGGTGGCCAGCGACAGGAAGGTGTAGCGCAGGGCATCGGTGCCGTGGGCCTCGATGCCCTCCGGGAATTCGGCTCGGGTGGCCTTCTCGATGGCGCGAGCCTTCTGCGGCTGCATCATGTTGCCGGTGCGCTTGGCCACCAGTGTCTCGAGGTCGATGCCGTCGATCAGATCGATGGGATCGAGCACGTTGCCCTTGGACTTGGACATCTTCTGGCCCTGGCTGTCGCGCACCAGGCCGTGGACATAGACGGTCTTGAACGGCACCTGGCCGGTAAAGTGGCCGGTCAGCATGATCATCCGGGCGACCCAGAAGAAGATGATGTCGAAGCCGGTCACCAGCACGCTGGTGGAGTGGAAGGTCTCGAGCTCCGGCGTCTTCTCGGGCCAGCCCAGGGTGCCGAAGGTCCACAGCCCGGAACTGAACCAGGTGTCGAGCACATCGTCGTCCTGGGTCAGGGTCACCCCGTCGGCGATGGCGTACTTCTCGCGGGCCTCCTGCTCGGTGCGGGCGACGAAGATATTGCCCTCGGCGTCGTACCAGGCGGGAATGCGGTGGCCCCACCACAGCTGGCGGGAGATGCACCAGTCCTGCAGGTCGCGCATCCAGGCGAAGTACATGTTCTCGTAGTTCTTGGGCACGAACTCGATGTCGCCGTTCTCCACCGCTTCGATGGCCGGCTTGGCCAGCTTCTCGACGGCGACGAACCACTGGTCCGTCAGCAGCGGCTCGATCACATCGCCGGAACGGTCGCCGTAGGGCAGGGTGTTGGTGACCGTCTCGATCTGCTCGAGCAGCCCGGCGGCTTCCATGTCGGCGACGATGCGCTCTCGTGCGACGTAGCGATCCAGCCCCGCGTAGGCGGCAGGCAGCGTGACGTCGACGTCCGGCAGCGGACGTCCTTGCAGGTCGAACGCCTCGGCGCGTTCGAGAATGGTCGCGTCCTGCGAGAAGACGTTGATCAGCGCGTGATCGTGGCGCTTGCCGACCTCGTAGTCGTTGAAGTCGTGGGCCGGGGTGATCTTGACGCAGCCCGAACCCTTCTCCATGTCCGCGTGCTCGTCGGCGATCACCGGGATGCGGCGGCCGACCAGCGGCAGTTCGATGAACTTGCCGATCAGCGACGCATAGCGCGGATCTTCCGGATTGACCGCCACGCCGGTGTCACCCAGCAGCGTCTCCGGACGGGTGGTGGCGACGACCAGGTAGTCCCTGCCGTCGGCGGTGGTGACGCCGTCGGCCAGCGGATAGCGGAAGTGCCAGAACTGGCCCTGCTGCTCGCGGTTCTCCACCTCCAGATCGGAGATGGCGGTATGCAGGGTCGGGTCCCAGTTGACCAGGCGCTTGCCGCGATAGATCAGGCCCTCGTCGAACAGCTTGACGAAGACCTCCTGCACCGCCTTGTAGAAGCCGTCGTCCATGGTGAAGCGTTCGCGGCTCCAGTCGACGCTCGCGCCCATGCGGCGCAACTGGCGGGTGATATGGCCGCCGGACTCTTCCTTCCATTCCCAGATCTTGTCGATGAACGCCTCGCGCCCCAGGTCGTGACGCGACTGACCGGTCTCCGCGGCCAGCTTGCGCTCCACCAGCATCTGGGTGGCGATGCCGGCGTGATCCGTTCCCACCTGCCACAGGGTGTTGTTGCCGCGCATGCGCTTCCAGCGCACCAGCGTGTCCATGATCGTGTCCTGGAAGGCGTGGCCCATGTGCAGGCTGCCGGTCACGTTGGGCGGCGGGATCATGATCGAGAACGGCTCGCCCTGACCGCTCGGGGCGAAACGGTTGTTGGTTTCCCAGCTCTCGTACCAGCGGGTTTCGATCTGATCGGGTTGGTAGGTCTTGTCCATGGCGGCTATATCGGGCTCGGCAATCGGTGTCGATGGCAGTCGCCGCGCCTCGGCTCCCGGGCCGGGATTGCAGGATCCCGGAGCTGGATCGAGGCGTGGCGTCGCGAAAATGGCGGGGATTATAACGCTTGAGCAAGGGTGGCGTCAGGGAGCCGCTTTATTTAGCAACAAAACTCAATCTCCCTGCTCTCGGGACGATAAAGCCGCTTCGTCATACGACTTTAGTCGTATGTGATGGCTGGATAGATGACAGGGAGCATTCGATAGTACATGAACCAGGCAACGGAATATCAGGCTGCAGCGGGCGGCATCGAACGAGAGGCGGGCAGGAGTGACGTCGCACCGCCGGCCGATGGCACGACGCGAAGGGGCGTGTCGCTGCGCCGGCAGCGATGGATCGGCATCGCCGTACTATGGCTGATCCTGATCGCGATGCTGGTCACCAATGCGTTGCAGATGCGTAGTGCGCTGATCGAGGAGCGCGAGAAGCGCATGATGACCGCAGTGGAGATGTCGGTGTCATTGATGGCGCATTACCGGCAGCGCGTCGAACGCGGCGAGATCAGTGACGCCGAGGCACAGGCGCAGGCGTTCGACGCCATTCGGGAGATCCGATTCGAGGGCGGTGACAACTACATCTACGTCTTCGGTGACGATCTGCATATCCGTGCCCATCCCAAGCGTGAGCAGGGCCAGGACGTGTCCAAGGCGACGGACCCCACCGGCAAGCTGATCTTCGTCGATATGATCCAGGCGGCGCGGGCCAGCGGTCAGGGCTTCGTCGACTATCGCTCCAACTTCGCCCGTGGCGCGTCGGCGCAGCCACGCGTTCACTCGTTCGTGGAAGCCTTCAAACCCTGGGGCGTCTACGCGGCCAGTGGTGTCTTCATGGGCGACGTCGACGCTCATGTCATGGCGCAACTGCTGCGTTCGGCACTCGTCAGCCTCGTTGCCGGCGCTCTGGTGACGATCGCTTTCTGGTTCATGATCGCTCGGGTGCTGCGCCGTCTCGGTGGCGAGCCGGCCTACACCGCCGGCGTGGTGGAGCGTATCGCCGGAGGCGATCTGGGTGTCGATATCGCGTTGGATCGTCGGTACGCGCACAGCCTGCTGGGAGATATCCAGCGCATGCGGGATCGCCTGCGAGCGGCCGTGGGGAATATCCAGGCGTCGAGTCTGGACGTTGGCCAGGGCGCCGAGGAGATCGCGGCCGGCAATCAGGAGCTGGCATCGCGCACCGAGGAGCAGGCCGCGGCGCTCCAGCAGACCTCGACCAGCATGGAGGAGATGACCGCGACGACCCGTCACAGCGCTGATAACGCCAAGCGTGCCCGTGCGCTGGTAGAGCTGACCGGAGAGACCTCGCAGACCGGCCAGCGGGCGATTCTCGGCGCGGTGGAGTCGATGCAGGAGATCCGCCAAGGCGCCAGTCAGATCACCGAGATCATCGGCCTGATCGACAACATCGCATTCCAGACCAACATCCTGGCACTGAATGCGTCGGTCGAGGCGGCTCGTGCCGGTGAGCATGGACGCGGTTTCGCGGTGGTGGCCGGTGAGGTGAGGCAGCTGGCCAACCGCTCGGCGACGGCCGCGCAGGATATCAAGCGGTTGATCGAGACCTCCAGCGCGCAGGTGGCCACCGGCGCGACGCGAGTCAACGATGCCAAGGCGCAGATGCAGGAAATCGACGGCCAGATCCGCGAGATCGACACGCTGTTCGACCAGATCGCCAATGCGGCACTGGAGCAGACCGGTGGTATCGAGCAGATCAACGACGCCGTATCCCAGCTAGACCAGACCACTCAGCAGAACGCCGCGCTGGTCGAGCAGACCTCGAGCATGGCGGATGCCCTGCGGGAGCGATCGGTAGCACTGCGCGAGGCGATTCGGATCTTCAAGCTGTAGATCACATCCTCTTCGTGAGGCCGGCGCCAGGCTGGGGCTCACTGCCCCAGCTTGTGCGCCTTGACCCGGTACCCCCGATCCTTGTAGGTCTTCCAGCAGGCGCGCTTGGTGCGCAGCACGTCCTGATGCTGGTTGATGATCTCGGCGACGCGCTCCAGCCGCGAGAACCACTCGGGGATCTCGTCGTTCAGATTGAGCATCGCCTGCACGCCCGGTTCCGGCACGGTTTCCCAGCCGATGGTGACCGGTGGGGCAGGGTCCATCTCATCTCCCGCGACCCGGTGCGGGACATAGCTATCCTCGCGGAACGTCCACAACAGCTCGTCGAGCTCGCGAGCCATGGCTTCGTTCTGGGTGTGGATGTGCAACTGGTAACCCTTGCGATAGATCGTCTCCGCCAGTCGACAGGCGAAGGTCAGCCGGGCTTCCAGCGTGGTATCTGGCAGGATGTAGAAATCGACCTTGGTCATAAATCGCCTTCGGGGAGCTGTAAGCGGTAAGAGCGGCGCTTCGCGCCTGGAAGCGGGAAGAAAGACAATCTGAGCTACGAGCTACGAGCTACGAGCTACGAGCTACGAGCTACGAGCTACGAGCTACGAGCTACGAGCCCAGGTTGCAAGTTACCAATGTTACCTGAATCGGCGCCGAGCGAGATGAGTGGCTAGGCGCGCGGCGCGTGAGGAACGAGACATAACAGGGGGTTGGGCGAGGCCCGCACGCGGCGTGCAACAAAGCCAATCGCTCGCGCAGGCCCGACCTCTCCTAGACGCCGCCGTCGACGTCGACCAGCGCCCCGGTCGTGAACCCGGCCTCGGCCAGCCACAGCACCGCGTTGGCAATCTCTTCCGGCTCGCCGATCCGGCCCATCGGGATCACCTCACCGGCGACATCGGGCTTGTCCGGGTTGCCGCCGCTGGCGTGAATGGTGGTGCGGATCACCCCGGGGCGCACGGTATTGACGCGGATGCCCTCGCCGGCGACCTCCTTGGCCAGGCCTTCGGTCATGGTGTCGATGGCGCCCTTGGAGGCGGCGTAGTCGACGTACTCGCCGGCACCGCCGAGGTGCGAGGCGGCGGAGCCGACGTTGATGATCGCACCACCGTTGCCGCCGTGGCGGGTGGACATGCGCTTGATCGCCTCGCGGGCACAGACGAAGGGCCCGACCACGTTGATCTTCATCATCCGGTCGACACGCTCGAAGCTCATCTCGTCGACGCGGCTGATCTGGTCGACCACGCCGGCGTTGTTGATCAGTACGTCGACCCGGCCCAGCTCACGATCGACCGTCTCGAACATGGCGACGATGGCGGCTTCGTCGACCACGTCGGCCTGAACTGCGATGGCGCGGCCGCCATCGGATTCGATCTCGGCGACCACCTTGTCGGCGGAAGCCTTGTCGCTGCGATAGTTCACGGCCACGGCGTAGCCTTTCTGGGCGGCCATGATCGCGGTAGCGGCGCCAATGCCGCGGCCGGCACCGGTGATGATCATCACGGGTTTCATTGCATCATCCTTTTCATCAATGGGCGTCGAGGCTCTCCAGACGAAGCGACCGCCGGAGGGCGGTCGTTTCGGGACCGGCGAGCGATCCAGTGCTTACAGCAGCTTAGGACGAAATCTGGCCACTCGCATCAGGCCAATTGCATCAGCCAGCCGCGGGTGTCCTCGCTGCGACCGTACTGGATGTCGAGCAGGCGCTTGCGCAGTTTCGCGCTGACCGGCTCCCCATCGGTGGCCGGCGTCACGATCCGGTCTTCCTCGGTCAGCAACTGGCCGATCTGGGTGATCACGGCGGCGGTGCCGCAGGCGAACACCTCGACGATGTCGCCACTGGCGACGCCTTCACGCCACTCGTCGATGCTGATCGGGCGCTCCTCCGGCGTGAGACCTTCGTCGCGGGCCAGTTCCAGGATCGAGTCGCGGGTGACGCCTTCGAGGATGGTGCCGGTCAGCGCGGGCGTGACCAGACGGCCATCGCGGTAGACGAAGAACAGGTTCATGCCACCCAGCTCCTCGATCCACTTGTTCTCCGCTGCGTCGAGGAACGCGACCTGGTCGCAGCCATGGGATTCGGCCTCGGCCTGGGCCAGCAGGGAAGCCGCGTAGTTGCCGCCGCACTTGGCGGCGCCGGTACCGCCGGGCGCGGCGCGGTTGTAGTGCTGGGAGAGCCAGATCGAGACCGGTTTGCCGCCGCCCTTGAAATAGGACGCGGCGGGCGAGGCGATCAGGTAGTAGTCGACCTCGGCGGCCGGCTTCACGCCGAGCGACTTGCCGTTGCCGATCATGAACGGACGCAGGTAGAGGCTGCACTCCTCGGTGTCGTTCCGCGGGGTCGGCACCCAGTCGGCATCCTGGGCGACCAGCGTCCTGAGCGATCCGAGGAACGTCTCGTCGTCGAGTTCCGGCAGGGCCAGGCGGCGGGCGGAAGCGCGGAAGCGCGCCGCGTTCTTCTCCGGGCGGAAGGTCCAGACCGAGCCGTCGGCATGGCGGTAGGCCTTGATGCCCTCGAAGATCTCCTGGCCGTAGTGCAGCACCGGTGAGGCCGGGTCGATCAGCAGCGGTCCGTAGGGGCGAATCTCGCCACGCTGCCAACCGTCCGACTTGGTCCAGCGTACGTGTACCATATGATCGGTGAAGTAGCGGCCGAAGCCCGGGTTGGCAAGAATCTCGTTGCGCAGCGTGGCATCGAGAGGGTTGGAAGAAAGGCGGGCTTCGAAACCTGAAGTGGACACTGCGACTTCTCCTGACAGTCCATGATGCCTGACCACGCGAGCGGGGCGGCAGGCGGTCGACGACCTCGGTTGAAAACTGCCCGGAATCCCAGGCAGCGGACCACCCAAATTAGCACGCAAAGCGTTGGTGTGGGTAGTGGCGGATAGCGGCTTATTCCCGCAGCCCTTCCAGGCCTGGCGCCGTGAGGGACGGCTCGAATTCGACGATCTCGTACTCGGCAAGATCGTGGATTTTGAACGGATCCTCGGCCAGGCATGCCTCGAGCGTGGCACGATCCCCGCGAGCGAGCAGAACGCCGCCGGTACGTGGCACCTTGCGTCCCGATGCCAGCAGTATCTCGCGTTGATAGGCGCTTTTCAGCCAGGCGATGTGGCCTTCGAGATGCGCCTCGACCTGGTCGATCGACACCTTGTAGGAGAGCGAAACGATGAACACGTCGGATTTTCCTTGTTGAGAGGGGAGTGACGGTGATGCTTTGAACGGCGAACCGGGCGTGAGTAGCCCGGTTCGTGATTCGGCATTACGCCTCCTGCGTTACCACCCGCTCGCTCTCGCGATCCAGCAGGTAGCGGGTCAGCAGACCCACGGGCCTGCCGGTGGCGCCTTTCTGCTTGCCGCTGTCCCAGGCGGTGCCTGCGATGTCGAGGTGCGCCCACGGGTAGCTGTCGGCGAAACGTGACAGGAAGCAGGCTGCGGTGATGCTGCCAGCCGGACGCCCGCCGATATTGGCGAGGTCGGCGAAGTTGGACTCGAGCTGCTGCTGGTAGTCGTCCCACAGCGGCATGTGCCAGGCCCGATCCCAGGAAGCTTCGCCGGCTTCGAGCAGGTCCAGCGCGAGATCGTCATCGTTGGAGAACAGGCCACTGGCGTGATCGCCCAGGGCAATGACGCAGGCACCGGTGAGCGTGGCGATATCGACGACGCTGGCCGGCGTGAAACGCTCGGCATAGGTCAGGGCGTCACACAGCACCAGCCGGCCTTCGGCGTCGGTATTGAGAATCTCGACGGTCAGCCCCTTGAGCGTGGTGACGATATCGCCTGGCTTGATTGCGCGGCCATCCGGCATGTTCTCGGCGCTGGCGACGATCGCCACCACGTTGAGCTTCGGCTTCAGCGCGATCACGCTCTTCATGGCGCCGAACACGCTGGCGGCGCCGCACATGTCGAACTTCATCTCGTCCATGCCGGCGCCGGGCTTCAGCGAGATGCCGCCGGTATCGAAGGTGATGCCCTTGCCGACCAGAACGTGGGGCGACTCCTCGGGATCCTCGGCGCCCTGATACTTCATCACGATCAGCTTCGAGGGTTCCGCGCTGCCGCGGCCGACCGCCAGCAGCGAGTGGGCGCCCAGTGCTTCCAGTTCGGCCTCGTCGAGAATCTCCACCGTCAGCGAACCGGCGGATTCCCCCGCCAACGTCTCGGCCTGGCTGGCGAGATAGCTCGGGGTGCAGATATTGCCGGGCAGGTTGCCCAGCGTGCGAGCGAGGTTGACGCCATCGCCCAGGGCCGCGCCGACGCGGGCGCCAGCCTTGGCACCATCGGCCTGATTGGCCTCCGAGACCAGCAGTTCGATCGTGGCCAACTGCGGCAGGGTCGGCTGGGTGGATTTGCACTCGGTGAAGCGGTAGACGGCGCGAGTGGCGGCTTCCAGCGTCATCTGCGCGTTCCAGGCGGTATCGCGATCCTCGACCTCTGCGTCGGCGAAGGCCACCGCGGCGCTATCCACCGGCAGTTTGGCGAGCGCGGTGAAGGCGCCATCCAGCGCCTTGCGCAAGGCGCCTTCATTGAAGGCGTCGCGCTTGCCCAGTCCGACCAGCAGCAGTCGCTCGGCGGCCAGACCCGGCGCGAACGGAATCAGCTGGACATTGGCCAGCTCCGGGGTGAAATCGCCGCGCTCGATGAGCTGTGCGATCAAGCGCTCGCTGGCGTCATCCAGCTTGGCCGCGGCAGACAGCAGTTCGCCATCCTGAAACAGCGGCACCACGAGGCAGGCTGTCTCGACCTTGGCCGGATTGACGGTCAGTACGGAAAATTCCATGTCGTCTCCAATGAACGATTGCGCTGGCTTCACGTCACATGCCTGTCGGCAACGAGACAAGCGAGCGGTGATTCAGGATAATGGCGCCGGGTGAAGGTGCGCGGCAGTGACAGCAAGTCGGGAACGCTATCGCGAACGTTCTCGAGCAGCCGAACCCATCGCCGCCGATGAATGGCCCATCGATGGGCCAGTTTACGCAAAGCCGAAGCGCGTTGCACAAGACGTATCGGTGATTCGTATTCTCGGGACGTGGTGGCGGGCAGCGACCGTTTTCCCGGCAGCAAGTCCGATGGCCTGGGTCGTCCAGTCCGAGCGCAGGATCGAGCTGCGGCAGGAAGCCAAATCAGGAGTCGAAGTTGATTGTATCCCGTTATTTGACACGCGAGATTCTGCTGACCATGTCGGCGGTGGCCGGCGTGCTGTTGCTGGTGATCATGGGCAGTCGCTTCATTCGCTATTTCACCGACGCGGCCCAGGGCGAACTGCCGCTCAGCGCGCTGGGCACGCTGATGCTGTTCCATATGCCCAGCTTCCTCGAGCTGGTGCTACCGCTGTCGTTCTTCCTCGCGATTCTGCTCGCCTACGGCCAGCTCTATCTGAACAGCGAGATCACCGTGCTGGTCGCCTGCGGCATCAGTCCCAATCGGCTGTTGCAGGTCACCCTGCTGCCGGCGGCGCTGATCGCGGTGCTGGTCGGGCTTTGCAGCCTGTGGCTGACACCGGCGGGCGCCGCACACAACGAGCGCCTGATCGACGAGCAGCAGAGTCAGCTCGATTTCTCGCTGCTGACGCCGGGTCGGTTCCAGGATTTCGGCAATGACCGTACCGCCTACACCCAGTCTCTCAACGATGACCGGTCACGCATGCAGAATGTCTTCATCAGCGAGCGCCAGACCGGCGGTAACGGTTCGCCGCAGCAGGTGGTGACGCGGGCCGAGGGTGGCTACCAGACCACCGATCCGGATACCGGCAGCCGCTACCTGGTACTCGAGAATGGCCAGCGCTACAGCGTCGAGCCCGGCAGCCCGGTCGCGGAAAGACTGAAATTCGGCAGCTACGGCGTTCGTCTGGCGACCGACGATACCGGCGAGGTCGATGTCGACAGCGAGCTGATGAGCACGCCGGAGCTGATCGCCGACGGCGACGACGAGTCCATGGCGCAACTGCAGTGGCGTATCTCCATGCCGCTGATGATTCCCATCCTGACCCTGCTGGCGCTGCCGCTGTCGCGGGTCAACCCGCGCCAGGGGCGCTTCGCCAAGCTGCTGCCGGCGATCTTCCTGCACATCAGCTACCTCAGCCTGCTGCTGGCGGCGCAGGACGCGATCGCGCGGGGCAGCTTGCCACCCAGTATCGGCATGTGGCCGATCCACCTGGTCTACCTGACGCTGGGCGTTTTCCTGATCCGTCGTGACCAGGCACGGGGGGGCCGCTGATGTTGATCGATCGTCTCGACCGTTATATCGCCCGCAATGTGCTCGGCGCGATGCTGGTGGTTCAGGTCATGGTGCTGGGTCTGGACCTGGTGATCTCCTACATCAATGACCTGGGGGACGTCTCGGGTGGTTACACCGCGCTGGATGTGCTGATCTACCTGGTCATGCGGCTGCCCTGGCGTTTCTACGAATACGCCCCCGTTGCGGTGCTGATCGGCGCGCTGGTCGGTCTCGGTGGCATGGCATCCAACAACGAGCTGACGGTGATGCGTGCCTCGGGCCGTTCACTGGGGCGAATCCTGCTGGGCGTGCTCAAGCCGCTGGTGCTGGTGATCCTGCTGACCATGGCGATAGGCGAGTTCGTCAGCCCGGCGACGGAACAGCACGCCGAGGCTTGGCGACTGGAGCAGTCCGAAGGCTCGGAGGCCGTGCTGTCGCATCGCGGTGGCTGGCAGCGGGAGGGGGATGACTTCTATCGCTTCGGCACCATTCGCGCCGACGATACTCTGATCAACTTCACCCGGTACCACTTCGATGGCCAACGCCTGGTCGATGCGACCCAGGCAGCGCGAGCGGTATGGGATGGCAACGCCTGGACGCTGGAGGATGTCAGGATCACCCATTTCGAAGATGGCGCGACGCGTGCCGAGACACTGCCCAGCGAGAGCTGGGACACGGCGCTGACGCCGGCGCAGTTGAACCGCCTGCTGCGTCCCCTGGACAGCCAGCCCATTACCAGCCTCTGGCGCTATGCCGACTATCTGCGAGCGCAGGGGCAGGAGGCGACGCAGCCACTGCTCTACTTCTGGCAGAAGAGCCTGCTGCCGGTGACGCTGGCCGGCCTGGTACTGCTGGCGGCCTCGTTCGTATTTGGTCCGCTGCGCAGCGTGGCCGCGGGGACGCGTATCTTCTACGGCGTGATCGTCGGCCTGACCTTCAAGTACCTGCAGGACCTGCTGGCGCCGGCGTCGGTGCTGTTCGGCTTCTCGCCCTCGCTGGCGGTAGTGGTGCCGACGGCGGCCTGCTACCTGTTGGGCTTCTGGCTGCTGCGTCGTACCGGCTGAGTACCACTCCTCGCACGCCAGATCGAACGGTTTCCTACAAACATCGTTATCAGGATGGATCACAGGACGCCGCGACCCGAAAGGGCGCGGCGTTCTTGCGTTCGGGGGCTGTCGCCAGCGGCGGCGGGTTCAGGGGTACGGGGAGCGGGGGAGGGCGTGGTTGGCGAGCGTCGGCGGCTTCAGGTTGCGTTAAGTCAGCCTCGAGTAATGTCTGCGAGATGATTTCGATTACGGGTTGAAATTGCCTATGCGAATCATTTACATTTGCTATCACGTTACCAGTGAGGTTTGCCCGTGTACGTCTGTCTCTGTGTAGGGGTCACTGACCGCGATATCGAAAATGCCGTTGCTGACGGCGCCCGCAGCTGGCGTGAAGTTCGCGAGAGCACCGGTTGTGCCGGCCAGTGCGGCAAGTGCGCCTGCACCGGCAAGAGCGTGATGCGCGAGGCGATCAGCCAGGAAATGGCGATGGATCCAGATCTCGCCTACGCGGTCTGAGCACGATTGGCACCTCCTGTGGCTGCCGCTTCTGCTTGATTACCAACCGATTTCCCTCATTACGCCGTGCTGGCGATGGCTTCGCGATAGCGCGAGTCGTTATCAGCCGCGTTCCCATCTGCCAACGGCTTGCAGATGAGATATTGTCGTAACCTACTGTAATGGTTGTAATTTCTGGATCGTATGGGTGATACTGCCGTCACTGGATCGATGCCGCCCGGCCGGGTGGCGTGGATTCGACGGGAGTGCGTAGCCAGAACGTGCCTCCCCATCGCCAGAGACACCATGAGGAGAACACGACAATGAAAGGCGACGCCAAGGTCATCACTTATCTCAACACCGTGCTCGGCAACGAGCTGGTCGCGATCAACCAGTACTTCCTGCACAGCAAGATGTATAAGGACTGGGGACTCAGCGTGCTGGCCAAGTGGGAGTACGAAGAGTCCATCGAAGAGATGCAGCATGCCGACAAGCTGATCGAGCGCATCCTGTTCCTGGAAGGCATCCCCAACCTGCAGGACCTGGGCAAGCTCAACATCGGCGAGAACTGCCAGGAGATGCTCGAGAGCGACCTCAAGATCGAGCACAAGGCGCGCGCCGACCTGCAGGAAGCGATTCCCTACTGCGAATCCGTGCGTGACTACGTCAGCCGCGATCTGTTCATCAAGATTCTCGACGACGAAGAAGAGCACATCGACAAGCTCGAGGCGGAACTGGGCCTGATCGACAAGGTCGGCATCCAGAACTACCTGCAGAAGCACATGTTCACGACGGACAAGGAGTGAAGCGCCGCGCCTGACCAGGCGCACGCTTCAACGAGAAGGCCCCGATGT
>NZ_PZJL01000005.1:303015-736095 GCF_003206585.1 Salinicola sp. CR57
ACATCGGGGCCTTCTTCGTTGCGGGGCCGGGCGTGATCGACGCCGAGACTCAACCCAGGTCGTTGACCAGCAGCGCCTCGACCGCCTCGAGACGCGTCTTCAGCGTCTCGTCGTCCGCGGCCAGCACCGTCACATGACCGATCTTGCGGCCCGGCCGGGGCGCCTTGCCGTAGTCGTGCCAGCGGGTGCCGGGCACGGCGAGCACGGCGTCGCGGTCGGGGAAGGCGCCGATCACGTTGAGCATCGCGCACGGTGCCAGGCGGGCGGTCTCGCCCAGCGGCAGGCCGGCGACGGCGCGGACGTGGTTCTCGAACTGGCTGGTCACCGCGCCCTCGATACTCCAGTGGCCGGAGTTGTGGACCCGGGGCGCGATCTCGTTGGCGAGCAGCCCGGCGGCGGTGACGAAGAACTCGAACGCCATCACCCCGACATAGTCGAGTTCGTTCATGACCCGGCTGGCGTAATCCTCGGCCTGGGCCTGCAGCGGATGCGCGATCTGCGGCACCGAGCAGTGCAGGATGCCCTGGCGATGCTCGTTGCGCACCACCGGCCAGTGGCGGATCTCGCCGTCGCGGCCGCGCACGGCAATCACCGAGATCTCGTGGTCGAAGTCGATGAAACCCTCGAGGATCAACGGCACGCCGCCGAGTTCATCGAAAGTGCCGGCGACCTCTTCCGGCGCGCGCAGCACCTTCTGGCCCTTGCCGTCGTAGCCCAGGGTTCGGGTCTTGATCACCACCGGCAGGCCGATCTCGTTCACCGCAGTGTCGAGGTCGGTCTGGCTGTCGATCCGGGCGATGGGCGGCACGTCGATATCCAGCGAACGGAACAGCGATTTCTCGAGCCAGCGGTCCCGTGCCGTGGCCAGCGCCGAGGCGGGCGGATAGGCGGGACGGCGCTCGGCCAGCCGTTCGACCGCCTCGGCCGGCACGTTCTCGAATTCGAAGGTGATGGCGTCACAGCTGGCGGTCAGCGTGTTCAACGCCTCCGGGTCCTGCCAGTCGGCCTGCAGGTGCTGGCCGTGGACGGCGGCACACGGCTCGCTGCCGGGGTCGAGGAAGGTGAAGCGAAGATCCATTGGCGCGCCCGCCTGGGCGAGCATGCGGCCGAGCTGACCGCCGCCGACGATACCGATTCTCATGAGGGCTCCTGATCTGCGGGTCGAGGATCGGGGTTGTCGAGCACCTGCTGCGTCTGTTCGGCACGGAAGGCCTCCAGCGCCTCGCGGATGAGCTCGTCGTGGTTGGCCAGCATGGCGGCGGCGAGCAGGGCGGCGTTGATCGCCCCGGCGCGGCCGATCGCCAGCGTCGCGGTGGGAATGCCGGCCGGCATCTGGACGATGGAGAGCAGCGAGTCGACCCCGGAGAGCGTGCTCGACTTCACCGGTACGCCCAGCACCGGCAGGCGCGTCTTGGCGGCGCACATGCCCGGCAGATGGGCCGCGCCGCCGGCGCCGGCGATGATCACTTCCAGGCCCCGGTCGGCAGCGGTCTCGGCGTATTCGAACAGCAGGTCCGGCGTGCGGTGGGCGGAGACCACCTTGGTTTCATGCTCGATACCCAGCTTTTCGAGGGTCTCGACGGTATGGCAGAGAGTCGACCAGTCCGACTTCGAACCCATGATCACGCCGACGCGTACGCTCATGCTTCCTCCCGTGGGAAATGATTCGCCGGCCCCCGTTGTGGCTACCACCGTGTGGAATCGTCGGGCCGTCGCTTGGAAAGCAGCGAATTGTACGGGAATACGGAAAATCGATCAGCCGTAAAATCGTTCCTGCGGGGAAACCATCATCTTTCAGGCAGCGTTTAGCGGAATGCTTTCTCCAGCGCGAAGCGTGCCACCGGTTCGTCGCTGACGCTGACCTGTTCGCAGAACATGGCGAGCGGGCGCACCCACAGCCCGTAGTCGCCGTAGAGCGCGCGGTAGACCACCAGCCACTCCTCGGTCTCGCTGTGCTGGGCGACATCGAGTACCTCGTAGAGCTGGCCCTTGTAGTGACGGTAGATGCCCGGGACCGGCTTGTGATGTTCACTCATGGGGGACCTCCTGGGTATCGATTGACGGTTCTGCCGATGTGCGGGTCGTCTCCGTCGACGCTGGCGCCTTCGCCGGGGCGGCAGAGCGTGCAGTCCTGGCGGCGAGCCGGGTCAGCACGCGCCCGGCCGCCACGAAGCCGAAGGTGCCGGTGACCACGCTGACCGCGCCGAAGCCGGCGGCGCAGTCGAGCCGTGTCGACTCGCCCGGCGCAGGCTTCTGCAGGCAGACCTCGCCATCCTCGCCGGGATAGACGAGCTGCTCGTCCGAATAGACGCACTCGACGCCGAAGCGACGCTTGGGATTGCGCGAGAAGCCGAAATCCCGGCGCAGCTTCGAGCGCACCTTGGCCAGCAGCGGGTCGTGTTCGGTACGGGTGAGATCGGCGACCCGCACGCGGGTTGGATCGCTCTGGCCGCCGGCGCCGCCGGTCACGGTGATCGGCAGCTTGCGGCGGTTGCAGTAGTGGATCAGCGCCGCCTTGGCGCCGACGTGATCGATGGCGTCGATCACGTGGTCGGCGTCGGCCGGAATCCTGTCGGCGAGGTTGGTCGGGGTGATGAAGGCTTCGTCGGCGACCACCTCGATGCCCGGCCAGATCGCGCGGCAGCGCTCGGCCAGTACCGCCACCTTGGGTTTGCCGATCTGGCCGTCCAGGGCGTGGAGCTGGCGATTGACGTTGGAGACGCAGACATCGTCCAGGTCGATCAGGGTGAGCTTGCCGATACCGGAGCGCGCCAGCGCCTCGGCACTCCAGCTGCCGACACCGCCCACGCCGATCACCACCACGTGGGCGCGACGAAAGGCGCTGGCCGCACGGGTGCCGTAGAGGCGCCGAATACCGCCGAAGCGGAAATCGTAGTCGTCACGCAGGCCGTCGTCGCCGGATTCGGGGGCGTCCTGAAGAGTCTTGGCGTCGTCGCTCATGGGATCTCGATCATGAAAGGGCATCGCTCGGTTCGGCTGGCGTCATGCTTTCGCCGGACGTCTGCCACCGGGCGTCGTTTCGTGTCAGGTGCGCCTGCCAGCCGAACCGGATAAGCAGGGCGGAGAAGTGGTCGTCGGGAGCCGCTTCCAGCGTCAGTCGGCGACCCTCGAACGGGTGTGTCAGCGTCAATTGTACGCTGGACAACAGCAGATGCGGACAATCCAGGTGATCGCGGAAGTAGCGGTTGTGGATGCCCTTGCCGTGCTTGGCGTCGTTGATGATCGGATGACCGCAGCGGGCCAGATGGCGACGGATCTGGTGGCGACGCCCCGTTTCCGGCCACGCTTCCATCAGCGAATAGCGCGAGTGCGGATAGCGGTCGATCGCCACCGGAAGTTCTGCCGTCGCCAGGCGCCGGAAATGGGTCAGCGCCGCCTGCGCCGGCATCTCCGCCTTGGGTCGGATGCCATCCTCCTCACGCAGCGGGGCGTCGACGCTGATCGCTTCCGGCCCCCAGCCGCGAACCACGGCCAGATAGCGCTTGGTCACCTGCTGCTCGATGAAGGAGCGCGTCAGCGCCGCGGCTGCCTCGCTGTCCAGCGCGAACAGCAGTACGCCACTGGTGGGTCGGTCCAGCCGGTGGACCGGATAGACGTGCTGGCCGAGCTGGTCGCGCAGCGTCTGCATCACGAACCGGGTCTCGCCGCGGGCCAGCGCCGTGCGATGCACCAGCATCCCCGGCGGTTTGGCCACGGCGATCAGCCGCGCATCGCGGTAGATCACCGCCAGCGGCGCCGCGCGCGCGGTCGTGGCAAGTGTCGCGGTCATGAAACGGGCTCGCAAAGCGGAACGGGTCGCTATTGTCGGGGCTGGGACGGGGTATCTCAAGGGGCTCGTCACCGCTGCCCAGGAGCGAGGGCCGCGTGGCTTTTGCCGGCGGCGGATGTCCGCGGCGCCAGCCCATGCTAGCCTCGCTGAAGGTCCAGCCCGAAGGGAGGCGTATGGCGTCATGAGTGATCACACCAAACCCCATCTGGTGGTACTGACCGGTGCCGGCATCAGCGCCGAGAGCGGCCTCAGGACCTTCCGCGACGGCGACGGCCTGTGGGAAAACCATCGTGTCGAGGATGTGGCAACGCCCGAAGCCTGGGCGCGTGACCCGGAAACCGTGCTGCGCTTCTACGACGGGCGCCGCGAGCAGGCCCGCCGGGCGCGCCCCAACGCCGCCCACCTGGCGCTGGCCGAGCTCGAGGCGGCGGGGTTTCGGGTCAGCGTGGTCACCCAGAATATCGACGACCTGCACGAGCGCGCCGGTTCCCGCCATGTGCTGCACCTGCACGGCGAGATTCGGCTGGCGCGCTCGTCCGTCGATGCCAATCTGCGCTATCCGGTGGAGGAGATCTCGCCTCGAGGCACCATCGCGATCGGCGATCTGTGCGACAAGGGCAGCCAGTTGCGCCCGGATGTGGTCTGGTTCGGCGAGGCGGTGCCGCGCTACGCGGAAGCCTGCGATATCGTCGCCGAGGCCGATGCGCTGCTGGTGGTCGGCACCTCGCTGGCGGTGATGCCGGCGGCGCTGCTGCTGGAACAGGCCCCGCTGGAGGCGCGGTGCTGGCTGGTCGATCCCCACGCCCGCGACCTGGCGCCGCCCGGCGTCAGCCCCGTCCCGGAACCGGCCAGCCAGGGCGTGCCGGCACTGGCGGCACGGTGGCGAGAGCAGGGCGGTTTCGGCGACTGAATCCCGTCGACTTGCCGGCCGGGGCGGGAAACCCCGGCATCTGCCGCCTTTTGCCTATTTAGTCACGGCTCGCGGTACGGCAGAATAGCGCGCCCGGTCGATATCGAAACCGTGGCTTCTTTTCGTATCGATCCCGACAGAGCCGCTCGAGCGGCCCCGGCTTGCCCCATCGGTGAGTCACACCATCGCTAGGACACATCATCATGTTTGAACGCATCAACCGGTTGTTCCCGGTCTGGGCCGTCTTGCTGGCCGTCATCGCCGCTTTCGAGCCACAGCTATTCGTCGGGTTGAAAGCGGATATCAAGACGCTGCTCGTGGTGATCATGTTCGCCATGGGCCTGACCCTGACCCGCGAGGACTTCGCCCGCGTGATCAAGGCGCCCAAGCCGATCGCCGTCGGCGTGGTGCTGCAGTTCCTGATCATGCCGGTGGCCGCGCTGCTGGTGTCTCGCGTGCTGGGCCTGAGCCCGGAGCTGACCACCGGGATGATCCTGGTCGGCGCCACCGCCGGGGGCACCTCCTCCAACGTGATGACCTGGCTCGCCGGCGGCCACGTGGCGCTGTCGGTCTCGATGACCATGGTTTCCACCGTGATCTCGGTCGTCGCCACGCCGTTCATCACCTGGCTGCTGGTCGGCCAGACCATCGACGTGCCGGTTCTGGGCATGCTGATGAGCATCGCGCAACTGGTGATCGCGCCGATTGCGCTGGGGGTCGTCGTCCACCATCTGCTGGGGGCACGGATCCGCAAGATCGAATCGGCCCTGGCGACGCTGGCCATGGCCGCCATCGTGCTGATCATCGCCATCGTGGTCGCACTCAACGCCGGCAACCTGGCAACGCTGGGGCCGATCGTGGCGATCGCCGTCATCGCCCACAACAGCATCGGCCTCGCCGGTGGCTACTGGCTGAGCCGCGCGCTGGGCTTCGATATCCGTACCGCGCGCACCATCGCCTTCGAGGTGGGACTGCAGAATTCCGGGCTGGCGGTCACCCTCGCCAACCAGTTCTTCACCGCCGGCGCGGCGCTGCCGGGAGCGCTGTTCTCGGTCTGGCACAACGTTTCCGGCTCGGTGCTGGCGGGATACTGGAAGCAGCGCGGCATCCCCACCCACGGTGAGTCGGGCAAAACGAGCGAGAGCCTCGGCCGCTGAGAGGGTGTTTACAAATCCGCCGAGCGCAGGGATTTTGTAGACACCCTTTGAGGGATTGATACAGATCTTTTCTCGATTGCGGGTCCGAGACAGCGGGGCGAAGTGCTAGAATGCGCGCCCCGCTTTTTTGTGCAGAGACCGCTGAGCCATGCGTAACGATGCCGACCTGGCGACCGATAATCGGTCGCCGAGCGAGACTGATGCGCCGAACGCCGCCCCCCGCCGTGAACCGGCGGCCGGAGAAGCGTTCCCGCCGCGTCGCGAGTTCAAGGCCCGCGGCAGCTTCGTCGAGCGCTGCGAGGGCTGTCGTCTGCCTGCGCTCAATTGCCTCTGCCCCTACCGGGTGACGGCGACCAGCGACGCCCAGGTATGGCTGCTGACTCATCCGTACGAGCACAACAAGCCCACCAATACCGGCCGACTGATCGCCGACGTATTGCCGCAGACCGAGACCTTCACCTGGTATCGCACCGCCCCGGAGGCGCGCCTGCTCGAGTTGCTGGCGGATCGGCGCTACGTGCCGTTCGTGGTCTTCCCCGACGACCAGCCCGACTATCAGCATCGCGTGGTCGACGAGCGGGCAGTGATCGGCGCCAAGCAGGACGGCTTCATCCCCGTGTTCATCTTGATCGACGGAACCTGGCGTCAGGCGCGGCGCATCTTCCGCAAGAGCCCGTATCTGGAAAACCTGCCGGTATTGCCGCTCCATACGGATCGCCTGACCCGCTATCGGCTTCGCAAGCCGGCCTCGGCCGCGCATCTCTGCACCGCAGAAGTCGCTGCCGAGCTGCTGCGCAAGACCGGCGACGTCAACGCCGCCAATGTGCTCGACGACTACTTCGACGCCTTCAACGAAAGCTACGCCGCGAGCCGTTTCTACCACAAGATCGAAAAGCCCAACGCCGCAATGCAGCGGCTGCTCGACCGACGAGCCTTCGGCGTCAGCTACGTCTGACCCCGCCAGCTGCTCGCCAGCGCGCCTCGCGCCCGGGATATCGACCCACGCGAGGCCAGCGGCGAACCCCATGCGTCACGCATCCTCTCTGGCGGCGCCGTCTGCAAACGTTCGTCATATTTGATGTAATGTTATGATATAACGTATTGTTCAATGGCGTTTCGATCTTCGTCTGTTCACAAGAGAGAGTCACTTCATGAAACTGTTGTCAGCGCACAGCGCGGGTGTAGTGGTCGTCGGTGTATTGGCGATGGGGAGCTACTCGGCCGCCATGGCGGCGGATCACGACCACGATCATGGCCATGACCACGACCATGCTCATGACCACGGCCAGGACAAGGACATTGACGCCGGCTACTTCGACGACGACCAGGTCGAGGATCGCCAGCTCTCCGACTGGGAAGGGGACTGGCAGTCCGTCTATCCCTACCTGGAGGACGGCACGCTCGACCCGGTGTTCGCCCACAAGGCAGAGCATGGCGACAAGACGGCGGCCGAATACAAGACCTACTACGAGAAGGGCTACCAGACCGACGTAAATCGGATCGTCATCGACGGCGACGATGTCACTTTCTACGAAGGGGACGAAGCGCATACTGGCGAATACGTCTACGACGGCTATGAGATCCTGACCTATGAAGCCGGCAATCGAGGCGTGCGCTACATCTTCGAGCGAGAAGCCGGCGACGAGGAAGCGCCGAAATACTTCCAGTTCAGCGACCACACCATCGCGCCCAACGATGCGGACCACTACCACCTCTACATGGGTGACGACCGAGAAGCACTGCTCGAGGAGGTCACCAACTGGCCGACCTACTACCCCTCCGAGCTGAGCGGCAAGGAGATCGCCGAAGAGATGATGGCGCACTAAGCGCTGTCCGAAGACTGGCTGCGCTCAACCCCCATTGCGTTAAAAATCGGTTCAAAGTACTCATTTACACTGTGTAAATTCCGACTTTTCGCCGATTTTTGCCTTATCTGTTCTTCGCTCGCCGACTTTTCAGACAAAGCCTAATCGCCGATTCGGGCCTCCGTCGCACTCGCATCGGAGGCCCGAGCAATGTTATCTTCTGCGCCGTGCGCCCGAATAGCTCAATTGGATAGAGTACCGGCCTTCGAAGCCGTGGGTTGCAGGTTCGAGTCCTGCTTCGGGCGCCAGTTCCTCATCTTCCTCGTCGACGACTTCTCTCGCGAGCTGCCGACATGCAGCGATATTCGAGACGCTCTCTTTCCCGCCGTTCCTCGTCATTTCCGGTTCATGCGGTAACCTCGTGGTATCGCGTGTGCTCTACCGCCTGTTCGCACTCGAGTGCGATACCAGGACGCCCCTGGCCGCCCGCCGGATCGAGAAACCCGGCCTGTACCCCGAAGCTGAAACCTTGGGCGAGGCAGGCGTGGCCGGTGCAAGCCACCAAGCGCATACAGGTGACTTACGGCTCCGGCATGCCGGGGGTGGTCAGGCTGAACTGACGGGCCTCGTCGAGCAGCCAATCGATGAACTCGCGAATACCTTCCGGTGGCTTGCCGTTGTCGGGAGTGACCAGCTCATACCGGAACGGAGACGGCAGCATCCATCGATCGCCGAACGGGCAGGTCAGGATGCCGCTGACCAGGCGATCCGCGACCACTGGCAGGCTGGCGAGGATCAGGCCGCGACCGGCGATGACCTGATCCAGAGCGAGGCCATACAGCGAGTAGTGACGCAAGGTTGGAAGCGGCTGCCCAGCCAGGCCCGCCGCGGCAAACCAGTCTCTCCAGTTCGGAAAGCCGCCACTCCCCGACGTCGACCAGCAGACATCGAACAGGGTGTGTGCCAGCAGGTCGTGTGGCTGTTCGATGGGCCGGTGGTCAAGCAATGTCGGCGAGCAGACCGGGACCAGTACATCCCCGAACAGTGGCAGCGTACTGACGCCGGGCCAGGGAGGCCGGCCGTAGCGCAGCGCCAGACGGGCGTCCGTATCGTGCCAGCTGGGTTCGCTGAGCGCCTGGCTGGCGTCGATCGAAATCTCCAGTTGGCGGTGACGGAGTTCGAAATCGGCCAACCGTGGCAGCAGCCACAGCTGGGTGAAAGAGGGCGGTGCGCTGAGCAGCAGGCGAGTGATGTCAGGCGTGATATTGGCGATCGCTTCCATGCCGGCCGCGATACGGGCCAGACCGGCATCGACATCCTCGGCGAGGCGTCTTCCGGCGGCCGTGGTTCTGACACCGTTGGCATGGCGCTCGAACAGCGTCACCGCCAGACGCTCCTCGAGCTGCTTGATCTGACGGCTGACCGCCCCAGGCGTGACTCCAAGTCGGTCTGCCGCCACCTTGAAGCTGCCCTCGCGAGAGGCTGCTGCAAAGGCACGCAGGCCATTGAGAGGCAGGCGTTCGATCTTCATGAGTTGAGTTTTCCTGAGTCTGGCCCTGCAAGATAATCGCTTGGCGGCCCAGGCGGCAAATGGTCCACTTCCCGACCTGATTCATCGGCTTTCCAGACACGGTGCAGATATTGCCGATGCCTGTGTGAGCCGTACCGAGGGAGAGGCCCCATGTCTTGTTTTTCCGCATCATCCACAGCCGCAACGGCGTTACCGACGCGTCGTGCCATCGATGTGCCGGCCGGTGCGGCCATGGTGCTGTTCTGTGTGGCGCTGGGCCTGCAGCAGGTGGCGATCAAATCGGCAGCGGCGGACATTGCGCCGCTGACTCAGATCGCGCTGCGTTCGATGCTGGCGGCCATTCTCATATGGGGGCTGGCGGCCCTGCGAGGCATCCAGTGGCGTGATTTCGTGGCGGGCCTCGGGCCGGGGATACTGGTTGGTCTGGGCTTTACCTTCGAGTTCGTGTTCGTGGCGTTGGGGCTCCACTACACCACCGCATCTCACATGTCGGTCTTCCTGTATACCGCGCCGGTATTCGCGGGCCTTGGACTGCATTTCCTGGTACCTGGAGAACAGCTGGCCAAGCGCCAGTGGTGGGGCATGGCGCTGGCCTTTGCGGGCCTGGTGCTCGCCATGGCGCCCAGCGGCGAGGGCGCGAATGCGGGTGCCATGTTGGTGGGGGATATCTTCGGACTGCTGGCGGGCATGAGTTGGGCGGCCACGACGTTGGTGCTGCGGCGTACCTCGCTGTCGGAGGCGCCGCCGCTGCAGACCCAAGGTTATCAACTGCTGACCGCGGGCGTGCTGTTATTGCCGGTGGCGCTGTTCAGCGGCGATCTCGCGGCGATACGATTCAGCTGGATCGCCGTTACCAGCCTGGCCTTCCAGACGCTGGTGATCTCCTGCGCGGCACTGTTGCTGTGGTTCGCGCTACTGCGCCGGTACTGGGCATCGCAGCTGGGGGTGTTCTCGTTTCTGTCGCCCATCTTCGGGGTGATGTTTGGCGCGCTACTGCTTGATGAACCGTTGACCGTCAGTTTTCTGGTCGGCGGGGCCATGCTGTTGGCCGGGATCGTCACTGTCTCACGCGGCTGACGCTTGATGCCGTTGTCGGCCTGGTCGTGGCGAGCGAATGGGAAGCGGTCTCGCCTCTCACTCCAACAGTTTCTCGACCATCAAAATGATGGTGTGGATCACCTTGATATGGATCTCTTGAATCCGGTCGGCGTAGCCAAAGTGGGGCACACGAATCTCCACGTCCGCCAGACCCGCCAATCTGCCGCCATCCTTTCCGGTCAGTAGAATGACGAGCATCTTCTTCGCTCGGGCCGCTTCGACGGCTCTGATGATGGTGGCGGAGTTGCCGGAGGTCGAAAGCCCGAAGAGTACATCGCCTTCCATGCCGACCGCTTCGACATAGCGCGAGAAGACGTGCTCATAGCCGAAGTCGTTGGCGACGCAGGAGAGATGGCTCGGGTCGGAAATGGCGATGGCCGGCAAGCCCCGGCGATTCTCCCGAAAGCGCCCGGTGAGTTCTTCGGCGAAATGCATGGCGTCGCAGTGTGAACCGCCATTGCCGCAGGCGAGCACTTTTCCACCGGCTTTGAAGCGTGCCGCCAACAGCTCCGCCGCTTGCGTGACGGCCTCCAGTTGGGTTTCATCCTGACTGAAGCGAGCCAGCACATCTGCCGCTTCGCAAAATTGCTCTTTGGCGATGTCTTTCAGTTCCAATAGCGCACCCTCTGGTCGACCGTGCTCGCCAGCCTACACGCGGCCGGTGGCGCTGGGGAAATTTGGGCGCGGCAGACATGAACGACTTTTCCCAACCACCTCTTCCTCGCGCCGGAGCCAAGCTCGCGAGAGGAGTCACGACAAACGTTGGTCTTCACGATGATGAATGTGGAAATCTTCCAGCCCGGTGCGGAACACAGGGCGGCGTTCCTGGCCGCCGTTCAGCGCAGTGAATCCCTCCTGGGCAGATGGGTTTCGCCACCGGATACACCGGAGAAGTACGCCGATTACCTGCGTCGATACTCGGCGGATAGTCGCTATAGCTACCTGGCCAGGACGAGAGACGGCACTTTGGTCGGCTGTATCAACCTGAACGAGATCGTTCGTGGCGCACTCCAGTCGGCGTATCTCGGCTACCATGCGTTCAGCCCGAACCAGGGCAAAGGGCTGATGAAGGAAGCGTTGAGCGCCGTGGTTTCCCGCGCCTTCGGCGAGCACGAGCTGCATCGACTGGAGGCCAATATTCAGCCAGGCAACGAGCGCTCGGCTGGCTTGATCAAATCCCTGGGTTTTCGGTTGGAGGGGTATTCGCCGCGGTACCTGAAAATCGATGGGGAGTGGAGGGATCATGAGCGCTATGCGATCACGTCGGAAGAGTGGGCCGTCAAGGCAATTGCCGCCGATCGGTCCAGAGACACCTGAATTGGGATGCGGCCTGACCGCGCTCTGTGTGTCGCCAAATCCTGGCGTCGGGTGACCGTTCACGACCTGACGTTATCGGCCAAGGCCCAGTCGGGCGATGAATGGGAACTCAACTCTGAATGAAAGCCCAGGAGACCGCCCCGATCATCAGCAGTGCGAAGGCAAGACGGAGCAATCGGGAGAAGAGAGGGCGCTGCACGAGCGGTCGGATTGCGCCACCGACGCACATCCAGAAGATATTGGTGAAAACGGCAACTGCCAGGCAAACCCCCATGGTGGCGACGTAAGCCATGGCCGCCGGCGACAGCGTCAGCAGAAACTGGGAGTAGATCACCAGTAACACCGCGTAGGACTTCGGGTTTAGCACGTTGAGGAGAATGCCATCGCGCATCGTCAGGCGGGTGCCTTCGGCTGCGTTCGTGTCGAGTGGCGTGGACGCAATGCGGTAGGCGAGGTAGAGCACGTAGAGCCCGCCCACGATTTGCAGCGTCAGCTTTGCACTGGGCCAGGCCGCCAGTAGCGCTGCCAGGCCCAGGGCCGCCGCCACCATCGAAATCGCCAGCCCGGTCAGAATGCCCGCATAGAGCGAGAGCGTCTTGCGGACGCCAAAGGTGGCGGATGTCGCCACGATCGTCATTGGCCCCGGCCCCGGGGAGCCGAACAAGAGCAGTGCCGTGATAGCGAGTGTGGCGACTTGCGACATGAGCCTCTTCATCTCCGAATACGCTCTTCTCAGAGCAATAGCGACCGTGAAATGCTGGTCCCGATACGGAACCGATCAGTACCGTTTGCATGAAACGGTACTGATCATTACCATCCAGTGTCAAGATCGTAGAGAGGAACAGCCATGCCGATACAGGCTCGAGAGCGACTGATAGCGACGGCGGAAGCGCTGTTCTATCAACGAGGCATCAATACGGTCGGCATCAGCGAGTTGATAGAAACCTCCGGCGTGGGGCGTGCGTCGTTCTATCGTCACTTCGACAGCAAGGATGCGCTGGTTCATGCCGTGCTACGCCACCGCAATGAGATCGCCCTGGCATCACTCGAGGCAGGTCTCGCCGCCAATGACAGCTCGCCCCTCGGTGTGTTCGATGTCATCGCCGAGCGCTACGGACAAGCCGATTTCCGAGGTTGTGCCTTCACCAACGCCATGGTGGAAGCTGCCGACCGTGGCAGCGAGACCCATCGCATCGCCAGAGAGCACAAGCTGGCGCAGATACGGATCATGGCTCGAGTGCTCGAGCAAGCCGGCCACTCACCGAGTCACGAACTCGCCTGCGACTTTCAACTGCTTATCGATGGTGCCGTCATGGGCGTGCTACGAGAGGGCAATCTCGAGCCTGTCGAGCGAGCCAAGCAGATAGCGGCCAGACTGCTGCGACCTCTTAGGACATGACCTCGTCCGTCACGGAGAAACCCGGCGTAGTGCCCTAACCCCGGAAACCCTCTCTCTCCCGGTGAGCGAACGGGGGGCGTTGCGACTACCCTGAATCCGTGCAAATCACGGACAAGGATGGGGCGTGATGTTTGAAGGGTTTCAGTTGGAGAGGGTAGCGCTGTCAGAAGCGACCTTGAGAGTGCGGTATGGCGGATCCGGGCCGCCGATCCTGTTGTTGCATGGCCATCCGCGGACGCACACGACCTGGCACCGCGTAGCGCCGCTACTGACCGCTCACCACACCGTCGTCTGCCCCGACCTGAGAGGTTTCGGAGAGTCTTCCAAGCCCGCCGACACACCCGACCACTCCGGATCGTCCAAACGCGCCAAGGCGCAGGACTGCATCGAGTTGATGCGGCACCTAGGCTTCGACCGCTTCTCCATCGTCGGCCACGACCGAGGCAGTTACACGGCCTTCCGCACGGCGATGGATCACCCCGAGGCTATCGAAAAAGCCGTCATTCTCGATGGCGTGCCGATTCTCGAGGCGCTGGAACGGTGCGATGCACGGTTCGCCACCGAGTGGTGGCACTGGTTCTTTTTCGCGCAGTTTGAAAAGCCAGAACGAGCCGTCCTGGCCGATCCGGATGCTTGGTACGGCGGCGATCCCGAAGCGATGGGGAAAGCATCATTCGCCGACTTCCATAGAGCCATTCACGATCCGGCCACCGTCCACGGCATGATCGAGGATTACCGCGCCGGGCTGAGCGTGGATCACCTGCACGACCGCGAAGACCGCGAGCAGGGCAGACGGATCCAGTGCCCGGCCATGGTGCTGTGGTCATTACGTGACGACCTGGAGCGACTCTATGGCGATGTGCTGGAGGTGTGGCGTCCCTGGACGACATCGCTAGTGGGGCATGGGCTCGACTGCGGCCATCATATGGCTGAGGAAGCACCGGAGGCGCTGGCCAGCGCGCTCCTCGACTTCTTCCGTGGCAACGCCGACTCCGCCTCATTGACAACATGACGAGCGGGCCTTGCAGCAGGTCTCATTCGCCGGCTCGCTCGATGGGCGCGCGGCGTCAGTTGCCATGACCGGCTTCGCCCCTCGCCACGCCCCCCATGCCTCGCCGGAGACCTGCCAGGCCGAATGCAGGAACAGTGCCGCAATGGCCAGGCCGACGATCACGTCCGGCCAGAGCGAGCCGGTCACGCCGACGGCGATGGCGGCCAGCACCACGCTGATATTCGCGATGAGATCGTTGCGCGAACAGAGCCAGGTCGAACGCATATTGAGATCCGCCGAGCGGTAGCGCAGCAGCATGATGAAACAGATGGTGTTGGCCGCCAGCGCCAGCAAACCCATGATGCCCATCGCCCCGGCTTCGGGGACGCTGCCTACCATGCTCTTGTGGACCGCCTCGGCAATGACCGCCAGACCGAAAACGAACATGAACAGGCTCTTGACCAGCGCCGCACCGGCTCGTGTTCGGTCACTTCGGTGCAGGGCGTATAGCGTCAGCACGTAGACGGTGGCATCGCCGAACATATCGAGCGAGTCAGCCAGCAGTGCCGTCGACCCAATCAGCCAGCCCGCCACGAACTCGATCACGAACATCGAGCCGTTGATACCGAGTACCCAATACAGCACCTTGGCCTGCGCGCCCCGCAATTGCGCCAGCTCGCCAGCCTTGTTCTCGCAGCAAGAGTCCATGCCAGTGCCTCCTCGAATGATTGGCTGCTAGCATGAAGGTTCTAGCGGCTATAGGGTCAAGCATTATGGAGGCGCAGATCACCATCGGTCAGCTTGCCAAGGCGACCGACACCAAGGCGGTGACCATCCGCTACTACGAGAGCGCGGGGCTTGTCGCGCCGGTGACCAGAACCGAGGGCGGTTATCGCCTCTACACGGATCGAGAGCGAGAACGCCTGATCTTCATCAAGCGCGCCCGTCACCTGGGGTTGAGCCTGGAAGACGTTAAATCGTTGCTCGGGCTCGCCGATGACGAGAATGCACCGTGCGGGCGGGTCGATTCGATCATCCACGAGCAACTGGAGCGGGTCAGGTCCAGGCTGAAGGATCTACAGCAACTGGAGCAGGAACTCGACCGGCTCGAGCGATGCTGCCAGGCGGACACCGTGGCCGACTGCAAGATCATCGAGTCGCTGTCACAGTAACAGCGGCGAGTGGGTGGCCACGCCCCTGTGGCCACCGTCCTGCCCCTACCTCGCCGCAACCTGCCGGCGCGCTGTCGACTCCCCGCCCCGCCTGCGCGCTAAATGGGTCGGTTTTGATGCAGCGTTGCAGAGGCCGCGAAGCCGCGCCGTTGCTGGGGCGGCGGGACGATTCTAGTACTGATAAATGATGCGGAATGATGCATTTTGCAACGGCCTCGACGAAAGGCGTGGGACGTTGGATAGAGAAGTGAAACGAAATGTGGCAAATTGAAGCGAAATGTTCTTCCTGACTATGCTTGATGGAGCCAAGTTGTTCTCAGTTCTCTAGAGAATGAGGCATTACTTATCAGCAGCGTAGTGCACAGTTAGGTTAAAGAGCTCATTGAAGTTTTTAGGCGGTGAAAGTACGCCTTCTTCAGTGATAAAAGCAACTAAGTCAAGTGCAGGTGTCCAAGTGAGCGATGGCGATCACCAAATAGAAGATTCACAGTACGATTTGAGCCCTGCTTTTTGGAATAAGGGACAGGCACTCGGTTTTCCTGTTGACTTTGATCTTGTGCTCAAGCACTTAAGGCAGGACATGAGAGATGACTGGTATTTTGACTGTTTGCAATACGATGATCTTTTTAAACATCCAAGCGAAACTAAGCGTGTAGTTCTTTCACTCTTGGAAGAGTGGAACGGAATATATTGTGGGACTCGCAGCGTTGTTCGCAACATTCCTAAAAAAGGATATGGAGAGCGCTACGGGCTAGAGACAGATTTTTTTGACCGGTTTGTATATCAGGCAATTTGCACGTTTCTTATTCCTTATTATGATGGCTTGCTTAGCAATAGGGTTCTTAGTTATAGGTATGAACCATTTTCTAAAAACCCTAAGTATCTTTTCAAGAATAAAATTGACCGGTGGTTCACATTCGAAGGCGTGACACTGACATTCTCTCGCTCTGGAAAATATCTAGTCGTTACGGATCTGAGTAATTTTTTTGAGAATATTTCTCGTGAACAGATTGTCGCTTCTCTACAAAATGTGATTCCTGAGATTGATGCCTCCGGGCCCGAGAAACTTCATATCCGCAACGCGATCAATACCTTAGATAGATTGCTTGTGCAATGGACGTTCAGTGGTGATCATGGGTTACCGCAAAATCGCGATGCATCTTCGTTTCTTTCTAACATTTTACTTCGTGCCGTCGACTGCGAAATGACTGAGAAAGGGTATGATTATTTTAGATATGTTGATGATATTCGCGTGTTAGCTGATACTGATCTTCAAGCCAATCGTGCAATCCAGGATCTTATTCGCGCGATGCGAAAAGTAGGTTTAAATATAAATGCTAGCAAAACTGAGATTTTACCACCAGACGCTACACCAGATAGGATTTTTGTGCACTTTCCTTCTCAGGATAGTTCAACCATTGCTATCAACCAAATGTGGCAGTCTCGAAGTCGTAGAATAGTGACTCGTTCAGTGGAGTATATATTTAATATTTTGAACGAGTGTATAGCTAATGGGGATACGCAAACTAGGCAGTTTAGATTTGCCGTGAATCGAGTTTCTCAGATTGTTGAGTTGGGCCTTTTTGATATCGGCGATACGCTGTCGGTAGCATTGCTCGATACACTTTCTCAATCTCTGTTTGAACATGCGGTGTCTACAGACCAATATTGCCGTTTAATATCAACTCTTGATCGAGATGGCAGGTGCTTGCCTGCTTTAGAAGAATTTTTGTTATCAGAAGAGCGGTCGATTCATGATTGGCAAAACTATAATATATGGATGTTGCTCGGCATTAGGCAATACCGTTCTGACAAATTGGTTAGGTTGGCTGAGTCTAAATTGCAGGAAGACGTAGCCTCTGGGGAATCCGCAGCCATTTTGATCTGGCTTCGGTGTGTTAATGAACCAGATTTAGTAAAAAAGGGGATCGAAAAATTCGAAGAAATGCCATATCAAAATGCTCGATATTTCTTAATCGCTTCGTCAATACTTGATCAAAATGATTTGAAACCGCTCTATGATCGATTGCCAACCCTATTGAAACGCACTTCGCAAAAGGCTGAGCGTCATGTAAGTGATGAAGGGCTACCTTTTGCTAAACGTGAAACACCAGATCTGTTGAATCTTGTTGATGAGGTCAGCGAGTATGATTGAATCGCCCTGGAGAGTACTCCTTTTCACAAAGGATTATACTAGTCGAGGTTTGGACCGATTCTACTGGTATGTTGATCATCAGCTAGTCGAGACTGAGGCAGATGAGGTTACTAGGTATTCTGGTAGTATAGTATGCCATGATTTTTGGCTGATACGTGATTCTCTATTTGAGAAAAGCGGCAGGTTACCAAATCTGATTATTGATCTCGATGAGTTTAGAATCGCCACTAGCGGGATACCCGATGATCGTTTGGTGCGAGAAAAACAAGATATTACCGCCTGGTTAGAACAAAGTGGTGCGGAGCAGGAAATATGCTCTGCTTACAGAAAAATGTTTAACAAAGCATTAGAGTTTGATCCTGAGGTTGCAAAAAAAATAGCAATAGCATTTGAAGAAATGTTTGTACATTTGTTGGAAAATGCGAAAGCGTTGGGTGAAGCTGAGCGATTCTTTGATATCGAAGCCCCTGTTTATAGGCTGCTTCAAAATGCGATGGCTGGCGGTATCCGTATTGAGAATGACCGATTGTCAGAAATGCGTAAGGAAGCAGAATATAATTTTTTTAATCGTCTCAAGGAATACTCTGACAAGCATGATATGCCGCTAGAAACTCCTAGCAAAAAAGCTTTGGAGAAGAAGTTGATAGCGATGAATTATGAACTGGATGATGTGTCAGTTGACTATCTTCTTGAGTACGTTCCGCACGAGCTTGACTTTGGCAGTGATACCATCAAGCTTCAAGAATCAGACGACGCTAGGCGAGTACTTGGCTCCCTAACTTTGTCGACTAGAATTATTCGACCAGTACTTGATGTGTTTGGGTCTCGAACTTCTCGTATTCATTTGCGAAGCCCTAATCTTCAAAATATTCCTAAAAAGTATCGCGGTATCATCGGGGCACGTAATAATGGAAAAATTTGCTACGTTGACTTCGATCAGTATGAGGTCGGAATCATGGCGGCGCTGTCTCAGGACCAAGAGCTTATGAGACTCTATGCCGAAGGTGATATGTATGATCATTTCGCCATTCACCAACTCAATTTACCAGGTAATAGGAAGGCAGCTAAACAATTATTCCTGTCTTATGCTTATGGAATGAGCAAAAAAGCTCTTATTGATGCCGCGGTCTCATTTGGGGTTGACCGATCTCGCGCAAAAGCTGCTTTTGGAGTCTTCAAGCAGTACGAGAACTGGAAAAAGTCCATCTGGGATGATTTTCAAGCTCACGGACGTATTAGTACTTTGTTTGGAAACCACTTCGTGCGCAATCGGCTGGGCGCACTGTCAGTCAAAGAAAAACGATCTGCGGTAAGCCAAGTGGTCCAAGGAACGGCGTCGCTCATCTTCAAAAAGGCATTGCTTGCGGTTGGGGAGCTGGAAGACGTTACCATCATCCTGCCTATGCATGATGCACTGCTGTTCGAGCACACGGCAGGGGATACGCCGACTAAAGTTATTGCTGCTTTTGAACAATCCATGACCACGGTACTTGAGGGACGGGTGAAGGGCAAAGCTTCAGTAGGAGCTTTCTTCGCCGATTAGATAGCACTGGGTTTTATGGCTACCGTTCAGTGTGGTACCTGTTTGGGAGGGAGGTGAATTGGACACTATGTAGGTTAGTGGCATACATAAAGGCATATCTTGCGCCTTTTCATGAGTAAATCTTTTGTATTTTCATGAACTTATGTCCATTTAATAGTCCTGCTTCGGCCCCATCCGACTGCCCACCAGCCGCTCAAACTTAGTCCACTGCTATTCGACATTATCCAATATTGGTAGATAAATTCAGAATGAAATGGACAGTTTCGTTAGGTGCTAGGCGTTTGGGAAGTGGGTAGCCAGACTTTAAAGTTCAATTTTCGAGGTGCATTTTATTTCTTCCATCGGAATCTCGGTTTTGACGCTCTGAACGATATTCAGGTTAGTAAGATGCTGCATCTGAAACTCTCGGTAGGCGGTCAAGTCTTCGACGGCCACTCTTAGTAGAAAGTCACAGTCACCCGCCATCAGGTGGCACTCCAGAACCTGTGGCATCTCCTTCACCAGTTCGATGAACTGGTTGACCGTTTCTTTGTCTTGGCCGGTCAGCCACACACGCGTGAAGACACTCACACCGATGCCGACTTTCGCGCTATTCAGCAGTGCGGCGTAACCCCGAATGACACCGGCTTCCTCCAGTAGGCGCACTCTGCGCAAACAGGTTGAGGGGGAGAGCCCGATACGCTTGGCGAGCTCCAGGTTTTGCACGCGGCCGTCTCGCTGCAGTGCATTGAGGATCCGCCTGTCCGTCTTGTCGAGTAGGTATGGTTTTGAATTCAATTTATCCCTCTCTATTTGAAATCCTATGCCAGGATATACGGTTTTATAGCGCATAAAAAATCAAATTTCGTGCTCGGGTCGATAGGATGGATATGCATTCACTATCGACGAGAACGCTTATGCAATCGGGATCTGCAGTAGAGACACGCCGTTGGGGAGAGCTAAAGCGGGGGGGCAAGCATGCGCTTCCCGTCATTATCGGCCTGGTTCCATTGGCGCTGGTACTGGGCGCGCAAGCGAGTCAGAAGGGGATGAGCATCGCCGAGGTGTCGTTGATGACCGCGCTCAACTACGCCGGCGGATCCGAGTTCGCGGCGGTCGAGCTGTGGTCCTCGTCACCGGATATCGCTCTGATCGTGGCAATGACATTCTTGGTCAATAGTCGTCACATCGTGATGGGGGCCACGCTGGCTCCTCTGCTGAAACATCTGCCTTATCGCAAGACGGTGCCTGCTCTTTTCTTCATGTGTGATGAGAGCTGGGCGATGGGGCTTACCGATGCAAGAAGTTCGTCGCGACCCCTATCTTTCAGCTTCCACTATTATCTGGGGGTTGCGCTGCTACTCTGGGTCAACTGGGTGGCTTTTACCTCCGTTGGTGCGCTGATCGACCCAGCCTTGAGCGATATCCGGGCCTGGGGTTTCGACATGGTGTTTCCTGCCGTATTCCTCGTATTGATGAGAGGCATGTGGAGAGGGCGTAGCTCCGCATTGCCTTGGGTGACCAGTCTATTGGTCGCTTTAGTGGCGTGGTTATGGCTACCCCAGGGATGGTACGTCCCGGCTGGGGCGACTGGCGGATTATTGGTGGCATATCTGTCGGGGGGCGAACGCTGATGGTCTCGGTCGATGCGGCGTTGACGATAGCTCTCATGGGGCTAGCCACTTATTCCACTCGCCTGATCGGCTTCCTGGCGGTCAGTCGTCTGGTGTTGAATGCCAGAGCGACTCGCGTCATGGAAGTTGCTCCCGGCTGCGTGCTCATCACGGTAATAGCACCTCGATTCGTCATCGGGGACATGGGTGAGTTGCTGGCACTGGCGATTACCGTGCTGGTAGCCATCCGCTTTTCGCTGCTTTCCACGGTCATGATCAGTGTGATCTCGACGGGTTTGTTGCGACACCTGCTGGGCTAGGCATGCACATGTTCTGGGAGTTCGACGGTCTGGTCAGCCTGGCAGTCGAACCGCCGCCGAAAATCTCAACCCCGCCTTAGTAACGATCGCCACCGCGAGGGAGGCATGCCAAAGGCGCGACCGAAGGCGCGGGTCATGTGGCTCTGGTCGGCGAATCCCGCCGAGAGCGCCGCTTCGCTCAGGCTGATGCCGGTGGCGATGCACTGCCTGGCGAGATCCAGCCGACGTAGCGTGAGGTAGCGATAGGGGCTGGTGCCGAACAGCGCGCGAAAGTCGCGGGAGAGCGTCCAGCGCTCTTGGCCGGAGATCGACTCGAGATCGTCCAGCGTCACGACCTCTTGAGTGCGGGTATCGAGATAGTCCCGAACCCGGCTCGCCGCGCGGTAGTCGGGTGTCGTTCGCAAACGGGCGATCCGGGTATCGCTGTTGGCTTCCAGCACGGCGGCCAGGTCGGCAATGCCGTTCTCCTCCTCAAGCGCATCCAGAGGCGCCCCGACCGAGGTCAGGAGAAAGCGGACGGCGTCCCTCAATCGCGGGTCCGTCGACAGGCCGCCGGCAATGTGGGGCAGGGTCCTGCCGCCCAGCGCGGTCTGGATCAGCGCCGGGGCGATGTAGAGCATGCGGTAGTGAAACCCGCGCTCGTCGCCGGCGTGGCCATCGTGAGCCTCGTCCGGGTGGAGCACCATGACGGTGCCGGGCAGGCTGTGCCGATAGTCGCGCCGGTAGTGGAAGCTCTGCACCCCATCCAGCGTGATGCCGATGGCGAAGGTGTCGTGGCGGTGGGTGTCGTAGGCATGACCCTGAAAGCGCGCCTCCAGACGCTCGATACGAGAAGGCGAAGCCATGATGCACCAGTCGGCACTGTTATCGGCCATGGCGATTCCTGTCATAGCAGCGGTACGACAACGTAATCGAAGAACATCATCACTGCGACCACGACGAGCAGCATCGCCATGATCCGGTTGCAGAGACGAAAGTATCTCGGTTGATGGATCTGCTTGCCAACGATCTTGCCAACCCAGAAGTAGAGCGCGGGAGCGCCACCGCCGCCCAGCGCGATGAGCGCCGAACAGCCGATCAACGCTGTGCCGGTGATTCCTCGGCCCGGGAACATCACCGTAGTGATCGGGATGACGACGAGTGAGTTCTTCGGGTTGAGCAGTTGCATGAAGAATCCATTGGCGAAGCTCAACCGCCCTGAACGTAGACTTTCCCGATCCCCGGCCGCCGACGGGGTCGAGGTGAATAACTTGAACGCCAGGTAGAGAATATAGGCGCTGCCGGCCAGCGCGATGTAGGGGACCAGGTCCCGGACAATCAGGATTTGGCCCGCGAAACCGATCACGGCGAACCAGCAGAAGATCGCCAGTGCCACGCCGGCGAAGAACCCCCACGTCTTCCTGAGCGAAGCGCTCAGCCCCTCGTTCAAACTCAGCAGGTTCACCGGGCCGGGCGTGTACATCACGGTGAACGCGTACAAAACGATCTCCATCTCTCTGCCTCATCGATGATCAGTTCCGGTTGGGTCGATAGGCTAGAGCGTTGAAGGCGGCGAATCTTGAACGATCCTGCAGCGGACGTTTCTCGCCTTGTGGCAGTCTGCAGTCCGTTGATAAGGATCGTTTCTCGATGGCGCTGGAGGCATCACCAGTCCCGCTCCGACTTCGCTGCCTGGGTGCGAATTCGTCATGCCGTGATCCCCCGACGGGGACGGCTCGAAATGATTACACTGCGAGGATCGATCTGCCGAGAGGGATTCCATGCACTTATACGTCGTGCGGCACGGGGAAACCTGGGCCAATGTCGAACAACGTTACCTTGGAGCCCTTGATCCAGAACTGACCGTTCTGGGTCGGCAGCAGGCCGAGGCGCTTGGTGGGCGATTGCCGGAAGCACTCGACGTCATCATTGTTTCACCGAAGCTGAGGGCCAGGGAAACGGCCATGATCCTCAATGAGGAGCGAGGGCTTCCCGTCGAGATAATGGACTGCTTCCGAGAGCGAAGCGTTGGCGTTTTCGAAGGGCTGACTCAAGCCGAGGCGAGGGAGAGATACCAGGGGCTCTGGGCCAGGAACATCACTCGCCAATGGGATGCCGCGCCGGATGGCGGTGAGTCAATTCATGAGATTGTGGCGCGAGTTCGCGGCGGCTTGTCCGAGCTGGCATCGAGATATCCCACGAACAATATCTTGCTCGTGGCACACGGTGTCGTTGCCAAGGTGATCCGGGCACTGTCCAAGGGCGATTTCTCGGATTTCTACGACTGGAAGCTCTCGAACGGCAGCATGCTGGCCCTGGAGAATTTCTCGATGACGGTTTCCGATACTGATGCGCTAGGGATCTCGCTGCCGCAATCGTGACGTGTCGTGGTGGTCAAAGCCCGGTACGGCGAAACCCGAATGCAAGGCGTGGAATGTTATGACTCATGAGCCGCATCGAATGTTATTACGCTATCTCGCGACATTGAGCGAGGCTGAGCGTCTTTCGATACCCGCGATAGGCGCCGAGCATTTTTGTGATAACGAAGTCGATGCCAATGCCTGCGCGCATCTTGTCGCCACAGGCATCAAGCGAGCGAGCTGCGGGTTGCTGAAGTCTTATCAGGTCGAGGGGGAGGACTTGCCTGTGGCTGGCAAGTTGACCGTTGTCCTTGATTGGCGCCAGTGGCCAGTGTGTATCGTCAGGACGACGGACGTCCAGATCGCGCCCTTCGATCGAGTTCCGGAGGAGTTTGCCTATCTCGAAGGGGAAGGCGACAGAACCTATGAAGAATGGAGGCGGGCTCATATCCAGTTCTTCGAAAGAGAAGCCGAACGGCTCGGCGATACATTTAACTTCGATAGCGCCGTGGTCTTGGAGCGCTTCGAAAAAGTCTTCCCCTGAGGCGGGCAATTCGGCATTGGTCAAATTGCCAGCCCGCGAGGCGCGGCGCACACTCTCTGTCCAATCGGCCATTCGGTCCTCCGCCTGCAGGGATGCGTCTTCAATGTCGAAACGCTCTTGAATCTCGAAACGATTTTTATCATCGCCTTTGCCTATCTGGTGGCGGCCTTCGTCAAGGGCGCCACTGGCCTCGGCTTCTCGACCTCCGCGCTGCCCATCCTGGCGCTGGGCCTGGGGCTGAAGTCGGGGATGCCGCTGGTGATCATCCCCTCGCTGGTCAGCAATCTCATCGTGATGCGGCAGGCGGGGCACTTCGGCGAGACGCTGCGGCGCTTCTGGCCGATGTTCCTCGTGACCATTCCCGGCCTGCTGCTCGGTCTCGCCGTGCTGGATCTCATCGATAGTCTCGTGGCCGGCGCGATACTCGGCGTCGTGCTGATCGTCTACGGGGCGTTCACGCTGTTTCGCCCCGGGCGGCCGTTATCGGATCGGTTGGGGCGCAAGCTGGCACCGTTCTCGGGATTCCTGACCGGGCTGGTGAATGGCACGACCGGATCGCAGGTGATGCCGATTCTGCCGTTCCTGCTGGCGCTGCGGCTCGATCCCAAGCGGTTCATCCAGGCGATCAATATCTCCTTCACGCTGTCGAGCCTGATCATGGCGCTGGGGCTGGCGAAGCTCGGTTTGATGACGGCGGATTCGATCTGGATTTCGCTGGCCGGGCTGGTGCCGGTCTACGTCGGCACCCGGCTTGGCGGGGCCGTGCGCCAGCGCATGGGCGCCGAATCCTTCCGCAAGGTGGTCCTCATGATGCTGATCGTCTTCGGCGTGGTGCTGGTCGGCAAGACCGCGCTGGGGTAATTCGCGCAGTGCGAGGGGCTGCCGCGCCGGATGGACCGGCGGCGGCAGCGCGGTTGCAGTGCTCGGCTAGTTTTTCAGCGTTGCGTCTCGGCTCTGGATCAGGTTCGAGTAGTGGGGCAGGTGATTGGCAAGAATGCCGCCGAAGCCCTCGATGTCGTTACGCCAGTCGCGGTGCAGTTCGCCGGCGACCGAGAACCAGTTCATCAACTGCACGCCGGCCTGGGACATGCGGCTCCAAGCGGCGTCGCGCACGGTCGTGTTGAAGGTGCCGGAAGCATCGGTGACGACGAAGACCTCGTAGCCTGCTTCGCGCGCGGCCAGGGCCGGGAAGGCGACGCAGACATCGGTGACCACGCCGGCGATCAACAGCTGCTTCTTGCCGGTATCCTTGACGGCCTGGACGAACTCCTCGTTGTCCCAGGCGTTGATCTGGCCGGGGCGGGCGATATAGGCCGCACCGGGGAACTTCGCCTTCAGTTCCGGCACCAGCGGGCCGTTGGGGCCATCCTCGAAGCTGGTGGTCAGGATCGTTGGCAGGTCGAAGAACTCGGCGATATCGGCAAGCGCCATCACGTTGTTCTTGAACTCGTCGGGACCGAAGTCGCGAACCAGCGACAGCAGGCCGGCCTGGTGATCGATCATCAGTACGGCGACATCGTTCTTGTCGAGTCTCTGGTAGGAATAGGCCATCACGCATCTCCTTCTTTTGGGAAGCGGCGGGATATCGGCGTCGATATCCCGCGAGTTATCGGGCGCTCCCGAGAGCGCCCGAATCCTTTACGCCGTGGCGCCGAACTTTCCGGCCTGGAACTGGCGGATCGACTCTTCGATCTCCTCGTTCGAATTCATGACGAACGGTCCGTAACCGACGACGGGTTCCGCGATCGGCTCACCGGTCAGCACCAGCAGCTTGGCGTCGTTGTTGGCCTCGACCACGATCTCGCGGCCTTCGCGTGCGAACAGGGCGAGCTCGGCATCGCGGACGATCTTGGTGCCGTTGAGCTGCACGGTGCCGCTGAGCACGACGATCATCGTGGTGTGGCCCTCCGGCACGTCGAGCGTGGTGGCGCCGCCCTGGTTCAGACGCAGGTCCCAGACGTTGACCGGGCTGAACGTTCGCGCCGGGCCGCGCTTCCCGGCGGCTTCACCGGCAATCACCGCCAACTGTCCCGCGCCTTCTGCCAGTTCGAGGCGGGGGATCTCGGCGGCCTTCAGCGACTGATACGCCGGGGGCGCCGACTTGTCCGCGGCCGCCAGGTTCACCCACAGCTGGACCACTTCGAAGCGCCCGCCACGCGCGGTGAACGCCGGGGAGTGGAACTCCTCGTGGACGATGCCGCTGCCGGCCGTCATCCACTGGACATCGCCCGGGCCGATGACGCCGCCGCTGCCGGTGGAGTCACGATGCTCGACTTCGCCCTCGTAGACGATGGTCACCGTCTCGAAGCCGCGATGGGGATGGGCCCCGACTCCGCGTGGCTTGACTGCCGGCTTGAACTCTTTCGGCCCGGCGTAATCGAGCATCAGAAACGGCGTGACGTGATGCGCGCCCAGGCGTTCGTAGGTGAATAGCGAGCGCACGGGAAAGCCGTTGCCGACCCAGTGGGCTCGAGGCGCGGAGTAGATACCGGTGATGTTTTTCATCCTGACCTCCCGTTTTTCGATGATTCCTCGGGCGATGCGTCACCCATCATCCGGCCGTGTCGAAGGCAGGAGGCGATGGGCTGAATCGATAGGTCGAATTTACAGGTAGGACATTCGAGTGATTAGCGGGGTAAAATCCAACGCAGCGTCTCACTCATGGAACGATCATATGCAGGATCTCAACGACCTCTATTACTTCGTCCAGGTGGTGGAGCATGGCGGCTTCGCACCGGCGAGCCGGGCGATCGGGGTGCCGAAGTCCAAGCTGAGCCGGCGCGTGGCCGAACTCGAGGCTCGCATCGGCGTGCGCCTGATCCACCGCACCACGCGCAGCCTCACCGTCACCGACCTGGGACGGGCGTACTACGACCACTGCGCCGCCATGGTGGTGGAGGCCGAGGCGGCCCAAGAGACCATCGACCGCTCGATCTCCGAACCTCAGGGGCTGGTGCGGATGAGCTGCCCGCCGGGGCTGCTCTGCTTCATCGTGGGGGACTTGCTCACCGCGTTCATGGCGAGGCATCCGCTGGTTCGGGTCGAGCTGGAGGCGAGTGGCCGGCGCGTGGACGTGGTCCGCGAGGGGTTCGATCTGGCGATCCGGGTGAGATTCCCGCCCATCGAGGACAGCGATCTCAGCCAGCGCGTGCTCTCCCGCAGCCCGCAGCGCCTGATGGCGTCGCCCGCGCTGTTCGAGCGTTTCGCCCGCCCGGCGGTGCCGGGGGACCTCCACGGCTTGCCGTCGCTCGACTGGGAGCGGCCGGGCACAGGCCATACCTGGTGCCTCGAAGGGCCGGATGGGGTGAGCACGCTGATCGATCATCGCCCGCGACTGGTGACCGACGACATGGTCACCCTGCGCCGCGCGGCCCTGGCGGGCCTGGGGGTCGTGCAACTGCCGATGCTGGTGGCGGGGCCGGATATCGCCGAGGGCAGGCTCGTGGATGTGCTACCGAGCTGGGTGCCCCGCGATGGCGTGGTCCAGGCGATCTTCCCGTCGCGCCGTGGCCTGCTGCCGGCCGTGCGCCAGTTGATCGACTTCCTGACCGACAACTTCGGCCAGGAGGATGTCACCACGCGGATTTTAGCGTCGGCACAGCCCGGGGATGGCGCCGGGCGCTGAGCCGACTCGTCGTCAGCGCTTCAGGAACTCGATGACCAGGCGGGCGATCTCTTCCGGCCGGTCCTCGGGTGAAAAGTGACCGCACCCCTCGAGGACGCTGAGATCCGACCCCGGTATGTCGGCGTGCAGCCGATGGGCGTAATCGACGCTCTGCCAGGCGTCCTCCGCGCCCCAGATCAGCTTGACCGGCATTCTCCCGAGCTCCGGCAGCCGGGCGGCGACCTCCATGGTGTGCTTCGGGTCGTAGTGGCGTATCTGATGCTGGAACAGGCTGGCCTGGCCGATGGGCCCGCTGATGAAGTCGAGGTAGGTCGCGAGCGCGGATGCCTCGAGGCGCTGCGTGTCGTGGACCGCGGTCAACAGCCATTCCTGGAAGTGCGCGCGGTGTTCGTCCTCGGGTACCTTGATCAGTCGCTCCAGCCCCGCGGCCATCTGCTGGCGGGTCCTGGGCGAGGGATAGCTGTCGTAGCTGACGACATCGATCAGTGTCAGCGACCGCAAGCGTTGCGGGTGAAACACGCCGAGGCGCTGGGCGATGCCGCCGCCGAAGTCGTGGGCCACGATATGTGCCGCCTCCAGCCCCCAGTGGCCCATCAGGGCCTCCAGCACTGGGACCTGGGCCGAGATCGAGGTATCGATCGATGGGTCCCGGGGGCGCTCGGAGTGGCCGTAACCCAGCAGGTCGAAGAGATGGACGCGATAGCCGGCCTCGACCAGCCGGGGCAGGACGTTACGCCAGATCAGGGAGGAGGAGGGCGTGCCGTGCAGCAGCACGATGGGCTCGCCCTGTCCGTAGACCCCGTGGGCGATACGCTGGCCATCAATCAATACATTGTCGGTCGCGATCGGGTTCATGGTTCGGCTCCGCATTGGGTGGGTGTCGATAAGCTTGCGAAAACTTCTCGCATGACACAAATGCGTTATATGATGAAAACAATCTGTTTTTGTCATGATGTGGGTCGCCGCTATCGTAGCCTGGACCCGCAGGTCGAGGAGCGGAAAACGTGAGCGCGAGGCTGGAGCTAGGAGCGCTGCAGGCGCTGGCAGCGATCGTGGAGACGGGCGGGATCACGCGGGCGGCGCAGTCGTTGGCGCTGTCTCAGTCGGCGATCTCCCACAAGATCCGCCGGCTGGAGATGGCGATCGGCTGCGAGCTGCTGACTAGGCGCAGCGGGGCGAGTCTGTTGACCCCGGAAGGCGAGAAGCTGCTGGGCTATGCCCGGCGCATTCTGGATCTTCACGACGAGGCGGTCTCCTCCCTGGGAACGGAGCCGTTGCGCGGAACGGTTCGGCTCGGCGTGACCGAGGATACGACCAGCAGCGGCGTGGCCCGTATCCTGGGGCGATTTGCCCGACGGCATCCGGACGTCGCGGTACGGACCCACGTCGGCCAGAGTCTCGCCCTGGAGGGGCAGCTCGACCGTGGCGAGATCGACGTCGGCTTCATGCAGGTGTTCGAACATCGCCAGCGAGCGTCCGATACGGTCGTCGCCAGGGAGCCACTGCACTGGGTGAAGTCCCGGGACTGGAGCCTGGACATGACCCGTGCGATTCCGTTCGTCGCCTTCGATGACGACTGTTTCTATCGTCAGTGGGCGATGGAGGCGGGGCAGGCGAACTCCCCGGGACTGACGACCGTCATGACCTGCGCGAGCATTGCCGGCGTGAAGTCGGCGGTGCTCTCGGGGTTGGGCGTGACGCTGTTGAACCGCCGCCATGTGACACCGGAGATGGAGGTGGTGCAGGCGCCGTTTCCCGAGCCGCCGCCGATCGTCTATCTCCTCCGCACCGGGCGACAGCGTCACTCGAGTGCGGTTCGCGGCCTGGTCAGCGCGATAACCGAAGAGGTGGAGACGCCCGCGGTTCCGGGGTGAGGTGGTTACGACTGGCGAGCCGGGCGGCGGGGGAAAGCCGGGTAGCGATGTGCTGGAAAATGAGGACGTTAGGCCGAGATGGCAAGATTTTCGTCTTACGACCAACACACCTGTTGACTATCCGTCCATGACGGCGCAGACTGGCGATCAGTTGGTTAGCAAGTCGCATATTGTCAGTTGCACTCGAATCATTCGGTAGCCTGGTTATATCCCCTTGTTTTACCCACTACATCGGGTAGCACCCGGCAATCGTAATTACGCGCTAAGCGCATAAGGAATTCGGAACATGGCAACTGGCACAGTTAAGTGGTTCAACGACACTAAAGGCTTTGGCTTCATTTCTCCGGCAGACGGTGGCGACGACCTGTTCGCACACTTCTCCGAGATCCAAGCCGACGGCTTCAAGTCTCTGCAGGACGGTCAGGAAGTTTCTTTCGACGTCACTCAGGGCAAAAAAGGTCTTCAGGCTGCTAACATCAAGCCGCTCTAAGACTTTCGGTAGATCCATCGCCCTAGCGCGATAGAGATTCCAGCACCAAGGCCCGCTAACGCGGGCCTTGGTGTTTTTGCGTGTCCGAATTGATTCTCGCGACCCAGTGGGTTCGAGGATGGCCTCGCTTGGTCAGGCGGGATTCGTGGAGCGCATTGAGATAGGGCTTCGGCGACACACCTCGGCCGCGTCAGCGACCGGGGTGTATTTCGTTAGGTAGGTCCGGCTTTCGATTCAGCTCTGGCGACGCGATGTCACGCTGCCAAAGCGACGCTTGAACTGTGCGGCACGGCCTTCGGTGCCGACCTCGCGCTGCTTGCCGGTGTAGAACGGGTGGGACGCGGAGGAGATATCGAGGTGGACGAGGGGGTAGGTGTTGCCATCTTCCCACTCGATGGTCTCGTCGGAGGTCATGGTCGAGCCAATCTTGAAGTATTGGTTGACGCTGGTGTCGTGGAAGATCACCTGACGATATTCGGGGTGGATGCCGGCTTTCATGGACTTCTCCGTTCGGTTGATTTTGTAATGTTATTACATTTCTCGAGAGTGAGGCAATTGGCTGCGTCACGGGGACGCATCGCCCGCTGCGCCTGTGCGAAACATGGCGGGATCCGCTATCATCGCCTTTCCCTCGCCGGCCAGACGCTCTCTCCATGCACAATCTCTACATCCCCGTCGTTGCCATCCTGCTGGCATTCGCCATCATCTTCGGCGGGCAGGCCCTGTCGGACAGCCAGGTCGATGACGACATCAAGTCCCTGATCGCGAGCCAACGGGGTGGCGATGACGAGATCGAGCTGCAGGCAACGAGAGAGATCCAGAAGGGGTACGGCGTTTGCGGCGAGTATCGTGTGGCCGGCCCGGACCAATCTTTCTCGCCGTTCTACTACAGCAAGGTCAACGAGCGCGTGACGCTGGGCGCCGAATCCGAGCGGTATCGGCGCCACTGCGGCAACTGAACGGCAGGTTCAAATCTGCTGAAATCGTTCGATGCGCTCCCGGATGGCGTTCTCGGGGCCGATGAGATCCAACAGGTCCGATTCGGTCAGGCCGATATGCTGATGACCGCGAGCGATCGAGGTGTAGTTTTCCCCCTCCCGAATCGCCTCTTCGACCAGTAGCGAAAGCTCCTTGCGATCATCAAGCGAGGCGGGGTCGTAGTTCTGGCGCGCACGCTGGAACTGGTTGGCCTGTTCCCTGCGACAGCGCTGCAGCAGACTCTCGGTGATGAACGGTGTGCTTTTCATGGACCTTACCCCATCGGCGGCTAATTTCCCCTTGAGATTAGAACCGTTTCGAAGGCCGTCACCATTGGCATTTTGGTGTAGAGCGCCCTCATGCGCGCTCCCGCCGGACTTCGCTAGACTGGTTCCATTGCCCATCCATTCCCGGGCAAGGGGGAAGCCTCATGCCATACCGGTTGAAAGCGCGTGAAGAGATCGAGTCCGGTGTTCGGCGTATTGCCACGGAACAGGTCGATCGTGCCAAGAGGGCACTGGCCGACGAGCATCCGGCCAGCGCGATACACGAGTTGCGCCAGCGCTGCAAAAAGGTTCGTGCCCTGCTGAGGATGGTCAGGCCGGCGCTGGGAAAGCGCTACGCACGCGAGAATCGTCGCTTTCGTGACCTGGCTCGAGAAGTGGCCGCTGATCGCGATGACCAGGTGCTGGTGAAGACTTTCGATGCGCTGCTCGCGCAGGTCGACGAGCGCATCGATCGTCGTCACTACGCGGCGATCCGACGCAAGCTCGATCTGCGTCGCCAGCACTCCTTCGAGCAGGAGAGATCGCCCGATCTGGGCGCCCTCGATGCCCGCTTGCTTGAGGCGCGCGAGGCGATCGCCCTGTGGCGTCTCGACCGTTCCGGCTTCGCCGCTATCGCCGGTGGCTGGCGGCAGAGCTATGAGCAGGGGCGCGAGGCGCTGACTCGGGCGCGCGAGGAGCCGACGACGGCGGTGCTTCACGAATGGCGCAAGCACGTGAAGTATCACCGGCACCACTGCAGCCTGCTGCGTGAGTCATGGCCTCGCGCGTTGGAGACGCGCGCCGAGGAGGGCCATCGACTGTCGGACATGCTGGGTGACGACCATGATCTGGCCATGCTGGCCGAGCGTTTGAATGGAGAGGAGATGTTCAGCGTCGATGCGACCCGGCGAGCGCAGCTCGTTGGCTGGATCGAACATCGCCGGTCGAATCTCCGTTCTCAAGCGCTGCCACTGGGACGGCGGTTGTTCGCCGAGCCGGGAAAGCCGGTTCGCAAGCGGATGGCCCGCTACTGGGATATCGCCACCGATCGTTGAGGCGTTACGGACGACGCGAGGAAAGGCGAGTACTTTCGCAGGTGCCTGATGCGCCCATTAGCGACGTCGAATTTGCGGTATTAGACCAAGGTCGGTAGTGTGGCGCGCTTCATGCCCAAAGAATCCTCCCTCTGATATGACCTCCGACACCAACGTGCCATCGACGCAGGGTGGCCGTTTTGGCGATCCCGTCGTGCTTGTTCTGACCATTGGCTTCATCCTGATCTTTCTGGCGGCATCGGCGATGGCGCCGGATACCGTCGCCCGAGTGATCGGTATCGGCTTCACCTGGTCGGCCAGAACCTTCGGCAGCCTGTTCCAGTGGCTGATGCTGCTGACCTTCTTCATCGCCATCGGCGTGGCGCTCTCCCCGGCCGGGCGGGCGCGAATCGGGTCCCAGGAGCGGCCCGACATGAGTACCTTCCGGTGGGTGTCGATCATTCTATGCACGCTGTTGGCGGGGGGCGGCGTCTTCTTTGCCGCCGGTGAGCCGATCTATCACTTCGTGGTCACGCCGCCGGCTTTCGACTCCCAGCCCGGCACCGCCGACGCCGTACCCAATGCCTTGGCCCAGGCCTTCTTCCATTGGGGATTCACCGGCTGGGCGATTCTCGGCACCTTGCCGGTCGCGATCCTCTCGCACCAGCATTACCAGCGCGGCATGCCGCTTCAGCCACGAACGCTGCTGGCACCGGTACTCGGTGACCGCCTGGTGCGCGGCTTCCTCGGTGGCGTGGTCGACGCCATCTGCGCGATCGCCGTCACCGCAGGCACGGTCGGGCCGCTGGGTTTCCTGGCGACCCAGGTCAGCTTCGGTCTCCACGACCTGTTCGGCTTTCCGCGCGGCTATGACGTGCAGTTGGGGATCCTGGCGGCGTTGGGGGCGATCTACGTGACGTCGGCGGTGACCGGTATCGACCGTGGCATTCAGGTGCTGAGTCGCCTGAACGTCATTCTGGCCATGGTGATCGGTGCCATCATTCTGCTGTTCGGGCCGACCCAGTTTCTGGTCGATAGCTGGTTCCAGGGCTTCGGCACCTATCTCGGCCACTTCTTCGAGATGTCGACCATGACCACGGTGACGGCCTCGCCGAGCTGGATGAAGTGGTGGACGGTCTTCTTCTTCGCCTGGTTCGTCGGCTTCGCACCGCCCATGGCGATCTTCGTCACCCGGATCTCCCGCGGGCGCACGGTGCGCGAGATGATCATCGCTACGGCGGTCATGGCGCCGGTGGTCACCACCGTCTGGTTCACCTTGCTGGGCGGTTCCGGCATCTTCTACGAGCTTCAGGGCGCGATCGATCTCAGCCAGCCACTGCAGAACTTCCAGTTCGACGTAGCGACGTTGACCGTGGCCCAGGCGCTGCCGGGAGGTGTCTGGATGGCGCTGGCCGTGCTGGTGCTGACCACGGTGTTCGTGGCGACGACCGGGGACTCGATGAGCTATGCCGTATCCGTCGTCTGTGCCGGCAACGATAATCCCGGCTCGGCGTTACGGGCGTTCTGGGGGATCGTCTTCGCGCTGATGGCGGCGATTCTGCTGGGCATGGGCGAGGGGCAGGTCAGTGTGCTCCAGCAGTTCCTGGTGATCCCCGCCGTGCCTGTGGCGATGCTGCTGGTGCCGACATTGTGGCACGGGCCCAAGGCGGCCTATGCGATGGCCAGGGCGCAAGGCGTGCTGGACGACTCGCCAACGACTCGCCCGATGCCCTGAAGCCGGGCCGATCCCCCAACGACGACGCCCCCGACGGATTGCTCCGTCGGGGGCGTTGCCATTTTACCGCGGCACTTTGCCATGGCTGTCATGGCGGCGGCGCGGTCCTATCGCCATTGGCTCAGACGGCGACGGTTTGATCCGCCGAGCGAGTCTCCAGACGGCCCTGGCTGCCGTTGATCGGGATCTGGCGCGGGCGCTGCTCTTCCGGCACCACCCGCAGCAGGTCGACGATCAGCAGCCCGTTCTCGAGCCGGGCGCCCTGGACCTCGATATTCTCGTCGAGGCGGAACGACAGCTTGAAGGCGCGCTGAGCAATACCCTGGTGCAGGTACTGCACCTTGTCGTCCTGCTGGCGATCGCCCTTGCCGGCGGTGATCGTGAGCACACGCTTCTCGACGTTGACGTCGAGTTCCTGCTCGGCAAATCCGGCCGTGGCCACGGCGATGCGGTAGTCGTTCTCGCCATACTTCTCGACGTTGTAGGGCGGATAGCTGGGCACGTCGTTCTGCATCGCGGTCTCGAACAGATCGTTGAGCCGGTCGAAGCCGATGGAACGGCGGAACAGCGGAGAGAGAGACATCGTATTCATGGTGCAACCTCCTGAATGACAGCGAAGTCTTGGGGCCCGGGCCCATCCCGGGTCACCGCTCGCGGACCCGCTTGGCGGCGTCCGCTGCCGAGGGGATGACGCATGCAAGATGCCGTCTGCCAATCGGCTCCCTCTCGACATTATGTTAAATAGGGTCGCCCAAGCGGCTTTCAAGAGGGGAGTGCATCACGTGGCGAGATTTTTTCATTTCCGGCCCTGAGCCCCGGCATCAGCGGCCTCGGCGGTACCCGGAGCAGAAAATGGTGGCGATCGGACGGCTTTCAAGAGGGGGGACGAGAAAGGAAGTGAGTGCGCGAAAGCGGTTATGGGCGCATGCCTGAGCCAGCCCAGCGACCGCGGCTGAATGCCCCCCGCTGGCGCGTGCTCGGCTCGCGAAGGGCGAGCCGAGCACGCAGGCTTAGCCCAGCAGTTGCCCGGCGATGCGCAGGCCGGCGACCCAGGTGGCGATGGCGGAACCCAGGCTCGAGAGCAGGAAGACCAGTAGGGTGCGGGCGACCCGATTGCGCCACCAGCCGCGCCAGTGGCTGACATCGCTGCGCAGCCGCGAGAAGTCGCCGACGGTGGGGCGGCGCAGGTAGAGTTCCACGCCGGCGGTGACGAAGCCGACGCCGATGGTCGGGTTGAGCGAGGTGAGCGGGGCGCCGACGAAGGCGGCGGCGATCGTCAGCGGATGACCCAGGGCGATCAGCGCCCCCAGCGCCGAGAAGCTGCCGTTGATCAGCACCCATTCGCCCACCAGCGACCAGCCGAAGGCGGTATCGCGGCTGAAGCCGATGGCGAAGCCGGTCAGCACCAGGGCGACGATCACCCACGGTATCGCTTTCCACCAGCGCGCGCGGGGCGCGGTCGACTCCAGATTGGCGCGCTCCTGGATCACGCTGTCCAGCTCGGGCGGACGCTGGTTCAGGGTTTCGAGGTGGGCCTTCATGCCCTTGAGGTGGCCGGCACCGATCACCACCAGCACGCGCTGGGTTCCACCCTCCGGCAGTTCCTCCACCAGCCTGAGCGCCATGTAGCGGTCACGCTCGGTGATCAGGGGTTCGTACAACGACTGGGACTGCTCGGCGAATTCGGCGAAGGTGGACTCGAGCACGTCACCCTGCTTGAGCTTCTCGATCTCCTCGCTGGAGACCTTCTGACGCGACAGCACGCTGCCGAGCAGACCGGATATCAGGCTGAAGCGCTTGTACCACGGTACGTTCTGGTAGATGCGCTTGAGGGTGACGCCGATCTCGCGATCGATCAGGTAGAGCGGCAGGCCGGCCCGTTGGGTCTCCTTGACCGCCGTGCGCATCTCCGCACCGGGTTCGATCCCCGACTGCTCCGCCACCCGTTGCTGGAAGGCGCCGAGCGCGAGGCTGGCGGCAACCATGCCGGCCTTGCCCTGCTTGAGAACCTGGAACAGGTCGAGCTTGGCCATGGCGTTGGGCTGGACCAGGCTCTGATGGCGCGAGGTGCAGAGCTCGATCGCGACGGCATCGAACTCGCCGGAGCGGATCAGCTCGCGCACCTCGTCGGCGCTGGCCTGGGAAACGTGGGCAGTGCCCAGCAGGGTCAGATGGTGGGCGGCGAGATCCACGGTCTCGCGAGGTCCGGCGGCGTTGTCGGGCATCAAGGGGGCAATCCAAGGCTTTAGGAAGAGAGTTGCCCCATATTGCACGTCACGTCGCCGATTCCAAGCCGTTGACAGCGAAAAACGTCAGTCGCGGCCAACGGCGGCCCTGCTCGACGGTCGATCACTCGCCGGCGAGGCGCTCCTGGGCACGCGGTGAACGGCACGCGGCGGCGGTGAACAGCACGTCGGTGGAGGAGTTGAGTGCGGTTTCGGTGGAGTCCTGGATCACGCTGATGACGAAGCCGATCGCTACCACCTGCATGGCGACGTCCGCCGAGATCCCGAACAGGCTGGCCGCCATCGGTATCAGCAGCAGCGAGCCGCCGGCGACGCCGGAGACGCCGCAGGCCGCCAGCGCCGAAACGACACAGAGCAGCAGCGCAGTAGCGAAATCCACGTCGATTCCCAGGGTGTTGGCGGCCGCCAGTGTCATCACCGTGATGGTGACCGCGGCGCCTGACATGTTGATCGTGGCGCCCAGCGGGATCGAGACGGAGTAGGTGTCGGCGTGCAGGTCGAGGCGCTTGCACAACTCCATGTTGACCGGAATGTTGGCCGCGCTGCTGCGGGTGAAGAAGGCGGTGATGGCGCTGCCGCGCAGGCAGGTGAAGACCAGCGGGTACGGGTTGCGGCGGGTGTAGAGGAACACGATCAGCGGATTGCTCACCAGTGCCACGAAGGCCATGCAGCCCAGCAGTACCGCGAGCAGTTGGGCGTAGTCGGCCAGCGCGCTCATGCCGGTGGAGGCGAAGGTGTTGGCGACCAGTCCGAAGATGCCCAGCGGGGCCAGCCGGATCACCCAGCGAACCAGACCGGAAACCGCATCCGAGAGATCGGCCAGCGACCGCCGCGTGGTATCGCTGGCGCGACGCAGCAGCAGACCGAGCCCGACGGCCCAGGCCAGGATGCCGATGAAGTTGGCATCGGTCAGGGCGTGGATGGGATTGTCCACCGCGCTCATGGCCAGGTTACGCAGGATCTCGGCGACGCCGGTCGGTGGCGTGCCATCGGCCCGTGGGGCGTCGATGATCAACGAGGTCGGGAACAGGAAGCTCGCCGCCACCGCGATCAGCGCGGCAGCCAGCGTGCCGGTCAGGTAGAGCATCAGGACGCCGCGCACCTGGGTCGGTTGGCCACGCTGGTGGCTGGCGATGGCCGCCATCACCAGCACGAAGACCAGCACCGGGGCGACGGCCTTGAGCGCGCCGATGAACAGGTCGCCGAGGATGGCCACCGATGGCGCGATCGAGGGCGCCAGGGTGGCGAGGAGCAGGCCGGCCGCGATCCCGATCAGGATCTGGGGGATGAGCCCGATGCGGGGCAGAAGCGAGGACGCGGTGCGGGTGTCGGAACTGGCGGACATGACTCTCTCTTGGGTTGCCGAGGTGGCGGCGTGGCCGCGAAGGGCGGCATTCTACCACCGCTCTCCCGATCGAACTCGTCGAAAACCCTGTCTCCGGCTCAATCTTTAGTGTCATTCACCGATGACCGGCCGAACGGCTGGTGAAAAAGCGATTCGCTTCAGAAAAGCGGGAGACGTTGTTCGCGAATGGCCGATCAACGCCGCCAGAACGCCGGTGTGAACAGCACCAGAATGGTGAAGATCTCCAGTCTTCCCAGCATCATCGCCAGCACCAGGATCCACTTGGCGGCGCTGGGAATGCCGCCGTAGTCGGTCGAGACATCACCTAGCCCGGGACCCAAGTTGTTGAGCGCCGAGCCGATAGCCGACCATGCCGTCACCTGATCGAGGCCAGTGGCCAGCAGGGCCAGCAGCATCAACACGAACAGCATCATGTAGACGGAGAAGAAGCCCCAGACGGCTTCGGCGACGCCTTCGGAGATGCGCATCTTGCCGACCTTGACGGCAAACACGGCGTTGGGATGGATCAGCCGGTGAATCTCGCGGATTCCCTGCTTCAGAACCAGCAGAATGCGGATCACTTTCATGCCGCCGCCCGCCGACCCGGAGCAGGCGCCGACGAAGGCTGCCATGAACAGCATGATCGGCAGTACCCCCGGCCACAGGGTGAAATCGGCCACGCTGAAACCGGATGTCGTCGCGACCGAAACGGCTTCGAACAGCCCGTGTCGAATGCCGGTGGCGTCGTGATAGGTGCCGGTGGCGAACAGGGTGATGATGGTGATCGCGATCAGGATGCCGAGAAATGTGACGAAGAACCGGAACTCCGGGTCGCGGATGTACTGCAGCAGGCGCCGCTCCCGCCATACCGCGAAGTGCAGACCGAAACTGACCGAGGAGACGATCATGAAGAAGACGCAGATCATCTCGATGGTGGCACTATCGAAGTGCGAGATGCTGGCGTCGTAGGTGGAGAACCCGCCGACGGCCACGGTGGCGAAGCTGTGGCCGATGGCGTCGAACCAGTTCATGCCCGCTAGCCAGTAGGCCAGCGCGCAGACGACGGTCAGAATCACGTAGATGTACCACAGCGCCTTGGCCGTCTCGGTGATCCGCGGGGTCAGCTTGGAGTCTTTCAGCGGGCCGGGGATCTCGGTCCGATAGAGCTGCATGCCGCCGATGCCCAGTGTCGGCAGAATCGCCACCGCGAGTACCACGATCCCCATGCCGCCCAGCCACTGCAGCTGCTGGCGGTAGAAGCGGATCGAGGCGGGCAGGTGATCGATGCCGCTGAGCACGGTGGCGCCGGTGGTCGTGAGCCCGGAGAAGGATTCGAACACGGCATCGGTGAACGACATCGACGGCGCATCGGAAACCATGAACGGGATCGTGCCGAACAGCCCGAGCACGCTCCAGAACAGCACGGTGATGATGAAGCCGTCACGGGTACGCAGTTCGCGCTTGGCACGCCGATTGGGCCAGTAGAGCAGCGCGCCGGTGATGACCGAGATCGCCATGCCGGCGCCGAAGGCGTGCCAGTTGCCGTCGTGGAAGATTCGCGCGATGACCATCGGCGGCACCATGGTCAGGCTGAACAGCATCAGCAGCAGGCCGACGATGCGGAGAATGACCAGTAGGCTCACGCGGCGTCCCCCACCGGTCGGGACGGGCAGGCGGTGTCTGATGAATGGACCATCAGAAGAAGGTCAGGCCGACCTGGAACAGCCGCTCGACGTCACGGATGCGTCGCTTGTCGATCACGAACAGGATCAGGTGATCGCCGCTCTCGATCATGACATCGTCGTGGGCGATCAACACTTCCTTGCCGCGCACGATGGCGCCGATGCTGGTACCGCTGGGCAGATCGACCTCGCCGATGGTGCGCCCGACCACCCGGGAGGAGCGCTTGTCGCCGTGGGCGATCGCCTCGATCGCTTCGGCGGCGCCGCGGCGCAGCGAGTGGACGTTGACGATATCGCCACGGCGAACGTGGGTGAGCAGGCTGCCGATGGTGGTCTGCTGGGGCGAGATCGCGATGTCGATCTCGCCGCCCTGGACCAGGTCCACGTAAGCGGCATTGTTGATCAGGGTGAGTACCTTCTTGGCACCCAGACGCTTGGCCAGCATCGACGACATGATGTTGACTTCGTCGTCGTTGGTGAGCGCGCAGTAGATATCGCAGTCTTCGATGTTCTCCTCGAGCATCAGCCGCTTGCTGGTGGCGCTGCCGTGGAGCACCACGGTACGGTCGAGCTTCTCGGAGAGCGCGCCGCAGCGGTTGAGGTCATGTTCGATGATCTTGACCTGATGCTTGTGCTCCAGCGTCTCCGCCAGGCGCTCGCCGATGTTGCCGCCGCCGGCGATCAGCACGCGCCGGAAGTCGCGGTCGACCTTGCGCAACTCTCCCATCACGGTGCGGATATCGCGCCGCGCGGCGATGAAGAACACTTCGTCGTCGGCCTCGATGACGGTGTCGCCAGTAGGGATGATCGGCCGGTCGCGACGGTAGATCGCCGCCACGCGGGTATCGATATTGGGCATATGGCGACGCAGGAAGCCGAGTTCCTGGCCCACCAGCGGGCCGCCGTAGTAGGCCTTGACCGCTACCAGCTGGGCCAGGCCGCCGGCGAAATCGAGCACCTGCAGCGCCCCGGGGTACTCGATCAGCCGGCGGATGTGGTCGGTGACCACCTGCTCGGGACTGATCAGCACGTCCACCGGGATGGCGTCGTTGGAGAACAGGCTCTTGCGCGTCAGGTAGGCGGTGGAGCGTACGCGACCGATCTTGGTCGGCGTGCGAAACAGCGTGTGCGCCACCTGACAGGCGACCATGTTGATCTCGTCGGAACTGGTCACCGCGATCAGCATGTCGGCGTCTTCGCCACCGGCCTGACGCAGAATGTTGGGGTAGGACGCGGTACCGATCACCGTGCGGATGTCGAGACGATTCTGCAGCTCTCGCAGCCGCTCCTCGTTGATATCCACCACCGTGATGTCGTTCTCTTCATTGGCCAGGTGTTCTGCCAACGTACCGCCGACCTGACCGGCACCCAGAATAATAATTTTCATGCCAAACCATCACGGAAATACAGCGTACCGCCTACCAGTTTACCCGGCCCCGGAGGATCGGAGTGCAACCCGCCCGGCACCGAAATCAGCGCGTAGCATAACGAGCCGGGCCACCGATTGACAGGACCGCGGACGAGATCCCGCCCGCGATCATAGGCCGCGCCGATCAATCCAGCGAGACGCCGACCTTGATGGTCACCTGCCAGTGGGCCAGCTTGTCGTCCTCGAGATGGCCGCGCGTCTCGGTGACCTCGAACCAGCGCATGCCGTGCAGCGTCTTGCTGGCTTTCTGCAGCGCGTTCTGGACGGCGTCCTCGATGCTGGTGGGAGAAGAACCGGTCAGTTCGATCTGCTTGTAGACGTGGTCGCTCATGAGACAGCTCCTTGGTTGAGAAAGCCCCGGCGATCGCCGCCGGTGGCCGGAAGCCCCTGGAATCCATGGGGCATCGGGAAACTCCTCGGATTCCGGCAACGGCTCAGGCGTCGACGACCGTGATGCCCAGGGCCGAGAGCCGTTGCCGGGTGTCGTCGTCGGTTTCGAAGGTGACGGGACGCGTCAGCGGCCAGAGAAAATGGGTGTTGAAGCCCGCCGCTACCGCATCCTCGGCAGTCCATAGCACGCAGACGTCTCGGGCCAGGCCGCAGAGATAGACATCGGTGACGCGGCGGTCACGAAGCCAGCCGGCCAGCCCGGTGGCGGGACGGTGACCGTCGGGGCCGACGTTATTGCGAAACGCGCTGTAGGAGTCGATGCCGGGGTCGGTTCCCTTGCGGATGATCGCATCGCAGCACGACCAGTCGATGGCCGGGTGCAGCGCCGCGCCTTCGGTGCGCTGAATGCAGTGATCCGGCCATAGCGTCTGGGAGTGGCCGTAGAGGTCGATCGCCTCGAACGGCTGGTGAGGGGGATGGCTGGACGCGAACGAGACGTGCCTGGTCGGATGCCAGTCCTGGGTTGCCACCACGTGGGCGAAGGCGTGCTGGGACAGTAGCCACTCCAGTCCCAGCAGGATCTGGTCGCCCTCGGCGCAGGCCAGCGCGCCGCCTGGCATGAAGTCCGGCTGGACGTCGACGACGATCAGGGCGCTGTGAGGGGAGACGCCACCGAGCGCCAACCCGGCGGGCTGCGTCTCGGTGATCGGCGTCTCGCTGGTTTGCGTAGTATCGATGACCTCGTTGTCAGGCACGACGGGCGCTTCCCGAGTGGCGGATTCGTTGTCAGTATCGAAGGCGGGCGGGGATGTCGCAAGTGCACCATGCCCCGACGCAGCGTGGTGCAGATCGGGGCATCGTGCTGCCCCGCTGGCGTGGTGGTCGAGGCGAGTGGGCGGCGGAGGGGCGGTCAGGCGCGCTTGCGCAGCCGGGCGTAGAAGAAGCCGTCGTGGCCGGCCGGGGTGGGTAGCAGCTGCTGGCCATGGCCGCTCGGCCGGCCCCAGTCGAGCTCCCGGGGCATGTCGGCGTTGGCCTCCGGCGTGCGTGCCAGGAAGGCATCGATCTGGGCTTCGTTTTCCGCCGGCAGCACCGAGCAGGTGGCGTAGAGCAATACACCGCCCGGCGCGAGCTTGCTCCACAGCGTATCCAGCAGGCGCGATTGCAGCGCCGCCAGTTCGGCGATGTCGCTGTGGCGACGGGTCAGCTTGATATCCGGATGGCGCCGAATCACGCCGGTGCCGGAGCAGGGGGCGTCGAGCAGGATCGCGTCGAACGGCTGGCCGTCCCACCAGTCGCTATCCGCCTCTGCGCGGCCGGCATCGGCGGCATGAAGGCGGGCTTCCAGCCCCAGTCGCTGCAGCGTCGACGAGACCCGCTTCAGGCGGGTCGGGTCGATGTCCAGCGCGGTGAGCTCGGTGTCGAAACGTTCCAGCAGGTGGGCGCTCTTGCCGCCCGGGGCGCTGCAGGCATCGAGAACCCGCCTGGTGGTGTCGCCTGCCAGCGCCGGTGCCAGCAGGTCGGCGCACAGCTGGGCCGATTCGTCCTGGACGCTGACGTCGCCGTCGGCGAAGCCGGGCAGTTGGGACACGTCGCAGGCGGTGGTCAGTCGGACGCCATCTGCGGCGAATTCGCAGGGTAGTGCGTCGAGCCCGGCCGTCTCGAGCCGCTTCAGGTAAGCCTCGCGGGTGACGCGACGCCGGTTGACGCGCAGCGTCATCGGCCCCGCGTCGTTGTTGGCCGCGCAGATCGCACGCCAGTCGTCGGGCCAGGCGTCGCGAAACTCCAGCAGCAGCCAGGCGGGATGCCACAGGGCGACCGGCGCGTCCTTGTCCACCTTCGCCTGCAGGGCCACCGACTCGCGCTGGAACCGGCGCAGGCAGCCGTTGAGCACCTTCGTTGCCCACGCCTTGCCGAGCGCGCGCGCGGCGCCCGCCGTCTCGCTGACGGCGGCATGAGGCGGTACCCGCATGTGGAGGAGCTGGTACAGCCCGATCAGCAGCAGTGCCTGAATGTCGGTGTCGCGCTGCTTCATGGGCTGACGCAGCAGCTGGCCGGACAGGGCATCGAGGCGGGGATGGGCGCGGCAGACGCCGTAGCAGAGTGCCTTGACGAAGCCTCGATCGCGCTCCTTGATCACGCTGGCGGCGAGGTCGGCATCGAGACTGGAGAGCGACCCCTTGCCGTCGAGTACCGGTACCAGCAGTCGCGCGGCAAAGGCGCGGGTATCGCCAGGATTCATCGGTCGGCTTCCTTGGGCTGGCCCAGGCGCTGGCCGGGGCTGAGACGAGGGTGGTTGGCGTTGAGCAGGTCGCGGGCCGCGAGGGGCTTGCCACCCGGCATCTGCAGTCGGGTCACTCGCAGCACGTCGCGGCCGTCGACGCCGCAGGCGATTCGCAGTGCCTCGCCGTCCGGCGCCAGCAGTGTTCCAGACTCGGCATCTCCCTCGCCGGGTCCGGTATCCGGCACGGCGAACCATAGCCGCAACGGCTCGCCATCGAGCCGGGTCCAGGCCACTGGCCACGGATTGAAGGCGCGAATCCGGCGGGACAGTGCCGCCGCCGGCTGGCGGAAATCGAGCTCCGCTTCCGGCTTCGAGAGCTTGCTGGCGTAGGTGACGCCGGACGCCGGTTGCGGCGTGGGTCTCAGGCTGCCCTCGGCCAGCGCGTCGACGCCCTCGACCAGTGTCCGGCCGCCGAGCTCGGCAAGGCGGTCATGAAGATCGCCACCGGTGGTGGCGTCATCGATGGGCGTGCGTTCGATCAGCAGCATGTCGCCGGTATCGAGACCGGCATCCATCTGCATCAGGGTGATACCGCTCTCGCTGTCGCCGGCCTCGATGGCGCGCTGGATCGGCGCGGCGCCGCGCCAGCGCGGCAGCAACGAGGCGTGCACGTTGAGGCAGCCGAGCCGGGGCGTGTCGAGTACCGCCTGGGGCAGCAGCAGACCGTAGGCGACGACGATCATCACATCCGCCTCGAACTCGGCCAGCCGCCGCTGGGCCGCCTCGTCCTTGAGACTGAGCGGCTGCTCCACCGGCAGATCGTGTTGCTCGGCGAGACGCTTGACCGGGCTGGGCGTGAGCTTGCGGCCGCGCCCGGCGGGGCGATCCGGCTGGGTATAGACGCCGACTACCTGATGGCGGGAGGCGAGCAGCGCTTTCAGGCTCTCGGCGGCGAAGTCGGGCGTGCCGGCGAAGACGATCCGCAGCGACTGCCCTTCAACACGGTGACGCATTCGATAGGTTCCCGATGAGTGATGCTTGAAGATGAACGACGCCCGCGAATGACGAAGGCCGGCGTCGCGGGGACGGCCGGCCTTTGCGAGTCCGGGTGGCGGTAAGGCAGGCGATCAGGCTTCCTGCTTCTGGCGCTTCTGCATCTTCTTGAGAATGCGGTCGCGCTTGAGCGGCGACAGGTAGTCGACGAACAGGACGCCTTCCAGGTGATCGCACTCATGCTGGATGCAGTGGGCGAGCAGGCCGTCGGCGTCCAGTTCGTAGGCGTTGCCGTCGCGATCGGTCGCCTTGAGATGAACGCGCAGCGCCCGCGGCACCTCGGCATAGTAGTCGGGGATCGACAAGCAGCCTTCCTGTAGCGGCTCGCGCTCGTCGTCCAGCGGCTCGTAGCTCGGGTTGATCAGTACCAGCGGATCGTTGCGGTCGTCGCTGACATCCATGACGATCACGCGCTGGTGGACGTCGATCTGCGTCGCCGCCAGGCCGATGCCGGAGGCGTCGTACATCGTTGCCAGCATGTCGTCGACCAGGGTGCGGGTCTCATCGTCGACGTGATCGACCGGGGCGGCCTTGGTGCGAAGGCGCGGATCGGGGTATTGGAGAATGGTTCTGATAGCCATAGTCGTTTTGCGTGCCTATCGGCATGAGTGACGTGATCTCTCTATTGTAGATCGCCAGCGCTGGCGGGGAAACCGCCGTGCCGGTTCGGGGCCGCGGATGGCGATCGCGGGGCGCCGAACCCTCAAGTCCGCCGCCTCGGCGCCGATCTATGCAGCAATACCTCGAGGTAATCACCGGTGGGACGACGATAATGATCAGTCTGGAGGGGCCGTGGCCGCATCGCTGCCGCGCCATGATGCGGCGCTGGCTGCTGGTCGGCGGCCTTGGCGTGATGGCGGCGTTTTCGAACCCGGCATGGGCGTTGTCGCTCAAGGCGGACGCGCCCGCCCACTATACGGTGCGCGAGGGCGACACGTTGTGGGGTATCGCCTCGCGATTCCTCGACTCGCCGTGGCAGTGGCAGGCGCTGTGGCGGCACAACCCGCAGATCACCTCGCCGCAGAAACTCTATCCGGGCGATTTGCTCAGCCTCGATGCCGGCGCGGCCGGTGCGCCCCGGCTGTCGCTGGAGCGCGGGCGCGGCCAGACGGTTCGGCTCTCGCCCGGTGTCCGCCGGGCGCCGACACGGGATGCCGTGCCGGGACTGCCGCTGGATCGCATCAAGGTCTTCCTCGATGCCTATCAGATCGTCGATCCCGCCATCCTCGAGGATGCACCGACGGTCGTCGCCGGACAGTCGCAGCGGCTGCTGAGTGGTGCCGGCGACAGGTTGTATGCCCATGGAGCCCTGCCGGCTGCGGGCGGGACGCTGGGCGTCTATCGCCCCGGCACCGACTACCGGATTCCGCTCTCGACCGGCGCCCCCCGGCAGGCAGCAAGGCAACCGGATGCCGGGACGACGCCGGGTCAGCAGGACCTCGCCGGGACGCTGCGCGGGCTGGAGCTGCGCCGGCTCGGACACGTGAAAGTGATTCGAAACGTGGACGATGTCGGTGAACTGGAGGTGCTGGACGCCGTTCAGGAGATCCGCAGTGGCGACTATCTGCTGGCGCTGACCGAGGGCGGCATCGCGACTCGGTTCGAGCCCCGGGCGCCGGACACACCGGTGGTGGCGACGATTCTGTCCGTCCCCGCCGGGGTGCGTTTCATCGGTCGCTACGATGTGGTGGCGATCGACCGTGGCAGTGCGGATGGGCTCGAGGCCGGTCATGTGCTGCAGGCGATGCGTCAGGGCGAACGCGTGCACGACGATAGCCGTGACACCTGGGTGACGCTGCCGGACACCGAGGCGGGCGCGGTGATGGTCTTCCGCGTCTTCGATCACCTGAGCTACGCCCTGGTCATGCGGGCTTCCCAGCCGCTGGCGGTGGGTGATCGCCTCGTCGTGCCGCGCGATCTTCGCGAGGCGGTGGCCATGGGAGGAGCGCCTTGAGCGCGGTGTCGCTGACAACGGCGTGGCGCCACACCGGCAGGTGCCGGCAGTGAGCCCGACGCTGCGCGACTGGTTGGCGTTGAGCGCGCTGCCCGGGCTGGGTCCGATTCGTCTGGCACCGCTGCTGCGTCGCTGGCGCGAGGGAGGCGACATGGCGTGGCCCCAGGGGTGGCTGGCGGCACTGCCCGCCAATCTGGCCCAATCGCTGCGGCTGTGGCTGGAGTATCCCTCGCGTAGCCCGCTGACGCCGGCAGTCGACGCGGCGCTCGAGTGGGAGCGCGCCGATTCGCGGCGGCATCTGCTCCATCCGGGGCATCCGGCCTGGCCCGAACTGCTGACCCAGTTGCCGGATCCGCCGACGGTGCTGTGGGCCAAGGGCGAGCTCTCGATACTGTCGCAGCCCGCCATCGCGATGGTCGGCACTCGGCGACCCACGCGGGAAGGACAGGACAATGCGGTGCGGTTCGCTCGGGAACTGGTCGCCAGGGGGTTCTGTATCGCCAGCGGCATGGCGCTGGGTATCGACGGTGCCGCGCAGCGGGCGGCACTGCAGGCCGGCGGCGCAACCATCGGCGTGCTCGGCTGCGGAGTGGATGTGGTCTATCCGCCACGCCATGCCGCGCTCTTCCGGGAACTGTGGGAAGGCGCCGGGCTGCTGATCTCCGAACACCCGCCGGAGACGCAGGCCCATCCGCGTTTTTTTCCTCGCCGCAACCGGCTGATCACGGGGCTGTCACAAGGCGTGCTGGTCGTGGAGGCCGCGGAGAAGAGCGGCTCGCTGGTGAGCGCGCGGCTGGCGCTGGAGCAGAACCGGGAGGTGTTCGCGATACCGGGCTCGATCCACAACCCCCAGTCCGAGGGCTGCCTGCGCTTGATTCGTCAGGGCGAGGCTGCGCTGGTGCGTCACGTAGAGGATATCGTTGGCGATCTCTCGCCCTGGCAGGTACCGGTGTCTGCCCCCGATGCCGCCATCCCGACCGCGCATACGCTGGATTCGCCGGGCCGACCGCCGCGCCAGCGTTCGGCTGCGCCCATACCGGTGACGGACGCCCGCTCGGCGACGTCGACGGAAGCGGCGGCGATCGAGATGCCGGCATCGCCGCTGCTGGCTGCGCTCAGCGATGCGCCGACGCCGGTGGATCTGCTGGTCGACCTGACCGGGCTGTCAGTCGCCGACGTCCAGTTGGGGCTGCTCGAGCTCGAACTCGATGGCTGGGTCGCCCAGACCACGGGCGGCTGGGTCAGAAGAGGGCGTTGACGCCCGCCACATTCGCCGCCCGGGCAACGCTTCAGCGGGTCGGTCCGCCCCACGCCTCAAGGTGGTTGCGGCGGGCACGGGATTTCTGCTCGTCGCTCAGGTTCCAGTCCCCGCCGTAGATCGCTTCCTCCCATGCGCCGTAGGCAGGGTTGGGCAGCACGATGTAGCGGCTGCCGAAAGCGTCGGCCTGGGCATTGGCGGCGGCACGTCGCGCCGCGGCGCTCTCGCGGTCGAACCCCTGGGAGAAGTCGCCCAGATTGTCACCCATCAGCAGCACGACCCAGTGCGATTGCGCGACGCGCAGGCGCCTGGACGTCTTGTCGCTCGAGTCGGTACGCGGCAGGAAATGCTCGTGGTCGGCGTCGGGGAAGCCGACCTGACGCAGGTTGCGCAGCGTCGCCTCCGTCTCGTCGTCGCGGCGGTTGGTGACGTAGAAGATCTCCACCCCCCGCGAGGCGGCGTAATCGAGAAAGGGCTTCGCTCCCGGCATTGGTGCCGCGCTGGCCCGCTCCACCCATTGATGCCAGCTATCGCTGGCGTAATTCTCGTCGTTGGCGATCAGCCACGCCTCGTAGGGACTGTTGTCGAGTACCGTCTCGTCGACGTCGACGATGATCGCTGGCGGGCGCTGTGCCTGGCTGCCGGCAGCGGCCAGCGCGCGATCCAGGTTCATGCGGGCGAGATTGAAGGCCTGGTGGCTCAGCGCGACGTACTCGCCGGAGGACTGCATCCAGGCCGTCGCCATCACCAGCTCGTCGGCGAGGGAGGCCTGCGGGGCGGGCGGTTGGGCCGGCTGCTGGGCGCAGGCGGCGAGACCGCCGGCCAGCGCCAGCGAGAGCAGTATCGGGGGCAGCGATGTGCGGGGCATTGGCGGTTCCTTGATTGTCCTGTCCGGTGGATGAATACCCGATTTTTCAATATGGCCGTCGAACCAGGCATTCGCCACCTCGAGCGTGCCCGGGTGCGACGTTGGCGCACGGCCCGGCGGCTTGTCGGCGTGTTAGAATTCGGACCATGGGCAGCGGCTCGACTGTCGTGGAACCGGCAGTCGGGCTCTGGTGAAAGCCAGGCCCGGATGCTAGTGGAAGAGAGACCCAGGTTTTCGTGGAAGAGAGACCCAGATGCGTCAAGATTTCTCGGCTGCCGTCTCCTCCCTTCGGCAGGGAGGAATCATCGCCTATCCGACCGAAGGGGTATGGGGGCTCGGCTGCGACCCGGACGATGAACGGGCGCTGGCATCGCTGATCGCGCTCAAGGGGCGCGCCAGCGAAAAGGGCCTGATCCTGATCGCCGGCGATATCCGGCAGCTTTCCGAGTGGCTCGAGGGCATCGACGAGCGAGCCCGCCAACGCCTTCTCGAGACCTGGCCGGGGCCTCACACCTGGCTGATACCCGATAACGGGCGGGCCAGACCGCTGCTGCGAGGGAATCATCCCACGCTGGCGGTCCGGGTCAGCGACCATCCGTTGGTGCAGGAGTTGTGCGCCGCCTGGGGTGGACCCTTGGTGTCGACATCGGCCAATCGTGCCGGTGAAGCGCCGGCGATGAGCGCCGACGAGGTGCGTGAAACATTCGGCGAGGCGTTGGGCGCGATCGTCGATGGGCCACTCGGTGGACGCGACCGGCCCAGCACCATCCGCGATCTGACGACTGGGCGGCTGCTGCGCGCCTGAAAGGGCCAAGTCGCACGCAGCCGCCGTGCCGATACACCCCGAATCCCTATTCTCCGGACCGAAGGAAAGACGACCGTGGCACATTCCCACCTCGAAAGCGTCAAGGACTATCTGCTCACGCTGCAGGACTCACTTTGCGACTCGCTGGCCGCGCTCGACGGTGGTGGGCGATTCCGCGAGGAGAGCTGGGAGCGCGCCGAAGGGGGCGGCGGGCGTTCGCGGGTGATCGAGGAGGGCGCGCTGTTCGAGAAAGGCGGCGTCAACTTCTCGCATGTGCACGGCGAAAAACTGCCGCCCTCGGCGAGTGTCGCGCGTCCGGAGCTGGCGGGGCGCAGCTTCCACGCGGTGGGAGTCTCGTGGGTACTGCACCCGCGCAATCCGCACGTGCCGACCGTGCACGGCAACGTGCGGTTCTTCATCGCCGACAAGGCGGGCGAAGAACCGGTATGGTGGTTCGGCGGCGGTTACGACCTGACCCCTTACTACCCCAGTCTCGAGGACACGAAGCACTGGCACCGGGTCGCCGCCAAGGCCTGCGAGCCTTTCGGCGAGTCGGTGTATCCCCGCTTCAAGGCGTGGTGCGACGAGTACTTCACGCTCAAGCATCGCGACGAGACCCGGGGGGTCGGCGGACTGTTCTTCGATGACCTCAACGAATGGCCATTCGAAACCTGCTTTGCCTTCCAGCGGTCAGTGGGAGACAGCTTCCTGGAAGCGTTCGTGCCGATCGCCGAACGCCGTCGCGAGACACCGTTCGGGGAGCGGGAACGGGAGTTCCAGTCCTATCGTCGGGGCCGGTACGTCGAGTTCAATCTGGTCTGGGACCGGGGCACCCTGTTCGGTTTGCAGAGCGGCGGGCGGACCGAGTCGATCCTGATGTCGATGCCGCCGCTGGCGCGCTGGCAATACCAGTGGGCGCCGCAGCCGGGCTCCGAGGAAGCGCGTCTGCTCGCTTATCTACAGCCCCGCGACTGGCTGAATACCACCGAGGAACCGTTACCCCAATGACCGACCGCTATGCCGTTTTTGGCCACCCCATTGGCCACTCGAAATCGCCACGCATTCACGCCGCCTTCGCCGAACAGACCGGCCAGAAGCTGTGTTACGACGCCATCGAGGCTCCCGTGAACGGATTCGCGGGGGCCTGGCAGGCGTTCGTCGATGCCGGCGGCCGCGGGGGCAACGTGACCGTGCCGTTCAAGCAAGAAGCCTTTGCGTTGGCCGAGGTGCTGTCGCCGAGAGCCCAGCTTGCCGGTGCGGTGAATACGCTGCTGATAGGCGAGGATGGGCGATTGCACGGCGATACCACCGACGGTGTCGGCCTGGTCCGCGACCTGGACGCCCACGCTGCGCCGCTCACCGGTGCGCGGGTCTTGTTGCTCGGCGCGGGAGGGGCCTCGCGCGGGGTGATCGAACCGCTGCTGGAGGCCGGGATCGCGACGTTGACGGTGGCCAACCGCACCGTGTCGAAGGCCGAGGCGCTGGCGGCGCTGTTCGTCGGCAAGGGTGATGTCACCGGCTGCGGCTTCGATCGCATCGAAGGTACGTTCGATCTGGTGGTCAATGCCACCAGCGCCAGTCTTGCCGGCGACCTGCCACCATTGCCGGATCACCTTTTCGCGGCGGATGGCCTGGCCTACGACATGATGTACGCCGCCGAGCCGACCGTCTTCCTGCGCTGGGCCGCCGAGCGGGGCGCGCGGTCGGTGGATGGGCTTGGCATGCTGATCGAGCAGGCTGCCGAGTCCTTCTGGCTGTGGCGTCAGGTGCGCCCGGATACCGCGCCGTTGCGGGAGCTGCTGAGGCGGGAGTTGTAGCTAGGGCTTTGGCGAGGCAACGAATTCGAGCAGGATCAGCTTGCCACTGGCCGAGTCTCAACGATGCTTTGGCTCATGAATGCGAGGGGCAAGCCCCTCGCGCTCCCCTGTTTGACGCCCCAGACGACGAAACCCTGAACGCCACTCCCCGTGCGCGGGTGACTGTCGTCCAGCGTCGTCTGGAAGGCATCATTGGCTGGAGAACCCGAGAGTATTGGTTCTTACCGGGAAGCCGAATGCGAGAGGATCAAGCCTTGCAGTTGGGTCGCTTGCCGTTGGCCCTGGCCTGTTCGTAGCGCGACTGGGCCTCGCTGAGGCGATTGTGCAGGCCTTCCATCCGCTGCGAGTTGCTGGGGTGGGTGGACATCCAGGCCGGCGGCTCGCCCTGGCTGTTGGCCGACATGTTCTGCCACAGCTTGATGCTGGCGCTGGGGTCGAACCCGGCATCGGCCATCAGGTCCAGCCCCACCAGGTCGGCTTCCGACTCCTGCTGGCGCGAGAATGGCAGGATCACGCCGTATTGCGCACCCGCCCCCAGCAGCCCCATTACCTGCTCGCCACCCGCGCCTTGCAGGCCTGCCACCGTCTGCAGTACGGAGAGCCCGCTCTGCGTCGCTGCCTGGGTGGAAACGCGCTCGTTGGCGTGATGCGCCAGCACATGGCCGACCTCGTGGCCGATGACCGCGGCCAACTGGTCCTGGTTGGTGGCGACGTCGAGCAGCCCGGTGTTGACACCGATATAGCCGCCCGGCAGGGCGAAGGCGTTGGCGGTGTCGTCCTTGAACAGCTTGACCTCCCACTCGGAGATACCGGCACTGGCGGGGACCTCGGCGGTGATCGCTTTCGCCACGCACTGCACGTAGTTGGCCTGGGCGCCACTGACCGTGGGCAGCTCCTGCTGGTACTGGGCGAAGCTCTGCTGGCCCATCTGCGCCAGCTCGTCGTCGGAGTAGAAGGCCAATTGGTTGCGGCCCATCGGCGAGGTGCTGCAGGCGCTCAGCAGGGCCGCGAGGCCGAGGGCGCCAATCAGCCGGGGGGAAGGTCTTCCTGACATGATGGTCTCCGAAACTCTCTGGTCATAGGTTGTTGGGGGTGCCGATTGGCCCAAGATACCCGGCCTGGCAGGGCGGTCAAGCCGACGGGTCTTGCTGGCCACCGTCGGCGGGTTCACCGATGTCCAGGGTCAGGGTCGGCGCCGTGACGATGCCGTCGAGCGCGGCCGGCAGTGTGGGCGTCAGCGTCAGTTGGCTGCCTGTCGGCAGCTCGCCGGCACGACTCAAGCGCCGGGCGAGCGAGAGCAGGGACGACACGCGATCGGCCCTGGACGAGAGTTCGTCGAGGCCTTCCGGCTCCAGCGAGACCGGCAGGGTGACGGTCGCGGGCTCGCCGCCCGTCAGCGAAATCGGCTCGGTGACTTCGCCGGTGGCGGGTTCCGCGCCGGGTACCTGGAGCTGCCAGTCGAAGCCCTGCAGAGTGACCGATGGCGTCCCCGTCGGCAGCACCATCGCCAGCGGCAGGTCGATATTCACCGGCAGGCCGGCCAATGCCAGCCCCGAGCTCAGCAGCGAGAGCTCGTCGATCCCTTCCAGACCGGGCGAGAAGTGATAGTTGCCGATGCGGACGTTCTCCACGCCCATCGACGACAGCGCGATTCGTCCCAGCATGAAGCCGACCTGAGGAAGCGCCAGGCAGCCGGAGAGCGAAGTCACCAGGACCGATGCGGCGAGCCAGCGGAAGCGAAACGCCATCGTCACTCCTTGAAATGAGCCATGGGAAACGTCTGGGTGGGCGGCGGTGCCAAATCGGTACTCCCTGGCCGATGACGCGGATCGACCAAGGGCCGCGACTGGACCCGAGGGGCCAGCCGGCACAAGATACTCCGTTTCCGGCAGCCTGCAATCCTCCGGGAAGATCGATTTCCATCGATACTTCCCACCACTCGTAGAGCCCGTTGCCGGAATCGTCTGACCCAGTTCGTTTCAAGGAGAGTCGAGGATGGATGGTGATTTGGCGCTACGTCTGAGCCGTTTGCTGGATCGTGTCGAGGGGTGGCTGCCCGAGCAGCCGCCTGCCGTCGACTGGGCGCGCGATGTCGCGGCCCTGTGGCAATCCCACCCGCTCGGCGGGCAGCTGGTCGCGGTATCGCCGCGTGATAGCGTCCGGCTGGACGATCTGATCGGGGTCGAGCGCCAGAAGCGCGCCCTGCTGGAGAACACCCGAGCGTTTCTCCAAGGCTACCCCGCCAACCATGCCTTGCTATGGGGCGCGCGCGGCAGCGGCAAGTCGTCGATGGTGCGCGCGCTGCTCAATACGCTGTCCGGCGAGGGGCTCCGCCTGATCCAGGTCGATCGTCACGATCTGGTCGCGCTGCCGATCCTGGTGCAGCGGTTGCGGGATCGGTCGGAACGATTCGTCGTCTACTGCGACGATCTGTCGTTCGAGGGCAGCGACGATGCCTACAAGGCGTTGAAGAGCGTTCTCGATGGCACGCTGACCGGGCCGCCGGAGAATGTGCTGCTCTATGCCACGTCGAATCGTCGGCACCTGTTGCCGGAGTCGATGGCCGACAATCAGGAGACGCACCTGGTCGATGGCGAGTTGCACCATGGCGATGCCGTGGAGGAAAAAATCTCGCTGTCGGATCGTTTCGGCCTGTGGCTGGCGTTTCATCCGTTCGACCAGCAGTCCTACCTCGAGGCCTGCCGCCATTGGGTCGCGCATCTGGGAGGAGACGATGCCTGGAGCGAGGCGGCCCGTGCCGACGCGGTGCGCTATGCCACGCTGCGGGGCGTGCGCAGCGGTCGTGCCGCGTGGCAATTCGCCTGCCAGTGGGTCGGTTCGCAATCCATTCAACGACCAACGGCGTAAGCGAATGCGTTATCCTCATGAAAAAGCATGAGTCATTTCAGGCTTTGCTTGGGAACCGTTCATGAGGAGACAGACGGGTGAAGGTCTCTCGCTTACCGACATGGTTGATTGTCCTGGGCAGCATCCTGCTGACGCTGTTCTTCGGTTGGATGCTGCTGCAGGCGTTGTTCAATGATCGTGAGGCCTTTTCCCGGGACCTGGATTTCCAGTCTCAGGAACAGGGAATCACCATCAATGCTTCTCGTGCGGGGCTCGAACGCCGGGTCCAGGTACTGGCGACCACGCTGGTCGCCAATCCGGTCGTTCGCGGACTCATGGCCCAGGCCGTGGACCCCGTCTCGCCAGCTCGGCTGCAAGCGATCCGGACCCGACTTCGCGAGAATCTTGCCCCCTACTGGAGGGCGCTGGAAGCAGGCAATGCGCTGGAACTCAACCTCTTCCTGCCCGGTGACGACGACGCGAGTCCTTTCCTGAGCCTGCAGTCGCATGATGCGTCTCCGGTTTCCGGGGACAGCGACTATCTGTTACGACGGAGCCTGGAAACGCGAGAGGCGGTCTACGGCATCGAGTTCGACGGTTCCCGAGCGACCACGGCTGGTGTTGCGCCGATCTTCGGACCCGAGGACGAGAAGAGCGATACGCTCGTCGGGCTTCTCGAGGTGGAATTTGCCGTGGTGCCCGACGTCGCCAGACTCTCCAATCAACTGGAGAGCGGTGTCGCGGTGCTTTCCCGAGAGGGCGATATCGATGAGGCCGTACCCCGATGGCGGGTGACCAAGCGCTCGAATGCGCTGATCGATGACTGGTTGTCCGGCACCCAGATGCCGGTGGTGCAAGACCGCGCGAACTGGTCCGTGGTCGAGGGCGATGACGGACGCGGCTATCTGTTGACGCTGGTTCCGCTGAGCCAATCCGGGGACGCCAGCTCGCGAGCGATCGCGGCGGTGGCGGTCTGGAAAGATATCACGACGCAACTCGAGCATCGCGATGCGCTGATCATCAGCACCTGGCTGCGCTGGGGAGTGGCATGGTTGATCGCCGAGGCCTGCCTGCTGTTGCTGCTGTGGGGTACGCGTCGCGTGACCCGGGACACCATGCTTCGTCATCAGCAGCGACTTGAGGGCCAGAAGTCGACCCTGGAGTCCCTCAACCGGCGCCTCGAGGCACAGAAGGAGACGCTGCAGACCCTCAACGATATCGCGGCCTTCCAGGAAACCTCTTTCCAGCGTCTGGTGGAAAAGGCGCTGCAGGCAGGTGCGGAGCATCTTGGGATGCCGTTTGCCGTCGCCAACCGTATCGAGGGTGAGGATTATCTGATCCAGGCCGCCTACTCCATCGATCAGCGGTTCGAGCCGGGACAGCACCTGAAGACCAGCGACACGTTCTGTGAATTGACCATGGCCAGTGCCGACGTCGTCGCCTTCGCCGATGCCGACACCGATGGCTTCGGCGAGCACCGCTGCCGTTTGCGTTACTCGCTAAAGAGCTATATCGGTGCCCCTATCTGGGTACATGGACAGCGCTACGGGGCCTTGGCCTTCAGCAGCGATCGGCCGCATCCCCGTCAATTCGACGAAGTCGACAAGGAGTTCGTGCGCCTGCTGGCGCGTTGGGTCGGTGCCACGCTGATGCGCTGGCACGAAGTCGAAGCGCGGGAGGAGTTGAGCAAGCGGCTGCGCAAGATCGCCTCCCAGACCCCCGGGATGATCTATCAGTATCGGGTCGATGCCGAAGGACGGCCCTCGTTTCCCTACGCCAGTGACGCGATCAAGGCGTTCTACGGGATCACCCCCGAGCAGGCGGCCCAGGACTCCTCCGCGGTCATCGAGGCGATCCTGGACGAGGATCGGGAGATGGTTCTGCGGTCTATCACCGAGTCCAGGGAGAATCTGACTCCATGGCAGTGTGAGTATCGCATTCTGCATCCCGATGGCCGGGTCATCTGGCTTGCCGGCCAGTCGATCCCCGAGCGGGAGGACGATGGCGGGACGATATGGCACGGCTTCCTCCACGACGTGACCGAGCGCAAGCGCGACGAGCGTCTCAAGGGCGAGTTCATCTCCACCGTCAGTCATGAGCTGCGCACGCCGCTGACCTCGATTTCCGGTGCGCTGGGCTTGATTCAGGGTGGCGCGCTCGGAACGCCGCCGGATGCCATGCGTGGGATGCTGAAGACCGCCCACAGCAATTCCCAGCGCCTGATTCTGCTGATCAACGATCTGCTCGACATGGAGAAACTGGTCGCCGGCAAGATGACGTTTCAGATGCAGGAGCAGCCGCTGATGCCGCTGGTCGACCAGGCGGTCGAGGCCAACCAGGCTTACGCCGACCAGTTCCAGGCTCGCTATGTGGTGACCGATCGCATGGATCGCGCGAGTGTCAACGTCGATCCGATGCGCCTTCAGCAGGTGATGAGCAACCTGCTCTCCAACGCGGCCAAGTTCTCCCCACCGCACACCCAGGTCGAAATTCGGGTAGAGCCGATCGGTGGCCGGGTGAGAGTCAGCATCATCGACCACGGCCCGGGCATTCCCGCCGAGTTTCACGATCGCATCTTCCAGAAGTTCTCCCAGGCCGATGCCTCTACCACGCGCAAGCAGGGCGGAACCGGTCTGGGCCTTGCCATCACGCGTGAGCTCGTCGAGCGGATGCGAGGGTCGATCAACTTCTTCTCGGAAGCCGGGCAGGGCGCCTGTTTCTTCTTCGAGCTGCCCTGCACCGAGATGGCTCAGGCGCCCGAGTCCGGGGTGTCAGTGGAAGCGTCGCCAGCGCCTGTCGACGGCCACGAAATCGAAACCAGCGGATCCCGGCTGCTGATCGTCGAGGACGATCCGGACACGGCAGTGCTGCTGGCCACGCTGGTCAGGCACTGGGGCTATCAGGCCGAAACCGCGCACACCATTGGCGAAGCCCTGAAGTGGCTCGAGCGCCGGAGCTTCGATGCCATTACCCTCGATCTGCTGTTGCCGGACGGCAACGGACTGACGCTGCTGCGTCAACTGCGCGAGCAACCGCGCACCCGCGAGTTGCCGGTGTTGATCGTCTCGGCGGCGGCGGAAGAGGGGGAGCTGGAGATCGGCGGCCGCCTGGATGCCGTCGATTGGCTGGCCAAACCGCTCGACGAGAAGCGGCTGGCTGGCGCACTGCACAGTTCGCTGAGTCTGAAGCCGCAGCGCGAGCGTATCCTGCATGTCGAAAGCGATGCCGAGCTGACTCACCGCGTGGCGCAACAGATCGCTCCCAGCATGACGCTGGATGTGGCGCGTTCGCTGCAGGAAGCGCGCTATCTGCTCGACAGCCATGACTACGGCTTGATATCGCTGGATCTCACCGGGCCGCAATCGCCCGGCTGGGAGATCATTCCGATGCTGAGCCAACTGGCCCGCCAGCCGGCTGTCATCATCCTGTCCGAGGAGGCGCTGGCTCCGACGCTGCTGGGACGAATGGATACGGCGATCGCCAAGCCCGGTCTGTCTGCCGAGGCGCTCATGGAAGCCTTCGGTCGTCAGCTTCGGGGCGGTGCGACGTCGTCGGACAATCAAAACGAGGAAACCCGCTGAGATGAAACCTCTCCAACGGATTCTCCATGTCGAGGACGATATCTCGATTCAGGAGGTGGCCAAGGTCGCGCTCGAGATCGTCGGCGGCTTCGAGGTCCGCAGCTGCGATGACGGCCAGTCGGCGATTTCATGTGCCGATGAATGGCAGCCGGATCTGGTCCTGCTCGACGTGATGATGCCGGGCATCGATGGCCCTACCACGCTGACCCGGTTGCGGGAACAGGCTTCGACACAATCGATTCCGGTCATCTTCATGACGGCCAAGGTCCAGCCCAGCGAGATCGAGCATTACCGCGCCATTGGCGCCCTGGATGTGGTCATCAAACCGTTCGATCCCATGATGCTATCGACGCAGTTGCGGGAGATCTGGGAGCGATCCCATGCAGGATAGTGACATACAGGCGCGGCTGGCGGCGCTCAAGGCACAATACAGTCAGCGTCTCGGCGAAGACCTGCAGACCCTCACCGCTCAGGCACGCGAGCTCAGCGCGCGCCAGAGCGGACTCGATCCGGCGATGCTCGAGGTACTGAAACAGGGTCTGCATCGGATCGCGGGCTCCGCGGGGACGTTCGGTTATCCCGAGTTGAGCCGCGATGCCCGTGAAATGGAGATGTGGCTTCAGACCGTGATCGAGAGCGCGGCTGCGCCCACGCCGCCGATGCTCTCGGCGCTGCACGACCGCCTTCGAGACAGCTATCGTCTGCTCGGCACCACCGCTGCAGCGGCCGTCGCCGAGCCGCAAGCCGGCTATGACCTCGCCAGCGGCGATCGGCCCATTCGGATCGCGGTCATGGCGGATGGCGATACCGACGCCCTGATCCATTCATTGACCGGATTCGGCTACGACTGCCGCGCGCTCTCTGCGGAAAGGTCGTTTCGTGAGTGGCAGCCGGACGTCGCGATCGTCGACACGGCCCGGGTCGACAGCGTCACCTGGCGCGGTCGTATGGCCGACATGCCGCAGGCGATGCTGATACTGCTGAGCGATGACACCGGGTTCGATGCTCGTCTCCAGGCGGTTCGTGACGGTGCTCACGGCTTCTTTGCCCATCCCGTCGATGTGCCTTCACTGGAGCGCCATCTCCGCCAGTTGGTCAACCTTCCGCAGCAGGACCCCTACCGGGTGCTGATCGTCGACGACGACCTCGAGCTCGCCGAGCATTTTCGCCTGACCTTGAAGGGCGCCGGGATCGAGTCCCGGGTCATCACCGCGCCCCGCGACGTGTTGCGGGGCTTGCGCGATTTCGTGCCCGATCTGGTACTGATCGACATCAACATGCCGGGGTGCTCCGGACCGGAACTGGCGCGCCTCATTCGCTTCGACGACGACTGGCTGCGAATTCCACTGGTCTATCTATCGGCGGAATCCGACGTCCACCGCCAGGCGCAGGCCCTGGCTCAGGCCGGTGACGACTTTCTGGTCAAGCCGATCGCGGATGTGGCGCTGGTAGCTGCGGTCACGGCGAGGGCACAGCGCTCCCGGCAGCTCAGTCTGGCATTGGCCCGTGATGGCCTGACCGGCTTGATCAAGCACCCGGCGATCAAGGAACTGATCGAGATCGAACAAGCGCGCTCCGAGCGTACCGGATCGGAAGCCTGCGTGGTGATGATCGACATCGATCGCTTCAAGTCGATCAACGATACGTACGGTCATGGCACCGGCGACTATGTCATTCGCCTGCTCGCCAACCTGCTGCGCCAGCGGCTACGCCGGGTCGATCATGTCGGCCGCTACGGCGGCGAGGAGTTCGTGGCGGTGTTGCCCTCGTGCTCGCTGGAGCACGCTCGCGAAGCGATCGAGCGTATCCGGGTCAGTTTCTCTCAGCTCGAGTGCGTGGCAGCGAGGGAGACCTTCAACGTCACATTCAGTGCGGGGGTGGCGAGTACGCTCGACTGGCAACCCGCCGAGGCGCTGCTCGAGGCCGCCGACCGTGCGATGTACGACGCCAAGCAGGGGGGAAGGAATCAGACCCGGGTCGCCGTTGCCCCGTGACGAGCGACGGCGTCGCGGCGGCGAGGAACGGCGCGGGCGCCGCTGGCCTCGCCAGACGGGTCAGCGGCGATTCTTCCTCGCCTCGCGGGTGCGGCTCAACTGGCGCTCGCGGGCCTTTTCCCGGTCGCTGGCGCCAGCCTGGTTGTCGTAGGGGTTGTTGCCCGAACGGAACTCGAATCGGATTGGCGTACCTCGGACTTTCAGCACCTTGCGGAAGGTGTTGGTGAGGTAGCGTCGGTAGGCTTCCGGCAACGACGAGGTCTGGTTGCCGTGAACGACGATGATCGGCGGGTTGCTGCCCCCCTGGTGGGCCATGCGCAGCTTGATCCGGCGGCCATTGATCATCGGCGGCTGATGCTCGCTGACGGCATCCTGCAGGATCGAGGTCAGCCGGTTGGTCGACCAGTGGCTGTTGGCGCTGTCGAAGGCTTTGTCGACCGACTTGTAGAGGTCGCCGACACCGGTGCCGTGCAGGGCCGAGATGAAGTGCAGCTCGGCGTAGTCGGCAAACCCCAGCCGGCGCTTGATGTCCGAGCGCATCTTGTCGCGGGCTTCCCCTTCCAGGCCATCCCACTTGTTGACCGCCAGCACCAGCGCGCGCCCACTGCTGAGCACGTAGTCGAGCAGGTGCATGTCCTGCTCCACCAGCCCGGTGCGGGCGTCCAGCACCATGATCGCGACGTGGCACTCCTTGATCGCCTCGAGCGTCTTGATGATCGAGAACTTCTCGGCGATCAGGCTGACGTTCTTGCGCCGTCGGACACCTGCGGTATCGACCAGCACGTAAGGCTTGCCGCGCCGCTCGAAAGGCACTTCGATGGCGTCGCGGGTGGTACCGGCCTCGTCGAAAACGACCACGCGTTCCTCGCCCAGCATGCGGTTGACCAGCGTCGACTTGCCGACGTTGGGGCGACCGATGACGCCGATGTGAACGCCGGGATGATAGCCGGCCGGGCCGGCGTTGGGGTCGCGCTCGGGGAACGGCTCCAGCACCTCGTCGATCAGCGTGGTGACGTTGCGCCCGTGGGAGGCGGCGATCGGTCGAGGATCACCCAGGCCGAGCGCCCAGAAATCGGCCATCGCGGTCTGCTCTTCGAGGCCATCGGTCTTGTTCACCACCAGCCAGGTCTTCTTCTGGTTGACGCGCAGGTGGTTGGCGATCGCCTGATCGGCCGGCATCAGCCCGGCACGCCCGTCGACCATGAACAGCACGATATCGGCCTCGTCGATAGCGGTCAGCGACTGCTCCGCCATGGCCGCGTCGATACCCTGCTCGTCACCGCTGATGCCGCCGGTGTCGATCACGGTGTAGGTCTTGTCGCCGAGCTGGCCGCTGCCGTACTTACGGTCGCGGGTCAGGCCGGGGAAATCGGCCACCAGCGCGTCGCGGGTACGTGTCAGGCGATTGAAAAGCGTCGACTTGCCGACGTTGGGTCGGCCAACCAGGGCGATAACGGGGTTCATGGCGATTCGCAAAAAGGCGGTGACAAGGTGGACGGCCGGCGGGAGGGGCTGCGAGGAAGCCCGGTACGACCGCTTGATAGCCGGTCATTCTAGCACGCGAACAGCGGGAAGTCCGAGCCGGGCGGTTCCATTCTTCCCAACGCAATCGGCCCCGCTCAGGCGGGGCCGATTGGGAAAGCGTGGTGCCGGTCAGTTCTGATCGGAGAGCGTCTTCAGGTCGTAGGCAACCAGGGTGCCATCGTTGCCAAGGGCATAGAGACGGCGGTCGCCGGTCAGCAGGGGCAGCGACAGGCCGTCGCCGCCGACGTGGATGCGTCCGCTCATCTCGCCGGTCGAGGCGTCGATGAGATGGATGTAGCCCTGGTAGTCGCCCACCGCAATGTTGCCGTCGACGAACGATGGGGCGGTCAGCGAGCGGCCTTCCAGGGTATCGGAATCCCACATCACACGGCCGGTGTCGGCGTCGATCGCGATCACGTGGCTGGCCGCGTTGACCGTGAACAGGTAGTTGCCGACCACCAATGGCGTCAGGTAGCTGGACTCCTCGTGTTCCCACAGCACCTTGCCGGAGGTGGCTTCCAGCGCCAGCAGGCGGCCGTTGTAGCTGGTCACGAACAGCCGTCCATCCGGGGTCAGTACCGGCTGGCCGTCAAGGTCGACGAGCTGATCGACCTCGGTCCGCCCCTTGGGCACGGCGACGCGCATGTCCCACAGCGGCTGGCCGCTGCGGTTGTCCAGTGTCACCAGGCGGCCGTTGGCGAAGCCGGCGAAGGAGACCGGCTCGATGACCCGGGGGGCGCCGGTACCGCGCAGCGTCAGTGCCGGCTGGGAGCTGGAGTAGACCCATTTTTCGCTGCCGGTCAGGCGGTCGAGGGCGGTGACTGCACCGTCGACGCTCTGGGCCACTACCAGCTCGCTATTGACCTGGGGCGCGGCCAGCACCTCGCTGGAGACTCGCGATTTCCAGTCAATGCTGCCGTCTTGCCGATCCACCGCCAGCACCTCGCCATTGCGAGTGCCGAGGTAGAGACGCCCGCCGTCGGCGCCGATGCCGCTGGAGATGGGCGTTCCCAGCTTGACGTCCCATTGGGTATCGCCGCTATCGGTATCGATCGCCCGCAGATCGCCGGTTTCGTCGACGGCATACAGGGTTCCGTCATCGACGATCGGCGTGAGCGGATAGCGGGCGCGGCCGAGCCCTTCGCCGATGCCCTGGTCCCAGCGCTCCTCGAGGCTGACCTTGGGTGTGAAGTCCTTGAGTTCCTTGGGCGGATATTGCGGTTCGACGCTACCGGCACAACCGGCCAGCAGCGTGGCGGTCAGGCCCAGGGGCAGAAGTAGGTGAGTTAGTTTCATCAGGTGGCGTCCTCCACACCGAGATCGTCTAGCTTGAGCTGAAGGCCGTAGATCGTCTGGTCAGCATCCTGGGCCAGACTTTGCGCCTGTTGATAGGCCTTGCGCGCATCGTCCGGGCGTTCCAGCGCAACGAAGGCGTCGCCGAGGACATTCTGGCGCTGCGCCTCGAGTGCGCCGGGCACGGCGTCCTTCAGGGTCTTCAGCGCCGCGTCCGGGTTGTCGCTGGCGATCTGGAGACGGGCCAGGTCGATGCGCGCCAGGCCCGTCATGTAGGGACGGTCGCTGTCGGCGACGACATCGTCGAGCGCCTGGCGGGCGCGGTCGGTATCGTCGGCACCGATGGCGATCTTGGCTTCCAGCAGGCCGGCCAGGTCGGCGTAGAGCGTGCTGCCATGATCGCTTTGCAGGCCATCCGCCAGAGTGAAGGCCTGTGTCCGCGCGTTGTCGTCGAGCGTGTCGCTGCTGGCGATGGCGATCAGCTGCTGATAGGCGTTGGACGCCTCGGCAGACTGGCCTTCCTCATAGCGCTGCCAGGCATGCCAGCCAAAGACACCGGCGGCGGCGACGGCAATCCCCACCAGCAGCGCGCTGCCGTTCGACTTCCACCACTGTTTGATCGCGTCCAGCTGCTCTTCTTCGGTCCTAAGCTCCGCCACGGGCGGTCTCCTTCTGCGTTCGTCGGCAGTCATGCGGCTGCCGGTACCCGTTCAGGCTTCAGGGGAACTGGCGGTCCAGCCAAGCAATGGCGTCGTCCAGTTCGAGTGTCTGCTGCTCGCCATCCTCGCGCAGCGGCTTGATTGTCAGGCAGCCCTTTTCGATCTCGTCGTCGCCGAGGATCAGCGCTACGCTGGCGCCGCTGCGATCGGCGCGACGAATCTGGCTCTTGAAGCTGCCGCCGCCGCAGTGTACCTGAAGTCGCAGCGCCGGCAGAGCATCGCGCAGGCGCTCGCCGAGTCCTATCGCGTTGCGCTCCGCCGAGTCGCCCATCGCCAGCAGGTAGGCATCGGCGCCACCGTGGGCCTCAGCGGGAATCAGATCGAGCGTATCGAGCAGCAGCATGAGGCGCTCGAGGCCGATGGCGAAGCCGACACCCGGCGTCGGTTTGCCGCCGAGCTGTTCGACCAGGCCGTCGTAGCGCCCGCCGCCGCAGACGGTGCCCTGGCTGCCGAGGGCGGTGGTGGTCCACTCGAACACGGTGCGTGAATAGTAGTCGAGCCCGCGGACCAGCCGGGGGTTGATGCGATAGCCCACGCCGGCGGCATCGAGCGTCGATTTCAACTGCTCGAAATGCTGGCGGGAGGCGTCGTCCAGGTGGTCGAGCAACTGCGGTGCCCCGGCCAGCATCTCGGCCATGGCGGGATTCTTGGAGTCCAGAATCCGCAGCGGATTGGTGGTCAGTCGACGCTGGGAATCCTCATCGAGCACCTCGCGATGGGCCTCGAAATAGGCGACCAGGGAGTCGCGATAGGCGGCGCGGGCTTCCGGCGTGCCCAGCGAATTGAGCTCGAGCGTGACGTGTTCCGTCATGCCGAGCTGGCGCCAGAGGCGAGCGGAGAGCAGGATGATCTCGGCGTCGATATCGGGGCCGGTCATGCCGTAGGCCTCGATGCCGATCTGGTGGAACTGGCGGTAGCGACCCTTCTGCGGGCGCTCGTAGCGGAACATCGGACCCATGTACCAGAGCCGCTGCGTCTGGTTGTGCAACAGGCCATGCTCCATCGCCGCCCGCACCACGGCGGCGGTATTCTCCGGGCGCAGGGTCAGGCTCTCGCCATTGCGGTCGTCGAAGGTGTACATCTCCTTCTCGACCACGTCCGTCGCCTCGCCGATGGAGCGGGCGAACAGGGCGGTCTGTTCGACGATCGGGGTGCGGATCTCGCGATAATCGTAGCGGTCCACCAGCGAGCGCAGCTGGCGCTCGAGATACTGCCACGCGGGCGACCGATCCGGCAGCAGATCGTTCATGCCGCGAATGGCCTGGATTTTGTTGCTCAACTGACACTCCTGCCTATAGCAAAACGCCACAGGCACCCGCCTGGGCGTTCGTCGGTTACTCTCTGATGATGGGCCGCGAGGCGTCAAGCCTCGCGCTCATGCGTGGGAGCTTGGGGACGCTGGATTCACGCCTCGCGGGCAATCAGGGCGTCAGCGCGGCTCTCTTTCTCTTTTGCCTTCTCGCGGATCAGCGCTTCGAGATCGTCGACGAGATGATCGTTACGCAGCTTGCTTGCCGGCTTGCCATCGATGTAGACCAGGTTGGCCGGGCTGCCGCCGGTGAGGCCGATGTCGGTCTCCTTGGCTTCGCCGGGACCATTGACCACGCAGCCGATGACCGAGACGTTCAGCGGCGTCATGATGTCCTCGAGGCGCTCCTCCAGGGCATTCATGGTGGCGATAACGTCGAAATTCTGGCGAGAACAGCTGGGGCAGGCAATGAAGTTGATGCCCTTGGCGCGCAGCTTGAGACTCTTCAGCATGTCGAAGCCGACCTTGATCTCCTCCACCGGATCGGCGGCCAGCGAGACGCGGATGGTATCGCCGATGCCATCCATCAGCAGCATGCCGAGGCCGATGGAGGACTTCACCGTGCCGGAGCGCAGACCGCCGGCCTCGGTGATGCCCAGGTGCAGCGGCTGCTCGATCTGCTTGGCCAGCAGCCGGTAGGCGGCCACGGCCATGAACACGTCGCTGGCCTTGACGCTGACCTTGAAGTCGGGGAAATCGAGCCGGTCGAGATGATCGATGTGGCGCATGGCCGACTCGACCAGCGCCTCCGGGGTCGGTTCGCCATACTTCTTCTGCAGATCCTTCTCCAGCGAGCCGGCGTTGACGCCGATCCGGATCGGGATGCCGTGATGGCGTGCCGCGTCGACCACCGCCCGCACCCGATCCTCGCGCCCGATATTGCCGGGGTTGATGCGCAGGCAGTCGACGCCGAGCTCGGCCACCCGCAGGGCGATCTTGTAATCGAAATGGATATCGGCCACCAGCGGAACGCTGACCTGGCCCTTGATCTTGCCGAAGGCTTCGGCGGCATCCATGTCCGGTACCGAGACGCGCACGATATCGGCGCCGGCCTGTTGAAGGCGCTGGATCTGCGCGACGGTGGCGGCGACGTCGTTGGTGTCGGTGTTGGTCATGCTCTGGACGGCGATCGGGGCGCCGCCTCCGACGGGGACGTCACCGACGTGGATCCGTCGGGAGGCGCGGCGGGTGATCGGAGATGGCATATTCATGGCGCTTCTCAGTCTCCCAGGGTAAAGCGAGCGACGTTGTTGCCGCCCGTGTATTGGCTCAGATCGACCGATTCACCGCGATATCGAAGCGTCACGCCGCTGGCGTTGCCGATAGTCAGCCGGAAGGGGGGATCTCCCTCCGCGCTCGCCTGGCTGCCGGCGGACTGCAGGCCGCTGAAAATTCGGTCGTCGTTGGCATCATATATCTCGGTCCATGACTCTTGGTTGAAAGTCAGGGAGAGCGTGTTGGCGCTGGCCGCGGCTGGCGTTGCCTCGTCATCTGCCGGCGTCGTGGTGGACGCGACCAGATCGTTGGCCGTCGAGCCGACCTGCTGGGCCTGACGTTCGTCACCGCTCGGCGGCGTCGTCTCCGCCGAGGCGGAAACGCCGGTGCCATCGCCCGTTGCACTATCCGTGGCGCCGGCCCCGTCCGTCGAAGCGTCGGTCCCGGCCGCCGGCGTGTCCTGCTGCGTGGGCAGCAGCGGCAGTTGGGTGTCGGTGTTGGGCGTCATCGCCGAGCCGTCCGTCGCCGGCGCAGAAGCGCCAGCGCCCTCGTCGTTGAGACGGTCGACGGCGATCGGGCTGTCGTCGCTGCCGCCACCGAAGATATCGTTGCCCTCGCGGCTCTGCCACCACAGCAGTGTCAGCGAAATCAGGCCGATGATGACCAGCAGTGTGAACAGGCGAAAGATCCAGGCGCCGACTCGGGAAGGCGGGCGGGCGGTATGCACCGGGGCCAGCTTCCGTTCCATGTCGCCGCGGCCGTGCTTGGCATCGTAGGCCCCGACGACCCGGGTCTCGTCGAGTCCCAGCAAGCGTGCGTAGGCACGCACGTAGCCCCGGCGATAGGCGGCGATGGGTACCTGATCGAAGCGATCCTCCTCGAGACCCGCGACGACGATCGGCCTCAGATTCAGCTGCAGCGCGACGTCCTCGAGACTGAGTCCCTGGCGTTCACGCTCGCCTTGGAGCATGTCACCCGCCGTTTCGGAAGCGTGGCCGGGTGCGTCGTGTTGCTTGGTCGATGATTCGTTCATTTCGCTCATTGGCGAAAATCCTTCTGATCTTTTCCCGAGCAGGGCTCGAGTACGGGGTCTGTTGGCCTCAGGCGCCGCTCAACTGCTGGCGGTAAAAGGCAGCACGTGCCGAATCCCCCTGAGCGCTGGCGATCTCGCTGGCCAGGCGCAGGCTGTCGGCGTTGGTGCCAGCCACGGTGAAATAACGCTGCAGGCGTTCCCAGGCAAGTTCGTTGTTACCCTGCGTATGATCGATGCGAGCCAGAGCCAGCAGGCTACGTGCGTCGCGCGCATCGATATCTAGCGCGCGCTCGTAATATTGGCGAGCTGCAGTCGCATCGCCGCTGGCCATCTCGCACTGGCCCAGATTCGCAAAGAGCTGGGCTCGGTTGGTATAGGTAATATCGTCGCTGGCGACACGCAGCTGCTCGCATGCCTTGGCGTACTCGCCGCGCTGATACAGTAGCGCGGCGTAGTTGTTACGGATACGCGTGGCCTTGGGGGCGGCCCCCAGGGCCTGCTGGAAGAACCGATCCGCCAGATCGAGGTCGTTCTGGCGCTGGTAGAGTAGTGCCAGCCCCTCCAGCGCGCCGCTGTCCCGGGGATCCAGATTTAGCGCATGCTCGAGAGCCTGCTGCGCGCGCGGCATGTTGCCCTCGGCGAGATAGGCCTTGCCAAGTCTCGTGTAGGCCGCGGCCGCATCCTCCGGGCTATCCTGTCTGGGGCCGTTCGACGACACCGCTGTGGCGCAGCCGCCCAACAGACACACCAATCCCAGCGCGATACATAGCGGCCGTATCGAAAAGGGACGAGATTGGCGAGTCATTCACGGCTCTCCCACGTTTACGGGATGGCGACAATCCGAAGGTCGAATCCCGAGCAACTGATAACAAAGCGGTTTTGGGGCTCCCATCAAAGCGCCGGACCGGAGCGAAGTCAAGGCGACGCCCGTTCGACGCCAGGCCGATCGGAGGGCGCCCGATCGTCTCGGGCGAGCTGGCCTTGCCGCTGAGCGCGACAATTCAGTCGGCGTCCAGCTGGATCGACTGGATGTAGCGCTCGTGGCGCTTGGTGCGATCCTTGACCTTGCCCACCAGCTGGCCGCACGCGGCATCGATGTCGTCGCCACGGGTCGTGCGTACCATCGCGGTGTGGCCGAGCTCGTAGAGCCAGCTCTGGAAGCGCATGACCTGATTGCGCGACGGCTTCTCGTACCCCGAGTGGGGGAACGGGTTGAAAGGAATGAGGTTGATCTTGCACGGCAGTTCGTCGAGCAGTGCGACGAGCTCCTGCGCATGGACCTGCTGATCGTTGACGTCCTTGATCAGGGTGTACTCGATCGTGATGTGACGCGCGTCGCCGCACTTGGCGAGATAGCGCTGACATGAATCGAGCAGCTTGCGGATGTTGTACTTGCGATTGAGCGGTACCAGTTCGTTGCGCAACTCGTCGTTGGCCGCGTGCAACGAAATGGCGAGGCTCACGTCGATGTCGTCGCCCAGCTTGTCGATCATCGGTACCACGCCGGAGGTGGAGAGCGTCACCCGGCGCTTGGACAGACCGTAGGCGTTGTCGTCGAGCATTAGCTTCATCGACGGCACCACGTTGTCGTAATTGAGCAGCGGCTCGCCCATCCCCATCATCACCACGTTGGTGATGGCACGTCGTCCATCCGGTGCACTCATGCGACCGCCGGCCCGCTGTTGGGCGACCCACACCTGGCCGATGATCTCGGCGCTGGTCAGGTTGCGCTGGAAGCCCTGCTTGCCGGTGGAGCAGAAGCTGCAGTCCAGCGAGCAGCCGACCTGCGACGACACGCAGAGCGTGCGGCGCGTGCCGCTATCGGCCGGAATCAGCACGGTTTCGACATAGCTGCCATCCTCGACCTCGAGCACCCACTTGCGGGTGCCGTCGCTGGAGGTCCCTTCGTAGACCACGCTCGGGCCACGGATCTCGGCGTGTTCCTCCAGTCGGGCACGCAACGGCTTGGAGAGGTTGGTCATCGACTCGAAGTCGTCGCAACCTTCCTGATGGATCCATTTCATGACCTGGGCGGCGCGAAACTTCTTCTCGCCCAGAGAGACGAAGAACGCCTCCATCTGCTCGCGAGAGAGCCCCAGGAGATTGGTGCGGGGGGTGGCGGTAGCAGCGCTCATAGCAACGGCATCGGCTCGAGAGTGGCGGGGTGTCCGGAGACAGGGGTGGCCGACCGGCGGGAGAGGCCGGTCGGTCGACGAATCAGCTGCGCGGGCAGAGTTCGTTATCCTGGAAAAAATAGCTGATCTCGCGCGCGGCGGACTCCGGTGCATCGGAACCGTGCGCGGCATTGGCGTCGATGGACGATGCGAAATCGGCGCGAATGGTACCCGGTGCGGCTTCCTTCGGGTTGGTGGCGCCCATCAGCTCGCGGTTCTTGGCGATCGCGCCCTCGCCTTCGAGGACCTGGACCATCACCGGGCCGGAGGTCATGAAGCTGACCAGGTCGGCGAAGAAGCCCCGCTCCTTGTGCTCGGCGTAGAAGCCTTCGGCCTGCTCCTTGGAGAGATGGAGCATCTTGGCGCCAACGATCTGCAGTCCGGCTTTCTCGAAGCGGCTGTAGATGTCGCCGATCACGTTCTTGGCAACGGCATCGGGCTTGATGATGGAAAGCGTACGCTCGGTGGCCATGACTTCGGTCTCCTGGCTGTGGTGAATCGATCGCGATCATCGCGAACGAAAAAAGGGGTGAAGATGCGAGACGACGCGCCTCCAACCGATCGTGTCGTTAGATGGCGCGCCGTCCGAAATCGTCGCTGGCCGGGGTGGCGGATGCCTGCGGGTACCGCGCGCCAGCCGAAAAATCGCGCCATTGTAGCGCAAGCCCGCGGGCTACGCATCCCGGCCGTCACCGCGCCTGGGCCACGGCGGCCGGGATGCGGGGGAGGTCAGACGTTGAAGCTTTCGCCACAGCCGCATTCGTCGGTCACATTGGGATTGTTGAAGCGGAAGAAGCGGTTGAGTCCTTCACTGACGTAGTCGACTTCGGTGCCGTCGAGAATCGCCAGCGCGTCCTTGTCCACCAGCACCTTGACTCCGCGCTCCTCGAACGCGACATCTCCGTCGCGCAGGTCGTCGGCGATATCGAGCACGTAACTGTAGCCGGAGCAGCCGCTCGGCTTGACCGCTACCCGCAGCCCCAGGCCGCTGCCACGCTCCTCAAGGACGTGACGGATCTGGGTGGCGGCGGATTCACTGATGGTGATGTTCTGCATGCTATCTCTCCTTGCCAAACGGGAGTGGCGCAGACGCCACTCCCCTAGCGATGATTCAGGGCGGCGGGTTGCGACGGTTGACGCAATCCGCTCAGGGCACGGCGTATGTCGGCCACGGCCGCATCGATCTCGTCGATGGTGGTGAACCGGCCAAAGCTGAAGCGGATCGAGGCGAGCGCCTGGATGTGGGGCACGCCGATCCCCTTGAGTACGTAGGAGGGCTCCACGCTGGCCGAGTTGCAGGCCGACCCGGTGGAGACCGCGAGTCCGCGCAGCGCCATCAGCAACGATTCACCGTCGACCCCGTCGAAGGCGAGATTGACGATGTTGGGCACGGAGCGATCCTGCGGCGAGTGGTTGTGGATGCCGCCACAGTCGGCCAGCCCATCGAGGAACCGCAGACGCAGCGCACGGGCGTGCTCGCCGTCGGCATCGCCCTCGTCACGTGCCAGCGCGAAGGCCTCGCCCATGCCCACGATCTGATGCGTAGGCAGGGTGCCGGAGCGCATGCCACGCTCGTGACCGCCGCCGTGGATCAGCGCCTCGATGCGCAGATCCGGGTCGCGGCGCACGTAGAGGGCGCCGATGCCCTTGGGGCCGTATACCTTGTGCGCCGATAGTGACATCAGGTCGATCCCCATCGCGCCCACATCCAGCGACAGTCGCCCGGTGGCCTGGGCGGCATCGACGTGAAAGCGCGCACCGAACTCGTGGGCAACGGCCGCCAGGCCGGTGAGGTCGTTGACGCTGCCCAGTTCGTTGTTGACCGCCATCAGCGAGACCAGCACGGTGTCGTCGCGCATCGCCTCGCGCAGCTGCGCAGGCGTGACCCGGCCATCCTCTCCCGGGGTCAGCCAGGTGACCTCGAAGCCTTCCGTTTCCAGCGCGACCGCGGTATCCACGATCGCCTTGTGTTCGATGATCGAGGTCACCATGTGGCGACCGCGGCCGCGGTTGGCCCGCATGAAACCGGTCAGCGCCAGATTGTCCGCCTCGGTGGCGCCGGAGGTCCAGACGATCTCTCGCGGGTCCGCGGCGATCAGGTCGGCGACCTGGCGGCGGGCGTTCTCCACCGCCTGTTCGGCCAGCCATCCGGGCATGTGGCTACGCGACGCCGGGTTGGCGAAGACCCCGTCCAGCGTTAGATGACGCATCATCTGCTCGGCCACCCTTGGATCGGTAGGGGTGGTGGCAGCGTAATCGAGATAAATCGGAGCGCTCATGGCACGGAAGATCTCTGGCTATCGGTCGAAATGGAGTTGGGCACGCTACGCCGAAGTGTAGTCGCTGGATGACCTGACTAGCGCGACGACACGGCAATCGTGGCGACGTCGTCGGCGAAAGCGCTCACCTCGGGTTCGGGGCGAGTGGCGCTGCGAGCCTGTTCCCGGCGTACCAGCTCCTGCAGGCTGATGTCACTCAGGAAACGCTGGATCTCGTCCGACAGGTCGCACCACAGGTGATGCGTGATGCACTTGCTGCCCTGATGGCAATCCGCCTGGCCTTGGCAGCGAGTGGCGTCCACCGACTCGTTGACCGCATCGATCACGCCCGCCACGGAAATCTCCGCCGGGGCGCGACCCAGCAGGTAGCCACCGCCCGGACCGCGCACGCTGCTGACGAGCTTGGCGCGTCGCAGACGGGCGAACAGCTGCTCCAGGTAGGAGAGCGAGATGTCCTGGCGCTTGGAAATGTCCGCCAGACATACCGGCCCCTGATCGGCATTGAGGGCCAGATCGAGCATGGCGGTCACGGCATAGCGGCCTTTGGTGGTCAAACGCATCGGCGGGTATCGGCTGTCGCTGCATCGGTGCCGGCATTATGGAAAAACCCAGTAAGACGGTCAACCATTCAGGTGAGGGTGGCCGAGCACCGCGCGGCCACCGGATCGATCTCGTGCGGCGGGATCAGGAGCGGTCGCGCAGGCGCTTGTCGATCGTACCGAGGATGCCGCGCAGGATGTTCATCTCCATCGAATCGAGATGGGCGCGCAGGAACAGCCGGCGCAGGCGTGCCATCAACTGGCGGGGATTGTCCGGGTCGTGAAACTCGATCGCCGTCAGCGTGCGCTCGAGATGCACGAAGAAGCGCTCGAGATCGGCGTGGGTCGCCGGCGGGTTGTCCCACGCGACGCCGAAGGGCTGATCCGTCTCGCTGGCCGACGGCGGGGCGGCCTCCTCGGTGGCCAGATAGGCCTGGCGGCATTCGTAGGCGAGCACCTGTACGGCCGCGGCCAGGTTCAACGAGCTGAAATCGGGGTTGGTCGGGATGTGCACGTGCTGATGGCAGCGCTGCAGCTCGGCGTTGGTCAGCCCGGTATCCTCGCGACCGAACACCAGCGCGAGGCGGGCGCCATCGGGGGCCAGCGCTTGCGGCAGACTCTCCGCCAGGGCCCGTGGGCTGACCATCGGCCAGGGTAGATGGCGCGAGCGCGCACTGGCGCCGACCACCAGGGTGCAGTCGGCGACCGCCGCTTCGAGCGCGTCGAATTGTCGCGCGGCATCGACCAGGGTATTGGCGCCGGAGGCTCGCGAGTACGCTTCCTGGTCCTTGGGATCGCAACGTGGGGTGACCAGGGCAAGGTCTTCGAGGCCCATGTTGCGCATGGCGCGTGCGGCGGCACCGATATTGCCGGGGTGGCTGGTACCAATGAGGACGATACGGATTCGGTCGAGCATAGGGAAGGCGGACATCAGGCAGTGTGGGCAACCGGGGAAAACGCGCAGTCTAGCATGACTGGAGAGGCACGCTTCTGCTAGACTGCGCGGCGTTCTTTAACAGCTTCCGACACCCCAAGGCCAGATCCATGCATCCGATGGTTCAATATGCGCTGCGTGCCGCTCGCAGCGCCGCTGAGCAATTCGTTCGTATCCGTGACCGTCTCGAGGTCAACCATGACGAGCAGGCGACCGTCAGTCTGCTCGAGGACACGGCACGCAATGCGGAGACGCTGATCGTGCATCAGCTCACCCGCGGTTATCCGCAGCACGGTATTTCTGGACGCTATACCCCGTATCGCGAGGGGAAGGGCGCCGACAAGGAGACCGTGTGGCACATCGAGCCGATCCACGGCGAGTCCAATCTCGGTGTGGCGAGTCGGCAGTTCGCGATTTCGATGGTGTGCCTGGTCAAGGGGCGTCCGGAACACGCGGTGATCGTATCGCCGTTCAGCGATGACGAGTTCCTGATCAGTCGCGGTCGCGGCGCCCAGGGCAACGGCAAGCGCCTGCGCGCTTCCAAGGCGGTTTCCGTCACCGGTGCCAGAGTTGCGATGGCCTGGCCGTCCCAGGAAGCCCGCTCGCACTGGTTGCCGCAATATCTCAACGTGGTCGAACGGCTCGGCCCGCAGCTCGATACCCTGACCGGCTCCGGCTGTGCCTTGCTCGACATGATCGAATTCGCCGCCGGCCGCGCCGATGCGGTATTCGTGCTCGGTCTCGCAGAGCAGGACCGCCTGGTCGGTTCGCTGCTGCTGAAGGAAGCCGGTGCCTTGACAGGCGCCATCGACGGCTCGCCCAGCGTCGAGGATGGCGGCAGCCTGATGGCCGCCGGCCCGCGCCTCTACAAGGCGTTGGCACAGCAGTTGAAAGCGGGCGTCTGAGGCCGGCTCCTGGGCCCCAGTCTCAGGATCCCTGAGGTGAGGCCCTTGTCAACTAGAGACACCCCGCCGGTTCTGCCGGCGGGGTGTCTCTGTTTTCGGCCCCTGTTTTCAGCTCGTGTCTTCAGTGCATTTGTTTGTGCCCGGCTTCTGGATGGCGTATCTACGCTGCGCGGGAGCGGGGCGCCGAGGGCACCCCGGCACGCTCAGATGCGCTTGCCCAGATTCACGAACAGCGTGCTGGTGCGCGCATTGTCGGGATCGACGCTGGCGCCGAGCTGGGTGTCGACGCCCCAGAGTGTGGCCCGCGCGCCGACGTTGACCTCGACATAGTCACGATCGAAGGTGAGCTTGGGCACGCGATAGTCGCCCAACTGCGGCAGGCTCTGCAGGCTCGCCGCGACCCCCTCGCTCTCCTCGAACTCGTGGTTGTAGGTGAGCTGCAGATAGGGGTTGAGCGTCGGCCCGTGGCGGCGGATCTGCCAGCCGACCCGGCCCACCATCGAATCGATGTCCTGGTCGGGATAGCTCAGTGAGGTCGACGCCTGTCCCTCTTCATCGTAGCCGTCGAGCTTGACCCGCTGCCAGGTCACACCGGCGATCGGCCCGGTGCGCACGTCGCCCTCGGGGATCGCGAAGGCGCGGAACTCGTAGCCGGCGTTGAGCGCGGCGGTCAGGTTGCTGCCGTTCGGTGAGCCGCGGTGGTGGCGGGTCGCGCTGCCGAGCTGCACTTCGCGGTCGACGTCGTAGTCTAGCCAGCTGTAGCTGAGCTGGGCATTGACCCAGGCGTTCTCGGCGTACCAGCCGGAGAAGAGCCCGACGGTGGTGTCCTTACGCTGGAAGTCGCCGCGGCCGTCGCCGAAGTCGGCATCCTGGTCGCCATAGCCGACGAACCCGCCCAGTACCAGCCCGTCCCGATACCAGTCCACCCCGAACAGCCCCGCCGGCATGCTGGCGTCATACAGGTCGCTGGAGTCGAGCTGCTGGTGCTCGGCGCGCAGATCGCCCCACCAGCGCAGGCCATTGGCCAGCGGCACCGCGTTCAGATGCTCGGCGACCCGGTTGGCCCGGGAGCGCCCGCTGAGGACCGCCGAATGGGTCAGCAACTGCTGCTGCTGTGGCGCTTCGAGCAGCGAGATCACGTACTCGCCGATGATCCGATGGGTGGCGGTGGTGGGGTGGACGTCGTCGGCGAACACATAGCTTTCGTCGGCGCCGGGGGCGACCAGGGTGTCGGGTGTACACAGCGGCAGCGTCTGGGTACAGGCGCGGTCGGTGACATTGGTGAAGCCGTAGGCGGCGGGCTCGGCGACCACCTCCTGCAGCAAGCCGAAGGTATCCACCGGGATCACCTTGGCGCCGCTGGCGGCGACCGCCGTATAGAGCGCGCTATTGTACTGCTGCGCCAGTGCAGTGGCGCCCGCGCTGGTGGCGGGGTCGCCATTGAAGCGCGGCGTCAGGCCGAAGTCGGGAATGTTGAACAGCAGCACATGGCGCGCACCGGCCCCTTCCAGGGTGGCGAGAATCCCGGCGGTGCCGGTGACCGCGGTGGTGATGGTGCTCTGGGCGTCAGCACCCCCGGCTACCGCGAACAGATCGTTGGCGCCACCCCATACGGCATAGAGGGCATCGCCATCGGCCACACCGCCGGTGCTGGCGAGGTAGGTCGCGACCTGCTCGCTGAGGGCGGGTGCCGCGCCGAACGGGGTCGCCGCCGGGGTGGTCACCCGGGCGCCACCGGCGGCGTAGTCGTTGCCGCCGACATTGCTGGGCTGGGCGTTGCTGGCGTAGTGGCCGGCGACCCGCTCGGCCCATACCGGCCCGGGGTTGGTGGTGAAGCGGCCGATGAAGGCCTGCTGGCTCGGCGTCAGCGAGAGCGCGCTGCCGATGGCGCCTCGATAGTAGCCGCTGTCGCTCAGGCTATCGCCGAAGAAGACGGTGTCGTCGAAGGTGTCATGGAAGCTGGAGGCGGCAAGCGTCGGGAGCGGCAGGGCGCTGGCCCCGACGATCACCCCCAGCGCCAGTTGCCGAGAGCGCGGCATTGGCATGGTATCGATCCCTTGTGAGCTGTTGTCATGGCTCGTCGGGGTGCGTGCCGGCCGCGCGGTAGAATAAGGGCGACGAGCGATCCTCAAACGAGCGTTTACGTTATGACACAGCGCCGCCGCCGCGGCTGTAAGAGAAAGGTCGCATGGCGTCTCGACCGACGCTCACGCCGGGCCGATCACGTGCTTGATCTCCACGTAGCTGGCGAGCCCCCAGGGGCCCAGCTCGCGGCCGATGCCGCTGCGCCCGAAGCCGCCCCAGCCAGCCTGGGGCAGCACCCGCTGCTCGCCGTTGAGCCATACGCTGCCGGCGCGCAGCGCCCGAGCCACGCCACGCACACGGTCGAGGTCGCCACCGATCACGGTAGCGGCGAGACCGAAGTCACTGGCGTTGGCCAGCGCGATCGCCTCGGCGTCGCTGGCCACGCTGCGCGCGCAAAGCACAGGGCCGAAGATCTCCTCCTGCCACAGACGGCTGGTCACCGGCACGTCGCGGTACAGGGTGGGGGCGACGAACTCGCCATGGGGCGGTAGCTGGCGGTGGCTGGCATCGCGCACCGCGACCAACCCCTCGCTGACGGCGAGGGCGAGATAGACTTCCACCCGCTCGCGCTGCCGGGCGCTGGTCATCGGCCCCATGTCGGTCCCGGCGGCAAGCGGGTCGCCCAGGCACAGGGCATCGATCCGCTGGGCGAGCGCTGCGTAGAGCGCCTCGGCCAGGCTATGGTGCACCAGCAGCCGCGAGGTGGCCGAGCAGATCTGCCCGCTGTTGAAGAAGATCCCTGCCATCACCCAGTCGGCGGCGCTGTCGACATCGGCATCGTCGAGCACCAGGATCGGTGACTTGCCGCCGAGCTCCAGCGAGACCCCGCGGCTGCCGCTGGCGGCGGCGCGCATCACGGTCTCGCCCACCGCGTTGCTGCCGGTGAACGAGAGCTTGTCGATACCGGGGTGCGCGCTCAGCGGAGCGCCGATGCCTTCGCCGTCGCCCAGCAGCAGATTGAATACCCCGGGTGGCAGATCGATCTCTTCGGCGATCTCGGCCAGGGCCAGCTCCGGCAGCGGCACCACCTCCGAGGGCTTGAACACCACGCAGCAGCCGGCGGCGAGGGCGGGGGCGATCTTCCAGGCGCTGGTCACCAGCGGGAAGTTCCACGGCGTGATCAGGCCCACCACGCCGGCTGGCTCTTCATAGATGCGGGCATCGATATCCGCGGCGGGTTCCACCGGGCGCCCCTGGCGCGCTTCCAGGGCGTGCGCCTGGGCGGCGTAGTAGCGATAGCAGGCCACGGCGTCATCGAGGTCGATATGGGTCTCGGCCAGGGCCTTGCCGTTGTTGCGTGCCGAGAGCCGGGTCAGCGTCTCTCGGCGGGTCTCCAGGGCGGTGGCCAGGGCCTCGAGATAGGCCGCGCGGCGCGCTCCGCCGAGGGCATGCCAGGCCGGCTGGGCGTCGCGGGCCGCGTTCACCGCGGCATCGACGTCGGTGGCTGCGCCGGCGGTGATCTCGGCCAGCGGGCACTGCTGGTAGGGGTCGCGCACCGTCAGCCGGCGCGTGGCGGCGCTCTGCTGCCAGCGGTTGGCGATGAATTGTTGCGTCAGTCGTTGCATGGAAGCGGCTCCGAAGCGGGTTCAGGCGTCGATCAGGGCGTGGCAGCGCTGCCCCGGGAAGCTGGGGACGTGGCCGCCTGCCACGCCGCGGCATCGATCTCGAGCAGCCGTGGGGCCGTGCAGGGTGTGGCCAGAGCCTCTGCCAGCGCCGCCGGGCTAGATATGCGCTCGGCGGCACAGCCGAAGGCATGCGCCAGCGGCAGGAACGCCGGTGCCGCGGGGTCGACGCCGAGCGGGGCAATGCCGGCGTGGGTCATGGCCTGGCGGATCTCCGCATAGCCGGCGTTGTGCCACAGCACCAGGGTGAGCGGCAGCGCCAGCTCCACTGCCGTGGCCAGCTCTGCCAGGGTGAACATCACGCCGCCATCGCCGACCAGCGCCACCACCGGGCGCTCGGGGCAGGCCAGCGCCGCGCCGATGGCCGCTGGCAGGCCGTAGCCGAGCGTGCCGTAGCCGGTGGAGGCATTGAACCAACCGCGCGTCGCGTCGCGTTGGGCCAGATGGTTGCCGGCGTAGACCGGCGCGGTGGAGTCACCGACCAGCACGGCGTCGCGGCGGTGCTGGTCCAGGGCATCGAACAGCGGCACGAAGGGGGCGAAATCCGGCCGGGTGGCCAGCGCCAGCGCTGCCTTCAGCTCAGCCACGCGGGCGGCCGCATCATGCGCCCCTGGCGCCAGCCGTGGCAGCAGGTCGCGCATCGCCGCCCCGGCCTCGGCCACGATGCCCAGCGCCGGCAGGTGGTTGCCGCACAGCTGGCGCGGATCGATGTCGATGCGGATCAGCCGTTCGGGGAGCGTGAAGCCGCCATCGAAGGTGACGTCGTAGTCGGTTTCGCCCAGCTCGGTGCCGATCGCCAGCACCACGTCGGCCTCGGCCACCAGCGCGCGCACCTCGGGCCAAGTGGCGTTGGCGCCGAGATCGAGCGGGTGCCCTCGCCCCATTACGCCGCGGGCATTGATGGTGGTCAGGGTGGGGGCATCCAGGCGCTCGGCCAGGGCCCGCGCCGCCGCCGGGTCGGCGATCGCACCGCCGCCCAGCAGCAGCAGCGGGCGCCGGGCGGCGCCGAGCCACGCCGCCGCCTGGTCGAGTGCCGCCGTCGCGGCCTGCGGCGGGTGGCAGCGCCCCGGCACTGGCAGTTCTGCGTCGAGCGGGGCATCGAGCAGGTCGCGCGGGATCTCGATGTGCACCGGCCCCGGCCGCCCGGTGTGCAGCAGCGTCCAGGCCCGCGTCAGCACCCGCGGCAGATTGGCCGGGTCGAGCAGGGTATGGCTGAACAGGCTGACCCCGCTCAGGGTCTGCTGCCGCGATGGCAGCTCGTGAAGCCGGCCTTCGCCCATGCCCAGCTCGGCGCGGCGGTTGACGCTGGAGATCACCAGCATGGGCACGCTGTCGGCGAGTGCCTGGCCCATCGCCGTGGCGATGTTGGTCATCCCCGGGCCGGTGATGATGAAGCAGGCCGCCGGGCGTCCGCTGGCGCGGGCATAGCCATCGGCCATGAAGCCCGCGCCCTGCTCGTGACGCGGGGTGACGTGGCGCAGCCGGCTGCCCTCGAGCCCACGATAGAGTTCGATGGTGTGGACGCCCGGAATGCCGAAGACGGTATCGATGCCGAGCGCTTCCAGCGCCCGCACCAGCCAGTGGGCCACGCTCATGCGCTCTGCTCCGGCTGGGTCTCTGCGGCCACGGGGCGGCTGCGATCCGGGCGCAGCAGGCTGACCACGATGAAGCTCGCCAGGCTCGCGACCAGTCCGGCGTAGATCGGCGAGTTGGCCAGCAGGCCATCCTTGAGCATGAACACGATCACCCCCAGCGAGCCGGCCGCCATCGCCGCGATGGCGCCGCTGTTGGAGGCCCGGCGCCAGTAGAGCGCGCCCAGGATCGGCACCAGCATGCCGCCGACCAGCAGGTTGTAGGCGATGGTCAGGGCGCCGATCACGTCATCCACCAGCAGCGCGATGACGATGGTGACCAGCCCCATGAGCAGCGTCCACAGGCGGTAGCTCGAGACCCGCTCGCTCTGCCGGCCACCACGCAGCGCCGGCAGCAGGTCGCGGGTCATCAGGGTCGAAGCGGCCAGCATGCCGGCGCTGGCGGTGGACATCATCGCGGCCATCGCGGCGGCCACGATCAGCCCGCGCAGTCCATCCGGCAGCGCCAGCTGGGCGACCGCGGCAAAGGCATTGTTGGGATCGGCGAGATCGGGCAGGAGCACGCTGGCGGCCACGCCCACCAACGCGCCGATGGCACCGTAGATCAGGCAGTAGACCCCTGCGGCGGTACCGGCGAAGCGGGCCACCCGGGTCGAGCGTGCGGTGAACACCCGCTGCCAGATGTCCTGGCCGATCAGGATGCCCAGGAAATAGATGACGAAGTAGGTGACGATGGTGGACCAGCCGATCCCGGTGAGCGAGAAGTGCCCCGGTGCGGCGCTGGCGACCAGCGTGTCCCAGCCGCCGGCGTAGTGCACCGTCAGCGGCAGCATCAGGCCGATCATCCCCACGGTCATGATCACGAACTGGACGATGTCGGTGAGCGTCAGCGACCACATGCCGCCGAGGGTGGAGTAGATCACCACGATGGTGCCGCCGATCACCACGCCGACCCAGGAGGGCAGCGCGAACAGCACCGTCACCAGGGTGCCGATGGCGATGGTCGACGTGACCGCGATCATCAGGTCATAGGCGAGCATCACCGCCGAGCTGACGCTCTTGGCCGCCGGCGTGTAGCGGCGCTCGAGCAACTGGGTGATGGTGTAGAGCTTGAGCTTGGCCAGCGGCTTGGCCAGGACCAGGCTGAGGACGATCAGCCCCAGGCCCAGGGCGCCGCACAGCCACAGCCCGGAGAGGCCGTAGACGTAGCCCAGCTTGACCGTGCCCACGGTGGAGGCGCCGCCGAGCACCACCGCGGAGAGCGTGCCCAGATAGAGCCCCGGGCCCAGGCGGCGGCCCGCCACCAGATAGTCGTCGCTGCTGCGGGCGCGTTTCATGCCCCAGCAGCCGAGAAGCAGCATGCCCGCCGCGTAGAACGCGACGACGAGAAGATCCAGCATCATGATGTTTTACCTTGCCGCCGTGCCGGCGACGATAGTTGTTGTTGAAGGTGGTTGTGAAAGTTTGCTGCAAACGGTCGTCGTGAACTGCCGCCGGCGACCGGGCGCCGGTCGGCGTCAGCGGCGCTTCACGCCGGGCAGCACGCAGAGCATCTCGAACAGCAGATTGGCGGCGACCACCGCGGTCTGGCCGTGGGCATCGTAGGGCGGCGAGACCTCGACCAGGTCGCAGCCGACGATATCCAGGCCGTGACAGCCGCGGATGATCTCCAGTGCCTGGGGGATGGTCAGCCCGCCGATCTCGACGGTGCCGGTGCCCGGGGCGTAGGCGGGGTCGAGGCTGTCGATGTCGAAGCTCAGATAGACCGGGCCGCCGCCTACCTTTTCGCGAATCTCTGCCATCAGCGGTGTCAGGCTCTGGTGCCAGCACGCTTCCGCGGGCACCACCTGGAAGCCCTGCTCTCGACCCCAGTCGAATTCGTCGGCGGCATAGCCGGTGCCGCGCAGGCCGATCTGGGCCACGCGCTGGGTATCCAGCAGCCCCTCTTCCACTGCACGCCGGAAGGGGGTGCCGTGGGCGATCTGCTCGCCGAACATTTGATCGTTGACGTCGGCGTGGGCATCGACATGGATCAGCCCCACCGGACCGTGCTTCTTGGCCATGGCACGCAGGATCGGCAGGGCGATGGTGTGATCGCCGCCCAGGGTCAGCGGGACGACGTCGTGGCCGAGCAGCTCGTGGTAGAAGCGCTCGATGATGCCGACGCTCTTCTTGAGATCGAAGGTATTGATCGGCACGTCGCCGATGTCCGCCACCTGCAGGCTCTCGAAGGGCGCGGCGCGGGTCGCCATGTTGAATGGCCGCAGCATGCGCGACTCGTCGCGAATCTGGCGCGGTCCGAAACGGGTGCCGGGGCGATTGGAGGTGCCGATGTCCAGCGGGATGCCGACGAAGCAGGCATCGAGCCCGGCAGCGCTCTGCTGGGTCGGCAGCCGCATCATGGTCGCCGGGCCGCCGAAGCGGGGCATCTCGTTACCGCCCAGTGGCTGGTTGAGCGGGGCGCGATCCGTAGGCTGGTGGGGCATACCATCTCCTGGGTTGTGATTGTCGAAGGATCGATAATCACCACGCATAAAGCGTGCCAACCGTAACCTATTGATTCTGCGAACTTGCTGACGCACGTTGATGCTTTATTGTATCGATGGCTTGTCGCTTCCGATTCATTAACGTATCAATGATGCAAAACCGAATCGGAGACGATGATGATTGAGGCCCAAGCGGACCGTGCCACCCTGGGGGCCATGCTCCAGACCGCCCAGGACCATCTGTTCGTGGTCGATGCCGAGGGGCGAATCCTCGATGTCAGCCCCGGGGCCGCGACGGTCTATGGCATGCCGCGGGAGGCGCTGTGCGCGACCACCGTGCAGGCGCTGCAGGCCAGTGGCGTGCTCTCGCCCTCGGTGTCGCTCGAGGTGATTCGCACCGGCCAGCCGGCGCAACTGATGCAACGCACCGGCACCGGCCGTCAGGTGATCGCCGAGGCGCATCCGGTCTATGTCGGCGGGCGCCTGGTGCGGGTGATCAGCCGCTCGCGGGATCTCACCGATCTGCGTCTGCTGCAGGACGAGTACGCGCTGCTCCAGCAGCGTTTCACCGAGCATCTCAAGCGTCATCACGAGGCGCCGACGGAGACGCCCGCCGAGGCCGGCGAGCTGGTGGTCAAGAGCCGCCTGATGCGCGAGATCACCCAACTGCTCAAGCGCAGCGCGCCGACCGACGCCACGGTGCTGATGCTGGGGGAATCGGGGGTGGGCAAGACCGCCTTCGCGCGCCAGCTGCACCGCTGGAGTCGGCGCCGCGATGGCGCCTTCGTCGACGTCAACTGTGCGGCGATCCCCGAGTCGCTGTTCGAGTCGGAGATGTTTGGCTACCAGCCCGGTGCCTTCAGTGGCGCGGCGCGACAGGGCAAGGCGGGGCTGCTGGAGCAGGCGCACGATGGCACCCTGTTCCTCGACGAGATCGGTGAGCTGCCGCTGACCATGCAGTCCAAGCTGCTCAAGGTGATTCAGGATGGTTCGCTCACTCGGCTCGGCGATACCCGCTCGCGGCGGGTCGACTTCCGCTTGGTGGTGGCGACTAACCGCGATCTGGCGCGGCAGGTGGAGGAGGGTGCCTTCCGGCTCGATCTCTACTACCGGCTCAACGTGATCCCGGTGACTCTGCCACCGCTGCGCGAGCGCCGCGAGGAGATCCGCGGGCTGGCGGAGCGTCAGCTGGAACGGCTCAACCGCCGCTACGGCGATGACAAGATGCTCCACCCGCGGGCCTGGGCCGAGCTGATGAGCGCCGAGTGGCCCGGCAACGTGCGCGAGCTGGAGAACTGGCTGGAACGTGCCTGGCTGGCGGCGGAGGGCAGTGTGATCGGCGGCCCGGCGGGCGCCGAAACGGGCGGCGCCGGGGCGCCGCCGTCGCTGCTTCCTGCGGACCCGGCGAGCGGGACGCTGCTGGCCGAGGGCGAAGGGCTGAAGGCCGCGCTGGCGGCCCACGAGCAGCGCATCCTGGCCCAGCTCGCCCAGACCCACGGCTCCACCTATGCGCTGGCCGCGCGCCTGGGCATCAGCCAACCCAGCGTGGTGCGCAAGCTGAAACGCTACGCCATCACTCTGGGGCGTGAGCGGGCGGAAAGTTGAGCGCCCTTGCTGCGATCGGCAAGGGCGCATCGATAAGGATGCCTAGCGGTCAGGGTGCTGGCCGGTATAGCGGGCGATCAGTCGCGGATTGCCGTAGCCCCAGCGCTCCGCCTCGCTAGGGGCGTCCGGGGCCTCGTCGTCGTGCAGCCACTCGCGCCAGCTGGCGACCAGCAGTGCCATCAGCACCGGCCCCACGAACAGCCCCACCAGTCCCATGGTCTTCACCCCGCCCACTAGACCGAAGAAGGTGGGCAGGAAGGGCAGCTTGATCGGCCCGCCGACCAGCCGCGGGCGCAGCGTCTTGTCGACCACGAACAGCTCGATTGCGCCCCACAGGAACAGCCCGATGCCGTTGGGCAGGTGGCCGGTGGCGATCAGATAGAGCGAGACCAGGGTGAAGGTGAGCGGAGCGCCGCCGGGGACCAGCGCCATGAAGGCGGTGATCACCCCGAGTACCACCGGCGACTGTACCCCGGCGATCCAGTAGGCGGTGCCCAGCACCAACCCCTCGCCGAGGGCGATCAGGCCCATGCCGACCACGGTCGAGCTGATGGTCGCCGGCACCACCCGCGAGAAGCGCTGCCAGCGCGCCGGCAGGATGCGCTCACCGACGATATCCAGCTGGCGCGCCATGCCCACGCCGTCGCGGTAGAGGAAGAACAGCGTGATCAGCATGAACAGCAGGGTGAGCGCGAGATGCACTGCATTGCTGCCGAGCGCCAGTACCCAGCGCGAGATATTGCCGATGTGCTCGCCACCGACCAGCTGGAGATAGGACTCCAGCGCGTGTGGCTCGGCCAGATAGGTCTGCCACTGTTCGTGCACCCAACTGCCGATCCCCGGCAGCTCGGCGGCCCAGCCCGGCGCGGGAATGCCGTGCTGGTTGGCGGCCAGCAGCCAGCCGATCCAGCCCTTGAGCTCCTGGAAGGCGTAGGTGCAGGCCATCACGATGGGGATCACCAGGCACAGGATGATCAGCACCAGGGCGATGCTCGCGGCCAGGGTGCGGCGCTGGCCGCAGCGCGCCAGCAGCCAGCGGTAGAGCGGCCAGCTGGCGACACAGATGATCAACGCGGCGAGAACCGGAATCAGGAAATCGATGAAGAAGTAGACGCCGGCGATCATCACCAGCACCAGCAGCCAGCGGGCGACGCTGGAATCGGCAAAGATAGGAGCCATGGATCTCCCTGATGGCAAGCGTGGAAGGCGACTCATCATACCCCAGCTCGGCGCGCTGGCGTCGAGTCCCGAACGCGGCTACGGCCAAGGATGAAGACGGTATGGGGTGACGAGAATTCTGAGCCTGGGGAGGCGGCAACGTAGAACGACAATGTAAAAGGCCTCTCCGGGGAGAGGCCTTGAATCCAGCATGCGTCCAGGCGCGGCTCAGGGCAGCTCCTCTTCGCCCTCGACGTTCTCCTTCTTCACCGGGATCAGATCCTGACGCTCCAGCTTGAACACGATCAGTAGCGCTGCCGCCACATAGACCGAGGAGAAGGTGCCGGCGACGATCCCCAGGATCAGCGAGATCGAGAAGTTGTGAATCATGTCGCCGCCGAGGAAGAACAGCGCGAACAGCACCAGCAAGGTGGTTCCCGAGGTCGCCAAGGTCCGTGACAGGGTCTGGTTGATCGCTTCGTTGAAGATCTGGGCCAGATCGTCGCTGCGCGACAGCCGGATGTTCTCGCGAATTCGGTCGTAGACGATGATGGTGTCGTTGAGCGAATAGCCGATGACCGCCATGATCCCGGCCAGCACGGTGAGGTCGAACTCCCACTGGAACAGCGCGAACAGTCCCAGCACGATCAGCACGTCATGCCCCAGCGAGATGATCGCACAGAGGGCGAACTTGTACTGGAAGCGGAAGGCGACGTAGACCGCGACGCCAGCCAGCGCGATCAGCATGCCCAGGCCACTCTGGTCGCGCAGCTGGTCGCCGACCTGGGCGCCGACGAATTCGGCGCGGACCAGGTCGATCTGGGCGCCGCCACTGCTCAGTGCGGAGACGACCTGATTGCCGACGTCGTTATCGAACGTCTGCTGCAACCGAACCAGAATCTCGTCGGTCGCACCGAAGGTCTGGACCTGGAAGTTCTCGAACCCGCTGTTGGCCAGCAGGGTGCGGATATCGTCCAGCGACGGCACCGCGGCATAGTGGAGTTCCACCACCGTGCCGCCGGTGAAATCGAGGCCGAGGTTGAGATGCAGGATGGCGAGTGCCGCTATCGATACGATCGTCAGCACGATCGAAACGATGAAAGCGATGCGGCGTTTGCCCATGAAATCGAATTGGCGCATGGCTCGCGTCTCCTAGATCCAGAGTTTCTTCACCGGCTTGCCGCCGATGGAGAGATTGACGAGGGCACGCGATACCAGGATGCCGGTGAACATCGACGTGAGAATCCCTAGCGACAGCGTGACTGCGAAGCCCTTGATCGGGCCGGTGCCGATCGAGAACAGCACCACCGCCACCAGCAGGGTGGTGAGGTTGGCGTCGACGATCGAGGTGAAGGCGCGACCGTAGCCTGCATGAATCGCCTGCTGTGCGGGCGTCTTGCGCCTGAGCTCCTCGCGTATGCGTTCATAGATCAGGACGTTGGCATCCACCGCCATGCCCAGCGTCAGCACGATACCGGCGATGCCGGGCAGCGTCAGGGTCGCGCCGAGCAGCGACATGGCCGCGATCAGCAGCACCAGGTTGACCGCCAGCGCGGCATTGGCAATCACGCCGAACGCCTTGTAGCGAATCAGCATGAAGGCGACGACGAGCAGCCCGCCGACGATCACCGAGAAGATGCCGCGCTGGATGTTCTGCGCGCCCAGGCTGGGACCGATGGTGCGCTCCTGCACGAAGTAGATCGGCGCGGCGAGGGAGCCCGAGCGTAGCAGCAATGCCAGCTCGCTGGCCTCGGTGGGAGAGTCGAGGCCGGTGATGCGGAAGCGGTTGCTCAGCGCGCTCTGCACGGTTGCCAGGCTGATGATGCTGCGGCTGGTCGTCGGGATACGCTCCTCGACCTGCTTTCCATCCCGGGTGACCGTGCGAGTCTCCGTGCTGTGGTCGATGTACAGCACCGCCATGTTGCGGCCGATGTTGGTGCGGGTGGCCTGGTTCATCAGCGAGCCGCCGGTGCCATCCAGGTTGATGTTGACCTGCGGGCGGCCGTTCTGGTCGAAGCCCTGGCTGGCGCTGGAGACTCGGTCGCCGGTGATGATCACGTCGCGCGACAGGGTGGCGGTGCGCTGCGGATCGTTGCGGAACGGGAAGGTCTCCGTCTCGGAATCCGGAGCATCCGGCCGAGCCTCGAGCCGGAACTCCAGATTCGCCGTGGCACCCACGATGCGTTTCGCCTCGGCGGTGTCCTGCACGCCCGGCAGTTCGACCACGATGCGGCTTGGACCCTGGCGCTGCACCAGCGGCTCGGAGACGCCGAGTTCGTTGACACGATTGCGGATCGTGGTCAGGTTCTGCTGGACCGCGTAATCCTGAATATCCTTGATCGCCTGCTCGGTCAGCGTCATGTCGAGGAATGCGCGGCGCCCCTCGTCACGGTTCTCGAACTGGAATTCATTGAATGTCTGGCTGATCTGGGCGCGCGCGGCGTCACGATCTTCGGTATTGGCGAATTCCAGATGCAGGGCGTTGTCGTCGACGTCGGTGGAGCGGTAACGGATGCGCTGATCGCGGAGATCGGCGCGAATCGCGCTGGCCGTCGCTTCCAGGCGCTGCTCGACGGCCGCCTCCATGTCGACCTCGAGCAGGAAATGCACCCCGCCGCGAAGGTCGAGACCGAGCTTCATCGGTGTCGCCGAAAGGCTGGTCAGCCAGGATGGCGTGGAGTCTGCCAGGTTGAGTGCCACGGTGTAATCGTTGTCGAGTAGGTTGTCGACCACGTCACGGGCGGGAAGCTGCTGTTCGGCATCATTTAGCCGAATCAGGGCGGTGTTATTGCCTGTCATCGCTGCCGACTTGACCTGGATATCGTCGTCGGACAGCGCCTGGGTAACACGGTCGAGCTGCTGACTGCCCAGAGAACCGTTGGTGGTACTGATCTGGACGGCGGGATCCTGTGGGTAAAGATTGGGTAACGCGTAGATGACGCCAACCACACAGACGATGAGTATCAGCAGATACTTCCACAGGGGGTAACGATTGAGCATGGAAGCCCTGTCCTTTCAATCAATGACGATCGAGGCGATGACCGTCGTGCGAAGAGTGTCGCGGGAAGAGACGGCTGCCGACGGGAAAGCCGGCAGCCAGGAGAGTTACAGCGACTTCAACGTGCCTTTGGGAAGAACGGAGGCTACCGCGCTCTTCTGAACGCTGACGACCGTGCCCTCGGCGATTTCCATGCTGATGAAATCGTCGGTCACGTTGGTGATGCGGCCGAGCAGCCCGCCACCGATCACGATCTCGTCACCTTTGGACAGGTTGTTGACCAGCTTCTTGTGCTCCTTCGCGCGCTTGGACTGCGGACGCCACAGCAGGAAGTAGAAGATCAACACGAAGCCGACCAGCATGATGATCTGGGCAATACCACCGCCGGCAGGGCCGCCCGCATCCTGGGCGTGAGCCGCAGGGATGAAAAAGTCCAGCATGGATGTTTCTCCGAAGGTTGAGTGAGGAAAAGGTCGTGTAATGAAACGGTTACTTGGGTGAGACTGACGAACGGCAGATCGTCGATGTGCCGGTCCGGATCGCGTCAATCGACCCTGGGCGGCTCGGGCAGTCCGCGTCGCCGGTAGAATTGTGCTACGAAGTCGGCCAATGTACCCGCTTCGATAGCCCCGCGCAAACCCGCCATCAGGCGCTGGTAGTAGCGCAGATTATGAATCGTATTGAGCATCGATCCGAGCATTTCCCCGCAGCGATCGAGGTGATGCAGATAGCCGCGCGAGAAGTGCTGGCAGGTATAGCAGTCACAGTCCGCTTCCAGCGGATTGGTGTCGTGGCGATGGCTGGCGTTACGAATCTTGACGGTTCCATCGGCAGTAAAGAGATGCCCGTTGCGGGCGTTGCGGGTCGGCATCACGCAGTCGAACATGTCGATCCCGCGGCGCACGCCTTCGACCAGATCCTCGGGCTTGCCCACGCCCATCAGGTAGCGGGGCTTGTCCTCCGGCATCCAGGTCGGCAGGTAATCCAGCACGCCGATCATCTCTTCCTTGGGTTCGCCCACCGACAGGCCGCCGATCGCCAGCCCATCGAAGCCGATCTCCAGCAGACCCTCGAGCGAGCGCTTGCGCAGGTCGGGGTACATGCCGCCCTGGACGATGCCGAACAGCGCTGACGGTGAGTCGCCATGGGCCTCGCGCGAGCGCTTGGCCCAGCGTAGCGAGAGCTCCATCGACTTCTGCGCCTCCTGCTCGGTGGCGGGGTAGGGGGTGCACTCGTCGAAGATCATCACGATGTCGGAGCCCAGCGAACGCTGGACCGCCATCGACTCCTCCGGGCCCATGAATACCTTGGCGCCGTCCACCGGCGAGCGGAAGTGCACGCCCTGCTCGGTGATCTTGCGCATCGCGCCGAGCGAGAAAACCTGAAAGCCCCCGGAGTCGGTCAGGATCGGCTTGTGCCATTGCGAAAAGTCGTGCAGGTCACCATGACCTTCGATCACTTCGGTGCCGGGACGCAGCCAGAGGTGGAAGGTATTGCCGAGAATGATCTCGGCGCCGATCGCCTCGACATCCTTGGGCGTCATCCCCTTGACCGTGCCGTAGGTGCCCACCGGCATGAAGGCTGGGGTCTCCACCGTGCCGCGTGGGAAGGTCAAACGACCCCGGCGGGCGCGACCTTCCTGCGCCAGTCGCTCGAATTTCATGAAGGACTCGTCTCGCATGGTGTCTCTCTTCTTTTCAACGCGCCCGAAGCCGCGCGCAAAGCATTTGTCTGTTCCAACGCGCCCGAAGCCGCGCGCAGAGCATTCGTCTGTTCCAACGCGCCCGAAGCCGCGTGCAGAGCATTTGTCTGTTCCAGCGCGCCCGAAGCCGCTCCGGTGCTGTTACCGGGGCACACCCGAAGCCGTGCGCAATGTTCGTGACCGGGGTGCGTGCAAAGCGTGTCCTGATCAGTCGGGTCGACGGGTCAGGTACATCGCATCGCCATAGCTGAAGAAGCGGTACTGCTCGACGACGGCTTCCTGATAGGCGTGCATGACGGCGTCGTAGCCGGCGAAGGAGGAGACCAGCATCAGCAGCGTCGACTCCGGCAGGTGGAAGTTGGTGACCAGGGCATCCACGCAGCGCCAGCGATAGCCGGGATAGATGAAGATATCGGTTTCACCGCGGTAAGGCGTCAGCTTGCCATTGCCGCCCTGGCTGGCAGTTTCCAGGCAGCGCACGCTGGTGGTGCCGATGGCGACGACCTTGTTGCCCATGGCATGGGCGCGATTGATTTGCTCGCAGACAGAGTCGTCGACCTCCAGCCATTCGCTATGCATATGGTGCTGGCGGATATCGTCGACGCGCACCGGCTGGAAGGTGCCGGCGCCGACGTGAAGGGTGACGAAAGCCGTCTCGACGCCCTTGGCGCGTAGCGCCTCCATCATCGCCTCGTCGAAGTGCAGGCCGGCAGTGGGGGCGGCAACAGCGCCCTCGCGGCGGGCGTAGACGGTCTGATAGCGCTCTCGGTCGGCCAGCTCGTCTTCACGGGTGATGTAGGGTGGCAGCGGCATGTGGCCGTGCTGCTCGAGTAGATCGATCAGGGGTGTCTCACCCAGGAAACGCAGTTCGAACAGGGCGTCCTGGCGACCCTCTACCACCGCATGGATGTCACCTTCGAAGATCAGCTCGGTACCCGGTTTGGGCGACTTGCTGGAGCGCAGATGCGCCAGTCCGAGATGGGTATCCAGCGGTCGCTCCAGCAGCATCTCCACCTTGCCGCCACTGGCTTTCTGGCCGAACAACCGTGCCGGGATCACCCGGGTGTCGTTGAAAACCACCACGTCGCCGGGCTCGAGCTGAGCCAACAAGTCGGGAAATCTTGCGTGCTCCAGCGCGCCGGACTCACCGTCGACGCATAGCAGCCGACAGTCGGTGCGCTGTTCGGAAGGGTAACGAGCGATCAACTCGTCGGGCAGATCAAAATGGAAATCGGCGCGCTGCATGGCGTAGGTCGCGTATCGGTAGAGTCTGGATGGACGGGTGGCATCTGAAAGGGCGCCATCATAAAGCACGCGGCCGATTAAGTCAGCGTGATGATTGACGCCAGGCCGGGCGTCCGTATAATGCGTCTCCGCTGCCGGCGTGGCGGAATTGGTAGACGCAGCGGATTCAAAATCCGCCGCTGGAAACAGTGTGTCGGTTCGAGTCCGACCGCCGGCACCATGCTTTTCAATGACTTGACGTCATTTTTCCTAGCATCACCTCTCACGTGTTCTTGCCAGTACCCACACTTTGTCCACCGACCTTTGGCGCGTATTTGATGGCGTCTGTCAGATGATCGGTGACAGGTGGGCGTAGCGCATTGTCATCGTAAATGTCTGGTCTCCTTGGATCTTTTGCAGCGTTAACTCGTCACCGCCATTCATCATGAAGTGGCTGGCGATGATGTGGCGTGGAACGTGAGTTCGCTATCCCTTGGTAACTGAATTCCTGCTTCCTATATAGCCTCGGAGAGGTGCGCATTCAGGAGTGAATGCGTGATCGCTGGGGGAGAAAAAGACACGTGACGTCCGGATAGTCTGTAGGGGCGGGAATGACGGGCAGGCGAAAGCGCTACGGGCCAAGGGCAGCATATTTGGGCGGAAGTGGGGACAAAAAAACGGCCCGATAAGCGTCACCAGGGGAGATGACTGACTTGCGGGCCGGAAAAGATCGCTTCCCGTGGAAGGCGACCATGAACGCGATGAAGATAGAGTCGACTAATAAAGTTAACTTCGATCCAGTTCCAAGATTGTCGCCGTTTTGCGTCGCCCAGGCAAATAAAAAAACGCTATGAATCAGGGTTAACGCAGTTTTTGGCAATACTTTGGTCGCGCAAATAAGTGAAATCGATTTCATGCGATAGATCGCGAAAAAAGCTTGTAAATATGTAGCGCCAGGATTACAGAAAACCCGCACTGGACATAGGGCTCGGCTGAGCCGTGCGCCGGTGCGGGCGGTAATGCGTCTACTGATCGAGTCAGAACGTCGTTATCGACATAGCGTCGTTCATGGTCGCTATATTTCGGCACAAGCCTATTGATGGCCTTGACGGATCGTAACTCGGAAGAGCGTGCCAACTGACTGGAGTAGCGATGCGCCCGTTGATAGTAATTCTACTTTTGAGAAAAGAGAAATAACCTTTGATCAATAGATTGGTTTAGATGAATGAATTTTTTGAGCAAGGCATGATGTTGCAACAAAAGAAACCCGGCCATGAGAATCCATCGGTGATGATCGTTTGACATACCGGGTTGAAGCGGTTGCAAGGAAGCAGCTGGAACCGGAAATCCTGGTGCGTGTATCAGCGTCGGGGGCTATGTGTATAGTAAAAGTCACGATTTGGGTAATAGTCGAAGAAGACGCTTTCTCTGAAAATCGTGCGGGAGATCGCCGATCCATGACATTTCTCCGACTGGAGGTATACGATGGTCAGGAGAGCGATGTCGACCATGCGACTCATTGCACCTGCGGATATTACAGCCATCGGTAGATGATACGGTTGGATTTGCCGTGTAATAAGGAGGGGCGGGCAAGAGTCTTGGGCAAAAAATGACCCAAAAGGCATCACGGAAAATGTGAGCCCATGGGCCAGGAGAGATCGCTCTGATAGCGACCATGAACTCTATTGCCGTCGCGAGAGCATCCTGCATTCTCGCTGCCGCGGTGCGTGGAGTCATTGTCGCTGTTTTGCGTCAGCATGAGTAAGCAAGAAATGCAATCAAACGTTATTTTTTGAGTCCGTGGGACACAAAAAGACGTTCTGAGGGCACCTCGGTTACAAAGGCTCTCGCAATCGCTGCTTTCGTCGAAGGGGGCGAGGTCGTAAAAAACCCGCGAATGCCGGATGGAAGCGTGAGCGTCGTTGGCATCGCGGGTCGGGCTGCTTCAAGGTCTGAAGCGGGATGCGGTAGGAGTCCCTCTAAGGTTCATGGTCGCTGGATGGGTAACTGTCCGGCAGATGACTGCCTGTACCAGTTATCTGATTTGCTATTTTTTATGGCATCCCGCAGATGAAAGTATGGGGTAACCGAGAGCGTGTCAATCGGGCGATGCCGAGGCTAGTCGAAGATAGAGCGTCATCCCAACGCCGGGGCATGTCGACGGGCCGGGGCGAAGACAGAGCGTCGGCCACTTGGTGCCCTGCATGACCCTGGGCGGCTTCTGCTCCTGTATGCGTGCGCTATGGCGGGGTGGGCTTTTCCCGTCCTATGTGTACAGGTCCCATGTATAGAGTACAGGTGCTATGTATACCGGCCCTGTGAATACCCGCAAGCCACTGATTGTCTGGGCAACGTTCGACGGCGCTGAAAATGACGTTGGATTCCAAGTGACCACGGCTCCTCGCTTGCTACGACTTTAGCCGGTGGCTAAATGACGCACTCCATCTGCGTAGCCTGGCTGATCACGAGGTTGCTATGATGCGAGATCGCGAAACACGGAGTGAAGAGCATGCTGAGCGTATTGACGTTCTTTTTGATTTTCCTGGGCGTTGCCGTTTCCGTCTATCAGGTCTACGACATTTATTACGCTCAGAACTTTGAAGACGATGAACGTCAAGCGAGCCGTGAAACGCCGCTTGGCCAGCTTTCGCTTCAGGCCGAGCGATATGCGGCCACTGGCGAATCCCAACGATTGCTGGACACTGCGAGCCGTTTTTTCGGTGCTTACCTCAACCCGCATCTAATCCTCTCCGCGGCGAAGCTGCCCAACGCGTCTCGGTACCTGGGCGCGCTGCTACGCCGTCGCCGGCGTATTCTTTTCAACGGCCAGCCCCGCGTGCGCCATCTCCTGGCGTGGAAGACCGATCTTCCGCGCAAGGATAGTCGTCCTTTATTGCTGAGCCTGGTGCTGGTCAACTGCCTTGTGGTCATGTTCCTGGGCGGGCTGAGTCTCTATACCGTCGTTTATCGCGTATCCCTCGATTCGTTGGCCTGGGCGAACAGTGATTGGATACTGATGCTGCTTATCTACCTCGTGATCGTCATAACCCATGGTATCTCCCGGCTCGACAGCTACCTGCACGATCTCTACCTGATCGGCGCCCTGAACCGAGCTGGATGATCGCGGTGCCCGGGGGCTGGTGCCGGATCGGCCGCTAGCTCGACTCCGCTTCTCGCTCGAGAAGGTTCCAGATGCCGGGGCCGCTGCTTTCCAGGCTGTTGAGGAACTCCATGTGTTCTGTTGCCTTGGCCTCATGGTGGTGCACGCCGACGGTCTGGTTGCCGTGATGGGTATCGGTGACTATGAAGTGCTGATGTAGCGTACCGGCCTGCTTGATCTTTACGATATAGCGCCTGAACATCTCGCCCCCTCCGCGCGCATACTGTAGTTAATAAAATTCTAATATTTATTCCCTGGCGTTCAAGCCGGATTTCGGTATCTCGGGGGCAGCGACTCACGGGGCAGCCGATGTCGAGCCTTGGGTGACTCGTGGCAGGCGCTTCGTTGTCGACGGGAGAGTAATCGTTGTCATCTGTCGGTACGGCTGGCCATGGGCTCGCGGGAGCGGTTCGTCGAGAGGCTTGCTTGCGCGCGTTTTACCTCGGCTATCTAACCGATGTTATGTAACTTGCCTGTCTAACATGCTGTCATGCTTGAAAAATTCAAGAAGGCGAAGGCATGGGTCAGCAGGAAGGCTGTATTGCCCGACATTTTAGTCACTATGGGAAACTCTCGGAAAATGATCGGCGCCAGCTCGATGCTCTGGAAGGGTCCTCTACGCGCGTCGTCAAGGGACAAGTGCTCTGGCACGAAGGCGACAATGCGCGAGATTTCTGTACCTTGCAGGATGGATGGGCTTACTCGTTTCGCCATCTGAAGGGTGGCACCCGTCATATTCTGGAGATATATCTGCCCGGCGACGTCATCGGGCTATATGAATTCCCGTTCAAGCAACGACTCTCCAGCGTGGCCATGCTCGAAGATGGCGAGATTCTATCGGTAGCCAACCGGCAGCTTCTCAAGCTGTTTCGTGAATCCACTCGCCTCACTTCGGCATGCTTTGCGGTCTGCTCATATCAGCAGGCGGTGCTGAGCCAGAGGTTGGTCCATCTTTCCCGCCGCAGTGCTCGCCAGCGGGTGGCGTATCTGTTGCTCGAGATAGGCTGCCGGCTGCGGCGCAACGATGAAAGCGCACGAGAGCACTTTCGTTTGCCGCTATCCCAGCAGCATCTCGCGGATGCGCTGGGGCTATCCCCGGTGCACGTCAGTCGCACATTGACGGCGTTTCGTCAGGAAGGGTTGCTCAGGCTGGCTCGTGGCTGGGTACATATGCTCGATATGCCGGCATTGGCCAGCGAGGGTGGCGTCGCTGGCTGTCTGCAGGATCACGTCGTGCCCACGATTTGAACGCAGGGCGTCTGTCCGCCGGTGACTTGGCTCGCAGGCTGCCAAGCGGTCCGGTGGTCCGAGAGAGGAGCTGTGGACAAGCGCCGCCAGCTAACCGCAAGGCGAAAAAAAGCCGCTCTCATCGACGAAGAGAGCGAGCCGAGATGGAGCCAGGTGTCTCGAGATCAACTAGACCGCGGCGCGGCGCGAGGCGCGGCTCAAAGCGCTGGTCATCTCGATCGCCATGGTCAGGTCCGCCAGCTCCCGAGGGGAAAACGCGTTCAGTGCCAGCTTGCGAGTCGTCGGGTTGGCAGGGCGGAAGTGGGTGAAGGACTCACACCAAGCCAGCGCCGCTTTCTCACGCTCGTCGAACTCATCGGATTCAGCCCAGGCCGTCAATGCCTTGAGCTTGCTGGGTGAGATGCCCAGGGCTTCGGCTTGTTCGCGACGGAAATGGGTGCAGCTGAGGCAGCCGTTGATCTGCGAAGCACGCAACTCGGCCAGGCAGCGGATGGAGGGATCCAGTGAGCAGGCGTGTAGCGACCTAGCGGATTTGTCGATGTTCTCGACATCGATCGTTTGCCACTTGTCAGCGTTCATCTCGGTCTCCTGAGTTCAGGTATCGTGCGATTAAACGACTATCGTTCTCAATTTTCCACAGCTTCGATTATAAAGTTCAATGACGGTTAAAGATTGAAACTATGGTTTGGTTGGAAACGCTCAGGAAACGCCCCGCCGAGCGAGGCGTCCCCGTGATTTAACGCCGGCTGATCAGCAATCCGAGCATAGCGCCCGCCAGTGTGGCAACGCCGATGCTCGACCATGGATGCTCGCGTACATAGCGGTCGCAATCGTCCAGCGATTGGTTGGCGGAGCGCTTGAAGCGGCGGTTGCTGCGGCGTGCTTCGGCTGCCATGCGAGCGTACTGCTCCTCGCTTTTCATTCGCGCTTCCTCGATCGCGTCCTGCGCGTCATCTCGCAGGTCGTGCCCCAACGCCTGACCCTGCTCACCAATATCGTGCAGATCGTCTCGGATGCGGTCCGTTCGGGCCTGCCGGTCTTCACGCTTGAATAGGCTCATGTTTCACCTCCCTGATGGATGGGCCTGAGTGCGTATGACAGCGTAGCCGTTGTGAAGTGCCAGCGCCGGTGGAATTATCCGGAGTCCCGAAATAGCCACATGGCGGGCGGTCCTCGTCCGGAACGTCCGGTATAGTCGGCGAGCGGATCTCACTGGTGGAAATGGGAAGAAGACGTGTCGTTGCAACTCTGGTTATCTCTGCTGGCGATCTGCGCCCTCGGCGCCATGTCCCCCGGTCCCAGCCTGGCCATGGTGATGCAGAATACGCTGGGCGGCGGGCGCAGCTGCGGTGTGATCGCCGGGATCACCCATGCGGCGGGTGTCGGTCTCTATGCGGGGGTGACGGTACTGGGGCTGGCGGCGGTTATCGTTCACCAGCCCTGGCTCTATAGGCTAGTGACCTGGGGCGGGGCTTGCTATCTGGCGTGGATGGGCGTCCAGGCGCTGCGGGCCGGCGGCCGCGATGGCTTCGGCATGAGCCATCAAAGCAGCGATTGGCGACGCGCCATGCGCGATGGCCTGTTGGTGGCGCTGGGCAATCCTAAGTTGATCGTGTTCTTCGTCGCGTTGTTGAGTCAGTTCGTCAGCGCCGACCTGAGCGTGGCGGGGCGTTGGTTGATCGTCGCGACCGCGACCCTGGTGGATGGCGGTTGGTACGTGCTGGTGGCACTGCTGCTCTCCCACTCCCGCGTGCTGCCATGGTTGCAGCGGCACGCGGCTTGGATTCATCGGCTGACGGGGCTCGTCCTGCTCGGTCTGGCAGCTCGCGTGGCGCTGGGTTGAGCATCGCCGCCTTCGGCGACCGTTCATGCCTCCAGGCGCTCGAGAATCGTCGCCACGGGGGCCTCGGCGGGGAGAACGCCGAAGATCGGCGATGCATTCGCCAGCCTGGTGGCACAGAACGTGTCGGCGATGGCCTGGGGCGCATGTCGAATCAGCATCGCGGCCTGCAGCGTCTGGGCCATGGCCTGGGCTAGCCAGCGCGCCTCGGCCTGCAGTTGTTCGGGGCCTGCCGTCAGCCGCTCGTCGAGCGAGTCGATGGCGGCGTCGAAAGCCGCATGGTGGCCTCGGGCCAGGCTCAGCTCCTGCCGCAACGCTTCGATGCTGGTCGGGTGGCGATCCAGGATACGCAGCACGTCCAGACAGATCACATTGCCGGAGCCTTCCCAGATCGAGTTGACCGGGGCCTCACGATAGAGCCTTGCCAGCGGTGTCTCCTCGACATAACCGATGCCGCCGAGACACTCCATCGCCTCGGCCATGAACGCGGGGCCACGCTTGTTGTGCCAGAACTTGGCCAGTGCCGGGAGCAGTCTCGCCAGCGCGGCTTCATGCTCGTCGCTCCGGGATCGGTCTATGGCGCGTGCGCCTCGCATCGCCAGCATCAGGCTGGCCTCGGTCTCGATCTCGAGATCAGCGACGACGCGCTGCATCAGCGGTTGATCGGCCAGGCGCCGGTCGAAGGCGCGACGCCCCTTCACGTGGCGCCAGGCTTCACTCACGGCCTGACGCATCATGCCCGCCGGGGCGGTAGCGGCATCGAGCCGTGTCTGCTGCACCATTTCCAGGATCGCCGGTATGCCCCGGCCAGGCTCGCCGACGAGTTGCGCCCAGGCACCGGCATATTCGATCTCCGCCGAAGCATTGGCACGATTGCCGCACTTGTCCTTGAGCCGCTGGATCTCGATGGCGTTTCTTCGGGCATCCGGTGTGAAGCGCGGTGCCAGAAAGCAGGACAGGCCGTCATCGGTCTGAGCCAGGGTGAGGAAAGCGTCCGACATCGGCGCGCTGCAGAACCACTTGTGGCCGTCGAGCCGATACCACTCGCCGGTACCGGGCGAGGCCACCGGCGACGCCCGAGTGCTGTTACGGCGCACATCGCTGCCTCCCTGCTTTTCGGTCATCGCCATGCCGAAGGTGTTGGTGCGCTTGTGCTCGGCCGGGATGGCGGCGGCGTCATACGCTCGGCCCATGAGCCTTTCTCGCCATGCCTCGCCACCTTGCAACTGGCGCAATACCGGCATGGCGGCGTGGGTCATGGTGATCGGGCAGCAGAAGCCCGGTTCGGCCTGCGTCAGCAGATAGAGCGCGGCGACGTGGGCTTGATGCCCACCGTCATGTTCCTGCTCCCAGGCGACGGCGTGCCAGCCGTCATCGATAGCGAGTGCCATCAGGGCGTGGTAGGCGGGATGATATTCGACCTCGTCCAGGCGGCGGCCATAACGGTCGAAGGCATGGAGCGTAGGAGGATAGCGGTTGGCCTGTTCACCCCAACGCTCCACCTCGGCGGTCCCGAGTTTTTGCCCCAGGGGAGTCAGGCGCTCGCCGACCCAGGCCGGTGCGAAGTGAGATAGCGTCTCCCGCAGGGGGCGGTCGTCTTTCCACGGATCGCGACGTGGGCCCGCGGTAGGCTGATTCTCGACGCAGTGCGTGGTCAGGTCTTGGCGAGGTGCGTAGTCGGCCATCAGCTTCCTCCAAGGTGGCTGATTCGAGCATAGACCGGGCGTTCGTCGCTGTGTTTTGCATTCGACCATTGCGGCATGGGGCAGGGCAATGCGCGCTACCGGTAAGCCGTGCCCGGTCGGTCACGTGATACGCTGCTTTTCCGTTTCTCGACTGGCAGATATCCCATGAGCGACATCGTCATCGCCGACGAGCAGGTTCAGCTCGTCGATCCCCGCAATCGGCCGTGTGGCAGTGCTTCGCGGGCCATGATGCGGCGCCTGGGCTGCTGGCACAGGGCAACTTACATCGTCGTGCGCAACACCCGCGGCGAGATCTGCGTGCAGGAACGTACGCCGATCAAGGAGACTCACCCGGGCTGGTTCGATCTGGCCGCCGGTGGTGTCGTGAGCGCGGGCGAGGCCCCCATGCCAGCTGCACGGCGGGAGCTGTTCGAGGAGCTTGGCATTCGCGGTGTCGAGTTGATGGCCGGCGGTGAGTTCGTGTTCCAGGAAGCCAGCTTGAAGTTGTACGGCAGTCTCTACTGGGTCGATTACGATGGACCGCTGCGATTGCAGCCGGAGGAAGTGGCCGCCGTGCGCTGGCTGCCGATCTCGGAGGCGTTGTCGCTGGACAAGGCGACGCCGGACACGCGCATGGCGCTGGCGAGGGCCATCGAGCTCGATCACTGGTGAACGGGCGTCCGGCGTGGCACTCTGCGGAGCGGGAGCGATGCGTCCTCGAGGCGTGACGCGGTTCCGCCGACTTGAACTTGGTGTTCTCGGATCGATTCATCCATGTCGTTATATACGCAAGACTGCCGGACCCCGTCCGGCGAATCCTTCAACCTGCGTGCGCTGCGTGGCCAGGTATTGTTGATCGTCAACGTCGCCAGCCGCTGCGGCTTCACGCCGCAAATGGAGGGGTTGGAGAAGCTCTATCAGGAGTACCGGGATCAGGGGTTCACGGTGCTCGCATTTCCCTGTAACCAGTTCGGACGCCAGTCGCCGGAGTCGTCGGCTGGATTCGGCGCTTTCTGCGAACGGCGCTACGCGGTGACGTTCCCGCTGATGGAGAAGGTCAAGGTCAATGGGCGTGAAGCGCACCCGCTGTTCATCCATCTGCGCCGTCAGGCGCCCGGGGTGCTCGGCAGTACGCCGGTCAAATGGAATTTCACCAAGTTCCTGGTGGGGCGGGACGGGCAAGTGATACGACGCTTCGGGCCGCGTGCCGTGCCTCGCTCGCTGCGCGGCGCCATCGAGGAGGCGCTGGAAACGCCGTTCTCGGCGTGAGCCCGTTCTCTAGCCCGGCGGTCTCTCGCCACGCGCGACCATGACCCGCACGCCCAGTTCGTTGAAGCGCGGTCGGCTCATCATCGTCGTCAGGCCCGAGAACAGTGACCAGGTCGCCTTGCGCCATCCTCGCAGCTTGCGATTGTGGCGGACCAGTCGCGTCAGCAGTTCGGTCTCGTCGAAGGCCCGCCATTCGCCGGCCATCGAGAGCTGGTAGCGAGCCATGACCGGCGACATCTCCAGCCGATAGACCCACTCCAGCTGCTGTAGCGTCAGGTGGCTGGCATCGATCTCGCGAATCATGCGAGCGAAGTCCGATTCCCTGGGCTCCCGCTCGAGCCATAGTGGAGAGAGCGCCAGCCAGAGTGCGCCACGCCGGATGACCAGCTCCTCGATCTCTTGTTCGTGGGCCATGGGGCTTTCTCTACGCTCTGGGTGGGTTCGACTCGCGGGCGAGTCATCTTCGAATAGACTGGCGAGAGAGACAAGCCCGGCGCCGAAGAAGGCCGGGAGCGGATGCGGTGCCCGGGATCGGCAGGAACCGTAGGGGGACGGCTCATGCGAGTTCGCCCCTGCTTTCGCCACCCTGCTAGAATGCGCCCGACAAGCATTCGCTCAATGCCACCTCCCGGCATGCTTCGCCGGGGCTTTCGTTCCGCTGTAGAAGACGAGGTTAGACGTGATCATCAAGCCCAAGGTTCGCGGTTTCATCTGTACCACGACGCATCCGCTCGGCTGTGAGCGCAACGTACTCGAACAGATCGAGACCACCCGCGCCAACCTGAGCGGCGACCAGGCGGGGCCGCGCAACGTGCTCGTCATCGGTGCCTCCAGCGGTTATGGGCTGGCGGCCCGCATCACCGCGGCTTTCGGCTACGGCGCCGACACGCTGGGCGTGTTCTTCGAGAAACCGGCGACCGAGAGCAAGCCAGGCACGGCTGGATGGTACAACTCGGCCGCCTTCGACAAGTTCGCCAAGGCCGAGGGGCTATACAGCAAGTCGATCAACGGCGATGCGTTCTCCCACGAGGTACGCGACAAGGCGATCGAACTGATCCGCGAGGACATGGGGCAGATCGACCTGGTGATCTATTCGCTGGCCTCGCCGGTGCGCAAGCGGCCGGATAGCGGAGAGCTCAAGCGCTCCAGCCTCAAACCGATCGGCGAGACCTACACCGCGACGGCCATCGATACCAACAAGGATGCGATCATCCAGGCTTCCGTCGAGCCGGCCACCGAGCAGGAAGTGGCCGATACCATCGAGGTGATGGGCGGCCAGGATTGGGAGTTGTGGATGGATGCGCTGGACAAGGCGGGCGTGCTGGCGCCGGGTGCCAAGTCGGTGGCGTTCAGCTACATCGGTACCGACATCACCTGGCCGATCTACTGGCACGGTGCCCTCGGCAAGGCCAAAGAGGACCTGGATCGCGCCGCCGGCGAGATCGACTCGCGCCTCAAGGCCAGCGGTGGCGGGGCCAACGTGGCCGTGCTCAAGTCCGTGGTCACCCAGGCCAGTGCCGCGATCCCGGTGATGCCGCTCTATATCTCCATGGTCTACAAGGTCATGAAGGAGCAGGGCGTCCACGAGGGCACCATCGATCAGCTCAATCGGCTGTTCGGCGAGCGTCTTTACGCCGACGGCGAGCCCGAGTTGGATGAGGCCGGGCGCCTGCGCCTGGATGACTGGGAACTGCGCGACGACATCCAGCAGGCGTGCAAGGATCTCTGGCCGCAGGTGACCAGCGACAACCTGTTTGCGCTGACCGACTACGCCGGCTACAAGCACGAGTTCCTCAAGCTTTTCGGCTTCGAACGCGACGACGTGGATTACGAGGCCGATGTCGACCCGAAGGTCGAATTCGACGTCGTTCAAGTCTGATTCCGACGCGCTACCGCATGAACCTTCGATCATGAACGTCAGCGACACCCCGCGCCGAGTGGGGTTCGTGATGTTGCCCGGCTTCTCGCTACTGGCCCAGGCTTGCGCGATCGAGCCGTTGATCGTCGCGAACATGCTCTCGGGGCGACGGCTCTACGCCGCCACGACCTTCGGCATCGATGGCCGAGCGGTAAAGAGCGTGGCCCAGCTCTCGTTCTCGCCGGAGAGCGTCGCCGGGAGTGATGCGCGTCACCTCGATATGCTGTTCGTCTGCGCCCCCGCGCCGGATGGTGCGGGGGCCGTGGAGGAGAGTGGCGAGACGCTGATTCACTGGCTGCATCGTCTGGCCAGCCGTGGCGTGATGCTGGGCGGCATCGCCGGCGGAACCCACTGGCTCGCCAGGGCGGGCGTGATGGATGGTTATCGGGCCTCGATTCCCTACGCCAGTGCCGACGCGTTCACGCGAACGTTTCCGAAAATTCACGTTTCTCACCAGTTGTTCGAGATCGACCGCGACCGCCTTTCCTGTGGCGGGGGGACGGCGGCAATGGACATGCTGATGACGCTGATCGGCCAGCAGCAGGGCGCGACGCTGGCGCAGCGAATCTCCGAACACTTCGTCTGCGAGCGGATTCGCATGGCCGACGAGCCGCAGCAGACGTCGCTGCGCTCACGGCTTGGCCATGCGCCGCAGAGCCTGGTGGACGCCGTGGCACTGATGGAGGCCAACATCGAAGAGCCGTTGACCACCCATGAGCTTTCGGCCCATCTGGGGATATCCCGGCGACAGCTGGAGCGACTGTTCAAGAAGCATCTCCAGGCCGTGCCCAGCCGCTACTATCTCAACCTGCGTCTCCAGCGGGCGCGCAAGCTGCTGCGCGAGAGCGATCAGGCGGTGGGTGAGATCGCGCTGGCTCACGGCTTTTCGTCGGGGGCGCATTTCTCGACCGCCTATCGCCACCATTTCGGCATCAGCCCCAGAGACGAGCGGCTGGGCCTGGCCGGACAAGCGACATGATCTCGAAGGAGCTTGCAGGATGAGGATCGACGATCACTGGCTCGACACGGCCAGGCGAGTGGCGTCACCCAACGCCAACGCGCGGCCGCAGGGGGAGGTGTCCGCAGTGGTCCTGCACGGCATCAGCCTCCCGCCGGGGATGTTCGGCGGCGATGCCATCGAGCGGCTGTTCACCAATACACTGGACCCCGACGCTCACCCCGCTTTCGGCGCGATCGCCGCGTTGCGGGTGTCGGCGCATCTGCTGGTCCGGCGCGACGGCGAGTGTGTGCAGTTCGTCCCCTTCGATCGCCGCGCCTGGCATGCCGGCAAGTCCCGGTGGCACGACGGTGGGCGTCTGCGCGAAGGGCTCAACGATTTCACCATCGGTATCGAGCTCGAAGGCGCCGATGAGGTGCCTTACCGGGAGGCCCAGTATCGCGTGCTGGCCGAGGTGGTGCAGGCGCTGGCAAGAGACTATCCGTCAATCTCCATCGAACGGATCACCGGGCATGGGCACATCGCGCCGCTGCGCAAGACCGATCCGGGCCCGGCGTTCGATTGGGCTTATTTGCGCCGCTGCCTGACGGAGACGGTTTGAGTGCTACGCTCAAGGGTGGCGTGTGCTCGCTGGCGAGCCTGTCATTCGACTATACCGACCGAGGTTCCCGATAGGTTGTCACAAATGGATGTTAAGCGACTGATGTGACGGCATTTGGGCATTGCCATCAGGAGGGTCGAAGCGTCTGCGAATTGGCAGATGAGGGCGTTTGCGGTATCTTCTTCGCCTGATTTCCCGCGTCACGCACGCCCGCTGTAATTCAGTTACAGCCAAAAAATCTCGGAAAGCGGCCCCAAAAGAGCCGCGCCCGCACCGAAGAGCGCATATTCCCAAGCCCCGCTGCGGCTACCCGCCATGGCCGGGCGAATGGCAAACCTTTTCCCATTCGGAGAGTTGTCTATGAGTCTGGAGACACGAGAAGATCTCGATCCGGTCGAGACCACGGAGTGGTTGGATTCCCTGGCCTCGGTTGTCGAGCATGAGGGCGAAGAGCGCGCTCGGTACATCCTGACCCGGTTGGCGGACCGTCTGCGTCGTGACGGCTCTTCACCGCCGTTTTCCGGGACCACGCCGCACCGCAACACCATTCCCGTCCATCGTGAAGCCAAGATGCCCGGCGACATGTTCATCGAGCGCAAGATCCGCTCGGCGATTCGCTGGAATGCCATGGTGCAGGTTCTGCGGGCGAACAAGAAGCACAAGGGCCTGGGTGGTCATATCGCCAGCTATCAGTCCAGTGCCACGCTCTACGAAGTGGGTTTCAACCATTTCTTCCGGGCCGACAACGGTGACCACAAGGGCGACCTGCTCTATATCCAGGGGCACGTGACGCCGGGCATCTATGCGCGCTCGTTTCTCGAGGGCCGCCTGACCCAGGAGCAGATGGACAACTTCCGCCAGGAAGTGGACGGCGACGCGCTACCATCCTATCCGCACCCTTACCTGATGCCGGACTACTGGCAGTTCCCGACCGTCTCGATGGGGCTGGGGCCGATCCAGTCGATCTACCAGGCCCACGTGATGAAGTACCTGCACTCACGTGAACTGGAGGACATGAAGGACCGCAAGGTCTGGGCGTTCCTCGGCGACGGCGAGTGCGACGAGCCGGAATCCCTCGGCGCGCTGCACCTGGCCAGCCGCGAGAAGCTCGACAACCTGATCTTCGTCATCAACTGCAACCTGCAGCGTCTCGACGGCCCGGTACGCGGTAACTCGCGCGTGATCGACGAGCTCGAAGGCGTGTTCCGCGGCGCCGGCTGGAACGTCATCAAGGTGGTCTGGGGCGGCCTGTGGGACCCGCTGTTCGAGAAAGACACCAAGGGCGTGCTCCAGAAGCGCATGGACGAGGCGGTCGACGGCGAGTATCAGAACTACAAGGCGCAGGGCGGGGCCTACACGCGCAAGGAGTTCTTCGGCAAGTACGAAGAGACTGCCGAGATGGTCAAGGAGTACTCCGACGAGGAGGTCTTCCGTCTCAACCGCGGTGGCCACGATCCGCAGAAGGTCTACGCGGCGTACCACGAGGCGGTCAACAACGCCAATGGGCGTCCCACCGTGATCCTGGCGCACACCGTCAAGGGCTACGGCATGGGTGGCGGCCACGGCGAAGCCGACATGGAAGCCCATCAGATCAAGTCGATGGACGTCGACGCCCTCAAGGCGTTCCGTGACCGCTTCGGCATCCCGGTCTCCGACAAGCAGATCGAGAGCGGCGATATTCCGTACTACAAGCCCGAGGACGACAGCCCGGAGATGAAGTACATGCATCTCCAGCGCGAGCGGCTGGGTGGCTTCCTGCCGGCGCGCAAGGCCGACTTCGTGGCGATGGAGATCCCCGGTCTCGACGACAAGATGTTCGCGACCCAGATGAAGGGCTCCGGCGACCGCGAAGTCTCCACCACCATGTCCTTCGTGCGCGTCCTCAACGGCCTGGTCAAGCACAAGCAGCTGGGCTCCCGTATCGTGCCGATCATCCCGGATGAAGCGCGTACCTTCGGGATGGAAGGTATGTTCCGGCAGCTCGGTATCTACGCCGCGGAAGGCCAGAAGTACGAGCCGATGGATGCCGGCCAGATCATGTACTACCGCGAGGACAAGAAAGGCCAGATCCTCGAGGAGGGCATCACCGAGGCGGGTTCGATGTCGGCGTGGATCGCGGCCGCGACCTCCTACGCCAACCACCATCTGCCGCTGATCCCGTTCTACATCTACTATTCGATGTTCGGTTATCAGCGAATCGGCGACCTGGTCTGGGCGGCCGGCGATCTCCAGGCGCGTGGCTTCATGGTCGGCGGCACCGCCGGTCGTACCACCATCAATGGCGAAGGCCTGCAGCACCAAGATGGCCACAGCCATATCCTGATGTCGACCGTGCCGACCTGCCGGGCCTACGACCCGACCTACGGGCATGAACTGGCCGTCATCGTGCAGGATGGCTTGAAGCGGATGTTCCAGGACAAGGAAAACTGCTTCTACTATCTGACGGTGATGAACGAGAACTACTCGCATCCGGAAATGCCGGAAGGCAGCGAGGAGGGCATCGTTCGCGGCATGTACCGCCTGCACGAAGGCAAGGCGGCCGGCAAGAAGAAACAGCCGCGGGTCCAGCTCATGGGCAGTGGCACCATCCTCCGCGAGGTCGAGGCGGCTGCCGAAATGCTGGCGGAAGAGCATGGTGTGATCGCCGATGTCTGGAGCGTGACCAGCTTCAACGAGCTGCGTCGCGAAGCGCTCGAATACGATCGTCAGCAGTTCCTCGACTACGATGAGAAGCGCGAGAAGCCTTGGGTCGTCCAGCAGCTCGAGGGGGCCGAGGGTCCGGTCATTGCATCGACGGACTACATGAAGCTGTATGCCGATCAGATCCGCGCCTGGGTGCCCAACGACTTCCACGTGCTCGGTACCGATGGCTTCGGGCGTTCCGACACCCGCGAAGCGCTGCGCCGCTTCTTCGAGGTAGACCGCTACTACGTGACGATTCAGGCCCTGCGTGCATTGGTCAAACGGGGCGAAATCGAGGCCAAGGTCGTCAACGATGCCATGAAGAAGTACGGCATCGACCCCGCCAAGCCCAGCCCGCTGGTGTCTTGAGTCGACGGACCACGTCAGGGTGCCGTCGCCGGCTGAAAGCGACGGCCAGAATGCCTGAATTAGCCGACCTTGCCCGCGGGGCGGGTCGGCAGATGATTAAAGGAGCGCGACCTTGAGTAGCGAAATCATCAAAGTTCCCGACATCGGCGGCAGCGACGATGTCGAAATCATCGAGATTGCGGTGAGCGTCGGCGATGTCATCTCCGCCGAAGACACCATGATCACGCTGGAGTCGGACAAGGCCAGCATGGATGTCCCCGCGCCGAAAGGCGGCAAGGTGGTCAAGATTCTGGTCAAGGAAGGCGACACCGTCTCCGAGGGCGACGACATCCTGGAGCTGGAAGCCGAGGGCGAAGGCGAGGATGAGCCGGAAGCCTCATCCGATGACGACGCCTCCGACGACGCGGCCCCGCAGGATGACGCCGAGTCGCAGAAGAAGGAAGAGCCCGAGAAGGCAGCGCCTAAGAAGAAATCCTCCGGCGGGGGCAAGCGCACCGTCGAAGTGAAGGTGCCGGACATTGGCGGTGGCGATGGCGTCGAGATCATCGAGGTGGCCGTCAGCGAGGGCGACGAGATCAGCGAGGAAGACACCCTGATCACGCTCGAGTCCGACAAGGCCTCCATGGACGTGCCCAGTCCCTACAGTGGCAAGATCGTGTCGCTCTCGATCAAGGAGGGCGATAGCGTCTCCGAAGGCGATCTGATCGGCACCATGGAGATCGCTGGCGAGGGTGACGACGAGGAAGACGATGCCCCGGCAGCGGACGATGCCGAAGCGCCGGGCGCCGACGACAGCGCCGATACCGAAGAAGACAGCGCCGACGAAGAGGGTGACGACGAAGACGCCGACGACAGCACGGGCGGTCGTCAGGAGATTCGCGTGCCGGATATCGGCGGCAGCGAAGGCGTCGAGATCATCGAAGTCGCCATCAGCGAAGGCGACGAGATCGACAAGGAAGACACCTTGATCACGCTGGAGTCCGACAAGGCCTCCATGGACGTGCCCAGCCCGGTCAAGGGCAAGGTGGTCGAACTGGCGGTCAAGGAGGGCGACAGCGTCTCCGAGGGCGACCTGATCGGCTACGTCGAAGTCGCCGGCCAGTCCGGTGGCAAGAAGAAGACGGCCAAGTCCGATGGTGACGCGAGCAAGTCCGGGGCGAAGACGCCCAAGAGCGATGCCAAGAAGGACGATGCCAAGGCGTCGGCTGGCTCGCGGGCACAGCGGCAGCCCAGCGGCGAGCCGAGCCCGGAGGCGCGCGAGAAGCATGGCGATGACAAGACCGCCGGTGCCCATGTGCATGCCGGTCCGGCGGTCCGCAAGCTGGCTCGCGAGTTGGGTGTCGACCTCGGTGAAGTCAAGGGCTCCGGTCCCAAGGGGCGGATCCTGAAGTACGACGTCGACGGTTTCGTCAAGCAAGTGATGAAAGCGCGCAAGAGCGGTGGTGCTTCGGCACCTGCGGCCGCTTCCGGTGGCGCGGGCATTCCGCAGGTACCGGCGATCGACTTCAGTCAGTTCGGCGAGATCGAAGAGAAGCCGATGAGCCGTCTGATGAAGGCGGGTGCCAACAACCTGCACCGCAGCTGGCTCAACGTGCCTCACGTCACCCAGTTCGACGAAGCGGACATCACCGAGCTCGAGGCCTTCCGCAAGTCGATGAAGGCGGAGGCGGAGTCCCAGGGCGCCAAGCTGACGCCGCTGCCGTTCATGATCAAGGCGTGTGCCTATGCGCTGCGCAAGTTCCCGCAGTTCAACTCGAGCCTGCACCCGGATGGCGACAAGCTGATCGTCAAGCACTACGTGCACATCGGGGTGGCGGTCGATACCCCGGACGGGCTGATGGTGCCGGTGATCCGCGATGCCGACAAGAAGTCGCTGATCGATCTGGCCAAGGAGTCGGTCGAGCTGGCCAAGAAGGCGCAGAACAAGAAGCTGTCCCGAGAGGAGATGAGCGGTGCCAGCTTCACCATCTCGAGCCTCGGCTCGATCGGTGGCACGGCCTTCACGCCCATCGTCAACACGCCGGAGGTGGCCATTCTCGGCGTCTCCAAGTCGTCGATGAAGCCGGTCTGGAACGGCAGCGAGTTCGAGCCGCGCTTGATGCTGCCGCTGTCGCTTTCTTACGACCACCGCGCGGTCAACGGTGCCGACGCGGCGCGTTTCACCGCTTTCCTGGCACAGGTGCTGACCGATATCCGGCGCATGCTGGTCTGATGCGGCGGTTCGCTCGATCCACACCAACGGCTCCTTCGGGGGCCGTTGGCGTTTATCGACTGGTGATCAGGTCTTGCTGGCGTGCTCGGTAGCGGTGCGTCGGTCCAGGCGAGTCTTGTGCGCTACCCGATCGGCAGGTATCGTCATGAGCCATTGACGGTGTCGTCTGCGTTGAGTTCTCAACGCCGTTGACCGGTCCGACAACCGATGCGATTCACGAAGGAGCAGTTATCAATGCGTTTGATCCTCTTGGGCGCCCCCGGCGCTGGCAAGGGTACCCAAGCCCAGTTCATCTGCGAGCATTTCCATATCCCGCAGATTTCCACCGGCGACATGCTGCGTGCCGCGGTCAAGGAGGGAAGTGAGCTGGGGGTCAAGGTCAAGGAGACCATGAACAGCGGTGCTCTGGTATCGGATGATCTGATCATCGCACTGGTCAAGGAACGCATCTCCCAGCCCGACTGCGCCAACGGCTTCCTGTTCGACGGCTTCCCGCGCACGCTCCCGCAGGCGGATGCGATGAAGGACGCCGGCATCAAGCTGGACCACGTGGTGGAGATCGCCGTCGACGACGAAGAGATCGTCAACCGGCTCTCGGGGCGTCGCGTCCACCCGGACTCCGGACGTGTCTATCATGTCGACTACAAGCCGCCCCGGGAGGAAGGCAAGGACGACGTCACCGGCGAGCCGCTGATCCAGCGTGACGACGACAGCGAGAAGACCGTGCGCCACCGTCTCTCGGTCTACCACGATCAGACCGAGCCGCTGGTCGGTTACTACCGCGAGTGGGCGGCCGAGGATGCCGAAGCCGCGCCGGAGTATCACCGTATCGCCGGCGTTGGCAGCGTCGACGAGATCCGAGAGCAGGTCCTCGCCGCGCTGAAGGGCTGACCCGCCGACGACCCACTGATCATTCCGAATGGCTCCGCCTCCTGGCGGAGCCATCGTTTTGACATCGCGATGGCGCTATACTCGCCACCTTCTTGATGCTGCCATTCCCCGGGAAACCGATGCCGACGTTGCTGGCGCTGGACGCCTCCTCTACTGCCTGCTCCTGCGCGCTGATATGGAATCACCAGATCGTTCAGCGTTTCGAGATTGCCCCCCGTGAACACACCCGGCTGCTGCTGCCGATGATCGACGAGGTGCTGGCGGAAGCCGGCGTGACCCTGGCCCAGCTCGACGCGGTCGTCTATGGCCATGGCCCGGGTTCGTTCACCGGCCTGCGAATCGCTGCCGGCATCGCCCAGGGGCTTGCCTACGGCGCCGACCTGCCGCTAATCGGGGTTTCCACCCTAGAAGCCCTGGCGCTCGCGGCTCACCGCAAATGGCACGCACGACACGTCATCGCCGCCCTCGACGCCCGCATGGACGAGATCTACGTCGCGGCCTATCACTGCCACGACGGCGTCTTGACCGTGACCCTCGAGCCACGCGTCATGCCGCCTTCGAGACTGCGTCTGCCCGACACGGATCGCGATATCGAGTGGCTGGGGATAGGCAGCGGTTGGCAACTTTTGTCTAATATACCTGTCGATGTACAGGTTGCATTGCCGCAAACCCTCCCCGACGAACTACCGGCGGCGGAGGATCTCGTGCGTCTGGCCGCCACATCATGGGAGCGTGGCGCGCGCGGCAGCGCGCCTCACGAGGTAATTCCCGTCTATCTGCGTGATGAGGTGGCGTGGCGTAAGGCGTGAAAGATCGAGGTCCACGATGGCGACCTCCTCGAACAAGGATATCGAAAGAAAATGGATGTTTTGCAACTGGCCGCACTCGCCATCATCCAGGGTTTGACGGAATTCCTGCCCATCTCCTCCTCCGCACATCTGATTTTGCCCTCCCAGCTCTTCGGCTGGTCCGATCAGGGGCTGGCCTTCGACGTGGCAGTCCATATCGGCTCTCTGGGCGCCGTGCTGTTCGCGTTTCGACATGAAGTCTGGCGTATTCTCCACGCCTGGTTCACTCAGTTCGGCGAGCGGGGGCAGACGCCGGAGAGCCGCCTCGGGTGGGCGATCATCGTCGGTACCATTCCGGCGGTCATCTTCGGGCTGTTGATCGAGGATTGGGTCGAGAGCGCGGGGCGCTCCGTGCTGGTGATCGCGACGACGACGATCGTTTTCGGCGTATTGCTGGGTATCGCCGACAAGCGGGGCTCCCGGATACGCCCGATCGAAACGATGTCACTCAAGACGGCGCTGTTGATCGGTCTCGCCCAGGCCATTGCCTTGATTCCCGGCACCTCTCGCTCGGGAATCACCATGACGGCGGCCCTGATGCTCGGTTTCACCCGTCAGGCGGCGGCGCGTTTCTCGTTCCTGTTGTCGATCCCGCTGATTCTGGCGGCGGGCTCGTTGAAAGGCGTGGAGCTGGTCCAGGCGGGCACTACGACGCAGTGGCACGAGATCTTTCTGGGAGTGGCGTTCTCTTTCGTGGCGGCCTGGCTCTGTATCAGGCTGTTCCTGGTCGCGCTGGACAAGATCGGCATGATGCCTTTCGTGATCTACCGACTGCTGCTGGGTATCGCCCTGTTCGTATGGGCGACATGAGCAAGGCGGCCCCGCCGCTGATCGTGGTCGGGGAGGCGCTGATCGATCTGGCCGCGCGCTACGGCCTGCCCTGGGCCGCCTCGGCACCTGCCGAGGGTCTGGTTCTGCAGCGCGCCGGGCAAGGGCTCGAGATCGCCGGTGACACCAAGCGTTACGGTCTTCCGGTCCGGGCCGATTTCGTCTCCGGCGCGGCGGCGCATCGGCGACGCTACGGCGGCGGGCGGGGACAACTGGTGGCGCGCGCCTGCGGATTCGGCCAGGGCGTGACGCCGCGGGTGGTCGATGCCACGGCCGGCCTGGGCCGGGACGCCTTCGTGCTGGCGTCGCTGGGAGCCGAGGTATTGATGATCGAGCGGGTGGCGGCGATCCATGCGCTGCTGGAGGCCGCCCTGTCGCAAGCGCTGGCGGACGATGAGGTGGCGGAGATCGCCGGGCGACTGTCGTTGCGCCACGCCGATAGCGCGGCCGAACTGGCGGCGGCTGTCGGCGACTGGCCGCAGGAGCCCCAGGTGGTGCATCTCGATCCGATGTTCCCCCACCGGGAGAAGTCGGCGTTGGTCAAAAAGGAGATGCGACTGTTCCGGGACCTGGCAGGTAGCGATGACGACGCCCCGCGCCTGCTGGAGGCGGCGCTGGAGGTCGCCACACATCGAGTGGTGGTCAAGCGCCCGCGGAAGGCTCCGCCGATCGATGGCCCCGCACCGAAGCATGTGGTGGAGGGGAAGACGAGCCGCTACGACCTTTACGTGCACCGCTCACTGAAGCGCTGAGCCGACTTCCGGGCGCGCCGGGTATCGCCCGGCGCGCCATTATCGACCGTGCACCGTTACTGGCGTTTCAACGTCATGTCGGCACCCGACTGGATCGACTGCATGTGCGTATCGAGGACTTCCAGATCGCCGTTATCGAGCGGCCGCAGGTAATAGATCGTGTTGCCGCCGGCACCCTTGAGCTCGTAGATCGTCGGCATCTGTTGCGGTCCGGCGTCCTTCAGGACCAGGAAGTTGCCCTGGGTCGTCATGGGCTCGTCACTGCGCCCCTGATAGAGGCTGTTCAGTACATAGGCCCCACCGGTGTCATCCATGTTCATCATCTCCAGGTCGACCTGGATGCCCGAACAGTCGGCGCAAGGTAGAACGCCTTCATACTCACCGGCCGCCTTCTCGTAAGGCGAGGGCGGCGTGCTGGCGCACCCCGCCAGGGCCAGCGTCAAGCCCAACAATCCCGCACCTATCAATCCTGAATTACGCATCGCTTATTCCTTTTTTAGCAGAATGCGATTTTCAGTATAGTTCGAAAATCCGGTGGCGAGCGTGTCGGGCTCAATCGCCGGTCTGGCGGGGTACCACGGCATCGCGCCGACGTCGGAACAGGATCAGCCAGAGCGCAACGCCGATCAGCGAGCCGCCGATGGCATGCGCCCAGGTCACCTGCTCGCCCAGGAAGAGCGCGCCCCAGAGCACGCCAAACGCGGGTACCAGCATGGTGACCGTGAGCGGCTTGACCGGTCCGAGATCTTCGACGAGCCGGAAATAGAGAAGGTAGGCCAATGAGGTGCAGGCGAGACCCAGCGCCAGCATTGCCCACCAGACGCCGCTGTCGTTCCAGGCAGTGGCCTGGTGTGTCAGCGCCAGTTGCCCGATCATGAAGGGCGCCAGCAGCAGCGTCGCGCCGACCTGCGAGCCCATGGCGATCAGGCGAGAGTCCAGGCCGCCGCGATCGGCCACCCAGCGCTTGACGATGAACCCGCCCAGCCCGTAGCAGACCGCGGCAGTCAGGCAGGCGGCGGCGCCAATGAGCAGGCCACCATCGATCCGGACGGGCCCCGCGCTCACCAGGACGCCGACACCCAGCATGCCCGCCGCGACGCCGACCAGCCGATCTCTCGTCAACGGCTCGTGAAACAATGTGGCGCCGAGGATCACCCCCATCAGCGGCGTCGAGGCGTTGAGCATCGCGGAATAGCCGGCAGGCAGGTACTGCGCGGCGATGCAGAACATGCCGAACGGGATACCGGAGTTGATCATGCCAATCGCTAGCACTGCTCCGAGCTTGCCGTCGAAGCGCCAACGCACGCGCAGTAGCGCCAGGATCGCCACCAGTCCCGCCGCACCGAGCAGCACGCGGAAGAACGCCGTGGGGAAGGCCCCCAGGGCCGGGGTAGCGATGCGCATGAACAGGAAACTGGCGCCCCATAGCGCCGATAGCAGAAGCAGACGACCAAGCGAGAGTAGTGGCATGCTGAACAGGCTCCGGGAGTGATCGGTGCGTAGCGTAAACCGCTCCTGCGCCGAAGTCTGGCGGTTTTCGGAACTCATGGGTTTTGTCGAGATCCTTTAAGCCAACTATGCTCAGGTGTCAGCGGAATGATTCCGCTGCGGCAACGGCAATCAAGGAGATCGAGATGTACGAAGATCAAGTGAAAGGACGCACCGAGGAACTCAAGGGCCATGCTCAGGAAACGATCGGTGGTTTGACCGAAGATGACAATCTCCGCCGCGAGGGCAAGGCCAGGCAGGCCGCCGGCAAATTGCAGGCCAACTACGGCGAGAAGCTTGACGACGTGCGTGAAGCCACGGTGAAGAACCCGATCAGCGCCTTGGCGATCGCCGGTGGTGTCGGCGTTTTCCTGGGGATTCTGCTCGGCCGACGTTGATGACTTCCTGAACGTGCCGAAGAACGTATCTCGACCCCGGCAGCAGGCCGGGGTCGTCGTGTCTGCCGGTAACGACCGCTGACGTCGGCCACGATCATAAAGCCTGCCTGGCTTGCGGCACGTCCCTCGAGACGCGACAGTCTGTCCGACATTCATTCATGGACTATCGTTTTGTCGACTCCTCTCATCTATCTCGCTGCGGCGTTGGCGGAAATCGCGGGTTGTTTCGCGTTCTGGGCGTGGTGGCGATCGGGCAGTTCCCCATTGTGGTTGGTCCCGGGCGCCATCAGCCTAGGGCTGTTCGCGTGGCTGCTGACGCTGGTGGACAGCGATTATGCCGGACGTGCCTACGCCGCTTACGGCGGTGTCTACATCGTCACCTCGGTATTGTGGTTATGGCTCGTCGAGCACCGCCTGCCGGATCGCTGGGATTTGACGGGGGCGGCGATCTGCCTGGTCGGCGCCGGCGTCATACTGTTCGGGCCCCGCGGTTGAAGGTGTCACACGAGGGCGGGATGGCGGAGGGCGCTGTTTCGTCTGACGGTAACGAATCCCTCCTAAAATCGACCGGGATTTGACGCGAAAAAGTCTTGAGGCCAGTCTCTGACGAGGTCATCATCTGCGACCTCTCGCCGGTTCCCAGGGACGGTACGAGAGACCAAGACCGGGGTGGCATCGGGTCGGGGTGCGCTGAATCTTATGAGACGTTAGTTGCCCACTACCGATAAGACCTTATCACTGTTGACTTTTCCCGATCTGGAAGCGAATTCATGAGCAAAGTCCTGATTGTTGGTGCCGGTGGCGTCGGTGGCGTCGTTACCCACAAGTGCGCACAGCATCCCGAAGTATTCAGCGAGATCTGTCTCGCCAGCCGCAACGAAGCCAAGTGCAAGGCCATCGCCGAGCAACTGCCGCGTTCGATCCAGACCGCTCAGGTCGACGCTGACAGCGTCGAAGCGCTGGTCGCGCTGATCGAGTCGTTCAAGCCGGATATCCTGATTCACGTGGCACTGCCTTATCAGGATCTCACCATCATGGAAGCCTGCCTTCAGACCGGCGTGCCCTATCTGGATACCGCCAACTACGAGCATCCGGACGAGGCCAAGTTCGAATACAAGGAGCAGTGGGCGTTTCAGGATCGTTATGCCAAGGCGGGTGCGATGGCCACGCTGGGCTGTGGCTTCGATCCGGGCATGACCAATATCTACTGTGCCTACGGCCAGAAGAACCTGTTCGACGAGATCCACCGGATCGATATCCTGGATGCCAACGGCGGCGACCACGGCTATCCGTTCGCCACCAACTTCAACCCGGAAATCAACATTCGCGAGATCACCGCGAACGGCCGTTACTGGGAGAAGGGCGAGTGGGTCGAGACACCGCCGCTGGCCGAGAAGCGCAAGTTCGACTTCGACGGCATCGGTGAGAAGGACATGTATCTGCTCTATCACGAAGAGCTCGAGTCGTTGTCCCAGAACATCAAGGGCCTGGAGCGCATTCGCTTCTGGATGACCTTCTCGGAGAAGTACATCACACACCTCAAGGTGCTCGAGAACGTCGGCATGACCCGCATCGAGCCGATCCAGGTCGAGGGAGTCGAGATTTCCCCGCTGCAGTTCCTGAAGCAGGTCCTGCCGGATCCGGCGTCGCTCGGCCCGCGCACCAAGGGCAAGACCAACATCGGCGTCATTCTCGACGGCATCAAGGATGGCAAGCGTCGTAAGGTGCACATCTACAACATCTGCGACCACGAGAAGTGCTACGCCGAAGTCCAGTCCCAGGCGATCTCCTACACCACCGGCGTGCCGGCGGTGACCGGTGCGATGCTGATGCTGGAAGGCATCTGGAAGGGCGAGGGCGTGTTCAACGTCGAGCAGCTCGATCCCGACCCGTTCATGGCGCGCATCGGCGAGATGGGGTTGCCGTGGCAGATGGTCGAGCTCGATCCTGACCAGGATCCACTGGCCTGATGGCGACGCACGACACCGGCCACTCGCTCGACGCGGCGCCGTTCGATGTCGGCGCCTGTCCGTCGCCAGCGTACGTGGTGGATGACGCGCTGTTGCGGCGGAATCTGGAGCTGCTGGGGCGGGTACAAGCCGAGAGCGGTGCCAAGATTCTGCTGGCGCTGAAAGGCTTCGCCATGTGGAACACCTTCCCGCTGGTGAGTCAGTACCTGGTGGGGACGACCGCCAGTGGGCAGGACGAGGCGCGCCTGGGCGCCGAGACGTTCGGCGGTGAAGTCCATGTCTATTCTCCGGCGTTCACCGCGCCGGAGATGGATGTGGTCCTGCGCTACGCCGATCACCTGAGTTTCAATTCGCCGAGCCAGTGGCGGCATTTCCGCGAGACGGTCAGGGCGGCGCCGCGCCGCGTCTCCTGCGGGCTGCGGGTCAATCCCGAGCACTCCACCGGTGAAGTGGCGCTCTACGATCCCTGCGCGCCGGGTTCACGCCTTGGCACCCGGGCGGTCGATCTGTCGCCGGGAGACGTCGAGGGGCTGGAAGGCCTGCATTTCCACGCGCTCTGCGAGCAGAACAGCGATGCGCTGGAAGCGACGCTGACGGCGTTCGAGGCCGGGTTCGGTCAGTACCTGGCCGGCCTGCGCTGGGTCAACTTCGGCGGTGGACACCACATTACTCGCGCCGATTACGATGTCGAACGCCTGGTGCGGGTGATCCGTGACTTCAAGGCGCGTCATCCCCATCTCGAGGTCTATCTCGAGCCGGGCGAAGCGATCGCGCTGAACACCGGCTATCTCGTCTGCAGCGTGCTGGATATCGTCGAAAACGATGGTCCCATCGCGATCCTGGACACCTCGGCGACGGCGCACATGCCGGACGTGCTGGAGATGCCTTATCGGCCCGAGATCATCGGCGGTGCCAAGCCCGGCGAGAAAGCCCATACCTACCGCCTCGGCGGAACGACCTGCCTGGCCGGCGACGTGATCGGTGACTATGCCTTCGACCGGCCGCTCGAGATCGGCGACCGGCTGGTGTTCACCGACATGGCACACTACACCATGGTCAAGACCACCACCTTCAACGGCATTCGTCTGCCGGCGATCTGCCGGATCGACGAGACAAGCCGCGAGGTGCGAACCGTCAAGACCTTCGGCTACGTGGACTACATGCAGCGCTTGAGTTGATGGGCCAGATGTCGGCCCTGGTGACAATGCCCCGCGCCGCGGGGCATTTTTCATGGTCGGCTGGGTGTGCGCTGCGCCTGAGAGAAAGGTGGCGCTGACTGGTATTGGGTGATGATATCCAGCAGCTCCTGTCCAAACCCGGGCAGGGCATGGTCGTCGCGAATCAGGATGCTGCGTTCACGGTATGCCCAGGCGTCGCTCAGGTGACGCACGCTCAAGCGCATGTGGCCTCGATAACGAAGTGCGCAGGACTCCGGAATGATACCCACCCCGACCCCGGCCTCGATCATGCGGCACGCCGATTCGAAACCGAAAACCTGAATTCTGACCGGCAGTGGCTTACCCAGCTCCAGCGCCTTCATCTCCAGATAATGAAACAGCGTGCTGCCTTCGTGCAGCGTGACATGGGGGTAATCCAGCGCATCCTCGTAGGTGACCTCCTCGCGTTCGGCCAGCGGGTGATCGAGTGGTGTCGCCAGCACCAGCCTGTCCTGGCTGAAAGGCAGCGTCTTCAGTCGCGAGGGCACCTCGACGCCTACCATGATGCCAAGAATGCCCATGTCGGCGGTGCCGTCGAGCACACCGCGGACGATATCGCTGGTCATTCGTTCCTGGAGGTCCACGGTGATACCGGGGCGTGCGGCGAGAAAATCGGCCAGCACCTCGGGCATGAATTCGATCACCGCGGTGGTGTTGGCGAAGATCCGCAGGTGTCCGGCAGCGTCGCTGGCATAGCCGGAGAACTCGCTCTTCACACGCTCGACCTGGCGCAGGATGAGATGGGCGTGCTGCAGCAGCCGCTCCCCGGCCGGGGTCAGCTCGACACCCTGGCTGCTCCGGTAGAACAGACGGCTTTCCAGTTGTGCCTCCAGCGACTTGACGCGGCCGCTGACCGCCGCCGTCGACAGATGCGCGCGCTGTGCGCCTGCCGTCAGGCTCCTGGCTTCCGCCACATGGACGAAGATACGCAGGTCCGCCAGATCGAAATGCATTGGGATCGGTTCCTTCGGTGCGACGCATGACAGTGAGGAGTTAGGTTTGCATTCCCGTGGCGGGCGGGATGTCACTAAGTCGATTCGACGACGCATCCAAGTCTATTTTGGGATTTTGGCCTCCGGGCACCCGCCGCCGGTTGCCCTGCCGTTTGTAATGGCCTAAATCTGGGCCGTTACGGCTTGCTACATGCGAGGGGATGCCATGAGATTACTACTTCACCCCGGTCATGCGAAGTGCGGTTCGACCAGCATCCAGCGGGCGATCATCCGCAATCGACCGGGACTGGCCGACAATCGGGTCGTCGTGCCCGATCCGCACCTTCGCCTGCCCGGCGATGCCGGGTTCGATCCCTATGGTGAAACCCCACGCGAGTTCTTTCGACAGGTCATGGAGAATGGTGGAGACACGACGTCTCTGCGCTCGCGCCTGGCGTCCTGGCAGGAGTCGCCACTGTGGCGGGACGCGACCTTCGTGATCTCCGCGGAGAACCTCATCAACCATCTGCTGGGGCCGATCGGAGAGGGCATCCATCGGGTGCTCGCCGAATACTTCGATGACGTCAAAGTGATCTATTACATTCGCCGGCAGGACGATTATCTGCTCTCCGCCTGGCAGCAGTGGGGGTTCAAGGAGGGCAAGTCATTCGCGGAATATAGCCAGGAAGCGTTACGCCGGGCCAACCCCCACTATCTGGCGGTCGGGCAGGCTTTCGGCAGACTCTATGGGGCGGCTCATGTGACGGTGAGACCGCTGCAGGCGGAGGCGCTACGAGGGGGAGAGCTGCTGACGGACTTCTTCGCTCATTTGGTGGAGGATCCGTCGACGCTCTCTTTCAACCAGGATCGAAGCAATCTCAGCCTGAATCCCTTTTTCTGCGAGATTCTCGCTGGCTATCAAGGGCTCTTCCGCGATATCCATGATGACAGGCTGAAGCAACGGCTGATCAGGACGCTGGGCGCCGGCAACGAGCTGTTCCAGCGTGAGAGGGATTTCATGGACCCGGAGATGGCTCGACGCATCATGACGCATCATCGCGAGGAGAATGCTCGGCTTCAGCAGCAGTTCTTCCCGCACGTGCCGTTCGAGGCCGTCTTCGGTGATCGCGATGCAGGGGAGCCGGACCCAGCCGCGCGGGTGCGCCTATCCCGGGACCGGGCCGAGCAACTGCAGAGGCATGTGATCCGGGACCTGCTCGAACTGCTGCAGTCGATGCCGGAGGGGGCGAGGTCGCCGGCCTGACGGCTCGACCACCCGCTCAGCGCAGTTGACTGTCCTTGCTGCCACGGCGATTGTAGCCGGCGCGGTGCGTCTGGTGGCGATCCGCTTCGGCCTGGCAGGCGATACACAACCGAACGCCGGGGACGGCCTGGCGGCGCGCTTCCGGGATCGGCGCCTCGCACTCCTCGCACACTGCCAGGCTGGGCCCGGCTCTCTGCAGTCGCAGCCGCGCTTCCTGGATACCGTCTTCTACGGTGCTGTCGATCTGCTCCTGAACCGCGCCGTCTTTTGCCCAGCCGCTGGCCATTGGCTCTCTCCTCCGGGAACCTCTCCCGCCGTGATCTCACAGCATGGTGGTGACCCTGGTGTCTCGCAAGTCCTGCGCACGAATTGTCGGCTCAGGCCGAGGATCAGTCGAAGTCGACGAATTCGTGGGGTGCCTGCGTCGCGTGCTGGTGCGGGGTCTCATGCACGCAGATTACCCGGCACTTGGCAACGTGGGTCACCTTGTGGGAAACGCTACCGATCATCAGACCCTTGAACTGACCGACGCCACGGCTGCCCATCACGATCGCGTCCACGTCCAGTCGCTCGGCTTCGGCAACGATCGTGCGGGCCGGCGAGCCCTGCTTGACCAGCTTGTCGAACTCGCCGTTGTAACCGGGAAAAGAGGGGAGCGTATCCAGCGCCACGTCCAGAATGGCGTGACCTTCGCGGAGCGCGGTGTCCGCCGAAGCCGCCTTGATCGCCGCTTCGACGCTCAGCAACTCGCCGCGGTGCAGTTGTGGATAGGGATCGCGGACATTCAGGAGATACAGCTTGCCCTGAACCGGTGCCGCCAGTTGGCAGGCGACATTGAGCGCGACATGGGAGTCCTCGGAACCATCGATGGGGACCAGCAGAGACTTGAACATGGCAACCTCCCAAAGGTGAAGGGAACCAGCGGAAGCGCTCCAGGGGCCGCACCGTCTCCGGTCGTCTGCGGCCGTTGACGTGTCACGACTCGTCGAATCGCTCGTCGACCATCAACATAGGCCAGTTCCGGGATGGGTCATAGTGGCTGAATGTCGCATGCCTCGTCGTGCCCGTCGGTGGCGACTTCAGTGGTTGGCGCCGGCATCAGATTCAGTGGCGACATCATCGAGCCAGTCGTGGGGGCCGACGCTGTCGATCACGCGCAGACGTTCGCCGCTGTTTTCGGGAGCCAGGTGCGCATCGGTGGCGACCAGCACGGTGCCGGGGGTGAGCAGAGGCAACACCTTCTGCTTGAAACCGTCCGGCACGACGACCTGATTGACCAGATCGGCGGGTACCCGCTGGCCGGCCGCACTCTCGTAACCCGGTACACCGATCGCGATCCAGGTGGGCATCGGCAATGCCCGGTTGTCTCTTCCGGGATTCGTGTGAGCGCTCTGTTGCGAGGTCGGGGGATGGAAATGCCCCTCGACGATATAGGCGCGAGTCCCCGTCACGGTATCCGAACGAGCTAGCTCGACACGGGAGCGGCCGATCTCGACACCGTTGCGATAGACCACGATCATGCGGTCGCTGCGGCTCAGCACCATCGAAATCGGCCCCGCGGCGGGGGGATCCATGGCCCAGCGCCAGCTACTGCCACTGGCCAATTGGGGCATGCCGGCATCGGCGCCGGTATGCGCATCGATCGGACTCAACGGGCCGGGGTGAACGAGGGAAACCGGCGCCTGACCTTCCTGGGCCACGACCACGGTCATCCCGAGGTTCGAGGCGTCGAACAGCAGGCGGGCGAACTCGGTGGGCAGGTGGACGCAGCCGTGGGACTCCGGGTAGCCCGGCAAGCCGCCGGCATGCAGTGCCACGCCGTCCCAGGTCAATCGCTGCTGGTAGGGCATCGGGGCGTTGCCATAGAGATTGGAGCGGTGATCCTTGTCCTTCTGCAGCACGGTGAAGACACCCGTAGGCGTCTCGTAGCCGGGGCGACCGCTGCTGATCGTGCTCACGCCGATCAGGATGCCGTTGCGATAGACGTAGGCCCGCTGCTCGGCCAGGCTGACGACGACGGCCATCGGCCCGGCCCGCTTGTCATCACCGCCCCAGATCCAGGCGCCGGGAGGCAGTCGGTCGAGTGGGGAATCAATAGGGTTCGATTGCTTGTCGCCCCAGAAAGGCACGGCAAAACTGGCCGGTGAGGCCAGCAGGGCAAGGCTCAACAGTAGCGTGAATCCCAACCGCAGCATTGGGGAGCTCCCTGACGACTGCCGGTTCTCTTCTCGTCATCGACGCCCGGCACCCTATCAATGTCGCCCCTGCGGGGGAACCTGGCAAGGTCCGGAAACAGGCGTTCCGTGGAGATCGTTCAGCGCGCGCCGAGCCAGCGATGCTCGTGAACGTTTTGCGCGACCCGGGCCTGCCCGCACCGGGCCAGCGCGGAACGCATCAGCCACTCGCGCTCGGGATAGTAGGAGAACACGAACTGGCCATCCTTCAGCACGTCGATCACGCCATCGGCGATGCCGGGGCGCAGGGCGGGGCACCCCCAACTGCGACCCAGCCGGCCCTGCGCCTCGCCGGCTGCCGGGTTCACGTAGTCAGCGCCATGGATGACGATCGCGCGGCTCATCGCCGCATCGTTGAAGCCGGGTTCCAGTCCCTCCATGCGCAGGGAGTAGCCGTTTTTGCCTTCATAGGTCTGGCCGGTCAGAAACAGGCCCAGGCTGGAGGCGTGAGAGCCTTCTCGGTTGGAGAAGTGATCCGGGATGTCCCCGCCCGAGCCCTGTCCATGCGCCACCACCTCTCGATAGAGGAGCGTATTGCGGGCCAGATCGAAGACCCAGAGACGTGGCGTCAGTGAAGAGCGGCTGTAGTCGATGATCGCCAGGCGTCGGGCGTTCTCTCCCACGCCGTGCTGCTGCGCGCACTGCATGATCCCCAGGCCGAGGGCGACGACGTCGGGATCGGCGTCCGGGGCCAGTCGATCGAGTGAGGCCGCCGTCGGCTGATATCTCACATCGGCGCGTGCCAGCAGGTCGGGAGCGGTCGATGGCGTTGCCGCCATCGCGGGGGAGATCGATGCCAGCAGGCCCGGCGAGGCGATGAGAAGGAGTGCCACGAGAGTCTTGAACATTGACGGTGTGGGCGAGGTGGCTGGAAAGGCGCCAGCATGCTTGAGAAGTCCCATCGAGACAAGCGTCGTCACCACCACTAAAGTCTAGATGTAATGTGCGGGCCTTATTCGTAAATTGGCGCGCTCTATCAAATTGCGGATCCTGCGGGTCCGTGTCGTACCTGCCGGATGCCCACAAGGCGTCTTTCCAGCACCAGGGGCCCTAGATGATTACATTCATTGGATCGATCCTGCTATTGATAGTGGGCTACTTCACATATGGGAAATTCGTGGAGCGGGTGTTCGTCACCGACCGCAAGCGACGCACGCCGGCGTTCACCATGCGCGACAACATCGACTACGTGCCGATGAACACCACGCGGAATTCGCTGATTCAACTGCTCAATATCGCGGGGGTCGGGCCCATCTTCGGGCCGATTCTCGGCGCGCTCTACGGTCCGGTGGCGTTCGTTTGGATCGTTGTCGGCTGTATCTTCGCGGGTGCGGTGCACGACTATCTCACCGGCATGATTTCGATCCGCAATCATGGCGCTCATCTGCCGCAGCTGGCGGGCAAGTTCCTGGGCAGGGTGATGAAGCACGTCGTCAACGGCTTCGCCATTCTGCTGCTGCTGCTGGTGGGTACCGTCTTCGTGACCTCGCCGGCGGCGCTGCTCGCCAACATGACGCCGTTGTCGATCACGCTGATCACGCTGGTGATCTTCGCCTACTACCTGCTGGCGACGCTGCTGCCGATCGATAAGGTGATTGGGCGCATCTATCCTTATTTCGGCGCGCTGCTGCTGTTCAGCGCATTGGGTATCGGCCTGGGCATGATCTTTACCGGCGCGCCGATTCCCGAGCTCTCGTTCCAGAACATGCATCCCCAGGGCGCACCGATCTTCCCGCTGCTGTTCCTGACCATCTCCTGCGGCGCGCTGTCCGGTTTTCATGCGACCCAGACGCCGATCATCTCTCGCACCACGGAGAACGAGAGCAACGGTCGCAAGATCTTCTACGGCATGATGATCACCGAAGGCGTCATCGCGATGATCTGGGCAGCGGCGGCGATGAGCCTGTTCCACGGCGACCACACGCTGTCCGACGTCCTGGCCGCCGGCGGCCCGGCCGCCGTGGTCAGCGAGGTCTCCACCACCATGCTGGGCGCCATCGGCGGTACGCTGGCCATTCTCGGCGTGATCGTGTTGCCGATCACCTCCGGCGACACGGCTTTCCGCAGCGCGCGCATGATCATCGCCGACTACCTGAAGGTCGACCAGCGCCCCATCGTCAAGCGCCTGCTGATCGCCGCGCCGCTGTTCGTGGTCTCATACGCGCTGACCCATATGGACTTCACGCTGCTGTGGCGCTACTTCTCCTGGGCCAACCAGACCACGGCCGTCATCGCGCTGTGGGTCGCGACCATGTATCTGGTGCTGGCACGCAAGCCGCACCTGATCACCTCGATCCCGGCGACGTTCATGACCATGGCGACCTTCACCTATCTCGCCTACGCGCCGATCGGCTTCGGTCTCTCGCTGCAGATGAGCTACGTGGTGGCGGCGATCGGTACGCTGATCTGCATCGCGTTGTTCATGAAGCGGGTACGTCGCCTAAGCGGCGGCCTGTTTGCCGTCGACGAGCCGGAAGTGCCGGCCCACCTGAACGGCAAGGGGGGAGAAGCGCTGGCGACGAGCTGAGCGCCAACGTTTCGCTCGTGGTAGACCTGCAAAGCAAACGGGCCCGTTTCTTTGGGTGTTGTGGCAGCGGTGAAACCGGCTCGATAACTTCGAGCCGGTGCGCCGATCAGGAAGCCTGGTAGAGCTTGCTCAATGCCGCGTTCAGCGTCTTGCTGGGCCGCATCGCTTCGCTCACCAGCTTGCCATCGGGGTGGAAGTAGCCCTTGATGTCCACCGGCTTGCCCTGAACGGCGTTCAGCTCGTCGACGATCGCCTTCTCGTTGTCGCTGAGCGTCTTGGCGATCTCCTCGAACAGTGATTTCAGCTCGCCGTCTTCGGTCTGGGCGGCCAGCTCTTTTGCCCAGTAGAGCGCCAGATAGAAGTGGCTGCCGCGGTTGTCGAGCTCGCCGACCTTGCGCTTGGGCGACTTGTCGCTGTCGAGAAACTCGCCGTTGGCCTTGTCCAGCGTCGCCGACAGGATGCTGGCACGGGCGTTGTCGAAGGTGCTGCCGAGATGCTCGAGGGAAGCTGCGAGGGCCAGGAACTCACCCAGTGAATCCCAGCGCAGGTGGTTCTCCTCCAGGAACTGCTGGACGTGCTTCGGCGCGGAGCCGCCGGCACCGGTCTCGAACAGGCCGCCGCCGTTCATCAGCGGCACGATGGAGAGCATCTTGGCGCTGGTGCCGAGTTCCATGATCGGGAACAGGTCGGTCAGATAGTCGCGCAGCACGTTACCGGTGACGGAGATGGTGTCTTCGCCTTTGCGGATGCGCTCCAGCGACACCTTCATCGCTTCCACCGGCGCGAGGATACGGATGTCCAGGCCGTCGGTATCGTGATCCCTGAGGTAGGTCTCGACCTTCTCGATCAGTTTGGCGTCGTGGGCGCGGTTGGCGTCGAGCCAGAAGATCGCCGGCGAACCGCTTTCACGGGCGCGATTGACGGCCAGCTTGACCCAATCCTTGATCGGCGCATCCTTGGTCTGGCACATCCGCCAGATGTCGCCGGCCTCGACGTCATGGCGGAACAGCGTCTGGCCGTTCTCGTCGGTGACGACGACGGTGCCATCGGCTGGGATGTGGAAGGTCTTGTCGTGAGAGCCGTACTCCTCGGCCTTCTGTGCCATCAGGCCGACGTTGGGCACGCTTCCCATGGTGGTCGGGTCGAAGGCGCCATGCGTCTTGCAGTCCTCGATCACGGTCTGGTAGATGGTCGCGTAGCAGCGGTCCGGAATCACCGCCTTGGCATCGTGCAGGGCGTCGTCGGTGCCCCACATCTTGCCGGAATCGCGGATCATCGCCGGCATGGAGGCGTCGATGATCACGTCACTCGGCACGTGCAGGTTGGTGATGCCCTTGTGGGAGTTGACCATCGCCAGTGACGGGCGCTCTTGGTAGAGCGCATCGATGTCGGCCTTGATCGCGTCCCGCTGTTCGCTCGGCAGTTTCTCGATCGCACTGTAGAGATCGCCGATACCGCTGCTGGAGTTGAAACCGGCCAGTTTCAGCGCCTCGGCGTGCTTCTCGAGCGCCTCCTTGTAGAACTCCTCGACCACGATGCCGAACATGATCGGGTCGGAAACCTTCATCATGGTCGCTTTCAGGTGCAGCGAGAACAGCACGCCGCGCTTCTTGGCATCCTTGATCTCGCTGTCGATGAAGTTGCGCAGGCGACGGCTGCTCATGCTCGCGGCGTCGACGACTTCGCTCTCCTTGACGGCGAGGCCTTCTTTCAGGGTGATATGGGTACCGTCTTTCTGCTGCAGTTCGATCTTCAGCTTGCCGGCATTGGCGATCACGGCGGACTGCTCGCTGCCGTAGAAGTCGCCTTCGCTCATGTGGGCGACGTGAGACTGAGAGTCGCTGCTCCACTCACCCATGCGATGCGGGTACTTGCGGGCATAGTTCTTGACCGACTTGGGCGCGCGACGATCGGAGTTGCCTTCGCGCAGCACCGGGTTGACCGCGCTACCCTTGGCCTTGTCGTAAGCTGCTTTGATCGCTTTTTCGTCATCGTTCTTGGGCTCTTCCGGATAGTCCGGCAGCGGATAGCCCTGGCCCTGCAGTTCCTTGATGGTTGCCTTGAGCTGCGGCCCCGAGGCGCTGATGTTGGGCAGCTTGATGATGTTGGCTTCCGGCGTCGTCGCGAGTTGTCCGAGTTCGGCCAGATCGTCGCTGACGCGCTGCTTGTCGCTCAGCAGATCGGGGAACTGGGCCAGGACGCGAGCGGCGAGAGAGATGTCGCGGGTTTCGACCGTGATGCCGGCGGTACCGGTGAAGGCCTCGATGATCGGCAGCAGAGAGTAGGTGGCCAGAGCCGGGGCTTCGTCGGTCAGGGTATAGATGATCTTCGGCGTATTGGACATGTCTGTTCGTTAACCTCTCTTTGGCAATGACACGAAGTGTCGAGTGCGTGCGGAAACTCGAATGCGCGGCGCGCCGTTTCGGTTCGAAACGTCTGCGCTCGACGCCGTCCTCTGTCGGTCACCCGACGCGTTCTCGAGTCCTGGACGTGATATCCGCCCGAACCTCGGCTTCTGGCGTCCTGGATGCCCGGCACTCGGACTGAAATCGGTCGCGGCGACGGTGCGTGAAAGTTGTCGACAACCCGCGGTCGCGACCGAGTATACCAGCGGTAGGTGACCAGCGCATTCACGTGACCCGGTAGCGGACCGGCGATCACGGCTGTTCGAAAGATACGATCTCCACCCAGTTGGTCTTGCGGCCGGTGGCGACATCGTTGACATGGCTCAGCTCGCCGCTGGCCGCTTCGATGCGATAGAGCGACAGGTGATCGCTCAGTTCGCCGGCGGCTACCAGGTAACGCCCGACGGGATCGATCCCGAACCCCCGGGGCTGTGTCACGGTAGGCCGGGTGCCGACGAAGTGGAGCTCGCCGGAATCCGGGTTGGCGCGTAGCGTGCTCAGGGTGCTGCCGGTGCGCTCGGAGAGGTAGAGATAGCGCCCGTCGGGCGTGACGTGCAGATCGGCGGCCCAGATACGAGGCGTGTCGTCCCCGTCGGGAATCTCCTCCCGGGGCATGCCGGGCGCGAGGCCGTGGTTCGCGGGCAACCCCTGGCAGACGCCCACCCGGCTCAGCGTGCCGCTGTCGGCATCCAGCGCGAAGGTCGTTACCGTGGCGTCGAACTCTCCCAGTACGTAGACGAATCGCCCGTTCGGCGAGAAGACGAAATGGCGCGGGCCGGAGCCGGTCGCCGTCTTGGCGACGGCCGGCTCGTTGGGAGCGAGCGCACCGTCGGCGAAGTAGAACTGGGCCAGTTGGTCATCGCCCAGGTTGGTGGCAAGAACGTGATGATTGTCGGGCGTCGTCTGGATGGCATGCGCGCGGCTGCCGGTGCCAAGCGTCTGGGTGGCATCTCCGGCGACACCGTTGGCATCGATGGGGCTGACGCTAACCAGATCACCGCCGTAGGAGGCGGCCAGCAGGTAACGGCCGGCGCGGTCGGTGGCGATGTAGGCCATGCTGCCGTAGAGCGCGCCACTGCCCAGCGGCGTCAGCTCCCCGGTGCTGGCTTCGATGCGATAACTCAGCACCCGCAATGGGTCACTGCGGACCGCCGCGTAGAGATACTGCCGATCGGGACTGATGGCCAGCGGCATCACATTGTCGGCTGCCTCCGTGGTGGCGAGCGGAATCAGTTGGTCGGCGCTCCGATCCAGCCGGTAACTGCCAATGGTTCCATCGCCGGCATTGGCGACGTAGACGACGGTATCGAGCGCGGGGGCGGTGGGGGGCATGCGGTGTTCCTGAACGGTTGAAAGAGGTCGTGCGAAAGTCACGTCGTCCCGGCGCGTGTTGACCGGCGGCCCGGTGACGACGAATGGCAGAAAGACAAGGTTCCGTTTTAGCATCGGCCGCCCGGTGGCGTCGATTGCCGATAGGTCGAGCCGCTGCCCTCAGCGCTTGGCGTCCAGTCGGCTCTGCAGCAGCTTGAGAATGGCACGCTCGTCGGGGCCGATCAGTTCATCGTCCTTTGCCAGTTCGGTTTCCACCAGCTTGCGGAAATGTTCCAGCGTCCGGCCGTCGAGGTAGCTCTCGACGACACGCGGGTCGATATAGCTCGCCTTGGCGATGCTCGGCGTGTTGCCCAGCGTCTTGGCAACCCGTTCGACGGCCTGGCGCACGTTGCCCTGGCTTGTCTTGTCGTTGTCGCCGGGCCCCAGCTCCTCCAGTGCCAGTGCCGCGATCGAGGTCCCAGCCCAGGTCCGAAAATCCTTGGCGCTGAAGCGCTCGCCCATCACCTCGTGGATATAGTCGTTGAGGTCGTGGCTATCGACCTTGACCTTGCGGCCTTCGTCATCGAAGTATTTGAAAATTTCGTAGCCGGGGATGTCATCGAGCTCGCTGACGATCGTCGCCAGGCGCTCATCTTCGACGACACGATGCTGTTCCTGCCCGCTCTTGCCTCGGTAATCGAAGATCAGCTCGTCACCATCGATGGTCAGATGCTTCGAGCGCATGGTCGTCAGGCCATAGGAGTCGTTCTCTTCACGGTAGCGCTCGCTGCCGGGCCGGAAGTAGGCGCTATCGATCAACCTGACCATGCAGGCGAGGACCTTTTCCCGTGGCATGCCGTCGAGTAGCAGGTGCTGGCCGGTCACGCGTCGCATCGGCGTCAGGCGCCGGGCGAACTCGACGATTCGATCGAACTTCAGTATCTCGCGCTTCTGTCGCCACTTGGCGTTGTAGATGTACTGCTTTCGGCCGGCGCTGTCGCGTCCCGTGGCGTGGATGTGGTGACGCTTGTCGAGCACGATCTCCACCTCCTGCCAGGCCGGCGGAATGGCCAGCGATGCGATCCAGTCGCGCCACGCCTTGTCCTTGAGTGTCTTGCCGTCGTCCAGGCGGTAGGTGAAGCCCTTGCCGCAACGGTGGCGAGTGACTCGCTTCGGGGTTCTGGCAGTCATGGCAAACTCCTTTTGCCGAAACCGATCATCGGTGCTGCCCGCCGTCATTGGCGTGACAGATTCGAGATCAGGATAGACCAGCGCCGTCAAAACACTCGGTGCATGCCGGTTTGACCTAGACTGAGCGGATTCTGGTTCAGGGACGGGAGTGGCGAGATGGTAGGACGTTTTCGGTGGGTGTGGCGCCGGCTGCACCGATCCTTGTGGTATCGCGCCACGCTGTTCTCGTTGGGCGGGGTGCTCACGGCCCTCGTCGCCTGGTTGGCGTCGCCCTGGTTGGACGTTCCCTCGGCTGTCAGCATCGGTGCACGATCGGTGGACAGCATCCTCAATATCATCGCCTCCAGCATGCTGGCGGTAACCACTTTCTCGCTGAGCGCGATGGTAACGGCGTATGGCTCGGCGACCAGCAACGTCAGTCCGCGGGCGACACTGCTGCTGATCGAGGACCGCATCACGCAGAATACCCTGGCCACGTTCATCGGTGCGTTTCTCTTCAGCCTGGTCGGCATCATCGCCCTGGCCGCCGGGGTCTACGATGAAGACGGCCGTACGCTGCTGTTCGCCGCGACGATCGTGGTCATCGTGCTGGTGGTCTATCAACTGATCAAGTGGGCCGGTTACCTGACGCGGTTGGGCCGTGTGCGAGACACCATCGCCAAGGTCGAGCGCGCGGCGAGCGACGCGCTCCAGTCTCGCATCGAGAACCCTTATCTCGGTGGTCAGGCAATGCCGGCGCACAGCCGGCCGGAGCTGCATCCCGTTCGGGCCGGCGAGGTCGGCTACGTTCAGCACATCGACATGCCGCTACTCGATTCGTTGGCGACCAACGAGCGAGAAGCGATCTACGTGCAGGTGCTGCCGGGCAAGTTCGTCGATAGTGGGGTCGTACTGGCGACAAGTGGCGAGACCAGCGATGAGCGGGCGGGGAAAATCCGCGACGCATTCACCATTGGCCCGTCACGGCGCTTCGAGCAGGATCCGCGCTTCGGCATCATCGTACTGGCCGAAGTTGCCTCCAAGGCGCTCTCGCCGGGTATCAACGACCCGGGCACCGCCATCGACGTGATTGGCTGTGGCGTTCGCGTACTGGCACCGTGGGTAAGGCATGCGGCCGACGGTATCGATGAAGCCGAACAGCCGGCGGCCCATGTCTTCGTCGAGCCACTCTCGACGGCCGATGTGTTCGACGATTTCTTCACCCCGATTGCCCGGGACGGTGCCTCCACGGTGGAGATCGGGATCCGGCTGCAGAAGGCATTGAGCGCGCTGTCGGAGATCGGTGACGAGCGCTCCAAGCGTCTCGTCAACGACCACCGCGAACTGCTGCTCAAGCGCTTCGAACAAGGGCTGACGCTGGAAGACGATCTTCAGCGGGTCAGGCGCGCGGCGAGCGACTGACCCGTGGATCCGCTCAGTTCAGGCCGAGCAGACCGCGAAGCGTCGACAGGTCCTCGGCGAGCACGGTCACCGGCCCGGTCAGGGCCCGGCGATCGGCATCGCTGACCTCGTCGTAGGATTCGAAGCCTGCGCTGGGGTCGTCGGCGTCCAGGCGATAGTCGGCCAAGGTCTCTTCGACGTCGTCGAAATTGGCCTGGACGCGTTCGACGAAGCCGGCATCCTCCTGCGCGGCCAACGGCTTGAACAGCTCGAAGATCTCCCGCGCGCCGTCGACGTTGCCCTGGAAATCCCAGAGGTCGGTACGGCTGTAGCGATCCTCCTCGCCGGAGACCTTGGTCGCCGCGACCTCCTCCATCAATGCGGCAGCGCCGCCGACGACCGTCTCTGGCGGGAAGGTCAGGCCCTGGACGCGACTGTCCAGATCGTTGACGTCATCCATCAGGCCCTGGGCGTATTTGTCCATGCCGTCGGTGCTGTGGTCGTGAAACAGGGCGTATTCGAGACGGTGGAAACCGGTGAAGTCGGGATCCTCGACGCCTTTCTCGTAGTCGTCCTCCCGCGCGTCGATGCTGGCGTCGAGATCGGCGAACAGTTCGGCGATCGGCTCGATACGCTCGTAGTAGACCCGGGTCGGGGCATAGAGCGCCTGCGCCTTCTCGACGTCACCGGCCTCGATGGCGGCGGTGAAATCCCGGGTGTGGCTGACCAACTGCTCCAGATTGTCGAGCACGTAGAGCTTGTAGTCGGCGACCGGGCCGACCAGCGCTTCGGGAGCGACCGCGGCCTGGGCTGCCGGAGCCGTGAGCAGGGCGGTGATAGGCGCGAGCGGGAGTAGCGCGAAAGCGCCGGTCGCGATCCACTGTCGAGTTGTCTTCATTGTCTGCCTCCGTTGAATGATCCGAGTGCCAGTCGGCGGTCGTGCCTCGTCGGCTCGTCGTCGCGAGCGCAATTGTTCTTGCTGTCCATTCGCCTTGTCCGACGCCTGCTGCCCGTGCCGAACCGGCTCAGGCCGAGGCGGCCAGCAGGCCGCTGCCCAGGAAATCGTTGGCGTCCCGTGCCCCGGGCAGCACGAAGAAGTAGCCGCCGCCCACCGGCTTGATGTACTCCTCCAGCGGCTCGCCGTCGAGGCGATGCTGGACGGTAATGAATCCCGCCTCCAGATCCGCCTGGAAGCAGAGGAACAGCAGCCCCATATCGAGCTGTCCGTTGGCCTCGACGCCATTGGAGTAGTTGAACGGCCGCCGCAGGATGCGATTTTTCTCGGTGGCGGACGTACGCGGATTGGCCAGCCGGATATGGGCGTCGAGCGGGGTGATCTCGCCCTCCGGGTCCCGCGTGTAGTCGGGGACGTCCTGCTCCTTGCCCTCCGTGCCATCCCCGGAGAGCGGCGCACCGCTCATCTTGCGACGACCGAAGATCATTTCCTGCTCCTGCAGTGGCGTGCGGTCCCAGCGCTCGACGAAGTTGCGGATGATGCGCGCCGCGAGATAGCTGCCACCGCGAGCCCAGGCCGGTTCGTCATGATCCCCGCCGACCCACACCAGCTCGTCCATCAGCGCGTCGTCGCTGCCATCGGGATTGGCGGAGCCGTCGCGGAAACCGAGGAAATTGCGGGCGCTGCCGTCGCTGTCGCCTGGAGCGGGCGGCAGCAGCGGCACGGTGCCCTCCTGCTTCCAGCGCACCATCAGCAACCCCGGCGTATTCTTGATGATGTCGCGCAACGCGTGATAGCCGGTGTCCAGGGTGTTGGCGCAGATCTGGAGCGCCAGGTCGCCATGGCAGCGCGCGGCATCCAGCGCGTCGTTGGGGAAGCCCTCCATGCGCTGCAGGCGCTTCGGCCGGGCGCCCGCCAGGCCGAAGCGCTGATCGAATAGGGAGTCGCCCACCGCGAGGGTCATGGTCAAGCCGTCAGGGGCGACCACCGGGCCCAGGATGCCGGAGTCCGGCGGTGGGAACAGCGGGTTCCGCTCGGGAATGCTGCCGCCCTGGGTCAGAAAGGCCATCCGCTCGGTCAGTATCTTCAGCAGCCTTTCCAGATCGTCTCGATCCCGCGCCAGCACGTCGAACGCGACCAGCATGCCGGTGGCCGGGCGGGGGGTGACGATGCCCTGCTGATGATGGCCGTAGAAGGGATAGCGCAGTTGCGAGTCCTGCTCCTGCGGCGCGCTGGTGACATCCTGGCCGTGTCCGGTGGCAGCCAAGGCCCGGGCCGGGCAGGCGCCACCGAGCCCGATTCCGCCCAGCCCCAGGCCCAGGCCGGTCAAGCCGGCGCCCTTGAGGAAGCGGCGGCGTTCACGGTGGGTGGGCGTGGACGTGTCGGACTGGGAGAGTGCTGGCTGGGAACGGTCTGTCCGGCGATGAAAGGGACAGCCTGAATGACGATCGAACTGACTCATGAGCGATGACCGAGGTCGATTAACCTTTCAGGGTGAGGGTTTGGTTGATACCGGCTAGCGAGTCGGCCAGGGCACTGGCCGCCTGCAGCAGGCCCCCGGCGGCGACGCCGTCTGGCGTCGACGAGTCGGCCGCCGGAAGATCCCGCTGTAGCGTGCTCAGGTTGGCCTCCAGCGTCTGCAGGGTGGCAGGAGACTGACGCGCCAGAAGCGGTGCCAGCAGCGAGACGATCTTGTTGGCCCCTTCGGTCAGGGCGACGAGATCGGCAAGGTCTGGGCCCGCGATGGCGTTCTCGCCACGATGGTGGTCGAGCCACGCCTCCAGCACGCGCGAAGTTCCGTCCGCCAGTTGGGCCGGCGGGATCGAGGCGTGCTTCAGCCGTTCGCTGAGCGTGTCCACATCGGCCAGCAGTTGCGCAGCAACCGGCGCCAGGCCGGCGGTATCCTGCCGTTCGAACAGGCCGTAAGCGAGCCGATGGAAGCCGACAAAGGCAGGGTCGGCCTCGCGCCGTTCGAAGTCGTCGGCGCGCGCATTGAGGCGCTGATCGATATCGCTGTAGAGGCTGATGGGCATGGCCAGATGCAGATCGGCGCGACGCGCTTCCCGATAGGCACGGTGGGCGGCATCGAGGTTGCCGGCACCGATCGCATCGCGCAGCTCGACGGCACTGGCGCGGAGCTTGCGCAACTGCAGCGTGGTATAGACGCGGTACTCGGCCAGCGCGCCCACGAAAGCGGTTGCCGGAAGGGTGGACGCCGGAGCGCTCGAATCGCCGGCGAAGACATGCAGGGTGCCGCGTGGATTGCTGAGCAGGCCGCACGTCATCACGTAATCACCCGCCTTCAGCGTCGCGGTCAGCGGTTGGCGCAGGCCGGGCGCGATGTTCTCCCGCTCCGCAAGCACCATCACGCCGTCGATGATCTCCCACTCAATGGCCCGGTTCGACCGGTTGACCACGGTGAACGTGCGCTGTCCGGCGGGGACTTCCAGTCGGTTGGGCTCGCAACCGCTGGCGGTCACCTCGACGACCTGGCCGTCGTCGCCGGCCGGATTGACGGCCCGCAGCGAGAGCGTGAAAACGCCCAGGGCAACCAGCATCAGTAGAAACGACAACGCCATCCCCAGGCGCAGGGCGCGAGAGGAGGGCGGCGCGACGGACGTGGCCTGTGACATGGCTCAGGCTCTCCCGTGCCGGGGCTGGGTCGCCGTCGAGGCTCGGGGCGATGACGGACCAAGCCACAGCAGCCACGACGCGACGGCCAGATAGCCGATATAAGCCACGACTTCACTCGTCGTGGGGGCCGGCTGGTAGCCGAAAATGCCCGAGAACAGCGACCCCAGTGGCGTGTCCAGCGGCAGACGATCGCTCAGGTCGAAAACCACACCCTGGGCGTGATTCCAGAGACCCGCCTCGTGCAGCGCGCGCACCGAGCCGGCGAACAGGCCTGCCGCGACCAGTAGGATGAACAGGCCGGTAAGACGGAAGAAGTGCGCCAGCGGTAGCTTCAAGCTGCCACGGTAGAGGGCCAGGCCGGCGACAGCCGCGACGGCCAGCCCCAGTAGCGCGCCCATGGGCGCCGCCGAGCTGCTGCTCTGCTGGAACACCGCCAGCAGAAAGAAGATCGATTCCAGTCCCTCGCGCGCCACGGCGAGAAAGACCATGCCGATCAGTGCGTAGGTGTGGCGTCTATCGCTGCCGAACGCCCGGTCCAGCGACCGGGTGAGCTCTCGCCGCATGCCGCTGGCGGCGCGTCGCATCCACATCACCATCCAGGTCAGCACGCCGACAGCGAGGAAACCGACCAGTGCTTCGAACAGCTCCTGTTGACGCTGCGGGAACTCGGCACTGGCGAACTGCAGTCCCGCACCGACGAACAGGGCCAGCGCGGCGGCCAGGAAGATGCCGATCCACACGGCGGGCATCCAGGCGCCACGGCCGGTCTGGCGGAGATAACTGGCGATGATGCCGACGACCAGGGCCGCTTCCAGCCCTTCTCTCAACATGATCAGAAAGGGTACCAACATGACGGAGATCCCGTGACGAGTCGCGGTGAACGATGATCAGACGATAACGGGTGAAACGGTGTGAATGATACTTGTTATCACCTTCGTTCGGTAACACTTTTTCACGTTCCGTTCGAATTGCGACATCGACGTAGCTGGAGGAGGCCGATCTGTTCTAAAAACGACATCAGGGTGCCTAATGGCGATGACGGTGTCGCGCAGAGATAAAAACGCATGCGTCGCATAGTCACAGGGATTACAGTCGAGACAGGCCGGTAGAGCCGCCGACAAGCCACGTGACGGTCACTGTCGAGCGCCGTTCGACATCGACGAAGTCGCCGTGGAAAGAGAGCGACAGACGCCAGGGAACTGCAATAACAATAACCGCCGAACCATCCTTGGAGGAGACATGACATGGCAATCACCCCCGCTCGTGGTAGCGCCCCCACCCCCGCCGGCGCCGTGCCCGAACCGCAGACGCTTGGCTTCCTGCTGCTGGAAGATTTCACCCTGATTTCCTTGGCATCGGCCATCGAGCCGTTGCGCATGGCCAATCAACTCGCCGGACGCGAGCTCTATCGCTGGTACGTGATGACCATGGATGGCGCTCCCGTTCGAGCGAGTGATGGCATGCAGGTGACGCCGGATGCCAGCGCCTATTCGCCGCTGCGGCTGGACTGGCTGGTGGTGTGCGGCGGAGTTGCGCCACAGCGCTCGGTGACGCCGGCCCTGCTGACCTGGCTGCAGAGTCGTCAGCGCCAGCTGCGGCGGGTGGGGTCGGTCTGTACCGGCAGTTGGGCGCTGGCCCAGGCGGGGCTGCTCAACGGTTACGACGCCAGTATCCACTGGGAGTGTCTGGCCGCGATCCAGGAAGCGTATCCGCGTACCGCGTGGAGCACGCGGCTATTCTCGATCGACCGCGACCGCTTCACCGCCTCGGGCGGCACGGCACCGCTGGACATGATGCTCAACCTGATCGGGCGCGACCATGGTCGCGAGCTGTCGGCGGCCATCTCCGAGATGTTCATCTACGAGCGGGTTCGCGGCGAGGAGGACCAGCAGCGGGTGCCGCTCAAGCATGTGCTCGGCACCACCCAGCCGAAGCTGCTCGAGATCGTGGCGTTGATGGAAGCCAATATCGAGGAGCCGATCGAGCTCGACGAGCTGGCCAGCTACGTGGATGTCTCCCGGCGCCAGCTCGAGCGGCTGTTCCAGCGCCATCTGCACTGCTCGCCGTCGCGCTACTATCTCAAGTTGCGGCTGACGCGGGCCAGGCAGCTGCTCAAGCAGACACCGCTGCCGATCATCGAGATCGCTTCCGCCTGCGGCTTCGTCTCCACCCCTCACTTCTCCAAGTGCTATCGCGAGTACTTTGGCACGCCGCCGCGCGAGGATCGGGGCGAGACCCTGAAGATTCGTCGACTGGAGCCTGCGGCGATCCCGCTGGCGGGCAACGATTCGCTGATGCAGTCCAGCAGTGCAACGGTGGCGCTGAGCCACGCCAGGGGAGAACCGACCTACGCCAGTATCGCGCTGGGCTGAGCGAGGCGGCTCTCGCTTCCGGATCGGGCGGCCCTTGTGCCGCCCGTTGTCGTTGCGCGGTCAACTGCCGCGACGCCTCTGGTCCCGGCACCCGGACAGAGGCTAGATGACGACCCTGGCCAAGATCACCACGATCCCGAACGTCAGCACCCCGCCTATCACCGGCCAACCCAGAGAACGGGTTTTACGCCAGACGACGAGGGTGACGCCCAGTCCGACGACCGTCGCCAGCCAGCCCGCAGGGTCGGGCGTGCGCGGCATCAGCGAGACCCCCAGGACGGCAGCGATCATCATTGGCCCCAGCACTACCAGCCACTTTGGCAGGGAGTCGACGGCGGCATCCCCATCGCGATGTTTCAGGCGCCGCTGCATCCAGAGCAGTGGCAGCAGTCGGATCAGGTAGGTGCCCAGCGCGGCCACGGTCATGCCCAGCCAGAGTTCAAGGCTCATCGGCGTTTCCCTCCCCCCGCTCTTCCCGCCACGGCTGTCTCCGGCAGTCGAACCAGATAGAAGCAGAGCGCCCCGCAGGCGGCAGCCAGCGGGATCCCGATATTGGTCAGCCCGGTCAGGGTGCAGAGCAGGGCAGCGACGATACTGATACCGAGCGCGAGCGCCCAGCGCCTGGAAGTGATGCGCGGCACGAGCAACACCAGAAATAGTGCCGGCAGCGCAAACGGCATCACCTCACTCAGCAGGGGCCAGCGGCGGGTCAGCCACTCGCCGGCGACCGCGCCCAGCAACGAGCCGGCGATCCAACTGAGCCAGGCCAGCAGGGCGGCGCCGAAAAACCAGCCCACCCGGCTTGCTGCCGGCAGTTGTGGCAAGCGGCTGTGGGCCAGGGCGAAGATCTGGTCGGTCATACCGTGCATCAACCATGGCCACCAGCGACTCTTCGGCAGCCAGGGCGCAAGATTGGGGGCGTAGACGACATGGCGCACGTTGATCAGCAGTGTCAGCGCCACGGTCAGCCACAAGGGTGAGCCGCTGGCGATCATGCCGACGAACAGGAACTGCGACGCCCCGGCATAGATCAGTGTCGAGATCGCCAGGGTCTCTACCGTGCTGAACCCCGCCTGAGTGGAGATCAATCCGAACGAGACGGCCACCGGGATGTATCCGCCCAGCAGGGGTATCGCTTCACGGACGCCGATCAACCACGCGTTCGGGGATGGCGGCATGTCGGTATCAGCCATTCGATGTTTCTCCCCTGGCGTAGACGATGGTGACCAGTAGCGTCGCCCCCATGTCGCTGGCGCGATAGTCGTGAGCTCGATCGGCAGCGAATGTAAAGACCTCCCCGGCGGCAAGCTGGTGCGGCGCCCCCGACGGCCCTACCGATATACGGCCCTCGACGACCTGCAAGGTTTCCCGGGTGCCTGGTGGGTGAGGTTCTGCATGTCGAGTCGTTCCGGGGGCGCAGCGCATCAGGTAGACATCGACGGCCGGCTCGTCGTGACGCTGATGATGACTCTGCTCGACTAGGCGCACGCTGACGCCATTCTCTTCCACCGGTGTCGCGACGGGGGCTACCAGAGTGCCGAACGGTACCCCCAGCGGCTTCGCCAGGCGCCACAGTGTGTCGATGGTCGGGTTGCCGCTCCCCTGCTCAAGGCGGGACAGGTTCGACTTGGCGATCCCTGCCCGAGCCGCCAACTGCGTCAGTGACAGGCCCTGCGCCTGACGCAGCGCCTGAAGATGCCGTCCCAGAGTTTCCAGCGCAGTCTCGTCCATGGGCGAATGGGTCCGATCGTTCTTTATATGGAACGTTCTATATAAAGAACACGTCGGCGTCAATCATGCTGTCGCTCGGTGGCTTTCGTAGCCCTGAGGCTGTCGCAGGCAGACAAGCGGGCGTGGCGCAATCGGAACACTGGGATTCGCTTTCGGTCGCCGAGGCGAGGGGGGCCGGGGATATGCTGCGCGGAACAATCGTTTTCGGGCTTCCGGTCAACTGCCGCGACGGCTGCCGAAGGCGCACAAAACCCAGGAGGATTTCCGCATGTCGACCTCATCCGTGCACGACGATGCCATCATCATCGACGGCCTGATCATTGCCAAATGGGACCGCGCCCTGTTCGAGGACATGCGCAAGGGCGGCCTGACCGCGGCCAACTGCACGGTGTCGGTATGGGAGGATTTCGAGTCCACCGTCGACAACATCGTCGCCGTCAACCAGCTGATGCGAGACAACGCCGAGCTGGTGCGCCCGGTGCATACCACCCGCGACATCGCCCGGGCCAAGGAGGAGGGCAAGACCGGCATCATCCTCGGCTTCCAGAACGCCTACGCCTTCGAGGACAAGCTGGGCTACATCGAGATCTTCAAGAAGCTCGGCGTGGGCATCACCCAGCTCTGCTACAACACCCAGAACCTGGTCGGTACCGGCTGCTACGAGCGCGACGGCGGCCTCTCCGGCTACGGTCGCGAGGTGATCGCGGAGATGAACCGGGTCGGCATGATGTGCGATCTCTCCCACGTCGGCTCGAAGACCTCGGAGGAGATCATCCTCGAGTCGAGCAAGCCGGTCTGTTACTCCCACTGCCTGCCCAGCGGTCTCAAGGAGCACCCGCGCAACAAGTCCGACGACGAGCTCAAGTTCATTGCCGACCACGGCGGTTTCGTCGGGGTGACCATGTTCACGCCCTTCCTCAAGGCCGGCGTCAACGCCACCGTCGAGGATTACGTCGAAGCGATCGTCTACATCATGAACATCGTCGGCGAGGATGCCATCGGCATCGGTACCGACTTCACCCAGGGCCAGGACGAAGCCTTCTTCGAGTGGCTGACCCACGACAAGGGCTACGCCCGCCGTCTGACCCGCTTCGGCGAGATCATCAATCCCAAGGGCATCCGCACCATCGGTGAGTTCCCCAACCTGACCCAGGCGCTGCTCGACCACGGCCTGTCCGAGCCGGTGGTGCGCAAGATCATGGGCGAGAACTGGGTGCGAACGCTAAAGGATGTCTGGGGGGAATGATCGGCTACGAGCTTCGAGTCCCGGGCGATGAGCAGGTTCTCGAATCTCGCGGCGTTTGGCGCTCGATTAACGGAAATCCGCACAATCCTGCTCGTAGCTCGTAGCTCGTAGCTCGTAGCTCGTAGCTCGTAGCTCGTAGCTCGTAGCTCGTAGCCAGAGAACAATTTTTGAGGTAACCGATATGACCCAGATGGCTCCCGAACTGCCGATCAACGTCGATAGCGACACCGGTGTCTGGACCACCGATGCGCTACCGATGCTCTACGTGCCGCGCCACTTCTTCATCAACAATCACGTCGCCATCGAGGAGGCGCTGGGCGCCGAGACCTACGCCAGGCTCCTCTACGACGCCGGCTACAAGTCCGCCTGGCACTGGTGCGAGAAGGAAGCCGAGCTGCACGGTCTCGAGGGCGTGGCGGTCTTCGAGCACTACATGAAGCGGCTGTCCCAGCGTGGTTGGGGGCTGTTCATCACCGAAGCGATCGATCTCGACGCCGGCACCGCCAAGGTGCGTCTGGAGCACTCCTGCTTCGTCTACCAGTTGGGCAAGACCGGCAAGAAGGAAGAGTACATGTTCACCGGCTGGTTCGCCGGCGCCATGGACCAGATTCTCGAGGCCCGTGGCAGCAGCCTGCGCACCCGTGCCGAGCAGACCCAGAGCGGTGCCGAGGCGGGCTGCGAGGTCGGCTACTTCGAAGTGGCGCCGCGCTGAGGGCGGCGCCGATACGCCTCGCGATAGATAGCAATAATTCAAGCAATTCCGTGTACTGAAGAACTCGTGGCGGCCGCGCCTGACCCCAGGGCAGTGCGAGTTCGAGGAGATGACCGGCCATGGCCCATGAAGCACTATTCAAGCCGATCCAGATCGGCAAGTTGACCATCCGCAATCGCGTGGTGAGCACCGCCCACGCCGAGGTCCACGCCACCGACGGCGGCATGACCACGGATCGCTACGTCAAGTATTATGAAGAGAAGTCGAAAGGCGGCTGTGGGCTCTGCATCTGCGGCGGCTCTTCGCCGGTCTCTATCGACAGCCCGCAGCAGTGGTGGAGCTCGGTCAACGTCTCCACCGATCGCATCATCCCCCACTTCCAGAATCTTGCCGATGCCGTTCACAAGCATGGCGGCAAGATCATGATCCAGATCACCCACATGGGACGACGCTCGCGCTGGGACGGCCACAACTGGTCGACCCTGCTGTCGCCTTCCGGCATTCGTGAGCCGGTCCACCGCGCCACCTGCAAGACCATCGAGGAGGAGGAGATCTGGCGCATCATCGGTGATTTCGCCCAGGGCGCGCGACGGGTCAAGGAGGGTGGGTTGGACGGCTGCGAGCTCTCCGCGGTCCACCAGCATCTGATCGACCAGTTCTGGAGCCCGCGCGTCAACAAGCGCACCGACCAATGGGGCGGCAGCTTCGAGAATCGCATGCGCTTCGGCATGGAGGTGCTCAAGGCGGTGCGTGCCGAGGTCGGCGACGACTTCTGCGTCGGCATGCGCATCTGTGGCGACGAGTTCCATCCGGATGGTCTGTCCCATGACGACATGAAGCAGATCGCCGCCTACTACGATGCCACCGGCATGGTCGACTTCTTCGGCGTCATCGGCTCGGGCTGCGACACTCACGACACCCTCGCCAACGTCATCCCCAACATGTCCTACCCGCCGGAGCCGTTTCTGCACCTGGCGGCGGGCATCAAGGAGGTGGTCTCGGTTCCGGTCATCCACGCCCAGAACATCAAGGATCCGACCCAGGCCGAGCGTATCCTCGAGGGCGGCTATGTCGACCTGGTGGGGATGACCCGGGCGCACATCGCCGACCCCCACATCATCGCCAAGATCAAGGCGGGGCAGACCGACCAGATCCGCCAGTGCGTTGGCGCCAACTACTGCATCGACCGTCAGTACCAGGGGCTCGACGTGCTCTGCATCCAGAACGCGGCGACCTCGCGGGAGTACATGGGGCTGCCGCATATCATCGAGAAGAGTACCGGCCCCACGCGCAAGGTGGTGGTGGTCGGCGGCGGGCCCGGCGGCATGGAAGCGGCGCGGGTGGCGGCGGAGCGCGGCCACGACGTGACCCTGTTCGAGGCCGAACCGCAGCTCGGCGGCCAGATCACGCTGGCGGCCAAGGCGCCACAGCGCGACCAGATCGCTGGTATCACCCGCTGGTACGAGATGGAGCTGGCGCGCCTTGGCGTGGAGATCAAGCTCGAGAGCCGTGCCGACGACGCAATGATTCGCGACCTGCAGCCGGACGTGGTGGTGCTGGCCAACGGCGGCCATCCGTTCCTCGAGCAGGTGCCCGAATGGGGCTACTCGGACAACCCCGACGAGAGCCTGGTGGTCAGCAGCTGGGACATCCTCGGCGGCAAGGTCGAGCCGGGCAAGAACGTGCTGGTCTACGACACCATGTGCGAGTTCAGCGGCATGTCCACCGCCGACTATCTCGCCAGCAAGGGCGCCACGGTGGAGATCGTCACCGATGACACCAAGCCCGGCGTGGCGATCGGCGGCACCACCTTCCCGACCTACTACCGCAGCCTCTATCAGCAGTCGGTGGTGATGACCGGCGACCTGGGGTTGCACAAGGTCTATCGCGAAGGTGACAAGCTGGTGGCGCTGCTCGAGAACGAGTACACCGGCGAGCACGAGGAGCGAGTGGTCGACCAGGTGGTGATCGAGAACGGCGTGCGTCCGGACGAGTCGCTCTACTACGCGCTCAAGGAGCGCTCACGCAACAAGGGGCAGATCGATCTCGAGGCGCTCTACGCGGCGACGGCGCAGCCGACCCTGGCCGAGAGCGGCGAGTTCGCACTGTTCCGGCTGGGGGACTGCGTGGCGCAGCGCAATACGCATGCGGCGATCTATGATGCGCTCCGCCTCTGCAAGGATCTGTGAGGGGAACGGACTGCGCTCGACGATACGGCGTTGAATTGCTCGTCGCCATGCTCATGGACAACCGCGTCCACTCCGCTGGCTCCTCACAATTCGCCTGGTCTCGTCCTCGCTCGTAGCCGTTCCATGTCGAAGGAGAGGTAGGGCATCGCTGGCGGCACGTGTTGAAACGACCGGCGTCAGCGACTTTTTTGGAGAAGCACCATGTTGCAGACGCTACTCCCCATTCTGATCTTTGCCGCGCTGGCGGTGGGTGCGGCGGGCGCGGTACGCCGCATCCGGCTGTGGCGCCAGGGGCGGCGATCCCCGATGGGCTGGCACCGTCTGGTGCGTATGCCCAAGCGCTATCTCAATGACCTGCACCACGTCGTCGCCCGCGACAAGGCGATCGCCCATACCCACGTGGCCACCGCCGGCGGCTACGTGGCCGCCATGGCGCTGGCGCTGGTGGTTCACGGCTTCGGCTGGCGCAATCCGATCCTCGGCGGGCTGCTGCTGGCGGCGAGCCTGGTAATGTTCGTCGGCACCATCGCGGTGAATCTGCGCCGGGTGAATCCGCCGCCCAAGCTCTCCAAGGGCCCCTGGCAGCGACTGTCGAAGAGTCTGCTCGCCTACTCGGTGGGCATGTTCCTGGTCAGCCTGCCGCTGGTGGGCGTGGCGCCGACCACCCTCGGCGGCGGCGTGCTGGCCATCGTCCTGTCGGCCGTGCTGGTCTGGGGCCTGCTGGAGATGGTGGTCGGCATGGGCTGGGGCGGGCCGATGAAGCACGCCTTCGCCGGCTCCTTCCATCTGGCCTTCCATCGGCGCCCCGAGCGGTTCGACGACAATCACCCGGATGCCGGCCATGACGTTCATCGTGGCAGTCGCTCCACCGCACTCTTCCCGCTGGATCTCACGGCGAAGACGCTCGGCGTGGAGAAGCCCGCCGACTTCCAGTGGGAGCAGCTGCTCGGGTTCGACGCCTGCGTCCAGTGCGGCCGCTGCCAGAACGTCTGCCCGGCCTACGCCGCCGGGCAGCCGCTCAACCCCAAGAAGCTGATCCAGGACATGGTCGTGGGCATGGCCGGCGGCAGCGATGCTCGCTACGCCGGCTCCGGCTATCCCGGGATCGAGGTCGGCAAGCACCATGGCGGGCCGAATGCGCCGATCGTGCCGCAACTGGTCGAGGCCCAGACGCTATGGGCGTGCACGACGTGTCGCGCCTGCGTCGAGGAGTGCCCGATGATGATCGAGCACGTCGACGCCATCGTCGACATGCGCCGCTTCATCACCCTGGAGAAGGGCGAGACCCCGGAGAAGGGCGCGGCGGCGATCGACAACCTGATCGCCACCGACAACCCCGGCGGGCTCGACAACGCCTCGCGCCTGGACTGGGCGGCGGATCTGGAGATGCCGCGCATCCAGGATTGCCCCGAAGGGGTCGACGTGCTGCTGTGGCTGGGCGACGGCGCCTTCGACATGCGCAACCAGCGCACCCTGCGCGCCCTGGTCAAGATCCTCCGCGCCGGTGGTGTGGACTTCGCCGTGCTGGGTGACGAAGAGCGCGACAGCGGCGACGTCGCCCGGCGCCTGGGCGACGAGGCGACCTTCCAGCGCCTCGCCGAGCGCAATATCGCCACGCTGTCGCGCTATCGCTTCCAGCGCATCGTCACCGCCGACCCGCACAGCTTCCACGTGCTGGGCCGTGAATACCGCGCCTTTGGCGGGGACTACCGGGTGCTCCACCACTCGACCTTCATCGCCGAGCTGTTCGATGGCGGTCGCATCAGCGTGGAAGCTCCGGCCCAGGCCGAGACCGTCACCTACCACGATCCCTGCTATCTGGGCCGCTACAACGGGGAGTTCGCCGCGCCACGTCAGGTGCTCGCCGCCCTCGGGCTGGAAGTCGCCGAGATGGAGCGCTCCGGCTATCGCTCGCGCTGCTGCGGCGGTGGCGGCGGCGCGGCACTCTCCGACGTGCCCGGCAAGGCGCGCATCCCCGACATGCGCATGGAGGATGTGCGTGAGACCGGGGCGACAACCGTTGCCGTGGCCTGCCCCCAGTGCACGGCGATGCTCGAGGGTGTGGTCGAGCCGCGCCCGCGCATTCTCGATATCGCCGAGATGGTCGCCGCCGCGCTGGTGGAGCCGGCCGCGGCATCGACCACGCGTACCAGCACTGAAGCGCCTGAGGAGGTTCCGGCATGAGTGTCAGACGAATCGACCCGCACGCCGAACGCGCCCGGCGCAATCGGCTGCACCCGCGCCATCACGAATTCGCGCGTCCGGCCTGGCGATGGACCAGCGCCGACGGGGTGACGCGCGTCAATCCCCATGCCCTCGGCGCCATCGGCCCCAACGGCGTCAAGCGCATCGACCGCAGCGGCGCCTCGGTGGAGGCGAACCCGGCGGCGGCTTCGACGAGCGCGGAACCGGCGCGGCGTCAGATCGTCATCGATCAGCCGCTGGGCCATATCGTGGTCGTGCCGGAGCTGCCGGAAGGGCGGCTCAACGATCATGACCGAGACCTGTTCGGCCTCGCCCGTCAACTCGCCGACGGCCATGACCTGGCGGTGACGGCTGTGACCTTTCTCGGCAGTGTCGCCGGCTTCGAGGAGGCCGGCGCGGACCGCGTCGTCGATCTCTCCGCGAGAGTCGGTAGCGGTTACGATCCGGTATCGCGGCTGGCGGCGCTCGTCGATGTCGAAGCGGGACTGTCTCCCCGGCACTGGATCTTCGCCGATTCGCTACCGGATGGCGGCGACCTGGGAAGGCGGCTGGCGGCGCGTCTCTCGAATCAGGGCGCGAGCGATGGCGCGGGTGGTGCCCGTCCGGCGACCCGGGTCTGGCAGCTCAGTGAGGGCAAGACGCTCTCCCGGGCGGGGGACCGCCAGGACATCCTGCGCGACGTTGCCCGTGTGTTGCTGGCGCTGCCGGAGTGCGCCGAGCCGGTCAGCGAGACGCGCCACGAGGCGCGGCCGATCGATCTCGAAGCACTGCCTGAGACGCCTCGCCAAGCCGAGATGATCACGGCGACCGCCGGTATGGTCGACCGCGGCCGTGTCGCCGTCGACCCCCAGGAGATCCCGCTCGCCCAGGCACCGTTCATTCTCTCCGCTGGGCGCGGGGTGTCGGACTGGGAAGGCTATCACCACGCCGCCCGCGTGCTGGGCGCCAGCGAGGGCGCCTCCCGGGTGGCGGTGGACGACGGCTACATGCCGCGCCCGCGCCAGGTCGGTGCCACCGGCACCTTCGTCACCGCGAGCTGCTACGTCGCCGTGGGCATCTCCGGGGCGGTCCAGCACCTGCAGGGCATCGCCAAATGCCAGCGGGTGATCGCGATCAACAACGACCCGAGCTGCGACATGGTCAAGCGTGCCGACCTGGCGCTGATCGCCGACGGCGATGCGGTACTGGCGGCGGTCTGCAGGCGGCTCGGCCAGCCGCGAGAGCAAACCGGTCCGGACGGGTCGTGGACGGATGAGGAGTCTCGACATGCCGCAGCCTGAACCCCGAGACACCGCGAAAATGCCTCAGCGGGTGAAGACGGCGGCGCTGGTGTCCAGCGGCCGCCACCCGGTCTCAGGGCGCGCCGGGCGCGCCCGCGAGGACGCTCGCGCCGTCGAGATGGGGCTGTCTCTGGTCGGCGCCGACCTGTCGCTGGCCCACGCCGGCGACCCGGAACAGGCTTCGCTGCGGGAGTCCCTGCAGGGATATCTGGGGATGTATCACGGCCTCGACGATGACCGGGATGGTCAGCTGTCGCTCTTGCCGCTGGGTGAGGGCGGGGATGCGGTACCGCTGCTGGCGGCGTGGCTCGAGCGCAGTGGCGTGAGACTGGCGTTGACCGGCCAGCGCGCCGAGTGCGGCGAAGGCTCGGGCATGGTCGGCTATCTGCTTGCCGAGCGGCTGGGCTGGGCAATCGCCACCGGCGTCGCCGCCATCGAACATTGCGACGGGGAGCGCGTGACGGTACTGCAGGCGCTACCCCAGGGCCAGCGTCGGCGACTCGAAGTCCGCCTGCCGTGTCTGATTGCGGTGGACGCTGTCGCCGAGGCGCCACGTCAGAGCGCCTTCGGTCCGGCGCGACGCGGACGCATCGATATCGTCGACGATCTGCTGCCACCGGACGAGTCGCCCCTCGACGCCGACAGCGCGGACTGGCACTGGCAGCCGGCCCGCGCGCGACCCAAGCGCCTCAAGGTGGTGAAATCGACCAATGCGCGGGATCGTTTCAAGGCGGCCGCGGCCAAGTCCTCCGCGTCCGGTGGTCAGGTGCTGACCGACCTCTCGCCGGAGGAGGCCGCCGAGAAGCTGATCGATTATCTGCGGGCGGAGAAGATCCTCGCGCAGGACGATCAGTAGTCCATCAGCCGAGGCATCCGCTCCGATAGCCGCTGGCCGCCGAGCACGATGCGCGCCGGATCGACGGCGTGAAAGCGACCGTCGCGAAAGTGCTCGGCGTGGTGGGCGTCGAACGCGACCAGCGGTTTCAGGTCGGTACGCTTCGACTCGGGCAGCATCATCAGCGTCAGGTTGTCGAGAATCAGGTGGCTGCCGTCGTCCTGGCGGTAGCGCAGTACCGCATGATAGGTCGGGGTGAGGGTGTCGTCGGCGGCGAGAAAATCCAGGCGTGACACCGGGGTGCCCGCCTGGATCAGGATCTGGTACTTGGCGATGGCGAAGTCCTCGCAGTCGCCGTAGCCATCGCGGACCAGGCGATCGAAGCCCTTCCAGGTATCCACCTTCTCGAATTGCTGGCGGGCGGCGTTATTGATCACGCGATTGACGAAAGCCAGCCGGTCTTCGCCCCGACGTTGGCTGGCCTGGGCCACGAACTCCTCCCGGGTGAGTGTCACGGCCGTGGCGCTGGGATCGTCCCAGTAGGTAAAGGCAGCGGCGTGGGCCGTCGTCGGCAGTACCGCAAGCAGCAGATAGGCCAGGCGCCGAAGACGAGGGAAGAGAAGAGCGATCGCGGACATGCGTCTCCATGAGTGACACCGAACTTCGTGAAACCGACATGGCGACGTTTCGGGTATCGACGCAGCCTGTCACGATGCGATAGATAATAGAACATGCGGCCGGCCCGAGGGCCATGCCCTGATAGCGACTTGCAAGGCAACATTGTCGAACGGAGGTGGATCATGATGATCGTCGATCTCATCGATGGCGAGGACTTTCGTCAACGGCTGGTCTCGCTGGGGGTGCGTATCCCCGAGGAGGCGTGCCCGGAGAGCTGCGCGCGGCTGGCGGCGGGATGTCATCGCGCGCGGGGCGTCGAGGGGCTGGAGCCCGCCATCCGCGATCTGATGCAGCACACCGACGTGATGTTGCCATCGGTGCGGGAGGCGATAGAGCGCCATCTGCTGCCGGCCTTTAGCGCTGCTTGATCGCTGCTTCCCGAAGCAGCGCTAGAGGCGGCGCAATCCCCACATGAAGTAGACGCCGCCGATCAACGCGGCGATCAGGCCCGCCGGCAGTTGATAGGGGAAAAACAGATTCCTGCCCAGCCAGTCGGCGGTCACCATGACCAGCATACCCAGCAGACCGGCGCCGAGCATCTGATGCCTGGCGCCGTGGAATCCCATCAGGCGCGCCATGTGCGGGGCCATCAGGCCGACGAAGGAGAGTGGCCCGATCACCAGGGTCGCGGCGACGGTCAGCAGGGCGACCAATGCCAACAGCACCAGTCGGCTGCGATCCACGTCGACGCCGAGCGCCTTGGCGGTGGGCGCGCCCAATGGCAGCAGTGTCAACCAGCGCTGCAGAGGTAGCGTCAGCGCCAGCAGGAGGATGGCGATTGCCACGATCCAGCCGCTCGATGTCAGGCTGGCATAGTAGGTCGACCCACCCAGCCACGAGAGCAACTGCTGCGCCCTTGGATCCTCGCTGGCCAGCACGATGGCGCGCATGGCGTCCAGCAGCGACGAGATGGCGATGCCGGTCAGCAGTAGCCGCTCCGGTGCGAAGCCACTGCGGCGGTTGCAGACGATCAGGACCAGTAGCGCTACCGTGGCCCCGCTGAAGCCCATGACCGAACCGCTCAGTGGCGCGATGCCGAGCGGCAGCAGCATCAGCGCGATCACGCCGATCGCGACGCCGGCACTGATGCCGAGGACCTCGGGACTGGCCATGGGGTTGCCGGTCATCCGCTGCAGCAGGGTGCCGGCGATGGCCAGCATCAGCCCCGCCGCTGCGGCCGTGGCCACTCGCGGCAACCGCCAGTCGACGATGAGCGACAGGTCACCCGTGCCTGCCACACTGGGATAGAGGGTGTGGCTGTCGAGCATGAAGCCGACAAGCAGCGCCAGCGCGCAGGCAACGACCGTCAAGCCCGCCAGCGCCCACAGGCGGAGGTGTGGCCGTGCCAGGCGTGGCATGGTCAGCCCCGTGCTGGGCGCGGGCCGTGATCCACCGACCCGCAGGCGCGGCAAAAGCCACAGCAGCAGCGGGGCGCCTAGCGCCGCCGTCATGGCGCCGGTCGGCAGTAACGAAGCAGTGAACGGAGATAGCTGCTGAACGGCGAGATCCGTCACCGCGAGCAGAAGAGCCCCCAGAATCATCGACCAGACGAGCCGTTGGGACAGCGTGCGGGCGCCGGAGAGCCTTGCGATGGCCGGCGATGCGAGGCCGATGAAACCGATCAGGCCGATGGCGCTGACCACGCAGGCGGTGATGAATATCCCCAGGCCCAGGCCGGCGAAACGCAGCTTGCGCAGCGAGATGCCGAGGCTCTTGGCGCCGTCCTCCTCGAGATCGAGCAGCGCCAGCGGCCGCAGCAGCAGCAGCAGTGCCACCACCACCACGATACCCAGGCGCAGCAGCAGGAAACGGGTGTCGTGCCAGCTATCCTGGGCCAGCGCTCCCGACCCCCAGATGAACAGCCCCGACAGGCTCTCCTGGTGAAACAGCAGCAGTGCACTGTTGATCGCGCTGAAATAGAGGCTGACCACCATCCCGGAGAGTACCACCACCATCGGCGCCAGGCGTCGCTTCCAGGAGAGCGCGAAAACCAGCAGCATCGCCACGGTGCCGCCGGCCAGGGCGATCCACTCCTTCCCCGCCAGCATCCAGCTCGGCGCCCACAGCGTCGCGACGACCAGCGCCAGTTGCGCACCGCTGGTGACGCCAAGCGTCGCCGGCGACGCCAGCGGATTGCGTAACACCTGCTGCATCAGGCAACCCGCCAGGGCCAGGGCCGCGCCGCCCAGCAGCGCGACCAGCAGCCTCGGCACGAAGGTGTAGTGCATCACGATCTGACGGATCTGGTCATCGTCGGGGGCAACGATGGATTGCCACCAGAACCCGGAAAGATCGCCGAACCGGGTATGCAGGGTCGCGGCTGCCAGGCCGACCGCCAGTAGCAGCAGGGCGAGGGCGAACCAGGCGGGGGAGCGCGTGCGAAGCGTCATGGCGCCTGACCCTCGACGGAAGAGACGAGAGACGTATCGGCGGTGGGGGGCTGGGTGGCGACATCGACCAGCGAACGGGCCAAGCGCTGCAGTGAAATCAGCCCCCCGTAAGGCCAGACGGGGTCGATGAAGCTCACCCGCCCCGCGCGGACCGCCGGCAGGTGCTGCCAGATCTGATTGTCGCCCAGGGCCTCTTCCACGCCTCTGGGATAAGGCTTGATGACGACGATGCGCGCCTCTGGCCTCTCCGCCAGCCGATCGATCGGGATGCTGGCGTAGCCCCAGGCGTTGGTCGGACCGGTCCAGGCATTGGTGAGGCCGGTGCGGGAGAACAGTGTGCCCACCATATTACCCTGGCCGAACACGCGGACGTGCTGCGCATCGCTGAACTGCACTAGATAGAGGGGCGTCTTCGCTCCTCGCAGGGCCCGAGCGGCGTGTGCGAGAACGGCGTCGGTTTCGGCGATCAGGGCCTCGGCCTGCGGCTGCCGGCCGGTCAGTCTCGCGATCTCGCGAGTCATCGCCAGCGTCGCCTCGTAATAGGGCCGGTCGGTGTAGAAGTTGTCGATCATCCTCACCGGCATCAGACGCTCCAGACGGGCGTTGTCGCGAGAGAACAGGGCGCTCGTCAGCAGCAGGTCGGGGGGATCCTGGGCCAGCAGTTCGAGGTTGGGCTCGTTGCGCAGACCCATGTCCAGCGTCGAATCGGGGATCGCCGGTGCCTTGACCCAGGCGTTGTAGTTGGGGATGTCCGACACCGCGTAGGGTTCGACCCCCAGGGCGACGAGGGTCTCGACGACGGTCCAGTTGGCGGCCGCGATTCGCGGCGGCTTCGAATCGGCGTCCGCCGGCGCGGTGCTCATCCCCAGCAGCACGGCAACCGCAAGTGCGAGGAGAGCGGGAAAAGAGCGAACACGCGGCAAAGTGACGGTTTCCTGGCGACGGGAAAAGTGGCACGGCGCTCATCCGGACAGCAACGCGGCGCCGGAGGATGCGGCTACGGGCGGTGATGGTAGATCGAATGACAATCGTTATCAATAAAGAACGGGGCTTGCGATTCGAGATTCTTGTACACATAAGAAGCGTTCTCATTTTCATTTTGCCGATGTGCGTATAGAATGCCGCGGAATATCTCTTTTCCTCAGACCGACGCGCGTTCCACCGGCTCTCGGTCCACTGCTTCTGTCGTCAGGCCAAAACAGGTTCAACAACATGACATCAGGGAACTCTTCTTCGGGAAATTGTCGCCAGGCCTGTCGCCTGGTGACGCTCGTAACCATCAGCGCTGTACCACTGGCGTCAACGGCCTGGGCTCAGAGCAACGGCGACACGCAGGCGTTGAACACGGTAACGGTGACGAGCACTGCGCCGACCTATGGCGATACGCCCCCGCCGGCTTTTGCCGGTGGCCAGATCGCCGCAGGTGGGCGTGTCGGCCTGCTGGGTGAAAAGGATGCGATGGACATCCCCTTCAGCGTGACCAGCTACACCAGCGAATTGATCGAGAATCAGCAGTCGCAAACCCTGGGCGATACGCTACAGAACGACGCTTCTGTCAGCGTGGGCCAGGGGTACGGCATCTACGGTGAAGCCTTCAAGATTCGCGGCTTCAACCTGACCGGCGACGACGTGGCCTACGGTGGCCTTTACGGCGTGCTGCCCCGCCAGCTCATCAACAGCGACATTGCCGAACGGATCGAGGTGTTCAAGGGTGCCAGTGCCTTCACCTCCGGTATCCCCATCGGTGGCAACGGTGGCATCGGCGGCACCGTCAATATCGAGCCCAAGCACGCCGGCAACGAGCCGATGCTCAAGCTCTCCAGCGGCTATCGTTCCGACAGCTACGGTGACGTGGGTGTCGACGCCAGCCGGCGCTTCGGTGACCAGCAGCAGTGGGGCGCGCGCGTCAGTGCGGTCCGTGGCCGAGGCGATACCGCCATCGATGATGAGAGCCAGCGCGACACATCGGTCGTCGTCGGCCTCGACTACCGTGGCGAGCGTGGACGCGTGCTGTTCGATTTTGGTCATCAGAAATCGACGCTGGAGGGTGGCCGCTCGAGTATCTACACCGGGGCGGCGACGGAAGTGCCCTCCGTGCCGGACGCCTCCTCGAACTACACGCCCGCCTTCGGGGGCTCCGAGCTCGAGACCAATTTCGGTATGGTGCGAGGGGAGTACGACCTGAACAATGATTGGACCGCTTTTGCCGCGGTTGGCGGTAACCGGACGATCGAGAATATCGTCTCGGCGAACCCAAGCCTGACCGATGACAGTGGAAACGCGACCGTCAACGATTTCGAGACCGGCAATCACATCGATAACTTTGCCAGTCAGGCCGGGATCCGCGGTTATGTCGTCACCGGGCCTGTGAGCCACGATGTGACGCTTGGCTACTCCAGCGCTTACCGCAAATTCGATTCAGACTGGAGCTTCTTGGCGGCGGGCACGACCAATATCTACGATCCCCAGGATTTGTCGCGACCAGAAGGCGATCCTTTTGTGGGAGGCAGCGTGACGCGAACCCGGTCTCAGGGTGTCACCCTGAGTGATACGCTCGGTTTCCTGAATGATCGGGTGTTGTTGACCCTTGGTGCCCGCTATCAGGAGCTGGAAGTCGACGAGCGTCCCAATGATGGCGGTAATAATCGTTATGCCGACCGCCGAGTGACTCCGGCGGTGGGCATTGTCTTCAAGGCGAATCCCAATATTTCGCTCTACGCCAACTATGTCGAAGCGCTGCAGGATGGTGGCACTGTCACCGATACCACGGCCTCGAACTATGGCGAGTATCTGGGCATCGCCCACGCCAAGCAGTATGAAGTGGGGACCAAGTTCGATTATGGCAACGTAGGCGGCGGCATCAGTCTGTTTCAGATCAAGCTTCCGACGGCAGCCGTGGTCGATGGTGTCGGCAACCTCGATAACGAGCAGCGCAACCGGGGCCTGGAGCTCAGCCTCTACGGCGAACCCCTCGATGGTCTGCGCCTGTTCAGCAGCGCGACTTGGATCGATGCCGAACTGACCAAGACCCAGGACGGCACCGAGGGTAATGATGCGACAGGCGTGCCCGAGTATCGCTTCGTGCTGGGCAGCGAGTGGGATGTGCCACATGTCGATCGCCTCACTGCGACTGGCCGCGTCATTCATACCGGTTCGCAGTATGCCGATACCGCCAATAATCTCGAATTGGACCCGTGGACGCGACTTGACCTTGGCATGCGCTACACCATGCCGATCGGTGGCGCGGACTGGGTATGGCGTGCCGGTATCGACAACGTCACCGACGAGGATTACTGGGCCGGCGCTTCCACGGCCTTTGCCGGCTATCTGATCCAGGGCGAACCGCGGACGTTCAAGCTGTCGGCAACGGTGGAGTTCTAGTTCGCGGATATCATCGCCATCAGCAAAAAGGCGCCTCCCTGGGGAGGCGCCTTTTTCATGGGGGGTGACCGGGAAAGCGTGGATTGCGCGCTGTCCAGTGGTGCCGCGACTACTGCGAGGCGACCTGCAACTGAGGCGATGTCTCGACGCCGAGATTGGCCCGCAGCGTCTCGCTGTACCAGTTGACGAAATCGATCACGCCGAACTCGTAGGTCTTGGAGTAGGGTCCTGGCTGATAGGCGCGTGAATTGATGCCGAGCTGGTTCTCCTCGGCCAGGCGGCGGTCCTGATCATTGGTGGCGTCCCAGACCTGGCGGAGACGTTCGGGGTCGTAGTCGACGCCTTCCACGGCATCCTTGTGCACCAGCCACTTGGTGGTGACCAGGGTCTCCTGAGGGCCGAGTGGCAGCACCCGGAACACCACCGCGTGATCGCCCATGAAGTGGTTCCACGAATTGGGCAGGTGCAGGATACGCAGCGAGCCCATATCCGCATTGGGTATATGGCCCATCAGTTTGTTGCAGCCTGGCTTGCCATCCATGGTCATCGAGACGATGCCGTCGATCAGTGGCGTGCGGGTGAGGCGATTGCGCTTGCCGAACCGGGCGAGCTGCCACGGTACCTCGCAGGCGGTCCAGTCGGCCTGCTTGCGGGCGACCAGGTCACGGTACTCGCCGGTGGAACGGGGGTCGTCGGTATCGTCGAACTCGATCAGCGAGTTGAGCAGTTCGGGATGGGCGCCGTTGCAGTGATAGCACTCGCGATTGTTCTCGAGCACCAGCTTCCAGTTGGCGCGTTCGACGATGTTCGACTCCACCGCGACCTTGACGTTGTCCATGTCGTAGGGCGACAGGTAGTGTTCCAGCGATACCAGGAAGTCGTCGATCGGCTCCGGGTTCTCGCTCAGGTTGACGAACACGAAGCCGCCGGCGCTCTTCACTGCCACGGGCTTGAGACCGTAGGCGCTCATGTCGAAATCGGCACCCATGTCGCTGCCTGCGAACAGCAGCCGGCCGTCGAGCTCGTAGGTCCACTGGTGATAGGGGCAGACCAGCTTGGCGACCTTGCCCTTGTCCTTCAGACATAGTCGCGAGCCACGATGGCGGCAGACATTATGGAACGCCTGGATTCGATTCTCGGCACCACGCACCACGATGATCGAGTTGCTGCCGATCTCGATCTTGAAGAAGTTGCCCTTGGCGGGGATCTCGCAGCTCATGCCGGCGAAGAGCCACTGCTTCTCGAACACTTCCTCCATGTCCAGCGCGAACAGTCGCGAGTCGTTGTAGAACGGCTGGGGCAGCGAGAACGTCGGGTCACGCTGGTCCAGCATTTCCGCTACGGCGGCGCGAGTCTCGGCAAGTGAACCCTCCAGACTGTCGCGTGGAAGTGGTGACATGGTCGCATCCTCATCGATAACAGGTGTGGGTCTTCCCGAACATGACCGCGGGAACGACCGGGTGGAATGGCTGTGGCGGTGCCGATTTTAAGCTGTCGGTCTGACTTTCGGCGAGTGTCGCTCAGGTGCTGGCGATGAAATTATCCAGCCGCGACACTCGTCGATGCCAGGCCGACCGCCAAGAACAAATGATCACCGGGGCGTCACACGTTGATACTGGGTCGGCGATGACGTCGCGCGGCTGTCACCGTGCGTCATTTTTCGTGCCGGTAGCGCCGTTTTGACGGTGGCTGGGGGTGGTTGACATGCCCGTGTCGTTGATAGGCAAGTCGGTCCGCGTCGGCGTGCGCAGAATCCGCTGAGGACGGTAATTCACCGGAAGCGGCTGAGCGGATTGGCATTCTCGCCCTGGCCATTTCCCCGATCGAGTGCGGTGACGATGGAATTCTTCAATCCGGTCAATACCCAAACCTGGACCAACGGCCGACATCAGGTACGTTGCGTCAAGGTGATTCAGGAAACCTGGAACGTACGAACGTTCTGTTTTATGGCCGACCAGCCGGTGATGTTCTTCTTCAAGCCGGGACAGTTCGTCACGCTGGAGCTAGAGATCGCCGGTCAGCCGGTGATGCGTTCCTACACGATTTCCAGTTCCCCCTCGATCCCCTATAGCTTCTCGATCACCGTCAAGCGGCTGCCGGGGGGGCAGGTCTCCAACTGGTTGCACGACAATCTCAAGATCGGTGACCCGATGGTGGTTCACGGGCCGGTCGGCGATTTCAACGTCATCGATCATCCGGCGGAGAAAGTGCTGATGCTCTCCGGCGGTGTCGGCATCACGCCGCTGATGTCGATGACGCGCTGGTTCTTCGATACCAATGCTGCCGTGGATCTCGAATTCATCCACTGTGCCCAGGCGCCCAACGACATCATCTACCACCGTGAACTGGTCCACATGTTCTCGCGGCTGCCGGAGTTCCGCCTGCATATCGTCTGCGAGCGCAGCGACGAGCTCAGCCAGGCCTGGTCCGGCTTTCGGGGCTATCTGACGAGGCAGATGCTGACGCTGATGGCACCGGACTATCTCGAAAGGGAAGTGTTCTGCTGCGGGCCGGCACCCTTCATGCAGGCGGTGCGCCAAGTGCTGCAGGAAGATGGCTTCGACATGTCGAGCTACCACCAGGAGTCCTTCGGCGCGACGCCGTTGAGCGTTCAGGAGGATGTGCTGGAACTCGCCGAGCAGGCCGAGGCCGATGCCGAGGAAGTCGATACGGCGACGCTGATACCGGTCGAATTCACCGGCAGTGGCAAGAGTATCCGTGTCAGTGAAAACGATACCATCCACTCGGCTGCCGCCAAGCTTGGGCTGCATATTCCCAAGGCCTGCGGGATGGGCATCTGCGGCACTTGCCGGGTCATGAAGCTGGAGGGCGAGGTCGAGATGGAGCATAACGGCGGCATTACCGAGGAGGACGAAGCGGAAGGTTTCATCCTGTCGTGCTGTTCGAAGCCGCGAGGAAAAGTCGTCATCGATTTCTGAGCCACGAGCCACGAGCCACGAGCCACGAGCCACGAGCAAAGCGCTGCAAGTGTTAGACCTTTGGACCTGACGACTGTCGTCGCGGCGTCATTCGATGGCGTGAAGAGACCGTTTCGACGTCGATGTAACTCCTAGTCTGGTCTCGCGCCTTCATGCGATGTCGTCGCCAGAGCGGCACGACACAAGGCATTCCGAGATCAGACCCAGGAGTCCACGCCATGTCTTCATCCGCCAACCGAGGCGTCGTCTTTCGCGGTGCCGGCAAGGTCGCCGTCGAGAGTATTCCCTTCCCCGAACTGGCGCTCGGCAGTCGCCAGTGTCACCACGGCGTCATTCTCAAGATATTGACCACCAACATCTGCGGCAGCGACCAGCACATGGTGCGTGGCCGTACCACCGCGCCGGAAGGGCTGGTGCTTGGCCACGAGATCACCGGCGAGGTGATCGAGTGCGGCCGCGATGTCGAGTTCATCAAGAAGGGCGACATCGTCTCGGTACCGTTCAACGTGGCCTGCGGCCGCTGCCGCAACTGCAAGCGCGGCGATACCCATATCTGCCTGCACGTCAACGGTGATCGCGCCGGTGGCGCCTACGGCTATGTCGATATGGGCGGTTGGGTCGGCGGTCAGGCCGAGTACGTGATGGTGCCCTATGCCGACTTCCAACTGCTCGTCTTTCCCGACAAGGAGCAGGCGATGGAGAAGATCCTCGATCTCACCATGCTCTCGGACATCTTTCCCACCGGCTTCCATGGCTGCGTGACCGCCGGTGTCCAGCCCGGGTCGACGGTCTATATCGCCGGTGCGGGTCCGGTAGGGCTGGCCGCCGCCGTCTCCGCCCAACTGCTGGGTGCGGCCTGCGTCATCGTCGGCGACATGAACGACAAGCGCCTCGATCAGGCGCGCAGCTTCGGTTGCGTCGGGCTCGACCTGAAGCAGGATGCCAGCATGTCGGAGCTGATCGAATCGGTCCTCGGCGTGCCGGAGGTCGATGCGGCGGTCGATGCGGTGGGATTCGAGGCCAACTGCCATGGCCACAACCATTCTCATGAGCAGCCGGCCACCGTGCTCAACGCCACCATGGAGATCACCCAGGCCGGTGGCCGGGTCGGCATTCCAGGACTCTACGTCACCGAAGACCCGGGCGCCGAGAGCGAAGACGCCAAGCACGGCAATATCTCGATGAAGTTCGGTCTCGGCTGGGCCAAGGCGATGTCGTTCCACACCGGCCAGACGCCGGCCATGCGCTATCAGCGCCAGCTGATGCAGGCGATCCTTCACGACAGGGTACAGATCGGCAAGGCGGTGAACGTGCAGACCATCTCGCTCGACGAGGCGCCCCAGGGGTACGCCGACTTCGACGGCGGCGCGGCGAAGAAATTCGTCATCGATCCGCATGGAACGCTCAAATAGCCACGAGCCACGAGCCACGAGCCACGAGCCACGAGCCACGAGCCACGAGTAGCGCCGGTTCCGGGGCGCTGTCAGAAGAGCCGGCGATGCCATGGGGCATCGCCGGCTCTTTTTCGTTTGGCTGGGCCAGCGAAAGGCAGCAGAATCGAGTCATGACGATCATCCGACAGGAACCCGACCGAGACCGATGATGACAGAGCCGACCCCGAATCTGCCGCGCTGCGCCTGGGCGCAGACGCATCCACTGAATGCCGAATACCACGACGAGGAGTGGGGCGTACCGGAGTACGACAGTCGCGCGCTGTGGGAAAAGTTGATCCTCGATGGCTTCCAGGCGGGGCTCTCCTGGCTGACCATCCTCAAGAAGCGTGACGCCTTCCGTGAGGCCTTCGAGGGCTTCGATCCCGTCAGGATCGCCGACTATGACGAGCATGACATCGAGCGTCTGATGGGCAACGCCGGCATCATCCGTTCCCGATCCAAGATCGAGGCGACCCTCGGCAACGCCCGGGCCTACCTCGCCATGCAGGACAACGGCGAGGATTTCTCCGAGTTCCTGTGGGGCATGGTCGGCGGCCGGCCGGTCCAGCGGGACTTCGAACGCGATGGCCCGGTCCCCACTCAGACGCCGCTATCCCTGGAGATTTCCAAGGCGCTCAAGAAGCGTGGGTTCAAGTTCGTCGGTCCGGTCATCGTCTATGCCTGGATGCAGGCCGTCGGCATGGTCAACGACCACGCCGACGATTGCCATCGCCGCAAGCCGGTGGCGGCGATGGGCTGATCGCCGCCACCGGACCGGACTGCCTCGCGGTACGCTCAATCCAGGCGTCCATCGAACAGCTCGCGAAACGCGGCATAGCGCTTCTCGTGCATGTCACGCGCTGCCGTATCGGGCTCGAGTACGCCCTCGCCAGGCGCGAGTGCACGGGCCACGGCCAGCAGATCGCCATCACGCCACGGCGCCATGGCGGCCACGGCGGCCCCCAGCAGCACGGGCTCCGGTGCCTCCGACAGCACCACGCGGCAGCCGGTGCCATCGGCGTAGAGCTTGCGCAGCAGGGGGGAACGGTTGTGGCCGCCGCTGAGGTGGAGCGTGTCGATGGCGTAACCATTGGCGTTCATGCGCTCGATGATCGCCCGCGTTCCGTAGACCAGCGCCGTCGCGGCGGCCCAGTACACCTTGATGAAGGTCTCCGTGGGGGATTCCAGCGTGAGGCCGACGATGGCGCCACGAATGTCGGGGTCAGCCAGCGGTGAACGATTGCCGATGAAATCCGGGCGAACGTGAAGGTCCGGTGCCGGATCGCCTTCGGCAAGCCGCGCCAGCAGCAGTTCCGAGAGGGCGCCGTGGGGATCGTCGCCAAACTCGCTACCCGCGCGGAACAGGTCGACGATATGGTCCAGCAGGGCACCGGTCAGGCTCTGGCCGCCCTCGTTGGCGACGAATCCGTCGCACAGGGCGCCCGGATAGGGGCCCCATACGCCGGGAACTTCGCGACGTTCCGGCTGGGCACCGATATGACAGGTCGAGGTGCCGGCAATCACCGCCAGCCGATGCGCCGAGTGCGCGTCGAGGCTGCGCCCCAGCGTACCCATGGCGCCGGCATAGGCGTCGATCATGCCCACGGCAAAAAGACAGTCGGTGGTGAGTCCGAGCTCGGCCGCAGCCTTTTCGCTCAATTGCCCCAGCGGCTCGCCCACGGCGGCGGCGCGATCAGGCAGCGACGCGCGTTCGAGGACGTCCGTCATGTCGATCTGGGCGAGGAATTCCCGATCCCAGCCGCGGTTCGGGCGCGGATCGAAGGTCCATTTGCAGGCCAGTGTGCAGACCGAACGGCGATCGATGCCGGTGCAGTGATAGCCCAGCCAGTCGCCGAGGTCACCGGCGTAACCGATGCTGTCGTAGAGTTCCGGTCGGTTGCGCTTGAGCCACATCAGCTTGGGCATCTGCATCTCCGGCGACATCACTCCGCCGAGATTGGCCAGTGGTGCAGCCTGGGTCGCGGTACAGATCGACGCCTCGGCCGTCGCCCGATGATCCATCCAGACGATGATGTTCCAGGACTCGTCGCCCGGCGATAGCGCCAACGGCTCATGCTGACGGTCGAGCAGCGCCAGCGAACAGGTCGCGCTGACCGACATGCCCTTGACCTGGGCCGGCTCGATGTCCGCCTGCTGGACCGCGCGGCGGGTGGCGTCGCAGACGGCTCGCCAGATATCGGTGGTGCTCTGCTCGACATGGTGTTCGAGAGGACGATGAATGGCGATCGGTGCCTTCGCCTCGCCCAGCAGTTCGCCGCGATCATCGAAGACCCCGACGCGGGCGCTGCCGGTGCCGATGTCGACGCCCAGTGAATAAACGGTATGGGACATGGTTGACCTGTTCATGAGCGTTTGAGAAAGGGCATGCGCAGCGTCATCACGACGATCAGGAACGCGCCCCAGACGGCGGTGGCGAGATGCTGGCTGGCGCCCATCAGGTTCATGCCCGAGGCGATCACCTGAAGGCTCATCAACCCGAGCACCAGTGGCAGCACGCGCCCGAAGCCGCCGAACGGATTGGCACCGGCGAGGAAACAGGCCAGTACCGTGATCAGCAGGTAGCTCTCGCCATGGCCCACGCGGACAGAGTTGAACCGTGCCAGCATCACCATGCCGGCGATCGCGGCCAGCAACCCGGAGAGTGTGTAGAGCACGATCAGCACGCGGCGCACATCGATACCCGAGTACTCGGTGGCACGCAGGTTGGAACCGATCATATGGATCGAGAACCCGGTGCGCGTGAACTGCATGAAGTAGGCGAGCCCGCCGGCGGTCAGCAGGAAGATCAGCATCGGGATGGGGATACCGATCAGGGTGCCGCTGCCGAGCCATTGAAAACCGGCCGGCATGCCGGAGATGCCGCCGCCACGGGTCAGGAACTCACCCAGCCCCTGGAGGAAGATCATCGCTCCCAGCGAGACCAGAATCGGATGGGCGCCAACGCGCGCGACGATGACGCCGATCAGCAAGCCGGCTGCACTGCCGACGGCGAGACCGGCGCCGATACCCGCGACGATGCCGAGCACGCCAGCGTCGCCGAGGGCATTCTGCACCAGCCAGGCGGTGGTCAGCCCCGCGATATTGGCGGTGAAGGTCACCGCGAGGTTGAGACCGCCGGAGATGATCGGCACGAGCATTGCCAGGGAGAGCAGACCGAGCTCCGGAAGCTGTACGGCCATCGAGCGCACATTGACCGCGCTCAGAAAGCCCGGCGCCATCAGGGCGAAGAATGAGAAGCTCGCCACGAGCAGCAGCGCCATGATCCCGATCTCGAGCGTGTCGGCGCCGAAACGGAAGGCGTGACGAGGGGCGGATACGGAACTCATGAGCGTGCCTCCTGGGAAATCGGGCGACGGGGCAGCAGCTTGTCGAGATTGCTGCAGGTGATCGCGGCAAGAATGATGAAGCCGACGATCATGCGGAATGCATAAGGTGTCACGCCAAGGAGATTGAGCCCGTTCTGCACCACGGCCAGCAGCAGCACGCCGAGCAGCGCCCCGGTCACCGAGCCGCGTCCGCCACCGAGCGTCGCACCGCCGAGGACCACGGCCGCGAGAATCGGCAGCTCCTGGCCGATCAGCGCGTTGGGGACCACTTCCTGCACGATGTGGGCCTGCATCAGCCCGGCGACACCGGCGCAGAGACCCAGCCAACCGTAGGCGAAGGCGTGGATCATTCCCACCCGCACCCCTGAGCGCCTGGCCGCTTCCGGGCTGGAGCCGAAGCCGTAGATGGCACGGCCGAACCCGGTCCGGGTGAGGATGAATCCGGTGGCGAGGCTCATCACCACCATCACCGCCACGGGGAGATAGAGCGTCGCGCTGCCTCGCGAGGCGGGCAGGTCGACCAGCGGGACCGAATAGTAGAGCCAGTCGGGGATGTCGTAGATCGACACGCCGCCGGTGAAGACCATCAGCAGGCCGAAGTAGAGGTTGAAGGTGCCGATGGTGACGATGATCGAGACGATACGGAAACGGTGAATCAGGAAGGCATTCACCAACCCGAGCAGGCTCCCCACGGCCATCGACAGGAGGATGCCAAGCAGCCAGTTGCCGCCGCCCAGGTGATCCAGCAGTAGCGTCATGACCACGTACTGCACCACCGAGGCCGCCACCGCGAACGAGATGTCGATGCCTCCGGCGATGAGTACCACCACCAGCCCGACGGCGAAGATCATGTTCACGGATTGGTTGTTGAGCAGGTCGAACAGATTCTGCGTCGTCAGAAAGGTATCCGTGGTCACACCCAGGACGAGACAGAGCGCGACGATGATCGCGGCCAGCACGCCCTCGGTGCCGAGGTGCAGTCTACGCATTGATGATCTCCTCGAGGGATGCCTCGGTGGTGGCGTTCGGCGTGAGCTCGCGGCTGATTCGGCCCGCCTTGAGGACCACGACGCGGTCCGAATTCATCCAGATTTCGCCGGCCTCGTCCGAGATGAGGATGATCGACATGCCCTCGTCGGCCAGTTGGCGAATGATCTCGAAGATGCCCGCCTTGGCGCCGACATCGACGCCCACCGTGGGGCAGTCGAGAATCAGCACATCGGGCTTGGTCGCCAGCCACTTGGCCAGCACGATCCGCTGCTGGTTGCCCCCGGAGAGGGAAGAGACCGCGAGTTCGGCGTCGCTGACCTTGGTGCCGAGACGCTGGATCCACTCGGCGGTCAGCTCGCGAAGACGTCGCGGGGAGAGGAAGCCCCTTGGCTTCTCCAGTTCGTCCAGTACCGTCACGGCAGTATTCATGTTGATCGACTGGTTCTGGACCAGCCCCAGATGCAGGCGGTCCTCGGAGACGTAGGCGATGCCGTTGCGGATCGCGTCCCGATTGGAGCGCAGCGTCAGCGGCTTGCCGTTCTTGAGCAGCTCGCCGCCGGTGGGGCGATTCATACCGAACAGAACTTGGGCCAGCTCCGTCCGTCCCGCACCCAGCAGCCCGGTGAGACCCAGTATCTCGCCGCGATGCAGCGTCAGCGAAACCTCCTCGAACTCGCCGGTGCGGCTCAGATTGCGCACTTCGAGTACCGGCTCGCCCGCGCCGGCGGCTTGGCGCGGAGTGAGTGTCAGCTCGCGGCCGGTCATCAATTGCGACAGCCGGGTCTGGGTCATGCCCTCGGTGGAATAGGTCCCGACCAGGGCACCGTTGCGCAGCACGGTCACTCGCTGGCAGACCGCCAGCACCTCCGACAGCCGGTGACTGACGAAGACGATGGAGATTCCCTGCGCCGAGAGCGAGCGGGTGATTTCCAGCAGGGTCTGCACTTCGTTGCGGGTCAGCGAAGCCGTGGGCTCGTCCATGAACACGATTCGAGCACCGGCGCGCAGGACCCGGCAGATCGCCACCAACTGACGTCGCGCGATGGAGAGATCCTCGACCCGGGCATCGGGGTCGAGGGGGACCCCGAGTCGTTCGATCACCTCACGCGCCTCGCTGCGGGCGGCTCGGCGGGAGAGCGGTCGAAAAGGGCTGGCCACGTAATCGTCGAAGACGATGTTCTCGGCAACGCTCAGGTGCGGGAACAGGGCCAGATCCTGCCAGATGACATGGATCCCGAGCGCGCGGGCGTCGTGAGGGGTGATACGGCTCACGGCGGTGGCATTGCCGAACGAGAAGGTCGCCCCCGCTTCCGGTGTGTAGACGCCGTTGAGTATCTTGATCAGCGTGCTCTTGCCGCAACCGTTCTCGCCGGCGAGGCAGAGCACCTCGCCACGACGAAGCTCGAAGGAGACGTCATCGAGTACCCGACTCTGGCCGAATACCTTGCTGACACGCTCCGCCCGCAGTGCGATGTCATCCATCGCTGTCTCTCCCGGAAGGCAAGATGAATAAAGGCCGCGCGGGTATCGCGCGGCGATGGCGGTCGAAGCGCTTCAAAGGCCGAGTTCGGCCAGTTGATCGACCGTCTCCTCGTTCAGCTCCAGCGGCTTGGAGGCGAACAGGGTATGACCGTCGAGGCGCACCTTGCCCAGTACCGGCAGGTCGTCGCCATCGGCGATCTCGCCACCTTCGTAGAGTCTGTCGCCGAGCGCGACGAAGGCTTTGCCGGCTTCCAGCGGGCTCCACTGGAAGCCGCCGGTAATGACGCCCTCGTGGACCAGGCGGCGCCCCTGTCCGGGGGAGAACAGGCCCATGACCTTGATGTCCCCGGCCAGGCCGCGCTCCTTGACGGCTCGTGCCGCACCGATGGTGCCCTGGCTGCCGAAGGACATGATGCCGGCCAGGTCCGGATGGGCGCGAATCAGATCCAGGGTGGTATTGCGGCTGTCGTCGACGCTCTCGGCGACACCGAAGCGATCGGCGGCCTGCTTCATGTCCGGACAGTTCTGATCGAGCCATTGAATGGCGGCATCGGCCCAGGCGTTGTGGGCCGGCACGTTGAGTCCGCCGACGTAGACGGCATAGGAACCTTCGCAGCCGGTGGTGTCGGCGAGCAGCTTGGCGTGCTCTTCACCCAACTGCTGGGCGGAGATCATCTCGAAGTCGTAGTCGATGTTCTCGGAGTCTGGACTTTCATGCGTTAGGACGATGATGCCCTGGTCGCGGGCCTTCTTGAGCACCGGCTCCAGCACTTCGCGATCATTGGGGACCACACCGATGACATCCACGCCGCGAGCGATGAGATCCTCCACCGCGCGCACCTGCAGCGCGGGGTCGGCGCTGGTGGGGCCGATCATGTAGGCATCGACGCCGAGCTCGTCGCCCATCTCCTCGATGCCTTGCTCCATGGCGTTGAACCAGGGAATCCCGCCGACCTTGGCCACGACCGCAATGGTGGGTTTGTCTTGAGCCTGCGCCACGCTGGCACTGCCGATGACGCCCGCGATAACGGTCGCGGCGAGATAGAAGTTGCGTTTCATGATCGGTTCCCCGTCGTTGGTGGTCCGATAGCGCAGCCCGGTCGAGGGGTCTTGACCAAAGTCGGTTATGAATGCGCAATCGGTTGTGCAACTATTCGTTTCTGCACCGTCCGGGTCAATGCGACTTTTGATCTACCGAAGGGGAGGGCCCAAGTGTCGAGCGAGCAATCCAGAAAGTTGACGATCTATGATCTCGCCAAACTGGCGAACTCCTCGCCGAGTACCGTCAGCGCCGTCTTGAACGGTACGTGGCAGCGGCGTCGGATCAGCCGCAAGCTGGCCAAGCGAATCCTCGAGTTGGCCGAGCGCGAGGGATACTCGACCAACATGCAGGCGCGGGCGCTGCGCCGCGATCGTTCCGGCATTCTCGGCATGATCCTGCCGCTCTACGACAACCGCTATTTCAGTTCGATTGCCCAGGTATTCGAAGCGGAGGCGCGCCGGCGAGGCATTTTCACCATCGTTTCCTGCACCAATCGCGATCCGGCGCAGGAGCGCGAGGCGGCCAGGATGATGCTGGCCTACCGCGTCGAACATCTGATCTGTACCGGGGCAACGGACCCGGACGCCATCGCCGAAATGTGCGGTGCTGCGGGGATCGCCAGCCTCAACCTCGACCTGCCCGGCACGGCCGCGCCGTCGGTCATCTCCGCCAATCGCGAGGGTGCGTGCCGGCTGACGGATGCGCTGCTCGACCGGCTCGAAGCGCGGCGAGCCGACGCGGCGCGCGTGCTGTTCATCGGGGGGCGAGCCGAGGATCACAACACCCGGGAACGTATCGAAGGCTTCCGCCAGGCCCGTGAGAGGCGCGGTCTGGCCACGGCGCCCACGGATATCGTCACCTGTGATTATGCCGCCGAGAAGGCCCAGGCAGCACTCGAGGCTTACGTCGGTCGTGAGGGCCGGTTGCCCGCCGCGATGTTCGTCAATTCCACGATCTCGCTGGAAGGTATCGTCCGCTGGTTGCGCCTGGGGGGGCATGACGTGAACGACATCATCATGGGCTGCTTCGACTGGGACCCGCTGGCGGCTGCCTTCCACCCGCGCCTGATCATGATGCGCCAGGACGTTCCCACGATGATCGCGCGTCTCTTCGACTGGATCGACGTCCCGCCCGAGGATCCGGCGAGCCGCCTGGAGGTCATGCCGGAGATCGTCGGTGACCCTGCGCAAGCCCGGGTCGCCGGATAGTCCCTATCTCCTCTCTCTACGTCACGTCGTTCGGCCGTCCTCCCGAGCGAGAGGGGTGGGCTCTGTCGCGAATCGCAATGTCATGTCGCAAACACGCCCAATCGTGACGTCGCAGCGCATCATGCCCCTCTAGGTGGACGATACCATCGCGGAAAATCACCGCACGCCGACCGCGTGTCGCCAAGGCGACGAGCGACGTAGAGAGGGTCCCCATGCAACGTTATTCCGGTTTCAGCCTGGTCAAGCACGCGCTCAGTCATCACGAGAACTGGGAGCGCCACTGGCGTAACCCCACCCCCAAGAAGCGCTACGACGTGATCATCGTCGGCGGGGGCGGCCATGGTCTGGCGACGGCCTACTACCTCGCCAAGGAGTTCGGCGTCACCAATGTGGCGGTGATCGAGAAGGGCTGGCTGGGCGGCGGCAATACCGCGCGCAACACCACCATCGTGCGCTCCAACTATCTGTGGGACGAGGCGGCGCAGCTCTACAACCACTCCCTCGATCTGTGGAAGGGGCTGTCGCAGGATCTCAACTACAACGTGATGTTCTCGCAGCGCGGCGTGCTCAACCTGGCGCACACCCTGCAGGACATGCGTGACGTGCAGCGCCGGGTCAACGCCAACCGCCTCAACGGCATCGACAGCGAGGTGGTGACGCCCGAACAGATCAAGGAGATCGAGCCGGCGCTGGACATCTCCAGGAGCGCGCGTTACCCGATCATGGGCGCGTCGTGGCAGAAAAGTGCCGGGGTCGCGCGTCACGACGCCGTGGCCTGGGGCTTCGCCCGCGGCGCCGATGCCCTGGGCGTCGATCTGCTGCAGAACACCGAGGTAACCGGCTTCAAGATCCGTGACGGCCAGGTCTACGGCGTGCATACCAACCGCGGCGATATCGAAGCGCATACCGTGGGTTGCGTGGCCGCGGGCAACTCCGGCGTGCTGGCCAAGATGGCCGGGCTCAAGCTGCCGCTGGAGTCGCATCCACTGCAGGCGCTGGTCTCCGAGCCGCTCAAGCCGATTCTCAACACCGTCACCATGTCCAACCACGTGCACGGCTATGTCAGCCAGTCCGACAAGGGCGATCTGGTGATCGGCGCGGGGATCGACGGCTATCTCGGCTACGGGCAGCGCGGCAGCTTCCCCACCATCGAGCATACCCTGCAGGCGATCGTCGAGATGTTCCCGATGTTCTCGCGGGTACGCATGAACCGGCAGTGGGGCGGCATCGTCGATACCTGCCCCGACGCCTGCCCGATCCTGTCCAAGACCCAGGTCAAGGGACTCTATTTCAACTGCGGCTGGGGCACCGGCGGCTTCAAGGCCACCCCCGGCTCCGGACACGTTTTCGCAGCCAGTCTGGCAAAAGGGGAAATGCACCCCATCGCGGCGCCGTTCTCCATCGACCGGTTCAATACCGGCGCCTTGATCGATGAACACGGCGCCGCTGGCGTGGCGCACTGAGGAGAGCACACCATGTTTCATATCTTCTGTCCCTACTGCCAGGAGTACCGCGAGGAAGAGGAGTTCCATCCCAGCGGTCAGGCACACCTCGTTCGTCCGGCCGACCCCGCCAGCGTGAGCGACGACGAGTGGGGGGACTACCTGTTCTTCCGTGACAACCCGCGCGGCATCCACCACGAGATGTGGGTGCACCGGCTGGGCTGTCGCAAGTTCTTCAATATCACTCGCGACACCGCGAGCTACGAGATTCTCGAGACCTATCGCATGGGCGAGCAGCCGAGCATCACCGCCGCCAACGCCGAGGTCCGCCGCGAGCAGGGCGTGCAGACCGCCGACGGCGGCTGGCAGACCGTGGGCGCGCGTCCCGAGAATAGCCGGCTCAACGAGGAGACGCCGTCATGACCCAGTCCAATCGTCTCAATCAGGGCGGGCGCATCGACCGCTCGCGGCGGCTGTCGTTCACCTTCAACGGCCAGCAATACATGGGCTTCGCCGGGGACACCCTGGCTTCCGCGCTGCTGGCCAATGGGGTGGATATCGTCAACCGCAGCTTCAAGTACTCGCGTCCGCGCGGGATCACCGCCGCCGGGCCGGAAGAGCCCAACGCCATCGTTCAGCTCGGCGCCAGCGAGGCCGCCCAGGTGCCCAACGTGCGTGCCACCCAGCAGGCGCTGTATGACGGCCTGGTGGCGCGGGGCACCAACGGTTGGCCCAGCGTGCAGCGCGACGTGATGGGCTGGGTCGGCAAACTGGGTGGCGGCTTCATGCCGCCGGGCTTCTACTACAAGACGTTCATGGCCCCGGCCTCGATGTGGATGACCTACGAGAAGTTCATCCGCAAGGGGGCCGGCCTCGGCCGCGCGCCCGCCGAAGCCGACCCGGACATCTACGACCACTTCAATCAGCACTGCGACGTGCTGGTGATCGGTTCCGGCCCTGCGGGGCTTGCCGCCGCGCTCTCCGCCGCCCGAGCCGGTGCGCGGGTGATCCTGTGCGACGAACAGGAAGAGATGGGCGGTTCGCTGCTCGATAGCCGCGAATCGATCGACGGCGCTCCTGCCAGCGCCTGGGCCGAACAGGTGGTGGCCGAGCTCGCCGGCCTGGATAACGTCACACTGCTGCCGCGGACCACCGCCAACGGCTATCACGATCACAACTTCGTCACCCTGCACGAGCGGCGTACCGAGCACCTCGCCGATACCGCCGCCGCTGCCGGGCGCGAGGGCGAAGTGCGCGCGCGGTTGCACCGGGTGCGTGCCGGCCGCGTAGTGCTGGCCAGCGGCAGCCACGAACGCCCGCTGGTCTATGCCAACAACGACGTGCCCGGCAACCTGGTGGCCGGGGCTGTCTCCGTCTATATCCGTCGCTTTGGCGTGGTGCCGGGGCAGCGACTGGTCCTCTCCACCAACAACGATCACGCCTACCGCGCGGCGCTGGACTGGCAGGAGGCCGGCCGCGAGGTCGCCGCGGTGGTCGATTCGCGCGCCAAGCCGGACGGCGATCTGGTCAAGCAGGCCCGCGACGCCGGTATCCGTATCATCACCGGCAGCGCCGTGATGGAAGCCACCGGCAACCAGCGCGTCAGCGGTGCCAAGGTGGTGGCGATCGACACCGAACGCTTCGTGGTGACCGGCAAGGTCGAGACGCTCGAGTGCGATACCATCGCCAGCTCCGGCGGTTACAGCCCGGTGGTTCACCTGGCATCGCACACCGGCAAGCGCCCGCAATGGCGCGACGACCTGCTCGGCTTCGTGCCCGGTGAGGTCAAGGGGATGCATGTCGCCGGCGGCGCCCACGGTATCTACGCCCTCGGCGAGGCCCTGGCCGACGGTGCCGGTGCCGGTGCCGAGGCGGCCCGCAGGGCGGGCTTCGAAGCGGCGGCGGCGATCGCCGTCCCCGACGTCGAGGTGCGCCACGAGTCGCCGACCAGCGCGTTCTATCAGGTGCCCCACGAGAAGCCGCCGCTGCGCGCGCCCAAGCAGTTCGTCGATCTGCAGAACGATGTCACCGCGGCAGCAGTGGAGCTGGCGACCCGCGAGGGCTTCGAGTCGATCGAACACGTCAAGCGCTACACCGCGCTGGGTTTCGGTACCGACCAGGGCAAGCTTGGCAACATCAACGGCATGGCGATCGCGGCGCGCTGTCTCAATCGTTCGATTCCCGAGGTGGGGACCACGGTCTTCCGTCCCAACTACACCCCGGTCAGCTTCGGTGCCATCGTCGGTCGCCACTGCCGCGATCTGTTCGATCCCGAGCGCTATACCGCGCTGCATCAGTGGCACGTGGAGAACGGCGCCGAGTTCGAGGACGTCGGCCAGTGGAAGCGCCCCTGGTACTTTCCACAGAAACGTCGCGCCGACGGTCAAGATCGTCTGGAGACGATGCATGAGGCGGTGGCGCGCGAGTGCCTCGCGGTGCGCCGCGGTGTGGGTATCCTCGACGCCTCGACCCTGGGCAAGATCGACATCCAGGGGCCGGATGCGCGTGAGTTCCTGGGCCGGGTCTACACCAACAAATGGGCCAAGCTGGCACCGGGGCGCGTACGCTACGGGCTGATGTGCAAAGACGACGGCATGCTGATGGACGACGGTACCACCAGCTGCCTGGCCGAAAATCACTTCCTGATGACCACCACCACTGGCGGCGCCGCCGGCGTGCTGGAGTGGCTGGAGCTGTGGCATCAGACGGAATGGCCGGAACTGCAGGTCTACTTCAACTCGGTCACCGATCACTGGGCGACCATGACCGTGACCGGTCCGGACGCGCGCAAGCTGATGTCGGAAGTGACCGATATCGACCTCGACCGTGAGCAGTTCAAGTTCATGGACTGGAAGGAGGGCAAGGTCGCCGGCGTCCCCGCGCGGGTGTTCCGTATCTCCTTCACCGGTGAGCTGGCGTTCGAGATCAACGTCCAGGCCAACTACGCCATGCACGTGTGGAAGGCGCTCTTCGCCCACGGCGAGAAGTACGACCTCACCCCCTACGGCACCGAGACCATGCACGTGCTGCGTGCCGAGAAGGGACTGATCATCGCCGGTCAGGACACCGACGGCTCGGTGACCCCGGAGGATCTGGGCATGCACTGGGCGGTGGGTTACGACAAGCCGTTCTCGTGGATCGGCCAGCGTGCGCTGACGCGTCCGGACACCGCCCGCGAGGATCGCAAGCAACTGGTGGGGCTCAAGCCCAAGGACCCCAAGGTGGTCCTTGAGGAGGGGGCGCAGATCGTGCTCGACCCCGAGCAGAAGATCCCCATGACCATGATGGGTCACGTCACCTCGAGCTACTACAGCCCGGTACTGGAGAGCGGCTTCGCGCTGGCGGTGCTCAAGGGCGGACGCAACCGGATGGGCGAGACCGTCTATCTGCCGATGTCCGACGGCACTGTCCACCAGGCCGAAGTCGTGAGTACCGTCTTCATCGATCCCAAGGGAGAGCGCCAGAATGTCTGAAGCCCATTCCGAAGCCAGTGTCGGCAACGCTGCCACTTTCGACACGCATCCGGGCACCGACGCGGGTGTCACCCCCGAGTCGCCGCTGCAGTGGAGCCGGGTACAGGGCCGCGTCACCGAGGAAGGTGGCGCCGCCGAGCAGATCCGAGTGGTCGAACGGCCATTCCTCGGCCATCTGGTGCTGCGTGGCGGTGCCATCACTCTCGACGAGGCGGTGCGTGCCGAGCTCGGCGTGAGCCTGCCGGGTAAGCCGCTGGGGCTGGTGCTCGACGCCGAGGGCAGCCGTTCGGTGCAGTGGGTCTCGCCGGACGAGTGGCTGGTGATCGTGCCCGCTGGCGAGGAGTTCGAGCTGGAGAATCGGCTGCGCGCGCGGCTGGGGGATGCTCACTTCGCCATCGTCAACGTCGGCGGCGGCCAGACCCTGCTGGAGCTCTCCGGCGAGAAGGCGCGTGAGCTGCTGATGAAGTCGGTCACCTACGATGTCCACGAGCATGGGCTGCCGGTGGGCAAGGCGGTAGGCACCGTCTTCGCCAAGACCAGCGTGGTGCTGCGGCGTCCCAGCGAAGAACGCTTCGAGCTGGTGGTGCGGCGCAGCTTCGCCGACTACTGCGTGCGCTGGCTGCGGGATGCCGGGCGCGAGTATGGGCTGCGCGTGGAATCCGCGTCGCCCTGATCATCGAGAGCCCCTGCTTGACGGGGGCCAGGCCTGGCTGGAGCCAACATGCATTCTGAGAACAACAGCTGGATTCTGTCCGCCCAGTGCCCCAGTCGTCTGGGTACGGTGGACGTGGTGACCCGCTTCCTCAAGGAGCAGGGCTGCTATATCACCGAGCTGCACTCCTTCGACGACTACCGTGGCGGGCAGTTCTTCATCCGCGCGGCCTTCCTGCCGGAGCAGGCCGATTTCGATGGCGACGACTTCCGCGAGCAGTTCACCGCGCGGGCATCGGCCTTCGACATGCAGTTCGAGCTGACTCCGCCGGGCTACCGTCTGCCGGTGGTGATCATGGTCTCCAAGACCGACCATTGCCTCAACGATCTGCTCTATCGCTATCGGACCGGGCAACTGGCGATCGACGTGCGCGCCATCGTCTCCAACCATCCGGATCTGGAGCCGCTGGCGGCGTGGCACGGGTTGCCCTATCACCATCTGCCGATCACCCCGGAGACCAAGGCGGAGCAGGAGGCCGAGGTGCGCCGGGTAGTGGAGGAGAGCGGGGCGGAACTGGTGATCCTGGCGCGCTACATGCAGGTGTTGTCGCCCGAACTGTGCCACCACTTCGCCGGTCGCGCGATCAATATCCACCACTCGCTGCTGCCCGGCTTCAAGGGGGCCAAGCCCTACCATCAGGCCTACGAGAAGGGCGTGAAGCTGGTCGGTGCCACCGCCCACTACATCAACGACGATCTCGACGAGGGGCCGATCATCGCCCAGGGTGTCGAGGCGGTCGACCATGCCCACTACCCCGAGGATCTGGTGGCGCGCGGACGCGACATCGAGTGTCTGACCCTGGCGCGGGCGGTGCGCTATCACCTGCAAAAGCGCGTCTTCCTGCACGCCGGAAGAACCGTGGTACTGACGGGGTGATCCGGCCGCCCGTTTGCCGTGTCGCGCGATACCTTCTATACCCATAGGCGCGAGGAAGCGGGAAGCTTCCCCGCTACCACCGGGGAGTGTCATCATTCGACGGAAGGAGTCAGTCATGCGGCTATCTTCACTGGCGGGTCGTCTCGCCATCCTATGTGTCGTTGGCGGCGTCGGTTCTAGCGGCGTCGCCATGGCGCAATCTGATGATTCACCGCCATCCGATGACGCCCATCGAAGCCCGGAGATGCAAGCCGACACCCAGGAGGGCCAGAACCAGGGTGCCTCCGCGCAGTATGAGATGAGTGGCGAAGAGACGCGATCCGGTGACGACGTGGACGACGGCGATCCCGAAAAAGCGCCATCACGGGCGGAGCTGATGAAGGGAACGCTTCAGTACGAACGCTCGTCCGACAGTACTTCGTCTACCCCCTGAGCTTGACGCGGTTTTCGACAGGAATCGACGTCGACGGACTTGTGTCGTCCGCTGCTTGCAGACACAATGCGCTCAGCACGGAAGGGGAGTATTCCGCCGCCGGCGCGTCAGGCGCCGCCGGTCGATGATTTCGTCAGCACGGGCCACATTGCCCCGGAATCATCGGTTGCCACGGCCGCTTACGTAGCCGCAGGCAGCGGGAGAGACTTTCGGTGACGTTCACCGTCTACCGGAGGTTCCTCTATGCACGTACCCGTCTGGGTCTGGCTGGCGACTGTCGCCGGCATCGCCGCACTCTTCATCTTCGATTTTTACGCCCATGTGCGTAAGCCTCACGATCCCACCTTCAAGGAAGCGGCCTGGTGGTCGGTCTTCTTCATCGCGCTGGCGATAATCTTCGGTGGCGGTCTATGGTGGGTCTGGGGCGCGCAGCATGGCGCCGAGTATTTTGCGGGTTTCATCACCGAGAAGAGTCTGTCGGTCGATAACCTGTTCGTCTTCCTGATCATCATGTCCAAGTTCGCGGTACCGCGCGCCTACCAGCAGAAGGCGCTGTTGATCGGCATCGTGATTGCGCTGATCCTGCGCGGCATCTTCATCGCGGTCGGTGCCGCTGCCATCGCGCAGTTCAGCTGGGTTTTCTATCTTTTCGGCTTTTTCCTGCTCTACACGGCGATACAGCTGGTGCGTGAGGGTGCGGGCGGCCATGACGAGAACGAGGAGTACGAACCCAATGCCATCGTGCGCTGGATCCAGCAGCGTCTACCGGCCACCGACGAGTTCGACCGCGATCGCCTACTGACGGTCAAGAACGGCAAGCGTCTGGTGACCCCGCTGTTCATGGTGGTGGTGGCGCTGGGAATGACCGATGTGCTGTTTGCACTGGACTCGATTCCGGCGATCTACGGGCTGACCAAGGAGCCCTATATCGTCTTCACCACCAACGCCTTTGCCCTGCTGGGACTGCTCCAGCTCTACTTCCTGCTCGGCGGCCTGCTGACCCGGCTGGTCTATCTCAGCCTGGGATTGTCGTTCATCCTGGCCTTCATCGGCGTCAAGCTGATCATCGAGGCGATGCATACCAACAGCCTGCCGTTCATCAACGATGGCCAGCCGCTGCATCTGGTGCCGGAAATCCCGATCTGGCTCTCCATGTCGATCATTCTCGGCACCCTGGTGGTCACCACCGTCGCCAGTCTGATCAAGAGCCGGAACCTGAAGTCGGCGACGTCTCACCAGGAGTGACATCGCCGTAGATCCGATGCAGTAGATCCCGCATTCCCGCCATGGGAATCGCGGCTTCCGGCCCGGGCGGGAACATGCCGGGCCGAAAGCCGTTATCGAGGAATCCCCTTAGCAGCGCCGGATCGTCGCTGATCACATGCAGCGGCACATCCTTGCCGGGATTGCTGCCGATGATGGCCGGTGCGGCCTGGTGGTCGCCGAGGATCATCATCAGGGCACGATCGCCGCCGGGCAGGTTCCCGCCCAGGTAGCGCCGGGCGAAGCCAGCGGCGGCCTGCAGCGAGTAGTCGATGGCCGGAGCGTAGTTCCGGCGCATCGCCTCGGTGTCCTGCCACAGCGAGGCGTAGTCATCGCCTGCGCCTTTCCAGCGATCGAAAACCCGGCCGTCGCCGACCGTGGACCAATCCTCGATCACGTCGATGACCGGCGACCACGGGGCGTGGCTGGATAGCGTCGCCAGTTCGGTAAAGCTCGGCCCTTGGTGGCGTGACAGCGCATAATCCTCGACCCGCTGCCAGGTGAACTGGTCCGGCATGCTGGCCCAGCCCATCGAGGGGCCTTGATAGCCCATGCTCTCGGCAGTGTGGATTTCGTCGTAGCCGTAGAGGCCACCTTCGGGCCAATCCCGGGTGATGCCAGGCATGATGGCGATGGTGGTGTGCCCGGTCGCCTTGAAATCGTCGATCAGGGTCGAGTGGGGGCTGTTGATCATCAGCTCGAACCGCAGTTGAGACGTGACCGGCAGGCCGCTGGCGAAAGTGGCGTGATTGAGCCAGGACTGGCCGCCGAGCGTGGCGGCGGTGACGCGCCCGGTGACGACCGACAGGCCGGCGGCGCCGAGTTGATGCTCTATCGTCTCCAGGCGTGGGCGAAGCTCGGTGTTGAACGGCTCGCGCTCGATGGCTGCGACGCCGTAGGACTCGATGAAGCCCAGAATGACATCGGTGTTGGCCAAGCCGAGAAGCGCCTGGCCGTCGGGCGTCGCATAGGCGTGGCCGTCGTCGTACAACTGGCGTCCGAACGTCGCCATCGCCTGGCGTGTCTCCTGGGCTCGCTGCCATTCGAACATGACGAAGCTGGCGGCGGGATGGCCGAGCCTGGCAATTCCGGCCGGAGCGTTGCCCATGGATACGGCATTGACGACCGCCAGGCCGATACCGCCCGTCAGGATCAGCAGTAGCGCCAGCGCGCGTGGCGTATTGCGGGCGTGGAAACCGCGCAGCAGGCGTGCCAGCAAGAGGCCGGTGGCGAATGCAACGAGGCCGGCGGCCGACAAGCCTGCGACGGCCAGTGGCAGGCCGAGATTGGTGACGATCAGCTCGATCAGGATGGGGATCAGCTTGATGTCGGTATAGAGATTCAGCGATCGACCCTGCATGGTCTGTGTCAGGGCGTCGCCGGCGGCACCGAAGACGATCGCCAGCGCGAACAGGACGACCAGTCCGGATAGCCAGCGCCGCCAGCGCGAGGGGGGCAGCAGGGCGAGCAGACCGACGATGAGCGGTACCTCGAGCGCGATCCAGTGTCGCGGTGGAAACCCTGCCCAAGGGAGTTCCGGTGTCAGCAGCAGGATGTTGAGCAACGAGAGGGCCAGCACCAGGTGCCAGCGAGGCGCCTGGGGAAGAGAGAACGTCATGGCTCGTCCTTGAGTCGGGTCGGGCGATTCGGAGTCGGCATGGCTTTGACCTGCGTTCGTCGGGTGGGCGTGAAGCGAATCCGTTCATCAACCTACGCAGCGCGCAAGGTTTTGGATGGCACGTTAAACTGAGTGGTCAGAATTTCGAACCCTAACCGGGCCAACCAGGCGACGAGGACGATCCAACATGACAGCTGCGCGCGAGTTGATCATTGAACCATCGAACGGAAAAAAGGCCGATGCCTGTGTCATCCTGCTTCATGGGTTGGGGGCCGATGGTCATGACTTCGAGCCGCTGGTGCCGGCGCTGGCGTTGCCGGAGTCGCTGGCCGTGCGTTTCGTGCTGCCCCATGCCCCGCAACTGCCGGTAACGGTCAACGGGGGAATGACGATGTCGGCATGGTACGACATTCTCGAGATGAATCTCGGCCGCCGGGTCGATGTCGAGCAGTTGCGGGCTTCCGCCGAGCGGGTCCACGGGCTGGTCGAGGACCAGGTCGCCGACGGGATCGACAGCCGGCGAATCGTGATCGCCGGCTTCTCGCAGGGGGGCGCGGTGGCCTACGAGGCGGCGCTTTCCTGCGCCCGACCGCTGGCCGGGTTACTGGCGCTGTCGACCTACTTCGCCACCGCCGACAGCATCGATCTGGCAGAGGCCAATCGCCGCCTGCCCATCGAAGTGCACCATGGCTCGGCCGATCCGGTCGTGCCCGAATCCCTGGGACGCGAGGGCGCCGAGAAGGTCGAGTCTCTGGGTTACCCGGTCAACTACCGCACCTACGAGATGGGGCATAGCCTGTGTCCCGAGCAGGCGCGCGACATCGCCGAGTGGTTGGCCGCGACATTTCAATAGACGGGGGCGTCATGAACAGCATGGATAGTCTGGATCAGGGGGAAAACGACCGGCGTCTCTCCAGCCCTGCCGCCCGACGCAATCGCGAGCCGATTCTCGCGGTACTGCGCTCGACACTGCCGGGCGAGGGGCGGGTACTGGAGATCGCCAGCGGCAGTGGCGAGCATGCGGTCTATTTTGCCCGTCACCTGGCGCCCCTTTGCTGGCAGCCGACGGATTCCAGCGAGACCGCGCTGGCCTCGATCGCTGCCTGGCGGGAGAGCGAGGCGCTGGATAACCTGGCGGCGCCGGTTCACCTGGACGTCACCGGGCACTGGCCGGTGTTGCCGGATCTAGCGGCCATGGTCTGTATCAACCTGCTGCATATCTCGCCCTGGGCGGCCAGCGAGGCGCTGTTCGCTGCAGCAGGGCGCCAGCTTCCTGCGGGCGGCGTGCTGGTCGTCTACGGCCCTTTTCGGCGTCATGGCGAGCATACTGCGCCCAGTAATGCGGCGTTCGATGACGATCTGCGGGCGCGTGACCCACGCTGGGGGCTTCGCGATCTTGAAGCGGTGGAGAGGTTGGCTGGGGACAGCGGCCTGCAGCGCGAAGCCGTTCACGAATTGCCGGCGAACAACCTCTGTGTCGTCTGGCGGCGCTGACGCCCGAGGCGATCCAGGTCCGAAAGCGGGAGATGTCGCCGCAATACGCCGCAACTCGACTACACTGGAGGCAGACCTTCAACGGCCGACAAGGAGTGATGCCGTGTCAGACTTCTCCGTAGAGTTTCGTATGCCCAAGGGTTGCCCCAACTGCGGCAACCACATGATGAAGGTCTCTCAGGCCAAATCCGCGGATGACCTGGTCTACTGCACCTCCTGCAACACGGAAGTCTGTGCCTGGGAAGAGGCCGAGCGCATCATGGCGGAGACCCCGCGCAGCGAGTCCGAGCAACTGATCGAGGACGTGATGAACAACAAGAAGCCGTCCACTGACGACGATCGATAGCAGTTCGTCCGTGTCTAGACGACGACACCCCGGCCATGGCCGGGGTGTTTTGCGTTGGTGGGACGAGGGGCGAAAGAGCGCTACAGCAGCTCCTCTGCCGCCAGGGCGAGTCGGGAGCGCTCGACGCTTCTCAGCGTGATATGGCCGGCATGGGGCCAGTCGCGGAAGCGTTCCACGACCGCTGCCATGCCGCAGGTGTTGGCCGTCAGGTAGGGCGTGTCGATCTGGCCCACGTTGCCCAGACAGACGATCTTGGTATTGCGTCCAGCGCGCGTCACCAATGACTTGAGCTGCTTGGGCGTGAAGTTTTGGGCCTCGTCGATGATCAGGAAGGTATCGTTGAGCGTTCGCCCGCGCATGAAGGTAGGAGAGCGGATCTGTACGCGGGAGCCGATCAGCTGGCGGGTCGCGCCATCGTTCCAGCTCGAGGAGCCCTCGCGCTCATCGCGCAGCAGGTTATCCATGTTGTCGTGGAAGGCGCCCATCCACGGCGACATTTTCTCTTCCTCGGTGCCCGGCAGGAAGCCGATGTCTTCTCCCATCGGGATCGGCGCCCGGGTAAAGACGATGCGTTCGAACTGCTTGCCATCCAGCGTCTGCTGCAGGGCGGCGGCCAGCGTCATGAAGGTCTTGCCGGTGCCGGCACTGCCCGCCAGGGTGAGAAAGTCGATGGTCGGATCCATCAGCAGGTTGAGGGCGAAGTTCTGGCGGCTGTCGTGGGCATTTACACCCCAGACGCCGCCGTGATGGCGGTAGTTGGTCAGCAGTTGCAGGCTGGCCTTGCGCGGACCATGGCTGCGGACGATGGCCTCGAATTCGGCGCCGTTGTCGCTGTCCGATACCAGCATGCCCACGTGCCAATCTTCGGGAATGCTGCCTTCCAGGTGGTAGAGCGTGTGGCCATCGGTGCGTTCGACCATGACCTCGACGTCCAGCGATTCCCATAGGCTGCGCCCGTCGCGGCCGGCATCGGCGTAGACCTTGGCCCCCTCGATCATGGCGTCGAGGTCATCGAACGCCTTGTCGTTGAGGTAGTCCTCGACCGGTACGTTCAGTGCCGTGGCCTTGACCCGCAGGTTGATGTCCTTGGTCACCAGCGTGACGGAGGCATCGGGTCTTTCGTCGCGTAGCCGGCAGGTCTCGGCCAGGATGCGGTTGTCGGGGGAGTTTTCCAGTGTCTCCAGCGGCGCCAGATCCTGATAGCACAGAAAGCGCAGGCGGCCGGCGGGACCACCGGTGACGCGCGGGATGGGAATGCCTTGCTGAATTTCTTCCGGTGTGACGTGGGCGGTGAGGTCGGAGAGGGTCCGGCTGATCTGTCTTGCCGTGCGCGCGATCTCGCGCATGCCATTCTTGTGTTTGTCCAGTTCCTCGAGCACCGTCATGGGGATGACGACATCGTGCTCCTCGAAGTGATAAAGGGCTGCTGGGTCGTGGATCAGGACATTGGTGTCCAGTACGTAGAGCCTGTTCGCTTTCTTGTCGATTCGCACCATCGGCAAAAGCACTCCTGTGAGTTCAAGGCTACTCGACCCTGACAGAGTGCGGTGACAGAACGGTGTCGCTCCGATTCACTCCGCCAGTGCCACTATCGCTTGGCTGTAAAGACTGTGTCGGCTTTACCTCTCTGACGGATGAAGTCACCACCAGAATGGCCTGATGTGATCAAAAGCGCTACCCCCAATTTTAGGCGTCGGGTGCAAAAGGCGGTTGCGGCTTTCACCGAGGCGGTGTCGGCCATCTCGGTCCGGCGATCGTTACGGGAATTGCGGCCACAAAAAAGCCCCGCCATGGCGGGGCCTTGAACGACGATGACGTAGACTAGATGTTATCGTCGCCGTCGTCGTTCTTCTTGACGGAGACCTGGGCGATTGCCGGTTCGTTGTCGCCGCTCTGATCCAGCTTCGCCAGCAGGTTTTCCGATTCGCGCTTGAAGGCAGCCAGGGCATCGCCTCGGAGGCTCTGGGCCTCCGGCAGCTTCACGCGCATGGCATCGACCTGGTGGTTGTTCACGAGTACCTCATAGTGCAGGTGGGGGCCCGTGACTCGACCGGTGCTGCCCGAGAGCGCGATCTTTTCACCCATCTTGACGTGTTCGCCGGGCTTGACCAGTGCCTTGCTGAGGTGCAGATAACGGGTCACGTAGCCGTTGTCATGGCGAATCACGACATAGCGACCCGCGATCGGGTGATTGACCACCCGTTCGACGATGCCATCCGCCGGGGCGTCGATGGGCGTACCCGTGCGCATGGCGAAGTCGGTGCCTTTGTGCGGACTGATGCGGCCCGTGACCGGGTGATGACGGCGCAAGTTGAACGGTGAGCTGATGCGATAGTGACCCTGGAAAGGGTAACGGTCGAACGCGGGGTCGAGACTGTTGCCATCCGGGGTGTAGAAGTGATCATCAGCGCTGTTGCGGACTACCGTCAGATTCATGCGCTGCCCTTCGTACTCGGCGGCCAGCACCTTGGAGTCCATGGAGTGGCCGTCGATCATGTCGGACTCGACCAAGACCCGGAACTGGTCGCCCGCACGGGCGTTACGACGGAAGTCGAGTTTCTTCGAAAGCACGCTGGTCAGTTCCGACACTTCGGCGCTGGATAGCCCCGTCGACTGAGCCGAGAGTGCGAAAGAGCCGTTGACCGTGCCGCTGAACATCCGTTGGGCGGCTTCGCCGGTCTTCTCGATCGGCGAGTAGGCGAAGTCGGCCGTCTCGTCGTCACGCTGGATCAGGTAGCCCTCGCGGGGGTCTTTCATGACCCGTAACGCCAGCAACTGGCCATGCTCGTCGAGCTTGTAGTCGAAACTGTGGCCGACCCGCCAGCGCGTGAGGACCTTCTTGTCCGGCACCGTGTTGAGGATCTGCATGACGTCGCTGTACGCCAGGCCCAGCGTCCGCTCGGCGGTGAGTGCGAAGGAGTCGCCATTCTGGATGGTGTAGCTCTGCCATTCCGGAACGTAGGTCTCGCGGGAGGCGATCTCGTCGCCCAACTCCGTATTGCCGGATGGGTCGAGGGAATTGTCGAAGGACCAATCCTCGTAAGAGGTGCCTCCAATGCTGTCATCGTCTTCGTCGGTCGCCGAGTAGGCATCACCTACAGGGAGTTGAGCCGCCAGCTTCTTGACGCTGGGTTCGACCGTCGGTTTGATGATCGGAGAGATCGCCTGGGCTGGCTGCTGGGGCGTGTCGTCGGCGTGCGCTTCGGATACCAGATCGAGGCGCATTACCTCCAAAGGCTTGAGTTGCGCCAGCGGAATCTCTTTCGACAGATCACCAAGAGAGAAGGCAGCGGAGCCCGCCTCTTTTTGCGCCGCGGAATTGACGATCGACTGGGAAATCGTGGTCGTCGTCGCCAGAGGAAGCTGCTTTTGTGCATCTTCGGTCTCACCGAAAACGCCGATAATCTTTTGCGTACCCAGCACGGTGACCATGGCGGCGACCGGCAGCAATAATACTTTGTGCGTGCGGGGCAGCGAATGGAATATTCGCAACATGAAGATGAAGGCCCGGGTAAAAAAGGATGACAAATTTAAATAAAGGCCGGGGAACAATACCCCAAGGTAGTATTAATTGCCTAGTCTGTATTTAAGTACAGTATCCGGGGCCCCGTGGCGTGGACGATAGAGGCATCGGCACCGTGAGTCTCCGGAGGTCGTGTCAAGACCTCGAGCGTAAGCTTGTGTAAGGTGATGGTGCACGTTGTTGCACCGATATGGTGCCGTTAAAAGTCTTGTTTTATTGGAAAATATTTTATCGTAAAACTTTTGTACTGCTTTTATTGGCCGATAAGATTGCATCAGTGGCGTCGATTCTCACGACGAATTGGCGCGGGAAAAGTCGGAGGGTGAACGGCGATTTCTCACACGAATGGCAAATGTGGAAATGTAGAGAGCCCAGGTGTGGAGATCATTCCTCGGACACTGGATGTGCGAGCCAACGGGGAGAAGTCATGCCAAAAGTGACGTTGCTACAGTGGCAGATGCTGGCGGCGGTAGCCGATCATGGTGGATTTGCCAAGGCGGCCGATGTCGTTCATCGAAGTCCCTCGACGCTCAATCACGCGATTCACAAGATCGAGGAACAGCTGGGCGTGGTGCTGTTCGAGCCAAAGGGCCGCCAGGTCGTGCTCACCGAAGCCGGCCGGCTGCTACTGAGGCGGGCGCGACAACTGATCGAGAACGCGGCCTCGCTGGAAGACGTTGCCGAGCGTCTCGCGGGCGGGCTGGAGGCGGAAATTTCCCTGGCCGTGGATCAGATATTCCCGACGGATCCCCTGGCGGAGACATTGACTCGGTTCTCGGAGGCTTTTCCCCACGTTCGCGTCCAATTGCACGAAACCGTTCTTAACGGCGCTGTAGAGATGTTGTACGAGGGGCGGGCGGATCTCGCCATCTCGGCAATCGACGCTCAGGGTTTCCTGGGACAGCCGGTCGTCGACGTGGCTTTCATCGCGGTCGCCCATCCGGAGCATCCACTGCACCGATTGCAGCGCGAGCTGGATCTGCGGGATCTGGAGCGATATCGGCAACTGGTGACGCGGGACTCCGCTGTCCGCCATCGACTGGATGCCGGTTGGTTGAAGGCCGAGCAGCGATGGACGCTGAGCCATCTGTCTACCACTATCGACATGCTAGAGCGCGGGTTGGGGTTTGCCTGGGTGCCCGAGCCACGCATCCACATGGCGTTGCAGCAGGGCCGGCTGAAGGCGCTGCCGCTGCGGGCGGGTGGCGTGAGGCGGGTATCGCTCCAGATGATCTACCGGGATATCGATGGTGCCGGTCCAGCCACGCGCGCCCTGGCTGACGAGCTGATGGCGAGCGTGGCGGCCACCTGTCCCCGCGAATCGTTGCCTTCGGTACCCCATTCATCGATGTAGACGAATGACTGGGCCGAGTTATTGCGCTGGATCTTCAACGGCCGGGATCTATGCTGCTCTCGGCATGTCTTGGGACACCGAATCAACAGGAGAGCGTCATGGGATTGCTGGTCGACGGAAAATGGCAGGATCGCTGGTACGACACCGAAAGCCATGGCGGGGAGTTCGTTCGCGAGTCCGCCAAGCTGCGCGATTGGATCACGCCGACCGGCGCATCCGGCCCGGATGGCCAACGAGGGCTGGCGGCGGAGGCCGGGCGTTACCACATCTACGTGTCGCTGGCGTGTCCGTGGGCACATCGCGCCCTGATCATGCGCAAGCTCAAGGGATTGGAGGCGCTGGTCGGTGTCTCCCACACCAGTCCTCTGATGCTGGATCAGGGCTGGTCCTATCGAGTCGATGAAGGGTCCAGCGGCGATAGCGTCAATCATGTCGACTACCATCATCAGCTCTATACCTTGCCCGACTCGAACTATACGGGGCGGGTGACGGTTCCGGCGTTGTGGGATCGGCAAGAGCGGCGGATCGTCAACAACGAGTCCGCGGAGATCGTGCGGATGCTGAATACGGCGTTCGACGGCCTGACCGGCAATCGCCTGGATTTCTATCCCAACGATCTGCGCGATGTCATCGATGCCGTCAATGCCGATGTCTACGACCACGTCAACAACGGTGTCTACAAGGCTGGCTTCGCCACCGAGCAGGGCGTCTACGAAAAGCACTTCGCGGCGTTGTTCGACTGCCTCGATCGATTGGAGTCGCGTCTCGCCGGGCAGCGCTACCTGGCGGGCGAGTGGCTGACGGAAGCCGACATCCGGCTGTTCACCACGCTGGTTCGCTTCGATGCGGTCTACCATGGCCACTTCAAGTGCAACCGGCAGCGCATCGCGGATTTTCCGAATCTGTCGAATTACCTGCGGGAGCTCTACCAGTGGCCGGGCATTCGGGACACGGTCGACTTCGACCATATCAAGCGCCACTACTATTACAGCCATCCGACGATCAACCCGACCCGCATCGTGCCCGTGGGACCTTCACTGGCGCTGGATGCGCCGCATGATCGCGACCGGCTGACGGGGCGCGGAGTCCGCGGCGGCGAATGAAGGGGCTCTCTGCCGGATCCGGGGTCGTCCCGTTGATGGTGACGAACCCGCTAGACTCGAGCGTGGCGTTGCAGCCAGCGGTCCAGCGCGTTGGCGAACGTCCGGCGATCACCATCGGTATAGGCGTTGGGCCCCTGGGTGTGTTCCCCGCTGGCGCGCAGCGTCTCCATGAAGTCGCGCATCTGCACGCGCGACTTGATGTTGTCGAGCGTCAGGTTCTCGCCGCGAGTGGTCATGACCATCGCCCCACGCTCGATGACCTCCTGTGCCAGAGGAAGGTCGCTGGTAACGACGAGGTCGCCCTTGGTGACGGCATCGACGATCTCGTTGTCCGCGGCATCGAAGCCATGCGCCACGGTGCGCGACTTGACCCAAGGCGAAGACGGCAACGGCAACGCATGATTGGCCACCATCCAGGTTAGGGTCTGGGTGCGCTCGGCGGCACGAATGATGATGTCACGGGCAACGCGCGGGCAGGCGTCGGCGTCGATCCAGAGAGTGGGCTTGGGTGTCGGCATGGCGATGACGCTCGGCTGGATGAGGAAGAAGTGGCGCGCAGTCTACGGTTTTCGCCGCCAGGCTTCATCCGAGGCCACGTCTATCCATTGGGGTTTTCGGTAGGATTTTTACGTTCCGGTGGTGAAACGTCTACGCCGATGGTATAGTAGCGCCTCCTCGCATGTGTTGACCCCACCATCCTGCCGATATGTCTGTAATCGACGCCATCGACCCGTGAGTCGATGCCCAGCACCGGACGTATCTCGTACATGACGCACGGCCACGCCGTTTTTCGCGTCCGGATGCAACGATGGAGCGCCTCAATCGGTTGATGTATTACGCAACCGGGCGCATCAAGGTCGCCACATACGCTATCGCTTTCGAATCCGCTGGCGAGAAGCGCAATGCCTGGTGCGACCGGCATTCAGTGGTGATCACGCCACCAATGCCATGACATTTTCGCCGGTGCCCACCGGCCACTCCAAGGTGTGAAATGACCTCGACTGTTACTGCTTCGCCTAGCTTTGGCGATCTGGCTCTGTTGCCGGAAGTACTGACCGCCCTCGAAACGTTGGGCTATGAAATCCCGTCGCCGATCCAGTCGCAGACTATCCCTGCGCTGCTGGAAGGTCGCGACATGCTGGGCCAGGCGCAGACCGGCACCGGCAAGACCGCGGCGTTCGCGCTGCCTTTACTGAGCCGTCTCGATCTCGGCCGGCGTGAACCGCAAGTCCTGGTGCTGGCGCCGACCCGTGAGCTGGCGCAGCAAGTTGCCGTATCCTTCTCCAAGTACGGCCAGAATCTGAAAGGCCTGGAAATCGCGACGCTTTGCGGTGGCCAGGATTACCGCGAGCAGCTGTCGGCGTTGAAGCGTGGCGCCCAGGTCGTCGTGGGGACACCGGGGCGGATCATCGATCACCTCGACCGTGGCAGCCTCAAGTTGGACGGCCTGTCGGCGCTGGTGCTCGACGAAGCCGACGAGATGCTGCGCATGGGCTTCATCGACGACGTCAAGCGCGTGGTCGCCGATACGCCCAAGAACGCCCAGCGCGTCTTCTTCTCGGCCACGCTGCCGAGCGAGATCGAGCGTATCGTCAACCGCTACCTGGTCGACCCGGTCAAGGTCGCGATCGAATCCAAGGTCAGCACTGGCGAGAACATCGAACAGCGCGTGGTGCGGGTCGAAGGCCCCAGCAAGCTGGAAGCTCTGGCGCGTATCTTCGAAGTCGAGACGGTCGACGCCGCCATCGTGTTCGTGCGCACCCGTGCCGCCTGTACCACGCTGGTGGAGCAGCTGACTGCTCGCGGCGTCAACGCTGCCGGCCTCTCCGGCGATCTCGACCAGAGCCTGCGTGAGCGTACCGTGACGCGTCTCAAGCGGGGCAAGGTCGATGTGCTGGTGGCCACCGACGTGGCGGCGCGTGGTCTGGACGTTCCGCGGATCACTCACGTGATCAACTACGATCTGCCGCAGGATTCCGAGGCCTACATTCACCGTATCGGCCGTACCGGCCGTGCTGGCCGCAACGGTGTCGCCATCACGTTCGCCGGCGGCCGCGAGACCCGCAAGGTGCGCTGGGTCGAGCAGGCGACCGGTCAGGCCATGACCGAGATGCCGCTGCCCGACGAGGCCGCCATTCGCGCTCATCGCGACACGCAGTTCAGTGCGCGTCTGCGCGAGATGCTCGAGGCCGGTAGCGATCATCAGCGTGCGCTGATCGAGAAGCTGGTCGAAGAGGGTCACGATCCGATCGATCTGGCGGCGGCACTGGCAACGCTGGCGCGTGCCGGCGAAGCGCCGATCGGCCGCATCACCAGTTCACCCTCGCGCCGTGACAGCGGTCGCGACGGTGGCCGCGATGGCGGTAGCCGTGGTGAGCGCGGTGCCCCGCGCCGTCGCGAAAGCGCGCCGCGCGAAGGCATGACTCGCTACCGGGTCTCCGTCGGTCACAAGGATGGCGTCAAGCCGGGACAACTGGTCGGCGCACTCGCCAACGAAGGGGGCATCGAGGGTGGTCGCATCGGCCGCATCGATATTCGCAACGCCTTCTCCGTGGTCGAGCTGCCGAGCGGACTGCCGTCCTCGATTCTGGCCAAGATGTCACGCGCCCGGGTCGGTGGACGTTCGCTGGAAATCTCGGAAGACCAGGGTGCGCCCGAGCGTGCACCGCGTCGCCGCACCGATGGCGAGGCACCGGTTCGCCGCTCGCGCGCCTGATCGGTAGACGCTGTACCGCTAGCCGAGCCTGTTGCTCCGCTGGTGTCGAAACGCCGCCCACTTCGTGGGCGGCGTTTTTGTTGGTGCCGCCATCAAGACGCGGTCTCCCAGGGGGCCGAAAGCCGATGTTGTCAACCAGGTTCGAGGCAGGACCTAGGTCTGACAGTCGGTGACGGTCTTTGTATGCAATACTCGTTCTTGCTGAATCGTGGCACGTTCCCGATTCAGGTCCACCGAAAACGTGGCGGGATCAGTTCGATGACCAAGACGCTCAAGGATCAACTCTACGAGGCCCTGCTGCGCAGCATGGCCAGTGGCCATCTGGAGCCTGGCCTGGTGCTGCTCGAGGGCAATATCGCCGATATCTTCGGGATGAGCCGTTCGCCGGTTCGCCAGACCCTGGGGCGGCTGCACGACGAGGGCGCCATCAGCCGTTTCGACGGCCGCGGGTTCCTGGTGGGGCGGGCACCGGGGAGTATCGTGCGCCGCTCGCTGACGGCGGCCGATTTCCGGGCCGCGGGCGGCCGCGCCTCCGTCAAGCGAACGGACTCCTGGCGCGCGCTGGCGGAGCGGGTCGAGCACGACGTCGTCCTTTGCTCGATGAAAGGCCGACTCGAGCTCAACGAGCTGCAACTGGCCAAGTCACTGGGTGTCAGCCGCGCCACGACCTACCGCATTCTGCTGCAACTGCAGTCCCTCGGTGTCGTCGAGAAGGTCAAGTACAGTAGCTGGAACGTGGTGCCGCTGGACGACGATCGACTGCATCAACTCTACGATGCGCGGCGTCAACTGGAGCCGTTCATGATTGCGCGGGCCTGCGAGCGAATCCCGGACAAGGCGATTCAGCGCTATCTGGATCGCCTGGATCAAGCCCAGGCCAGCTACCCTCGAATAGAGGCCAGCCAGCTCGATGCGCTGGAGAACGACCTGCATCACGAGGCGCTGGAGCAGGGCGGTAACGCCGAGATCCTGACCATGCTTCAGCGCACCCGGCCGATCCTGCTGATCAGCAAGCATCTGCTGGGAGGCGAGATCGAACTGCCGCCGGGCGACCCTTTCTTCGCTGCGCATCGGCAGGTCTTCGAAGCGATGCAGCAGCGGCGCGCCGCGCAGGCCAGCGACGCACTTCACCGGCACATCAGGGACTCCGAGGCACTGGTCCAGGAACGCCTGGCCAACTTCCGGCATGCCGGCGAACTGAGGGAACCTGGGTATCTGCGCTGGTTGAGCCAGCGCTAACCGGGCAGATCGCCGGCTGCTCGTCGTATCGTGAGCTCAATCGACCGGCATGCCGTTTCGTCGGCGCAACTCCCGGATCAGCGCACTGTGATCCAGCTCGCCATCGCCGTTTGCCAACATGTCGCCGAACAGCGCATCGGCCTGACGGCTCATGGGAAGGTCGAGCGACAGGCGAGCCATCTGCGCCATTGCCGTCTGGGTGTCCTTGTGTTGCCACTTCGCGGCACCGCCGGGCAGGAAACTCTCCTCCAGCATGCGCCGACCATGGACATCGAGAATGGTCGAGTCGGCGAAACCGCCCATCAACGCCTGACGCACCTGCGCGGGATCGGCCCCGCCACGCTCCACCAGCAGCAGCGCCTCGGCCACGGTGGCGATGGTGTTGGCCACGATCATCTGGTTGGCGAGCTTGGCGAGCTGGCCGCTCCCGGCGGGCCCGACATGGGTGGGACGACCGAGGGTTGCCAGCAGCGGGCGATGACGTTCGAAAACGGATGCCTCGCCACCGACCATGATCGCCAGCGTGCCCTCGATGGCGCCGCGTTCCCCGCCGGAGACCGGTGCGTCGAGATAGTCGACGCCGTGGAGGTTGGCGGCGTCCGCCTGTCCCTTGGCGGTATCCACCGGGATCGAGCTCATCACGATCAGGCAACTGCCGGGCCGCGTCGCGGTGATGATGCCGGTTTCGCTCAACAGGATCTCGTCGCAGACGGGGCCCGCGCTCAGCATCACGATGACCACATCGGCGTCGTGGACGGCCGCCTCGGGGGATCGAGCCGCGACCACGCCGGCGGCCTGCAGCGGTGCCAGCTTGTCGGGCGTGCGGTTCCAAGCCCGGACGTGATGGCCGACATCCGCCAGGCGGGCCGCCATGGGGGCCCCCATGATGCCGGTTCCGAGGAAGCCGACGGTCTGGACATCCTCGAGGTGACGATCTTTATCGACAGGGGAATCTTGCATGAGTCGCTTCCTGAAAGAAGAGTGCGCGGGCGGGGCCGGGTCATTCGACGGGGCGGGGCAGAATCCGGCCAGGGGAGATCAGGTAACGGGGGTCCAGAAGCCGCTTCAGGCCACGCATGATGTCGTATTCGGGCTCGGACAGCGTCTCCAGGAAGGCGGTCTGCTTGAAGCGGCCGATGCCATGCTCGGCGCTGATGCTGCCATCGAAGTCGGCGACGATCTCGAACAGACGCTCCTCCAGCTCATGCAGTAGCGATGAGCGCTCGTCGGGGCCGAGCTCTGGAGGCGGCAGGATGTTGAAGTGCAGATTGCCGTCACCGATATGGCCGTAGGCGATGATCGTCGCTTGCGGGCACAATGTCCCGATCTCCTCGGCGGCGCGCTCGTGGAAGGTGTTCAACGAGGAGATCGGCAGCGAGACATCGGTGCGCAGGTGCTCGCCACGATTGCGCTGGCCTTCCAGCATGGCTTCGCGAATGCGCCAGAGATTGCCGGCCTGCGCCTCACTGGTGGCCAGCACGCCATCGGTCAGCCGGCCGGTCTCGAGCCCGCGCTCGAACAGGCTCTCGATCATGCTGTCCAGATCCGCCGGTCCGCTGGCGCTGGCTTCCATCAGGACGTAGTAAGGCGCCGGTGCATCCAGCGGGTCACGCAGGTCGGGGGCGGCCTCCATGGCGAGTTCGAGGCAGGTGCGCGGCACCAGCTCGAAGGCGGTCAGCAGGTCGCAGCAACTGCGTCGCGCCAGCGCATAGAGTTCGAGTACGGCAGCCACGCTGGGGCAGGCCAGCAGCGCGCTGCGACTGACCTGAGGGCGGGGAAACAGCTTGAGGACCGCCCCGGTCACGATGCCGAGCGTGCCCTCCGCACCGATGAACAGCTGCTTGAGATCGTAGCCCGTGTTGTCCTTGTGCAGCGCTTTCATGCCGTTGTAGATCCGACCATCCGGCAGCACGACCTCCAGCCCCAGGACCAGCTGTCGCATCATGCCGTAACGCAGCACGTTGAGGCCGCCGGCGTTGGTCGAGACGTTGCCGCCGATCTGGCAGCTGCCCTGGGCACCCAGCGAGAGCGGAAAATCGCAATCCACCGCCTCGGCGGCATCCTTGACCGACTGCAGCACGCATCCGCCATCCACGCTCATGGTGAAATTGATCGGATCGACGTCGCGGATCGCCGTCATCCGCTCGAGACTGACGACCAGTTCCGGCCGCTCGCCATCGGGCAGGGCGCCGCCCACCAGGCCGCTGTGCCCCCCCTGGGGCACCAGCGGGATGTCGTGTCGATGGCAGTAGCGCACCACGTCGGCCACCTGGCGCGTCGTCGCCGGCCGCGCCACTGCCAGGGGGGCGCCACCACGGTAACCCGGCCAGTCGACGCAATAGCGCGCCATGTCATCGATGTCGGTCAGCAACCCCCCCTGGCCCAGCATCACGGCCAGCTCGTCGATCAGCGTGGCTTGAATGGTCATGCATCACCTCTCGAAACGTTATCGAAGCCACTCATCGTCGTCGAAACCGGCTGGCATCAGCGATACCAGAGGACGACCTGAGGAAAGAGCAGGAACAGCACCAGCAGGCCGATCAAGGTGAAGTAGAAGGGGAGCAGGCTCTTGACCAGGCTCTCCATGCCGACCTTGCCGACGCCGCAGCCGACGTAGAGCACCGTACCCACGGGAGGCGTGATAAGGCCGATCCCCAGGATGAACGACATCAGCACCCCGAAATAGACCGGGTCGATGCCCAGCTTGACCACCACCGGCGTCATCAGCGGCGCCAGGATCACCATCGCCGGCGTCAGATCCATGAAGAAGCCGACGACCAGCAGGAAACCCGACAGGATCAGCAGCAGCAGGAGCTTGTTCTCGGTGATCGCGGACAGGCTGACCACGAGTTGCTGCGGGATCATGTTGGCGGTGAGCAGCCAGGCGAGAACGCTGGCGAAGGCCAGCAGCAGCATCACCACGCCGGTCAGTTTGCCGGTGGCGATACAGAGCTCGAAGAAACGTTTCAGCGTCAGGCTACGGTAGATGAAGAAAGAGACCGCGAAGGCGTAGACCAGCGCGATCGCCGCGCTCTCCGTCGGGGTGAAGACGCCCGACAGGATCCCGCCGACGATGATCACCGGCAGCAGCAGTGCCAGCAGCGCTTCCTTCAACGCCGCGAACAGCTCGGGCACCGAGAAGGGCTGGCCACGACCGTTCTTGCGCGACTGGACGTAGGTGGTGACCGCCAGCCCCAGCGTGATCAGGATGCCCGGTACGATACCCGCCATGAACAGCTGCGAGATCGAGGTGTTGGTGACCACGCCGAACAGGATCATCGGGATCGAGGGCGGGATGATGATGCCGACGACCGAGGCGGCCACCACGATCGCCGTCGCCAGCGGTGCACTGTAGCGATGCTGCTTCATCGGCTCGATCATCATGCTGCCGACGGCGGATGCGTCGGCCACGGCCGAGCCGCTGATGCCGCCGAAGAACATCGATGTCAGCACCGCGACCTGGCCCAGGCCGCCGGCCACGAACCCGACCAGGGCGCTGGCCAGTCGCACCAGGCGGGTCGCGATGCCGCCGGCGCTCATGACTTCCCCGACCAGGATGAACAGCGGGATGGCCAGCAGCGGAAAGGAGTCCAGGCCGTTGACCGCCTGGGCCACGATCGGCGAGAGCGCGTAGCCGGACTCGAAGAAGATGAACAGGCTGATGGCCGCGAGACCGAACGAGATCGGCATGCCGATGACGATACAGATGGCCAGCCCTATCAGAATGCTCCACAGGATCATGATGTCTTGCTCCGGAACAGGGAGAATAGGGCGATGGTGTTGGCGATGATCGTCAGGATCGCCATCACCGGCATGGCGCTGTACAGGAACGTCTGGGGTATGCCCAGCATCGGCGTGGCGCTGGTGTAGCCCGAGATGACGTCATTGAAGCCCAGCAGGATGCAGATGCAGACGATGTAGACGATGGCGATGCTCAGCAGCACGGCGGCCTTGCGCAGCCCGGCGGGCGCCTTGTCGCGGAAGAAGGTGACCGCCACGTGCTCGTTGCCGAGACTGCCAACGCCAGCGCCGAGCAGCACCAGCCAGATGAACAGCACCCGGGAGAGTTCCTCGGCCCAGGTGTAGGAATAGTTGAGAACGAAGCGGCCAAAGACGTTGGCCGTGACGCAGAACACCACGCCCAGCACCAGTAGCCCGGCAGCGATTTCCAGCGTTTGGCGTAGCCAGCCCAGGAGACCCCGGGCGGAAGGCGAGTCGGCACTCATCATGACCTCCGTGATCACGCACTCGCCGCAGGCGCGAGTCGGCGCCTGCGGCGAACCGGTACTTACTGAGCCTGGGACTCAGCGCGAATACGGTCGATCAAGTCGCCGCCGATCTTGTCACGCCAGTCGTCGTAGACCGGTGCCAGATCTTCCTGGAAGGTCGCGATCTGCTCGGGCGTCAGTTCGGTGATCTGCATGCCCTGTTCCTTCAACTCCTGCTTGATCTGGTCATTGAGCGTTCGGCTGACCTGGCGCTCGTAGTCGCCCATCTGCTTGGCCGCCTCGCGCAGCAGCTGCTGATAGCTCTCCGGCAGCCGGTTCCAGAAGCGCTCGGACACCAGGGTGATGAACGGCGTGTAGACGTGGTTGGTCTCGGTCGCGTACTGCTGCACTTCATTGAACTTGGAGGATTCGATGGTGATCCACGGGTTCTCCTGGCCGTCGACGACACCCTGCTCAAGCGCGGTGAACAGTTCGGCGAAGGACATCGGGGTCGGGTTGGCGCCGAGCGTGCGCCAGATATCCAGATGGATCGGGTTCTGCATGGTCCTGACCTTCAAGCCATCCAGGTCCGAGGGGGAAGTCACCGCCAGCTTGCTGTTGGTCAACTGGCGATAGCCGTTCTCGGCCCAGCCGATCGCCACCAGTCCCTTCGTCGAGGCGTCCTTCAGCATCTGCTGACCGATATCCCCGTCCAGTACCTTGTCGGCGATTTCCGGTGTCGGGAACAGGAACGGCAGGTCGAAGACGGCAAACTGCGGGAACATGCTGACCATGGGGGAGGTCGACGGCGCCGTCATCTCCAGCGTGCCGGCCTGCAGCGCGCTGACCGACTGCAGGTCGTCGCCCAGCTGCGCGCTATGGAACGTCTGCACCTGGATATGACCGTCGCTGCGCTGCTCGACGATCTTCTTGAAATACTCCAGGCCCCGATACTGCGCGCTGGACTGGGTCAGGCCGATGTTGAACTTGAGGTTGTAGTCGTTGCCGTCGCCCTCGACGACATCACCGGTGACTTCCGGGATTGGCGGCATCTCGGTCGCCGCCACGGCAGAAAGGCTGGTCAGACCGAGGACCGTCGCCACCATCAGCGTCGTCAACCGGGAACGGGTCCGTCTAGGGCGTGTCGTGTGGGGGAAGGATGTGATTGTTGTCATCTTCGGCTCCATAACGTTGTTGATGCTTATTGCGTGAGTGGCATGAATCGCGTGAGTGACTTGCGGCATGGCGACGCCCGCGTTGGCGACGTCCGAATGCTCTGGGTGGCGGGCGTCCGGCGCACGAGGCTACTGCTGCCAGGCGCTGCCGCCGGGAAACCGGTGGGCATCGAGCGAGCTGGCTTTCATGGTGACGCTGTAGCCGGCGGCATCGGGTAGCTGATAGTGCCCGCGATCGATCCTCACCGGGTCGATGAAATGGTCGTGCAGATGGTCGACGTACTCGAGCAGGCGGCCCTCGAGCGAACCGGAAACGGCGATGTAGTCGAACATGGAGATGTGCTGGGTGTATTCGCACAGACCCACGCCACCGCCGTGGGGGCAGACCGGGATGTCATACTTCGCGGCCATCAGCAGCACCACGATCACCTCGTTGAGTCCACCCAGGCGGGCGGCATCCAGCTGGCAGAAATCGATGGCGTCCGCCTGGAAGAGCTGCTTGAACATCACCCGGTTATGGCAGTGCTCGCCGGTAGCGACACCGATCGGCGACAGCCGATGACGAATCTCGGCGTGACCGAGCACGTCGTCCGGGCTGGTCGGCTCCTCGATCCAGTGTGGCCGGAACTCGGCCAGCCGACGCATGTTGGCGATCGCCTCGTCGACGTCCCACATCTGATTGGCGTCCATCATCAACAGCCGCTCTTCGCCGATCTCCTCGCGCAGGATGCGGGCCCGCCGTCGATCCTCCTCGATGTCGCCGCCGACCTTCTGCTTGAAGTGCTCCCAGCCATCGCTGATCGCCTGTCGGCACAGCGACCGCATCTTCTCCTCGGAGTAGCCCAGCCAGCCGGCCGAGGTGGTGTAGCCGGGGTAGCCGTGCTCGCGCAGGCGGGCCTCGCGTTGGGCCTTGGTCGGCGCCTGGCGGCGGAGCAGGCCGATCGCTTCTTCCGGCGTCAGCGCATCGGTCACGAAGCGGAAATCGAGACAGCGGACCAGCTCCTCTGGCGTCATGTCGGCCAGCAGCTTCCACACTGGCTTGCCTTCCCGCTTGGCCCACAGATCCCAGATCGCGTTGATCATCGCCGAGCAGGCCAGATGAATGACGCCTTTCTCCGGCCCCAGCCAGCGCAACTGGCTGTCCCCGCTGGTGAGTTCCCGCCAGTAAGCGCCCATGTCGGCGGTGATGTCCGACAGCGAACGCCCCTCCAGGCGCGTTGCCAGCGATTCGACGGCGGTCACGCATATCTCGTTGCCGCGGCCGATGGTGAAGGTCAGGCCGTGGCCGGTAATGCCGTCATCGGCATCGGTGTGCAGAATGACATAGGTGGCTGAATAGTCCGGCGCGGCGTTCATCGCATCCGACCCGTCCAGCTCGCGGGAGGTCGGAAAACGAATGTCCTGAACTTCGACGCGTTGAATCGTGGGCATGCCGAGAAGATTCCTTGCCTGGAGAGTATGGGATGGAGAGTGGGTAGCCACGGCGACTTTCAATACCGGAAAGTCACCCTGTTTTTTTGTCTTCTATTTTTCAAAAATAAAAAACGTCATTTGGGAATATTCGTCGAAAGTACGAGCCATCTTTCATGGGTCATTCGGTAGCCTAATCGGCGCTCGCGATCGATGGCTAATCGTTTTTTTTGCAACCCCGATAACCGAGGGTTATTGTTTTTGACCAAAGGATTATGCGGGGTGGTATTGATGTCCAACGATAGTCGTATTCACGTCAAGGGCTGGTTGCGAATCAAGCATCTCGTACTGCTCGTCACGCTAGACGAAAGTCGCAATCTTCACGCCACGTCTCGCCATATGAACATGAGTCAGCCTGCGGCCAGCAAGATGCTGAAGGACATCGAGACCTTCTTCGGCATGACGCTTTTCTACCGTCAGCCTCGCCACATGGAGATCACCGACGCCGGGCGATTGCTGGTGCGCTACGCCCGCAGCATCCTCAACGACACCGACCGCCTGATCGACGATCTGGTATCGCTGCGGGAGGGGGGCTACGGCAAGCTCGTCATCGGCTCGGTGCCGGGTGCGGCACCGCTGTTGCTGCCCAAGGCGATCACCTCGATCAAGGCGCGACGCCCACAGCTGGCGGTGAGCCTGTTCGAGAACTCCAGCGACCGGCTGCTGGCGGACCTGGAGTACAAGCGCCTGGACGTGGTGCTTGGGCGAGTCACGGAGCATGCCCAGCATCATCTGTTCGACTTCATGCCCCTGCAGGCGGAGCCCGTCTCGATCGTGGTCAGGGCGGAGCATCCGCTGTGCCAACGTCTTCCCGGTCTCGGCGAGATCGTGCGCTGGCCCTGGGTCCTGCACCCCATGAGCAGCCCGATGCGGGGCCTGTTCGAAGTCGCTCTGGCCGAAGCCGGCGTGTCATCACCCCGCAACGTGGTGGAAACCACGTCGACACAGACGACGCTGCAACTGGTGAGCTCATCGGACGCCATTGCGCTGCTGCCGACGTCGGTGCTCAAGACCGCGATCTCGGCGGGTAAATTCACCGCGCTGCCGCTGGTGATCGGCGAGCCGCTGGGCTATTACGGTGTTCTGACCCGCAAAGGGGAAGAGATATCGGACGTGGTCGGCGAGTTCATCGATATCCTGTTGATGCGCGACGACGCCTGAGCGCCGCCGGCTCGGCGGCGGCACTCGCTGCGTTCTCGCGATGGGTGGTGCGTTCGCGATCGATGTCAGCGCTGGCCGAGGTGGGCCAGTAGCGCGCGAATACCGAACGTCCAGGGGGGGAGCCGATCGCTGCGATCGACGACATTGGTCAGCGCGCCCAGCCTGGACGTCGAGATCGTCACCCGGTCGCCCACGTGGTGGGTGAAGCCCTGGCCCTCGCCATCCCGATCCTGGATCGGCGAGAACATGGTGCCGAGGAACAGCATGAAGCCGTCGGGATACTGATGGTGCGCACCGTAGGTCTGCGCGACCAGGTCGAGCGGATCGCGGCTGATCTCGCGCATGTCGCTCTCGCCCTCCAGCACGAAGTCGTCGTCCGCCCCCTCGATGCGCAGCGAGACCCGGGCGTTGCGGACATCGTCGATGCCGAAGTGCTCATCGAACAGGCGAATGAAGGGGCCGATCGAGCAGGAGGCGTTGTTGTCCTTCGCCTTGCCCAGCAGCAGGGCACTGCGGCCCTCGATGTCTCGCAGGTTGACGTCATTGCCCAGGGTCGCGCCGCGGACCTGGCCCTCGGCGTCCACCGCCAGCACGATCTCCGGCTCCGGATTGTTCCATTGGGACGCGGGGTGCAGGCCGACCCGCGCACCATGGCCGACGGCCGACAGCGGCTGCGCCTTGGAGAACACCTCGGCGTCGGGGCCGATCCCCACTTCCATGTACTGCGACCAGCCGCCACGTGCCTGCAATTCGGTCTTGAGCGCCATCGCTTCCGCCGAGCCGGGCTCGATCCGCGACAGGTCGCCACCGATCAGCGCCTGGATCTCCTCGCGCAGTTCGGCGGCACGCTTGAGGTCGCCACCGGCCTGCTCCTCGATGACCCGTTCCAGCAGGCTGACGGCGAACGTCACGCCGCAGGCCTTGATCGCCTGCACGTCGCAGGGGGCCAGCAGGTAGGGGGGCTTCGGCGTATCGGCCACGCTATTGGCCAGGATCTCGTCGAGCGTGCCGATGCTATCGCCCGGCGCTTCACGCACGAGCCAGGTCGCGTCTTCGCGTTCCAGCAGGTCGGCCATGGTGGCCACGTGGCGGGAGAGATCGACCAGCGTATCGCCGCGCAGCGCCACCGGCGCCGGTCCGGACCGGCCGACGGCGCTCTCCAGCCAGACGCGACCCACCAGCAGAGCGCGATCGGCATCGTCGGGCAGGCAATGTCCGGCCTGGCGCTGCGGGGAAACGGAGTCGGGATCGTTGAATGGGGCCATGTAGCGATGAGCTCCTGTCGAGTCGAGAGAAAGTGGGGTGGCATCAGCCGAACGCGGTACTGCCCGATAGCGACGAGTCTGCCACGGCCTCGCGCATGGCCTCCACCACGTCCGATGGCAGTGGAATGCCGTTGTCCAGATAGTCCCGGCGACGGGCGAGGCCGGACTGACCCGGCAGGCGGACCGGTCGATCGGGATCGCGTGGCCGGCTGCCGAGGCAGCGTCTGGCGAGATGGTCGGTCTCGTCGAGGAAGGGTTCCACGCCACCGAAACGGGCCGGATCGATCACCATGACCATCACCGACGCGCCCCAGCCTTCCGGGGCGTCCTTGCGGCCATAGCCGGAAAGGGCCGAGGTCAAGGCTTCGACCATCAGCCCCAGCGCGAACCCCTTGTGACCGAAGGCGAGTTCGCCCAGGGGCAGAATGCTCCCCTCCGGGGAGGCGAAATAGTCCTCGGGGTCGTCGCTGATCTCGCCGTGACCAGTGAGAATCGCCGGGTGGTCGAGCTTGTCGCCGGCGGCACGAGTCTTGGCCACGGTGCCGTTGGTGATGGTCGACATGCTGACGTCGATCAGAAGCGGCTGCTCGCGTCCCGGGATACCGATGGCCAACGGGTTCGGCGTGTAGACCCGATCCAGGCCGCCGAACGGTGCGACCGAGGCGACCGCCGGGTCCGAGGTCAATATCAGCGGAACCAGATTGGCCTCGACCAGCGGCTGGAGGTACGCCGCCAGGCATGCGATGTGATGCGAGCGCTTGAGACTGACCATGCCGATCCCGAAGGTGGCGGCGGCGTCGCGGCAGTGATCCAGCGCCCGTTGCACCAGGTACGGTCCCAGCAGGTAGTGGCCGTCGAACAGCGCCGCGACCGGGCTGTTCTCCTGGACCTCAAGCCGGGTTTGGTCGCCGCTGGCATGTCCCGCCTTGAGGTCCTTGAGATAACCGTTGGCCAGCTTCACGCCATGGGTATGGTGACCGAGCAGGTCGCCCTCGACCAGAATCCGTGCGGTGGTTTCCGCCACTTCCGGCGAGGCGCCGTTCTCGGTGAAGAGCGTGGCCAGGGTGGTGCGCAGGTCGGCTGCATCGTAGCGTGTCATGAGGACCTCGGCTTGTGACTGGATTGTGGCGAGCTGCGCAGCCGGCGGACCAGCCGGATCAACGAGGGCAGCAGCCAGATCAGGATGACCAGCGCGCCGAGGGCGGCGCTGATCGGCCGTTCGAAGAAGGCCAGTAGATCGCCGTTGGATTTCAGCATCGAACTCATGAAGCTGTTCTCCAGCGTGCCGCCGAGCACCAGGCCCAGGATCGCCGGTGCCATGGGGAAGTCATTGCGGGCCAGCACGAAGGCCACCATCCCGATGATCAGCATGATCCAGATATCGGTGATCGAATTGTTGATGGCGAAGGCGCCGACGATGCAGAAGCTGAGAATCACCGGCATCAGCAGCTTGCGTGGAGTCAGGATGAACACCTTGGAGGCGCGGATGGCGAGGTAGCCGATCGGCAGCATGATCAGGTTGGCGACGAAGAACACAGTGAACAGCGCATAGACCTGGCCGCCGCCGTTCATGAAGATCGTCGGCCCCGGATTCATGCCCTTCATGTAGAGCACGCCGATGACGATGGCGGTGATGGTGTCGCCGGGGATGCCGAACACCAGCGCCGGTACCCAGGCACCGCTGATGCCGGAGTTGTTGGCGGAGCTGGCATCGACGATGCCTTCGATATGGCCGGTGCCATATTTCTCCTTCTCCTTGGAGCGGCTCTTGCCCAGCGCATACGCGATCCACGCCGCGATATCCGCACCCGCGCCGGGCAGCGCACCGATGAGCGTGCCCAGCGAACTGCCGCGAAGGACGTTGCGCCAGTAGGTCTTGACGTGCTTTGGCGCGCCGGCGAACACGCTGTCCTTGGCCATCACCGGGACGCTGCGTGCCTCGGCCCGCGAGCCGTAGAACATCATGATCTCGTTGAGCGCGAACATGCCGATCATCACCGGGATGAAATTGATGCCGGCCATCAGGTCGGGGACGCCGAAGGTGAAGCGCGGCGCGCCACTCATCATGTCCAGGCCGACCGTGGAGAGCAGCAGGCCGACGGTCAACGACAGGAACGCTTTGACCCGGGAACCGATGGCGATGAAGATCGAGCTGCTCAGGCCCAGCAGGGCGAGCCAGAAGTATTCGAACGAGCTGAAATTGAGCGCCATTTCGGCCAGCGAGGGGGAGACGAACACCAGCACCAAGGTGCCGAACAGCCCGCCGATGACGGAGCAGACCAGGTTGGTACCCAGCGTTTCCCGAGCGCGGCCCTTCTGGGCGAGACGATAGGACTCGCCGACATAAGCGGCGGAAGCCGGGGTGCCGGGAATGTTGAGATAGGTGCCGGGTATGTCACCGGCGAAGATCGCCATGGCCGAGGTGGCCACGATGGCGGCAATGGCCGGGGTGGCATCCATGTAGAACGTGATCGGCACCAGCAGCGCTACCGCCATGGTGGCGGTCAGGCCGGGAATGGCGCCCACGAAGAGTCCGAAGACGGCCGCCGCGACGATGACCAGCATCGTCTGGACGTTGAACACCATTGCCAGGCCTTGCAGAAAGGAGTCCATGGGCAATCACCAGGCTAGGGTAGGATTTGAGACAGCAGGGTGCCTTCCGGCAGCGGAATCAGCAGATAGCGTGAGAACAGCAGGTAGATCGCCGTCGCGACGACCAGCGACACGATCAGCGAGAGCCAAGGTCTGGCGCCGCGCAGCAGCATCAGAATCAGCATGCTCACCGCCATGCACAAGGGCGCGCCCAGCCACTCGCTGGCGAGGATATAGAAGACGATCAGCGCACAGGGCAGCAGCGAGATCAGCAGGCCGCGGTAATCGTATCGTGGTGTCTGGGCACGGGGGCCGGCGAACGCGATCCTGAGTTGGCCTACCCGGGTCAGTGCCAGCACCAGTCCGCCGATCACCATGCCCCCGCCGATCAGCGAGGGAAACAGCGAGGGGCCGAACTGGAGTGTCGGCATGGTTGGGTAGGTCTGGGCGACGGCGATGACCACGCCGCCGCCGATCACGAATGCCAGCCCGAGCAGGAAGTCTCTCATGAAGTCATCTCCCGTTCGGGGCGCTGGATCACTTGGCCAGTCCCACCTGCTCGACGATCTTGCCGAAGCGTTCGTCCTGCTCGGCCATGAACTGTCCGAAATCGTCCGCCCCGCGCCACTCGGTGCCAAAGCCCTGCTTGGCCATGAAGTTCTGGTAGGTGTCACTGTTGTAGGCGGCCTCGATTGCCGTCTCCAGGGTCTTCACGACGTCCGGGTCCATTCCCTTGGGGCCGGCGATGCCGCGCCACTCACCGATGGTGTAATCGCTACCGATCGCCTCCTTCAGCGTGGGGACGTCGGGGAAGCTCGCGAGCCGCTCCGGCGCCATGATCGCCAGGCTCTTGGCCTTGCCGGCCTCGATCATCGAGCGGCCTTCGGGAACCGAGCTGGGCACGATGTCGATGCTGCCCGCCGCCATCTCGGTCATCGCCGGCGCGGCGCCCTGGCTGGGAATCCAGGAGACACGGTCGGCTTCCATACCCTGGTCCAGCAGGAAGCCGGCGAAGGCCAGGTGCCACACGCCGCCCTGGCCGGTGCCGGACGCGGTGTAAGTTCGCGCGGGCTCGGCCCCGATCTTGTCGACCAGCGACTGGACCGAGTCGAAGGGGCCATCCGCGGCCACCTGAATGCCGGCGTAGTCGTAGTTGATCTGGGCAATGGGGGTGTAGTCCTTGTAGGTCAGCTGCGTCAGCCCTTGCCAGTGCATCATGTTGATCTCGCCGGTGATCAGGCCAAGCGTGTAGCCATCGGGCTTGGCCATGGCCATGGCAGTGTGTCCCACCACGCCGCTACCGCCGGTTCGGTTGACCACGTTGACGGTCTGCCCCAGCTCTTCCTCCAGCGCGGCGGCGATGGTCCGCGCAGTTGCATCGGTGCCGCCGCCAGCCGCCCAAGGGACGATCAGCGTGATCGGCTTTTCGGGATAGTCGGCCAGCGCCGGCAGCGGCAGCAGCAGGGACAATCCCAGTAATCCAGCGAGATGACGCTTGTTGATGGATGTCTTCATGGCGTGTCTCCTTGGGGAGGGGGGTTGTTGGCGTTTTGGTTTTTTTACCGCCACGTAATTGGTTTGTCGCTCATTGAAACTATTGTTTATGACCATTGAGTGCAATAAACGTATTGGCTAGACATTGGTATAATGGCCATCAATCGGTGCCGTCAGATGAACCCATGGACGGCAACAGAACATGATCCAACTAGCTCTATTTTATCTCCGTTTTCAACATCATCGATCAAAAAACCGACAGCGTGAGGTCAGCGACCGAGCTCCTTTGAAATGCAGATTACGCCGGTTGGTGGCCAACGTATTTGCTCCGAAAGTCTATGTTGTACTTATTTTTTATATGTTCAACATATGCCGATGATGATAAATGGTGGTCGCTGTGCCGCAATGGCATAAGGCCCGCGCAGCGACTATGCGCGGTTTGCTGCCTGGGGCGCCGCCGGGACGTTGACGACAACAGTGACCGATGATCGATGCAAGGAGAGTGCCGATGCGCCTGATTCAGTGCCTGAACGATGACCGCCTGACCGTGGCAATGGTCGTCGACGAACATGAGGTCCAGGTCGTCGAAAGCGACGAGGGTGTTCATGGCCTGGCCATGCGAGCGGTCAATGAGGGCAAGCCGTTGGCCGCCGTGGTCGACGCGGCGCTGACCGAGACACGTCTCGACTACGCTCAGCTCATCAAGGAGCGCCGCCTGCTACCACCGCTGACGCATCCGGACCCCGCTCATTGTCTGGTGACCGGTACCGGGTTGACCCACCTTGGCAGTGCCGATACTCGCTCTGCCATGCACGCGTCGGAGAAGATCGACGAGAGCGAGCTGACCGACTCGATGCGCATGTTCCGCATGGGTGTGGAAGCCGGCAAGCCGAAGGCGGGCGAGTTGGGGCCGCAGCCGGAGTGGTTCTACAAGGGCGATGGCGACTGCGTCGTCGCGCCGGAAGCCGATCTTCCCTCGCCGGCGTTCGCCCAGGACGCCGGTGAAGAGCCTGAGCTGGCCGGTCTCTACGTGGTTGGCGAGAACGGGCAGCCGTGGCGGGTGGGTTACGCGATCGGCAACGAGTTCTCCGACCATGTCACCGAGCGTTTCAACTATCTGTGGCTGGCGCACTCCAAGCTGCGCGCCTGCAGTTTCGGTCCGGAACTGTTCGTGGGCGAGCTGCCTTCGAATCTCGAAGGCACCAGCCGCATCGTGCGCGACGGGCACACGCTGTGGGAGAAGCCGTTCCTCACCGGCGAGGCGAACATGGCTCACAGTCTCGCCAATCTGGAACATCACCACTTCAAGTACCGCAACTTCCGTCGTCCCGGCGACGTCCACGTGCATTTCTTCGGCACCGCGACGCTGAGCTTCGCCGACAAGATCGTGGTCGAGCCGGGCGATCGTTACGAGATCGATCTGCCGGCGCTGGGCCGCCCCCTGCGCAACACGCTCGGCAGTGAAGCGGATTTCGGCTACGCCGCGGCGAAGGCACTGTGATCGTGCCCTTCGAATCCGTCTCGACAACCTCTCGACACCCCCCGGGGAGACCATCATGAGCGAACGCCCCCCAATGACCCCCGAGCGCCTGCGTTCGCGCTGGTGGTTCGACAATCCCGACCATGCCGGTACCACGGCGCTATGCCTCGAGCGTTACATGAATTACGGCATCACGCTTGAGGAGCTTTCCTCCGGCAAGCCGATCATCGGCATCGCCCAGTCGGGTTCCGATCTGACGCCGTGCAACCGCCATCACATTCAGCTGGTCGAGAGGGTGAAGGCGGGCATTCGCGCCGCCGGTGGCGTACCGTTCGAATTTCCGCTGCATCCGATTCACGAAAACGTTCGCCGACCCACGGCGGCGCTGGATCGCAATCTGGCCTATCTCGGGCTGGTCGAGGTGCTTCACGGTTATCCGCTCGACGGCGTGCTGCTGACCACCGGCTGCGACAAGACCACGCCGGCGTGCCTGATGGCCGCGGCCACGGCGGACATTCCCGCGATCGTGCTTTCCGGCGGGCCGATGCTCAATGGCTGGCGCGGCAGGGATCGGGTCGGTTCCGGCACGATCGTGTGGGAGCTGCGCAAGCGCCTGGCGACGGGGGAGATCGACTACCCGGAATTTCTGGCACGAATCGCCGATTCGGCGCCCTCGGTGGGGCACTGCAACACCATGGGTACGGCTTCGACCATGAATTCGATGGCCGAGGCGCTGGGCATGAGTCTGCCCGGCTCGGCGATGATCCCCGCACCCTACAAGGAGCGGCCGATGGTCGCCTACGCCACCGGCGCGCGTATCGTCGAGATGGTATGGGAAGATCTGCGCCCGAGCGACATTCTCACTCGGCAAGCGTTCGAGAACGCCATCGTGGTCTGCTCGGCGCTGGGCGGCTCCAGCAATGCGCCGGTGCATATCAACGCGATCGCCCGTCACGCCGGCATCGAACTCACCAACGACGACTGGCAACGGTTGGGCCACGACATTCCGCTGCTGGCCAATGTGATGCCGGCGGGTGCCTATCTCGGCGAGGAGTTCTTCCGGGCGGGTGGCGTGCCGGCGGTGGTTCATGAACTGCTGGCGGCAGGGCGACTCCACGGCGAGGCGCTGACGGTCAACGGCCGCTCGCTGCAAGCCAACTGCTTCGGCCGAGAGACCCAGGACGAAGATGTGATTCGCCGCTATGCCGATCCGCTGGTGGAGTCGGCGGGCTTTCTCAATTTGAAGGGCAATCTGTTCGACTCGGCGCTGATGAAGACCAGTGTGATCTCGAACGATTTCCGACGCCGCTATCTCTCCAATCCGGACGACCCGGAGGCCTTCGAAGGCAAGGTCGCCGTGTTTGACGGCTCCGAGGATTACCATGCGCGCATCGACGATCCCGCTCTTGAGATCGACGAGAACACCATTCTGGTGATGCGCGGCGCGGGGCCGGTGGGGCATCCGGGCGGGGCGGAAGTGGTCAACATGCAACCGCCGGAGGCGCTGATCAAGCGCGGCATCGAATCATTGCCGTGCCTCGGTGACGGGCGTCAGTCCGGTACTTCCGGTTCGCCGTCGATCCTCAACGCCTCGCCGGAAGCGGCGACCGGTGGCGACCTGGCGCTGCTGGAAACCGGTGATCGGGTTCGTATCGACCTCAAGCGGGGCGAGGCCAACCTGCTGATCGGCGACGACGAGCTGGCCGCGCGTCGGCAGCGGCTGGAGGCGCAGGGCGGTTATCCGTACCGTGATCACCAGACGCCGTGGCAGGAGATCCAACGCTCGATGGTCGAGCCGCTGGATCGCGGCATGACGCTGGCACCGGCCACCAGGTACCGCGCCATCGCCTGGGACCTACCGCGGGATAATCATTGAACCTGTTGCACTGAACCCTCCGTGCTGCTGGATTCTGTGTGCCGAATCATCCTCGCAACTGAACACGCCGGGCTTTCAAGCCCGGCGTCTTTCATTCTGGATCGCCGTTAACGAGCGCTGAGACAGCGGGCGCGGCTTCGGGCGCCTGAAACAGCGGCACGGCTTCGAGCGCGTTGTTCAGGGTGATGGCGCGGCTTCGGGCGCCTGAAACAACAGCGCGGCTTCGGGCGCCGTAGTAAGCCCCCGGACAGGCGCGGCCTCGGGCGCCCTAAAAAGTCCCCGGATAGGCGCCACCATCGAGCAGCACGTTCTGGCCGGTCATGTAGGCGGCTTGCTGGCTGCAGAGGAAGGCGCAGACGTCACCGAACTCCTCGGGGTTGCCGAAGCGGCCGGCGGGGATCGCTGCCGCCCGGTCACCGGCGACCTCCTCGGCGTCGCGTCCGGCCTTGCTGGCCGCTCGCTCGATATTGCCGCGCAGACGCTGGGTGTCGAAGCTCCCTGGCAACAGGTTGTTGATGGTGACATTGCGGCTGGCGAGGCGTGACTGGCGGGCCGTGCCGGCGACGAATCCGGTCAGGCCGCTGCGAGCGCCGTTGGATAGCCCGAGCACGTCGATCGGCGCTTTCACCGCCGACGAGGTGATATTGACGATGCGACCGAAACCGCGCTCCGCCATGCCGTCGACGCAGGCCTGGATCAGCGCGATGGGTGCGAGCATGTTGGCATCCAGCGCGGCGATCCAGTCGTCCCGCGACCAGTCGCGGAAATCGCCCGGGGGCGGTCCACCGTTGTTGTTGATCAGGATATCGACCTGGGGCACGGCGGAAAGCAGGGCCTGCCGAGTGGCTGGGTCGCCGATACCGCCCGCGATCGCGCGTACCTCGATCGCCGCGTTCATCCGGCGCAGCTCCTCCGCCACCGCCTCGAGGGCCTCCTGGCGGCGCGAATTGATGACCAGATTGACGCCTTCTCTCGCCAAGGCGATGGCGCACCCCTTGCCCAACCCCTGGCTGGCGGCGCAGACGATGGCCCAGCGGCCGTTGATGCCTAGATCCATGGAACCTCCTGATCATGCGGTGAGGGTAAATTGCGCGGGCAGTACCGAGTTATCCGTCGCCCAGCGCTTCGGGTATCTCTCCCAGTAGCGTGTCCGGCATCTCGATGCCAAGCGCGGCGGCGGTGCCTTCCAATACGGCCACAGAGGCGAAGAAGGCGTCCCGTGGGCGACGGGTGCGAATACACTCCATCAGCTCGCGATGGCGTTCCAGGCTCTCCTCCGGGTCACTGGCGCTGACGTTGGAGGTCTCCACCAGCAGGTGAATCGAGGGCTTCAGGATGTGCGAGAGCTGGGTCCAGACGATGTTGTGAGTCGCCTTGAAGATGGCGACGTGGAAAGCCACGTCGCAGTCGCTATGCAGGCGGGCGCGGCGACCGGTATCCACGGGCTGGCGCAGATGCTGGCCCATGCCCTCGAAGGCCTCCTCGATCGCCACCAGGTCCCTCGCCGTGGCGCGCTTGGCCGCGGTCATCGCCACGTAGGGCTCGACGTCGAATCGGAACGCCAGGATCTCGCGCTGGATACCCGGAATGGGAGTGGCGAAACGGACCATCCAATCGGTGACCTGGGGATCGAGGATATTCCATTCGGCGTAGGGGCGAACGCGAGAACCGTATCCGGAAATGCGCTCGATGATGCCGGCGTCCACCAGTTGACGCAGATCGCTGCGCACGGCCGAACGATTGAGCGCGAACCGTTCGCAGAGATCGATCTCCTTGGGCACGAAGTCGCCGGGCTGGTAGCTACCGGCGAAGATCTCGCGTACCAGCGCTTCGGAGACGCTGATGCGCTTGGCGGCGGGGGGCGTTGGCTTGTCCGACACGAAGGAAAGTCTCGACTCACGGTGTCATGGGGAAATATGTTCAACATATTTCGGCGCAACGCCATCTTACCCGCCTGATCGACGGCGAAGCGACTGACAATGGCCGACATACGGCCATGGTCTTATCCGGCAGCTTCCTCTCCTGGCTTTCAGCGGCGCTCAAAATACCCAGTTGGGCAGTGTCAGCGAGATCGCGGGGACGAAGGTGACCACCAGCAGCAGCGCCACCAGCAGCAGCCAGTAGGGCACGATGGCGCGAATGAAGGCGCCGATCGAGACGCCGGTGATCGAGCAGGTGGTGAACATCACCGTCCCCAGCGGCGGCGTGATCGTGCCGATCGAGGCGTTGAGGATGAAGACGATGCCGAAGTGTACCGGGTCGATGCCGAACTGGGCGGCGACCGGCGCCAGCAGCGGCGACAGCACGATCAGGATGGCGTTGCCCTCGAGGAACATCCCCAGCACCAGCAGCAGCAGGTTGGCGATCAGCAGGAAGGCGACCGCGCTGCCGACGCCTGAAGAGAGCATCAGCGCGATCTGCTGCGGAATCTGCTCCCAGGTGAGCACGCGGGCGAAGCCCGACGCCACGGCAATGATGAAGAGCACGTTGACCGAGGCCATCAGCGATTCGCGGGTGGCCACGGCGACGCTGCCGAGCCCCATCTGGCGGTAGACGAACAGCCCCACGATCAGCGCGTAGAGCACCGCCATGGCGCCCGCCTCGGTGGGCGTGAACACCCCGATGCGGATGCCGCCGATCACCACCACCGGCAGCAGCAGGGCGATGATGCCGGCGCGGGTCACGCTGATCCATTCGTGACGCGATACGCGTTCGCGGCGCGGTTTCTGGTAGCCGAGCCGCCGGCACTGGATCGACACCAGCACCATCATGGCGACCGCCATCAGCACGCCGGGGACGACGCCGGCCAGGAACAGCCGGCCGATCGAGACGTTGTTGACGTAGCCGTAGACGATCAGCGCGATGCCCGGCGGTATGGTCGAGGTGATCAGCGACGACGAGGCGGTGATCGCACTGGAGAACGCCTTGGGGTAGCCGGCCCTGGTCATGCTCGGCACCAGCAGCTTGGCGTTCATCGCCGCGTCGGCGATGTTGGAACCGGAGAGCCCGCCCATGAAGGTGCTCAGCAGCACGTTGGCCTGGGCCAGCCCGCCGTGCAGGCGGCGGGTCATCAGCTCGGCCAGCTTGAGCAGGCGCTCGGTGATGCCGGAGTGGTTCATGAACACCCCGGCCATGATGAAGAACGGAATCGCCAGTAGCGAGATCGACTCCAGACCGCCGGCGAGGCGCTGGATCAGCGTCACCATGGGCTGGTCGGCACCGATCAGGAAATAGGCCAGGCTCGACGCGAACAGCGCGAAGGCCACCGGCGTGCCCAGGCAGAACAGGATGAAGAGCGCGACGAGCGCAATGCCAACGGCCATCGATATCACTCCTTGGTGTTCAAGACATCGGCGGTTTCGACGTCGGCGATCGCGTCCGATGACGCCACGCCACGATCATCGGTGATCAGGCGCACCAGCCCGTGGTAGAGCATCATGGCGGCGCTGATGGGGATGGCGACATGGATCCAGGTGTAGGGGATCTGCAGCATCGGGGTGCTGCGAAAACGCGAGAAGGGCAGCAGTTCCAGCCCCCAGTAGAGCATCGCCAGGGCACACAGCATGACGATGCCGACATTGAAGATCCGGGTATTCCAGCGGCGCAGGCGGGGCGGCAGCTTGTCGCCCAGCAGGCCGATCAGGACGTGCTCGTTGCGACGCACCAGGGCGCTGGCGCCAAGAAAGGTCGCCCACACCATCAGCAACTGCAGGATCTCCTCGCTCCAGGCCAGCGGAGAGGAGAACAGATAGCGCATGAAGACGTTGGCGATCGCCACCACGAACAGCCCGAACAGCGCCAGGCTGGCGATGACCTCATCGAGCCGCATCAGGCGGTCGAGCGCCTTGAAAAGCGTTTGCATGGATTTCAACCCTTGGGACGTGAGCGATAGCCACGTTGTAGCGTTGATCAGAGCAGGATCGATTGCCGAGCGAGATGAAGCGCAAGGCGCGCGGGGCGCAGAAGTCGAGACATAACGGGGTGTTAGGCGAGGGCTTCGAGCCCCGCGCAACGCCGCGATTCGCTCGCGCAGGCATCGATACTAGTCGTTGATGATCTGACTCACCCGTTGATATAGCCCTTCGCTCCACTGCGGGAACGCCTTGGGAATCTCTTCCTGAGCGCGCTCGCGGAACGGGGCGGTATCCACCTCGTGGACCTGGACACCGGCATCCTCGAGTTGCTGAAGCGACTTCTCGGTCTGCTCCTCGACCAGGGTGCGCAGGTTCTGGGCCATCTCCTGACCGGTCTCGGTGAGGATCTTCTGGTCCTCGGGGCTCAACTGCTGCCAGAACGCCTCGCCGGTGACGAAGGGCGCGACGGTATGCATGTGCGAGGTGAGGTTGAGGTTCTTGACCACTTCATAGAACTTGCCGCCATAGAGCACCGGCAGCGGATTCTCGACGCCGTCGACCAGGCCCTGGGCCAGGGAGGGGTAGACGTCTCCCAGTGACATCGGCGTGGGCACCGCGCCCATCGCCTTGATCGCGGCGACGTACATCGGCGAGTTCTGAACCCGGATCTTGACCCCGGCCAGGTCTTCCGGCGTTGCCACCGGCTCGCGGGATAGCAGTTGGCGCACGCCGTAGACGGTGTTGGGAATCACGATGTGATAGCCGGCTTCCTCGACCTTCTTCTCCTGCTCGGCGAACCAGTCGGAATCGAACACCTTGAGCTTGCTGTCGAAATCCGTGGCCAGATAGGGCGCGTCCAGCACGGCGAGGTCCGGTACCGAACTGATGAAGTTGGAGTAGGCGGTGATGGTGATCAGCGGCGAGCCGAAGCGGGCCTGTTCCATTACTTCGGTTTCGCCGCCGAGCTGGCTGGCGGGAAACGCCTTCAGCGTCAACTCGCCATCACTCGCTTCCGCGACCTCTTTCGCCCAGGCCTTGACCGCCACGTCGACCGGCTCGCCCGGCTGGTTGCCGTAGGCGACGCGGATCTCGGTGGCCGCCTGGGCGACGCCCGTCAGGGCTACGGTGGAAAGGCCCGCCAGGGCGAGCGAGGCGGTCAATCGGAAGAATCGTTGAGTCAACATGAGCGTGCTCCGGGTGTTGTCGATCAGTCGGTCGTGGTGGATCGGTCGTGTGTCTTCGGCAAGGGGCGCTTTCGTCATGACAGGGCCTCGTCGAGCCTGGGTATGGGACGCCCCTGCAGGCGCGCCTTCTCCGCCACCGGGCGCAGGCGGCGTTCCAGCTTGCTCGCGTGGTACTGGGCGATATCCGCCAGGCGGTGGTCGAGAAAGGGGTTGGCGAAGCGCTCCAGGGTGACGTCGCGGTAGCGTTCGAGTTCGTCCAGCGGCAGCGCGGCGGCCAGCGTCGGCAGCACCTCATCGTCGAGCAGCGCGCGCAGCGGCTCGCCGAGCTCGGGGCGCGCCATCGCCTCGCGCACGAACTCCACCGGCCGGTCGGCACGCTGCCAGCGGTCGACCAGATAGGTGTGGGCGAGATTGAGGATGTGCAGCTTGCACACCGACTGCGGCCCCAGATCGTCGACGATCTGGACATCCGGGTGGTGGCAGGGAATCGCCAGGCCGGGTCGGCGCTGGATGGCCCAGAGCGCGTAGGGTTCGGCGATGGCACCCAGTGGCTCCAGCGGTGCCGAGACGATGCGATCCACCAGCGTGTCGGCCCAGACGCAGCGGTGGTCGAGCCAGTCGATGAATGCCTCGCTATCGCGGAAGCAGCCGCCGTCGCGGCGGGCCATCGCCGTTACCAGCGATTTCAAGCGGCTGGCGTTGTGCTCGATCAGCTCACAGGGCAGGATCGTCAGGCCGTCGTTGCCGGCCTCGAAGCGCGCCCGCAGCAGCTGCGTCAATTTGCCGGGGAAGCTCGCCGGCACGCTGGCAAGGCTCGAGTCGTCGCCAACTTCGTAACCGTTGTCGGCGGTGTTGGAGACGATGATACGGGCGTGCTCGACCACATGGCGCTTGAGCGCATCCCACTGTTCGGCGGCGATCAGGCAGCCGGCGACGCTGTCGACCACCTGCTCGCGATCGATGGTCGCGCCGTCACGGCGGCCACGAATCCGCACCGGATAGCGGCGCTGCTCGGCCAGCAGGCGCGCTTTGCGCTTGCCTTCCTCCCGGGTCGAACTCTGTACCACCACGATGCGCTCGTTGCTCTCTCCGCGCTCCAGCGATTCCGAGACCAGCGCGTCGACATGGGCGAGCAGGAAACGTCCGGTGCCAAACTGGACGATACCGGCGTCGCGGTAGTCGTTCGAGTGGCTGGTGGTCGTCATAGCGACACCCCGCGCTTCCAGGGAATGAAGTCGTGCTGGGAGAGGCGCTGGGCGTGTGACTGGTGACGCCCCGAGGCGACCTCGATGCACAGTGTCAGCAGTGCTTCCGCCAGTTCGTCGATGCTGCGTTCGCCGCGCACGATGGGGCCGGCGTCGAAGTCGATGATGTCGCGCATGCGCGCCGCCAGCTCGCTGTTGCTGGCGATCTTGAGCACCGGCGCCACCGGATTGCCGGTGGGCGTGCCGAGCCCGGTGGTGAAGAGGATCAGACTGGCGCCGGAGCCGGCCAGGGCGGTGGTCGATTCGACATCGTTGCCCGGCGTGCAGAGCAGGCTGAGCCCGGGGCGCCGGTGGGGCTCGGTGTAGTCGAGCACGTCGACCACCGGGCCATCGCCGCCTTTCTTGGCCGCGCCGGCGGATTTCATCGCGTCGGTGATCAGGCCGTCGCGGATGTTGCCCGGCGAGGGATTCATCGAGAAATCGGCGCCCACCGCCGCAGCGTGGCGCTGATAGGCCTGCATCAGATCGCGGAAGCGTCCGGCGACATCCGTGTCGGTGCAGCGGGCAACCAGCTCGTGCTCGACCCCGCAAAGCTCCGGGAATTCGGCGAGAATGCCGCTGCCGCCCAGCGCCACCAGGCGATCGACCACGCCGCCCACCAGCGGATTGGCGGAGATCCCGGAGAAGCCGTCGGAGCCGCCGCACTCGACCCCGAGGGTGAGCTTGGCCAGCGGCGCCGGCTGGCGCTGAATGCGATCGGCGGCCGCCAAGCCGTCGAAGATCGACTGCAGCGCGTTGCGGATCAGGGCCTCCTCGCTGGGTGACGACTGCTGATCGAAATAGTCCACCGTTCGCAGTTGCTGCGGGTCGCGCCGGGCCACCGCCGCCTTGAGCATCGGGATCTGCGCCTTCTGACAGCCGAGACTCAGCACCGTCGCCCCGGCCACGTTGGGGTGGCAGACATAGCCGGCCAGCAACTGACACAGCGCCTCGGCATCGTCGTCGGTGCCGCCGCAACCCAGGGTATGGGTCAAAAAGCGCACGCCGTCGACATTGGGAAAGCGCCTTGGCGCCTGCGATTCGAAAGGGTCGCCGAGCGAGTCATCGAGCCTCCCGTCCAGAATCTGTCGCGCCATGCGCTTGTAATCGCGATAAGGGTCGTCGCCCAGGGCATCGGCGACACACTGGCGCAGTACCTCGATATTGCGGTTCTCGCAGAACACCAGCGGGATCACCAGCCAGACATTGGCGGTGCCGACGCTGCCGTCGGGGCGATGGAAGCCGTCGAAGGTCGTGCCCTGAAAGCGCGCCACGTCCGGCGGCGTCCAGGGCTTGCTGGCGGGCTGGACGTCATCGCTCTCCGTGGCATGGGCAAGGTTGTCCACGCTGATGACACCGCCCAGGGGAATGGCTTGCGTCGCCTTGCCCACGGTGACGCCGTACAGGGTGACGATATCGCCCGGTGAAAGCGCCTCGAGCGTGAACTTGTGCTTGTGGCGGACATTGTCGGCGAGGGCGATATCGCGGTCGTCGACCACGACCCGGCGGCCGGCGGGCAGGTCGGTCAGCGCCACCGCCACGTTGTCGTCGGGATGGATGCGCAGGGTGATCCGGGGCGGGCTGTCGGTGCCGATGGTCTCCAGACGTGTATCGCTCATGATTCGACCCTCCCGGGTTCGGCATCCAGCGTCACCATCGCCTTGACCACGCCACTGTCGGGCGCGCACCACTGGGGCATCAACGTCGGCAGTTCCTCGAGTCGGCCGCGGTGGGTAATCAACGGCTCGGTGAGGAGATCGCCACTGGCCATCAGATGGGTGACGGTCTCGAAATCCTCGCGCGTGGCGTTGCGGCTGCCCAGCAGTGTGAGCTCCTTCTTGTGGAACTCCGGGTCGCTGAAGCGGATCTCGGCCTTGACCACGCTGACCAGGACGTAGCGCCCGCCGTGGCCGACGAAGTCGAAGCCCCGGTTCATCGCCGCCGGGTTGCCGGTGGCGTCGAACACCACATCGGCCAGCGCACCGTCGTTGAACCTCTCGATCTCGGCGGTCACGTCGTCCTCGACGGCGTGCCAGACGGCATCGGCACCCAGTTCGTCGCGGCACAGGGCCAGGCGGTCGCGATTGGTATCGACCATCGCCACCCGGGCGCCGCGACTCCTGGCGATCTGCAGCACGCCGATACCGATCGGCCCGGCGCCGACCACCACCACCAGCTCGTCGGCGGCGACCTGGGCGCGGCGCACGGCGTGGGCGCCGATGGCCTGGCACTCGACCAGGGCCAGCGCCTCGGCCGACAGTCCGGGCACCGGCACCAGATGGGATGCTGGGACGTTGAGTGCCTCCGCCATGCCACCGTCGCGATGCACGCCGATCACCTCGAGCGCCTGGCAGCAGTTGGTGCGGCCCTGGCGGCAGGCGCGGCACTCGCCGCAGTGCAGATAGGGGATGACGTAGACCGCCTGGCCAACCAGCGCCGGGTCGACGTCAGCGGCCACCGCGACCACCTCGCCGCCCAGCTCGTGGCCGAGCACGCGGGGGTAGTCGAGGTAGGGCTGATTGCCGCCGAAGGCGTGGATATCGGTACCGCAGATACCGATACGGCGGATGGCGACACGCGCTTCGCCCGGCGCCAGAGGCGGCGTCGGGCGCTCGACCAACGCCATCTCGCCGGGGCGCGAGCAGACGACGACTTGCATGCGGATTCTCCTGCAGATGAGGGGTTTCGGCCTAAAGGTCAGGCCAATTGGCGTGCAGACCGCCCTCCAGAATCATGGAAGGCGGCGCCGCGCGCGGGGCGCTCAGCTTTCGACGCAGCGCTGCTGCTGTTCGCCCAGCCCCTCGATGCCCAGGCGCATGGTCTGGCCCGGTTTGAGGAAGACTTTCGGGTTCTGACCCATGCCGACGCCCGGGGGCGTGCCGGTGGAGATCACGTCGCCCGGCTGCAGGCTCATGAAGCGGCTGAGATAGGCGACCAGGTGCGGCACCTGGAACACCATGGTCTGGGTCGAGCCATCCTGGTAGCGCTTGCCGTCGACCTCGAGCCACATGTCGAGGTTCTGCGGGTCGCTGATTTCGTCGCGAGTGACCAGCCACGGGCCGAGCGGGCCGAAGGTGTCGCAGCCCTTGCCCTTGTCCCAGGTGCCGCTGCGCTCGAGCTGATACTCGCGCTCGGAGACGTCGTTGACCACGCAGAAGCCGGCGACGTGGCTCATGGCATCGGCTTCGTCGATATAGCGCCCACCCTTGCCGATCACCACGCCCAGCTCCACTTCCCAGTCGGTCTTCTCGGAGCCGCGGGGGATCTCGACGTCGTCATTGGGGCCGCAGATGGCGCTGGTCCACTTGTTGAACACCACCGGCTCGGCGGGCACTTCGGCGCCGGTCTCGGCGGCGTGATCGGAGTAGTTCAGCCCGATGCAGATGAACTTGCCGACCCGGCCGACGCAGGGGCCGAGTCGCGTATCGGCGGAGACTTCCGGCAGGCTGGCGGTGTCGATCTGTGCCAGCCGAGCCAGACCCGAGTCGGAGAGCACGTCGCCTGCGATATCGTCGATCTGGCCGGAGAGATCGCGAACGACCCCGTCGGCATCGACCAGACCGGGCTTTTCCTGACCCTTGGGGCCGTGGCGTAGCAGTTTCATGCAATTTCCTTTTCTGTATGCATCAGCGAGTAGAGTCTATTCGGGAGCTACGAGCTACGAGCTACGAGCTACGAGGGGGGCGATCAATTCGACCAGCCACCATCGATCATCTGAACCGTGCCGGTGATGAAGCCGGCCTCGTCGCTGGCCAGGTGCGTCGCCAGCGCGGCGATCTCTTCCACCTTGCCCAGCCGACCCATGGGCTGGCGGGCGATGAACTCGGCAAACACCTCGTCGTTGGTGCGGCCTTGCCGGCGCGCCTGCTCGGCGACCCGCTCCCGCAGGGAAGGGGAGTCGACGGTGCCGGGGCAGATCGCGTTGCAGCGGATGCCGCGGGTCATGTAGTCGGCGGCGACGGATTTGGTCAGCCCGATCACCGCGGCCTTGGTGGTGCCGTAGGCGAAGCGGTTGACCACCCCCTTGGCGCTGGAGGCGAGCGACGACATGTTGATGATGCTGCCGCCGCCGTTGTCCAGCATCGCTGGCAGGGCGGCGCGGATGGTGTAGAACATGGAGTCGACGTTGAGACGCTGGGTGAAGCGCCACTGGGCGTCGTCGCACTCGAGGATCGAGCCGCTCGGCACCGTACCGGCGCAGTTGAACAGGATCTCCAGCGGCGGCAGCGACTCGATCAACTTTCGCACGGCTTCGGCATCGGTGACGTCCAGCGCGTGGCACTGGGCGCCGGTCAATCCTTCCAGCTTGGCGGGGTCGATGTCGGTGGCGATCACGCGGGCGCCCTCGGCCATAAAACGCTCGACGGTGGCACGGCCGATCCCCTGGCCGGCAGCGGTAATCAAGGCGGTTTTGTGGGCGAGTCGCATGGCGCTGGTTCCTGTGGTGTGATCGAGTCGACTTTTTGATTCCAGGGCCTGTGTCGGTTCTAATGTCTAAAGGCCTGACCATTGGTCCGAGTATTATCCTTTGCGGAAACGCCCCGCAAATCGCCAAACGTCTAATAAGCCGCCGAAAGCCGCTGGTAGCGTTGTCATTTGCGACCAATGTCTATGCTCTGCCTGAGAAGTGGCAGCGTTCGCCGCTGCGACGTTGAGACTCGGGAAGACGCAGGCCGTCAATGCTTCACGCAGGGTCAAGCTCATCCTGCTCATGAAACCGGGAGATCGATGGATGCCGATCCAGACCATTCGCGCACAGCGGCTCTATCGCCAGATTGCCGACCAGTTGCTGGTGCTGATCCGCCAGGGGGAGTTCCCGCCGGGCACCCTGTTGCCGCCGGAGCGCGACCTGGCGCAGCAGTTGGGGGTCAGTCGGGCGTCGGTGCGGGAGGCGCTGATCGCGCTGGAGGTCATCGGCCAGGTGGAGGTGCGCGTCGGCCACGGCGTGCTGGTACTGGAGCGCCACGAGGAGGTGGGCAGCTCGGTGATGAGCGCGGCCCGGCGCCAGGAAGGGTGGGCGCTGGACCCGGAATTCGCCAGCGAGATCGAACTCGATCTGGACCAGGAAATTCCGCCGTTCTCGCTGTTGCAGGCGAGACGCTATCTCGAGCCCGAGACGGCGGCGCTGGCGGCGCTGAATGCCAGCGACGAGGACCTCGCCGCGATGCGCGCCGCCTATGCGCGCAATGTCGAGGACAACCGGCTCGGTGGCCGCAACCAGGCCGGCGATCGGCTTCTGCATATCCGTATCGCCGAGGCGTCGGGCAACGCGGCCTATGCCATGACCCTCAAGCATCTGCTCGGTCACCAGTACGGCAAGATGTTTCGCCGTCTCCAGGAACTGTTCATGGAGACCGACATGCCTCGCCAGTCGCAGGATGATCACCAGCGCATCCTGGCAGCGATCGAGAGTCGCGATCCCGATGCGGCGAGGAAGGCGATGGAAGTGCACATGGACCATGTGCTGAGAGTGTTCTTCGATGCCTGACCGGCTGGCGGACGAGTCAGTATAGTTCCCCCCGTTTCACGGGGACCCGGTGCTATTGAGACGGTCCTCCGGCGATGCGGTCACCGGCCAGCCGCCCTGGCGAATCACCGGGCAGCCGGCCACGTCACGGTTGTAGAGGTAGAGCCAGGCCGGGCCGAATGCGGTGGCATGGACGGCGCGATCGTAGTCGCCGGATTGCGGTCGTCTTACCCGGTAGTCCTCCAGGCGATCGAGGCGTTTCAGGCCGGCCGCGTCGACGCGAAACACTTCGATCTCCACCCCTCGGGAAGGCTCGGCCTTGGCTCCCGGATAGGGGCCGATATCATAGAGCGTCGCCGTGGTGATGACGTCCTCGCCGACGAAGTCGGCACCGTCCAGCCAGTGGTGGTTGCGCAGCCCGCGTTTCAGCGTGCCGTAGACGGCCACCAGTGCGGTGCGGCGGACGGCGAGGGCAGGGGTGTGCATGAATCCGGTCTCCTTGTCCGGCACGAACGAGTGACGGCAGCGCTCAACGCGCCATCCGCTCGCCCAGCCGTTGCATGAAGCGATCGCCGGCCTCGAGCTGGTCGATCTCGATATATTCGTCGGGCTGGTGGGCCTGTTCGATGCTTCCCGGGCCGCACACGATGGTCGGCAGGCCGGCGCGCTGGAACTGTCCACCCTCGGTGGCGTAGGCGACGCCGCCGGTGTCGGCGCTCGGATCGTCGAGACACTCGCGGCAGAGGGCGAGGGCGGGGGCGTTGTCGCGATCGGCCAGCGCCGGCACGGTATCGACCAGTTGCTCGGTGACGATGCTGAGCTCCGGTGCGCGCGCTCGCAGCTCGGCTTCCAGCGCCTTGGCGTAGCGCTCGAAACGGGCGAAGAGCGCTTCGAAGCCATCGCTGGGCAAATGGCGGATCTCCCAGTCGAACTGGCAGTGCCGCGCCATGATGTTGATCGCGGTACCGCCTTCGATCAGCCCGACATGCAGGCTCGAGTGCTGGACGTTGAAGACGTGTTCCAGCGCCCCTTCGTCGACCAGCTCCTGCATGATCGCCTCGATCTTCGTCACCAGCCTGGCGGCCACATGGATCGCCGACATCCCCTGGTTGATCTGGCTGGAGTGCGACTCCCTGCCGGTCACCGTGGTGCGCAGGGTGGTGATTCCCTTCTGCGCCACGATCGGTTGCATCGAGGTGGGCTCGCCGATGATCACCGCGCCGGGCAACGGCTCATCCGCCATCAGTCGTTCGATCATTGCCGGCGCGCCGAGACAGCCGATCTCCTCATCGTAGGAGAAGGCCAGATAGATCGGTCGCGCGAGATCGAGGGCCTGCCAGGCGGGCACCTGCGCCAGGGCGCAGGAGAGAAAACCCTTCATGTCGCAGCTGCCGCGGCCGTAGAGCCGGCCGTCCTGCTTCTCCGTCAGGGTGAACGGGTCGCTGGTCCACGGTTGACCGTCGACCGGCACCACGTCGGTATGACCGGAAAGCACCACGCCGCCCTCCACCGCCGGACCGATGCGTGCCAGCAGGTTGGACTTGCTGCCATCGACGTTGGTGATGCGCTGGGCCGGCACGCGGTGAGCGGCGAGATAGCGTTCGACGAAATCGATCAGCTCGAGATTCGAGTGTCGGGAGACGGTATCGAAGCCGATCAGGGAGGCCAGCAGGTCGCGGGAGGTGGTCATCGCATGCTCCGGTCCACCAGCGTGGACCACGGTTCGGTGGGTGGGCCCACAGAATAGCGGCTATCCTTCCTCGGCAACAAATTCCCCAAGCGGTGCGGCGACCGGAGCCATGGCACTCGGCTTGGGAGGCCTGGCGTTCGATCGTTTCGCTGCTCACGGCGTAAAAAATGCAACGTCCCGGCCGTGGCATCGCTCCCTGACGCGGGCTAGCCTGAAAGGCGTTTCGTCGCGAAACCCCTGTTCCTCAAGGAGTGTTCCCATGAGCAAAGTGCTGGTGTTGTATTACTCGAGCTACGGCCATATCGAGACCATGGCCAAGGCGGTGGCGGACGGCGCCGAAAGCGTCGGTGGGACCCAGGTGGACGTGCGCCGGGTGGCCGAGCTGGTCCCCGAGGAGGTGGCCGAGCAGTCGGGTTACAAGACCGATCAGGATGCGCCGCTGATCGAGAGCCCCGACGCGCTGGCCGACTACGACGCGATCATCGTCGGCACGCCGACCCGGTTCGGCAACATGGCCTCGCAGATGCGCAACTTCTGGGACATGACCGGCGGCCTGTGGGCCCAAGGCAAGCTGATCGGCAAGGTCGGCAGCGCCTTCGTCTCCACCGCGACCCAGCACGGTGGCCAGGAGACTACGCTGACTTCGATCCATACCACGCTGATGCATCACGGCATGGTGATCGCTGGCGTGCCCTATAGCTGCGCCGAGCTCTCCAACATGAACGAGATCACCGGCGGCACGCCCTATGGCGCGACCACGCTGGCCAACCCCGACGGCAGCCGCAAACCCAGCGAGAACGAGCTGGCGATCGCCCGCTTCCAGGGCAAGCACGTCGCCGAGCTGGCGGCCAAGCTCGCCGACTGAGGCCGGCCGGCTAAGACCCGTCGCACCCGGGCCGACCAACGAGAGCCGCTGATCTCATCGAGATCAGCGGCTTTTTCCTGGGCGATAGTCGAACTCGTGAAAATCCGCCGCGAGGCCGGCCCCGGAGAGATCCTGGGCGCAGAGGCCGACGAAGGTACCGGTGAAGCGGATGTAGTCCGGATCGTCGTCGCAGAGATGGGAGATGTCGAGTGGTTCGCCGATCGGCTGCCAATCGATGGCGTCGGCGTGTCGGTCCGGATCGCCCTGCGCATCGCCCGGCGCATGGAAGAAACGCAGCCTTTCGCGCTCCAGGCGCGCCATCAGGCGCACGTCACCCGCCATCAGGGGGATCTCGGCGGTCAGCAGCTCATCGTAGACCCCGTGGCGCGAGACGACGATACCGAGGCAACGGCCCAGCGCCTCCTCCCGGGTCACCCTCAGGTAGACGTAATCCTTGGTGTCGTAGTAGAGGATTAGCCCCGCCATCTGCTGGAAATGCTCGGGGTCGAAGGAGAGGCGTGTCTCCACCTCCAGCTCAAAGTGGGTCAGGCGCCTGGCCAGCAGGCTCTGGCGGTGAGTCGACTGCATCGACTCGCCGCCCTTGAGCCGCAGACAGCCAGGGCGCTCGGTCAGCGACAGCCAGGTGTCGTCGAATGGCTGGCGCAGACTCTGCCAGTAGCGGTGGAGGCCAGGGCCTTCGAAGGTGTCGTGATCCGGCTCGGCCGGGGGCGGCTGCCAGGCGAGATCCGGGCCGGCCACCCGGTGGCTGGGATAGGGTCCGCCCTCGATGCGAAGCCAGTCGTCCTCCGTCCAGACGCAGCGCTGCAGGGCGGTTTCGCGCCCCAGCATGCAGCGCCCGGCGACGACCGGACGGGCGCAGAGGTGGGCGCAGTACCACTCGCCTTCGGCGGTTTCCACCAGACTGCCATGGCCGGCTTTCTGCAACTGATCGGTCGCCTCCGGATTCGAGGTGAGCACCGGGTTGGTCGGGTCGACCTCGTAAGGACCGGTCAACTCACGCGAGCGGGCCACCGTCATGGCATGACCGTAACCGGTACCGCCCTCGGCGGTGACCAGGTAGTAATAGCCGTTTCGCCGATAGAGATGCGGGGCTTCGGTGACGCCCAAAGACGTCCCCCGAAAGATATTGTGCACGGGCCCGGTGAGTCTTTGGCGTTCGATGTCGTAGCGCTGCAGGGCGATACCGGCGAAGGCGTTTCGGCCCTTGCGGAAATCCCAGATCATGTTGAGCAGCCAACTGCTGCCGTCATCGTCGTGGAACAGCGAAGGGTCGAAGCCACTGCTGTTGAGAGGAATCGGTTCCGACCAGGGCCCCTCGATTCGCTCGGCGCTGACCAGGTAGTTGTGGGTATCCTTGAACGCGCCCCGGCGACTCTTGACGTCGGTGTAGATCAGATGGAAGCGGCCATGCGCGTAGCTCAGGCACGGTGCCCACACGCCGCCGGAATCGATGTCGCCGATCATGTCCAGCTGCGAGCGCCGGTCGAGGGGCGAGGGCAACTGGCGCCACTGGGTCAGATCCCGGGAGTGATGGAGGGCGACGCCGGGAAACCATTCGAAGGTCGAGGTGGCGATATAGTAGTCGTCGTCGACCCGGAGTATCGACGGGTCCGGATGAAAGCCGGGCAGGATGGGGTTGGCAATGAGGGACATGCGGTCTCCTGTCGCGACGGGGTTCAGCGTTTGGCGGCGAGATCGGCGACGATGGCCGGATAGCGCTTGTCGAGGTCGTAGAACAGCATCAATACGATCATCAGCGCACAAAGGCCCATCGGCAGATAGACGAACAGCGTCTGGATCGCCAACAGTGCGGTGTCGCTCTGCTCGCCGCCACCGCCGACATAGCCGCCGAAGGCCAGTATCCATCCCAGCAGTGCGGTACCCAGCCCGCTACCGATCTTGATGCCCATGCTGCCGCCGCTGTAGACCATGCCCTCGTTACGAATCCCGGTCTTCCACTCCCCGTACTCGATGGTGTCGCCGAGCAGCGCGAACATGCTGCCGTTGATCGGTGCCTTGCCGAGCCCGCGGATGATGGTGCCGGCGACGATCAGGTAGACGTTGCCGAGGTCGATCAGCATGACGCCGTAGCCGACCAGAGTGATCAGCTCGCCGACGATGATCGCGTTGCGCTTGCCGTAGCGCTTGGTGATCGGCGCCACGAAGGCCATGCCTGCCAGGATGAAAACGATGTAGGCGGTGGTGATGACGCCCACCAGCCAGGTATCGTCGAGCAGGTACTGGGCGTAGTAGACGACCGCCCCGGAGTTGAGCGCGTTGAAGATATAGGTGATCAGGATGAACAGCGTGGCCAGCGCCCAGTAGCGGTTCTTGCCGAGGGTGCGCAGGCTCTGCTTCAGGGGGACCGGCGCCTGGCGTCGTTTCTCGTCGGCCGGCTGGACCCGCTCGCGGGTGCTCTTGAAGGTGAACAGGAACAGTCCCGTGCCGATGGTGCCGAAGATCGCGAAGGTGACGATCCATCCCGTCTGGCCGCCGCCGAACAGCGTGGCGACCGGCAGCGTCAGGTTGCTGACCAGCAGCACGCCGATCAGCGCCAGGCTCATGCGAAAGACGTTGAGCAGCGAGCGCTGATACTGGTCCTGGGTGATCAGCGAGTTGAGCGTGCCGTAGGGCACGTTGAGGCCGGTATAGACCAGGCATACCAGGTTGTAGGTCACCGCGATGTAGACCGTCTGCCAGAACGGCGAGACATCGGGCACCGCGAACAGCAGTACCGCCGAGACCGCGAACGGCACCGCCAGCCACAGCAGCCAGGGCCTGGCCTTGCCGTGTCGCGATGTGGTCTTGTCGATCACGTAGCCCATGGCGATGTCCGAGACGCCGTCGAACACCCGCGAAAACAGCATGATCGAGCCGATGATACCGGCGGCGACGCCGATCACGTCGGTGTAGTAGTAGACGATGAAGATGCTCATCGCCTGCCAGATGAAATTGCTGGCCAGGTCCCCGCAGCCGTAGCCGATCCGCTCCATCAGCGGCACGGCGGCAGCAGGATCGTGGGCTGACCCTGGGGGTGTCTCTGTGTTGCTTGTCTCTGGGGCGCTTGTCGCCAGCGTGCTTGTCTCGCTCGTCATTGTCACCTCGCTCCCTGCGATGGTCGTTGCGGCTCTCGACCGGGCCGCGACGACCATCCTCTTTGCGTGAGTCGTCGCCTTACTCGTAGGCCATCTCCTCGAGCTCCTTGCCGTTGGTTTCGCGGACGAAGCGGGCGACGAAGATGGCCGAGATCAACGCGCAGAGGGCGTAGAAGCCGTAGGCACCGGTCAGGCCGATCGACGCCAGCATGATCGGGAAGGTCATGGTGATGGCGAAGTTGGCGACCCACTGGAACAGACCGGCGATGGCCAGGCCCGAGCCGCGTACCTGGTTGGGGAACATCTCGCCGAGCATGACCCACATCACCGGGCCCCAGGAGACATTGAAGAAGAAGACGTAGACGTTGGCGGCGATGAGCGCGAGCACGCCGTTGCCCGGGGAGAGCGCCAAGCTGCCATTGACCATGTCGGCAGTCGAGAAGGCGTAGACCAGCAGTGCCAGGGTGACCGTCATGCCCACGGAGCCGCCCCACAGCAGCGGCTTGCGTCCGATCCGATCGATCAGGCCGATGGTGACCAGGCAGGCGGCGATGCTGACGGCCCCACTGATCACGTTGATCATCAGCGCATCGCTCTCGGAAAAACCGACCGCCTGCCACAGCACGGCGCCGTAGTAGAACACCACGTTGATCCCCACCAGCTGCTGGAACACCGCCAGGCCGATGCCGATCCAGACCAGTTTCAGCACCTTGCCGGTCTGCGGGTTGATCAGATCGGAGAGTCGCGGCTGGTGACGACTGGAGAGCGAGGCGCGGATATCGGCCAGACGCTTGTGGGTACCGGCTTCGTCGTAGACCAGGCGGAGGACCCGCTCGGCCTTGTCGTGGCGTCCGGCGCTGACCAGAAAGCGGGGGCTTTCCGGAATGAACATCAGCGCGATCAGGAAGATGCCCGCCGGGATCAGCTCCATCCAGAACATGCAGCGCCACGCCTCGAAGCCGAACCACAGCGGTGCGGTGGAGCTGCCGGCGACATTGGCCAGGATGTAGTTGTTGAGAAACGAGAAGAACAGCCCGCCGATGATCGCCACCTGTTGGATGGTCGCCAGCCGGCCGCGCAGGTGGGACGGGGCGATCTCGCTGATGTAGGCCGGCGACATCACGCTGGCGGCGCCCACCGCCAGGCCGCCCAGGACGCGATAGATCACGAACTCCAGCGATCCCCCGGCGATGCCGGAGCCCCAGGCGCTGATGATGAAGAAGACGGCGGATACCAGCAGCAGCGTGCGGCGGCCGAACCGGTCCGCCAGGCGGCCGGCGAAGAAAGCGCCGACGGCGCAGCCGAGCAGCATCGAGGCGACATTGAATCCGGTACCGACGCTCTGCGACTGGAAGGCCTGCTGGAGGCCATCGACGGTACCGTTGATGACGCCGCTGTCGAAGCCGAACAGGAAGCCGCCGATGGCGGCGACGCAACAGGTGAGCAGAACCACGACAGGGCGTTGTGAAGCAACTTGAGTTGGCATTGTGAAGCTCCGTTGGTGTGTCGAGGAGGGTGCTGGAGGGCTCGCGATCAGAGCCAGCCGGCGTCGACCCAGTAGTTGTGCGCGGTGCAGGCCGCCGCGTCATCCGAGGCGAGGAACAGCACCATGGCGGCCACGTGATGGGGATGGATCCGCACCTTGAGCTTCTGCTCGGCGACGATCTGGGCTTCGTCCTCGGGGCCGTACCAGCGGGACTGACGCGGTGTCTTGACGTTGCCGGGAATCACGCAGTTGACGCGGATTCCGTCGCTGCCCAGCTCGCTCGCCAGGGCCCGGGTCATTCCCTCGATGCCGGCCTTGGCGGTTTCGTAGAGCAGCATGCCAGGCTGGCCCAGGTGCCAGCTGATCGAGCCTAGGTTGACGATCACGCCCTGCCCACGGCGGCGCATGGCAGGAGCGACCTCGCGGGCGGCCAGCGCCAGGTGGCGCAGATTGACGTTCATGCGGTCGTCCCAGTACTCGGGCGTGACATCCTCGAGCCGATGGCGGTCGTCGTTGGCGGCGTTGTTGACCAGCACATCGATCTCGCCGATGCCGGCCAGCGTCGCGATCAACGCCTCGGCATCGGTGAGGTCGCAGCGATGAAAATGGACGCGTTCGCCCAGCTCGTCCGCCAGCGCCTCGGCGTCATCGAGGATATCGATGAAATGAACCTGGGCTTGCTGCGCGGCGAAGGCGCGTACCAGGCCGGCCCCGATGCCGGAACCGCCGCCGGTGACGACGACGTGCTTGCTGGCGAGACTGGGGTAGATGGCTGACGGCATGATGTCTCTCAGTGGTTAGTAAATACTGTTAACTAAGTGTTGCGGCAGCATGCGCGCTCGGCGGACCCGCTGCCATTGGTCATTGGTGTTAAGACTTAGGTCGTGACGAGAGGGGCACCTTCGGTGGGAGCCGACCGGCTTTGGTATAGTCGCGGCATCCACCGCCACCCGACGTTGCCACCAGCCAATGCACAATGCGTTCACGCCGCACACCTCCGGCGATCTCAACTACCTCAAGAGCCTCAACCGCAGCACGATCCTGAGCACCGTGCGCCGCAGCCCCGGGTTGTCGCGGGCGGATATCGCGCTGCGAACCGGCTTGACCAAGGCCACGGTGGGCAGCGTGGTGCAGGCGCTGGTCGAGCGGGGGTGGCTTCGCGAGGGGGAACTCCACTCGCGTGGCGGCGGGCGGCCGGGGCGGGCGCTCTACCTGGATGGCGAGCGCCACTACATGCTGGGGGCGGAGGTCGGGGTGAAGGGGCTGCGGCTGGTCGCGTGCAATCTGCTTGGAGTTGTCCTGGCGAGCATTCACCAGGAGGAGCCGCCCACCGACCCTGCCACGACCGCGAAGCGGCTGGCGGCGCTGCTGGTGCAACTGCGTCAGGCGCCCGACATCGCGGACCGTCGCTGCCTCGGGCTAGGGGTCGCGGTGCCGGGGCCCGTCTCGCCCAAGGCGCCGATTCTCAGCCTGGCACCCAATCTGGGCTGGGTGGATATCGACTTCCTGGCGCTGCTGCGCGAGCAACCGGATCTGCCGGATGGGGTATGGCTGCTGGACAACGAGGCCAATGCCGCCGCCTTCGGCGAGTTCTATTTCTTCGAGGGCGTGCCCCCTGAGTCGATCGCCTACATCAGCGCCGGCAGCGGCATCGGCTGCGGCGTGGTCAGCGGCGAGCACTTCCCGCTGGTGCCGCGGGGCCACCAGGGGCTGGTCGGGGAGATCGGGCATACCGTGATACAGCCGGGAGGCGCGCTCTGCCACTGCGGCAATCACGGTTGTGCGGAGACGCTGGTCAGTGGGTGGGCGCTACGCGAGGCGTTGCACGTCGACATCGACTCCAGTCTCAGCCACGCGGTCCTGACCCGGGCCGGGGATGGCGAGGTCCAGGCCGTGATGAAACGAGCCGGCGAAGCGCTCGGCCTGCTAATGCTCAACCTGCATCACACGCTCAATCCGTCGATGCTGATTCTGGGAGGGTCGCTGATGAAACTGGGTGAGAGCTTGACCGGGCCGGCGCTTGCCTACTTCGCTGCTCACCAGAACGATCTGCTCCGGCAATCCCAGACGGTGCCCGTCAAGGTGATCGGCGACAGCACCTACGTGGCCGCCAGAGGCGCCGCCGCCCAGGTCATGGCCCGGGCGGCGATCGAGGTCTGAGCCGGGCTAGAGCAGCCCGAGCAGGTAAGCGAAGGCCAGCATCACCAGGCTGAAGAGCCACAGCAGGAAGAAGGAGTAGCGGATATGGCGGCCCATCTCCGCGCCGGCCAGGCCGAGCGCCAGCCACATGGCGGGAGAGAACGGGCTGATCATCTTGCCGACGTTGTTGCCGATCGTCATGGCGTAGACCACGCTGTCGGCGGCGACGCCCTGGGTCGACGCGACCTGCTCGACCACCGGCAGCAGCGCGAAGTAGTAGGCATCGGTGCTGGTCAGCATGTCCAGCGGTACGCCGAAGACACCGATCACCAGATGCAGATAGGGCACCATGGCGTGGGGCAGGACATGGGCCAGGTCGGTGGCGATCGACTCGAGCATGCCGGTACCCGAGAGGATCCCCAGAAAGGCGCCAGCGGCACTGATGATCGACGCCATCAGCAAGGCGCCGGGCGCGTGCGCCTTGATGCGCTCCATCTGCGCTTTGGGCTTGGGGTAGTTGGCCAGCAGCACGACACCGAGGGCCAGCATGAACATGTAGGCAGGCGGCATGATGCCTGAGGCCAGCACGCCGATGGTGACCACGGCGATGGCCAGGTTGAGCCAGAACCGGGGCGGCAGTGCCTTGCCGTTCTCGGCATCGGCCACGACGTTGTCCGGCGAGGCCTGAGCGTCCTGGGCGGGTAACCGCTTGATCCGGCCCTGCTCGCGCAGGCCGAGGAGCGCGGCGAAGATCATCAGGATGACGAAGCCGGCGATCTGTACCGGCAGCATGGCACGCCACAGCTCGGTGGGGCTGATGCCGGTGACGGCGGCAGCGCGGCCGATCGGGCCCGCCCAGGGGACGAGGTTCATGATGCCGATGCTCGCCGAGACGATCAGCAACAGCAGGTAGGGACTCATGCGCAGGCGCTGGTAGAGCGGCAGCAGCGCGGGGATGGAGATCAGGAAGGTGGAGGCGCCGGAGCCATCGAGATGGGCAATGGTGCCGATCACGCCGGTGCCCATGGCGACGGCGATCACGTTGCCGCGAGTGAGTGCCACCACGCGGTTGATCAAGGGGTCGAACAGGCCGACATCCTGCAGTACGCCGAAGAAGAGGATGGCGAAGATGAACATCACCGCCACATTGGCGACATCCTGCAGTCCCGACTCGAAGAAACCGGCAATGTCGGCCGGCCCGAAGCCGGCGATCAGCGCGCCAATCAACGGCACCATCGACAGCGCGATTATCGGCGTGACCCGCTCGGTCAACAGTAGCGCCACAATGGCGATGATGATGCCAAGGCCAATGATCGTGAGCAAGAATCACCTCCGCAAGATGGCATGCCTGACCGGAAATGGTGCGGCATGAAATGACGATGCGGCGGGATGGTAGGCAGAGCCTTTTCTTCTAGGCAACTCTTACAAAAATGTAAAAATTACTGATTTGTAAGGGTTTTATGATTTCTATCGGGATCCGGCATGGCGAAAATTATCGGCAATCGTCGTTGTAATTCCTGAGGAATTCAGCGTTGGGTGATCTCTTCGAGATGCCATGAACCTTTCCGATCGGAAAGGTTCTTGGCTTTCGTTCGCCATCGATTTATAGACCAAAGTCTAATCGTGTGATGGCCGGTCGTGTCGCCCGAGAAACGGCGTTCATGCGCGCCGAATCACGAGTTGACTGGCACCGTTGCCCCTGGGTTCCACTCGAATCTGGAGCGGGATCCGCTCGTGCATCTCCTGCACGTGGGAGATCACGCCGACGCGGCGGCCCTGGGCCTGCAGGCCATCGAGGGCATCCATCGCCAGCGCCAGCGACGCCGGGTCGAGGCTGCCGAAGCCCTCGTCGATGAACAGCGACTCGATCGCCAACTGGTGTGAGGCCATCGAGGCCAGGCCCAGCGCCAGCGCCAGCGACACCAGGAAGGTCTCGCCGCCAGAGAGCGAGTGCACCGAGCGCCGCTCGTCGGCCATGTCGCCATCGATCACCAGAATGCCCAGCTCGCTGCCGCCGCGTTCCAGGCGGTAGCGCGGCGTCAGGGCGCGCAGGTGCTGGTTGGCGTGGGTCAACAGGTGGTCGAGGTTGTAGGCCTGGGCGATGCGCCGGAAGCGCTTGCCGTCGGCGCTGCCGATCAGGCCGTTGATCCGCTCCCAGCGCTGCACCTCCTGCGCCGCGGCTTCGCGCTGGCGGGCCCCCTCCTGCTGTACCTGGCGCCGGCGGTCATCCTCGGCGAGCCGCTGCTGGGCGGTGTCGCGGCGCTGCTGCTGGGCCTGCCATTCGCTCTCCAGTGCTTGCAGGCGCTCGCGCTGGGCAGCGTGGCGCGCGCTCAGCGCATCTTCGTGTTCGGCGTCGAGCAGCCGCGCCTCGGGGGTCTCGGGCAGTAGCAGACGGCGCTGCTCGATCAGGGCGCGGCGGCGCTCCTCGACGGCAACCCGGGCCGCGTCGCGTTCGCGCTCGCGCCGTTCGCAGGCCTCGCGCAGCTGGCGATGCGCGGTTTCGGTGTAGCCCAGCAGGGTCTCCAGCCGCGCTTCGTCGAGCTCGGGCTGGGTGCGCCGCCACGCCTGCCAGGCGCGCTCGAGCTCGGCATGGGTGGTTTGTTCCTCCTGCTGGCGCTGGGTCAGATCGGCGATCTGCTGGGTCAGCCGCGTGTGGGTATTCTCCAGGGTCTGCCACTGCGCCTGGCGCGCTTCCCACTGCTGCTGCGCCTGCTGGCGCTGATCTTCCAGTGCAGCCTGCCAGGCCCCGGCCGAAGCGTGCTCGCCCAGCGCCGCGCCGAGTGCCTGATGCGTACGCGTCAGCGCCTGCTCCAGCTCCGGCAGGGCGGCGGCGAGGCTTTCCAGGCGCGTCTGGTCGAGGGCCTGGCGTGTCTCCCGCTTGCCCAGTTCCAGGGCCAGGCTCTGGTGCTGACGTTCGAGCGGGTCCAGAGTGCGCTCGATGGTGTCGAGCCGCTGCAGCCGCTCGCTGGCCTGCTGGCGCTCACTCAGCGTCTGCTCGCGCTGGTGCTGCAGCCACTCGCCGGGTTGCTCGGCGATGCTCAGCTCGGTGCTCAGCGGGTGGTCAGCCAGGGCTCTGGCGGCGGCCTCGCGGGCCGGCGCTAGCGCTTGCTGGCGCTGCTCGGCAGCCAGCAGCGTCTGACGGCAGCTGCGCCACTCGACGCTCAGCTCCTGATGCTGCTCGCGGGCGGCCGCCACGCGCTGGGCCTCCTGGTCGAGCTGTTGGCGCTCCTGGGCTTCGATGCTGGCGACCAGCGCTTCCCCCGGATGTGCCGGCGGCGTCTCGCGGTAGGGGTGATCGGTGGCGCCACACACCGGGCACGGTGTCTCTTCACGCAGCTGCTGGCGTAGCCGCGCGACCTCGTCGCTGCGCGCGGCGCGGGCGCTCTCGATCTGTTCGCCGATCTGGGCCTGGCGCTGCTCGGCGGCGGTGAGGTCGCGCTTGGCCTGATGACCCGCCTGTTCGAGCTGGGTCAGCCGCTCGCGGCTCTCGGTGAGCTGTTGCTGCAGCGTCGCCTGCTCGTGATCCAGACGTTCGCGTTCGCGCCACGCCTGGGTCAGACCGTCCAGGGCGTCTAGTCGCGCCTGGGCGCCGTCACGACTGCGGTTGAGAGCGGCGCGCAGGTCGGCGGCGGCAGTCTCTGTCGTCGCTGTCTCCAGCAGCGCGGCGAGGTGCTGCTGCTGGGCCTCGATCTGCTGTGCCTGCTCGGCCATCTGCTGCTGCAGCTGCGTCTGCTGCTGTGCGCTCTCGGCGGCGGCGGCGGTGAGTTGCGCTTGCTCCGCGCGCTGCTGGTCGCACTGCTGCTGGAGCCGCGCGCGCTCGCTCTCGAGCTCGCGCGCCTGGGCCAGCTCGGGCTGGGCGTCGCGCAGCGCGGCGGCGGTGCGCTCGCGGGCGGCGCTGGCCGCCTCCAGCTCGGGTGCGAGGGTCCGGCGTTCGCCGTCACAGCGCTCTAGCGCGGCGCGGGCTTCGGCCAGCTGCTGTTCACGCCGGGCCAGGGTCTCGGCCAGGCTGCGTCGCTGCTGTGCACGCTCGCGCCAGGGGGCAATGGCGTCGAGCTGGGCGAGGGTGTGGCGCTCGGCCTGAGTGGCGGCGATCGCCGCCTCGGCCGACTGCAGCGTCGTCTCGGCCTGCTGCCAGTCGGCGCTCAGCCGGGCCTGGCGTTCGAGCTCGGTGCCCTCGGCCTGCAGCCGCTCGCGCCGGGCCTGCAGCGCTGCCAGCGCCTGCTGCTGCGCTGCGGCTTCGCGCTCCAGGTCTGCGCGGACCTCGGTGTCCGCCGGCAGGGCGTCGGCGAGGCGTGCCTCGATCGCCTCTAGTGCGCCTCTGGCCGTGCGCGTGCGCTGGAAGGCGGCGCGCGAGATGGCGGAGTAGTGCTGGGTATCGGTGAGCCGCTCCAGCAGCTCGCTGCGGGCGTTGTCGTCGGCCTTGAGAAAGGCGGCGAACTCGCTCTGGGCGAGCAGCACGGCACGGGTGAACTGGTCGAAATTGAGTCCCAGGCGCTCCGGAAGCAGGCGGTCGAATTCGCGCTTCTGCGCCGTCAGTAGCTGGTTGGCGTCGAGATCGGTGAGCGACTGCTCGACCTTCTGCAGGCTGCCGTCGAGCTTGTCGCGGGCCCGACGCACGCCCCAGCGGGCGCGGTAGCGGCGGCCGTCGCGGCCAACGAAATCGACCTCGGCGAAGCCGCTGGCGCAGCCGCGGCGCAGCAGGGTACGGGCATCGGCGGTGGTCAGGGTGTCGCGGCCCACATCGGCGATCTGGGAGTCGCGCACCGGCGCCTGGCGCAGTCGCGGCGTGCTGCCGTAGAGCGCCAGGCAGAGCGCATCGAGCAGGGTGCTCTTGCCGGCGCCGGTAGGGCCGGTGATGGCGAACAGCCCCTGGTCGGCGAGCGGGGCGGTGGTGAAGTCGAGCTCGTGGCGTCCGGCCAGCGAGGCCAGGTTCTCCAGCCGGATGGCGAGTATCTTCATGTGTCGGGCTCCGCGTCCTGTACCTCCTGTACCAGGGTGGCGAAATCCCGCGCCACCGCTTCCGGCGGCGTCTCGCCATACTCGGCCTGCCAGCGGCGGGCGAAGATCTCCTGAGGGGTGAGGCTGTCGAGATCGACCGCGACGCTGTCCGCGGCGTCGCCCCCGGCGTTGGGGTAGTGGCTATGAATGCGCAAGAGCCGCAGCGGCTTGTCGGCGATCGCCGCCTCGATCCGGGCGCGCAGGTCGGGCTGCGGCGTCTCGAGCGCCACGCGTACCTCCAGCCACGGCCAGCGCTCCCGCGGCAGCGCCTCCCCGATGGTGGGTTCGGGCTGCCACGCCGACAGCTCGGCCTCGACTGTCTCGACGCTGCCCGGGCCGATGCGTTCCAGTGCCACGTGGCGGGGTATCGGCAGGCTCTCGATGGAGTCGAGTTCGGCCCCGCTCAGGCTCACTTCGAGCACCTGGTGCGGATAGTGGCTCTCGCTGAAATCCAGCGGCAGCGGCGAACCGCTGTAGCGGATGCGCGGCTCGCCGACCTGCTGTGGCCGGTGGAGATGACCCAGCGCCACGTAGGCGATCGAGGGCGGAAAGAGCGCGGCGGAGATCGCCTCCTCGCCGCCGATCACGATCGGCCGTTCGCTCGCCTCGGAGACGGCGGCGCCCTGCAGATGGGCATGGCTCATCGCCACCAGCGCCTGGCCCGGTTCGCGGCGGGCCTCGGCGGCTTCGACCAGCTCGCGGTGCACGCGGGCGATGCCGTCGCGGTAGTCGTCGATATCGCCGCCGGTGACCTCGGCCGGGCGCAGGAAGGGCAGCGCCAGGCACCAGGCGCGAATCTCTCCGCTGGCGTCGGGCAGCGGCACCAGCAGGTGCTCGCTGTCGAGACTGCCATCCTCGAGCCAGTGCACCCTCCCCAGGGCATGGGTCTTGAGCCGCTTCATCAGCGGCGCCGGCAGTTCGATGCGCGAACCGCTGTCGTGATTGCCGGCGATCATCACGATCTCCAGCGTCGGCAGGGCGGCGTGGGCGGCGACGATGAAGTCGTAGAGCAGTTCCTGGGCCCGCAGCGAGGGATTGACCACATCGAAGATGTCACCGGCGACCAGCAGCGCATCGGGCTGGCGCTCGGCGAGTGTCGCCAGCAGCCAGTCGAGAAAGGCGCGCTGTTCGACATGACGTTCCTGGCCATGGAAGGACTGGCCCAGGTGCCAGTCGGCGGTGTGGAAGAATTTCACGATGTGGCGCCTTGTGACGTCTGAGAGAGTTAAGCGGAAAAAGCGACGCCAAGTGTAACGCGACGACCGTCTCGGAGAAGATCGGCAGCGGAAAAGAACGGCCATGGGAAAGATCGAAGGTGCGCTGCATTGGAGAGACGTGGACGCCGTGACTAGGCTTCTGGACGTCGACAGCACGGGAGGGCAAGACGGCGATGGCACTACATGACTGGAATCTGACGCCGGAGGCGGCGATCGCCCTGCAGAAACGGCTGGCACCGAGCGTCAGGCGCGAGGATACGCTGGGCGAGGTGGGCCTGATCGCCGGTATGGATATCGGCTTCGAAGATGGCGGGGAGACCACCCGCGCGGCGCTGGTGCTGCTGGAGTGGCCTTCGCTTGCGCTGGTGGAGCAGGTGGTGCATCGCGAGCCGACGCGCATGCCCTATGTGCCGGGGCTGCTGTCGTTTCGCGAGATACCGGCGGCGCTGGGAGCGTTCGAGCAGTTGTCGCAGCGCCCGGATCTGATCATGGTCGACGGCCAGGGCATCGCCCATCCGCGTCGTCTGGGAATCGCTTCGCACCTGGGGCTGTGGCTCGATCTGCCGACCATCGGCGTGGGCAAGAGCCGGCTGTGCGGCCAGTTCGGCGAGGTGCCGTCGGCCAAGGGGGAGTGGACGCCGCTGACCGACCGGCGGCGCGAAGAGGATCCGAGCGACGTCAGTGTCGATGCGCGCGGTCGGGTCACCATCGGCGCGGTGCTGCGCTCGCGGGAGGGGGTGAAGCCGCTGTTCGTATCGCCGGGGCACCGGCTCTCTTTGCCCACCGCGGTCGACTGGGTGGTGCGCTGCCTGGGTCGGACCAAGCTGCCGGAGCCGACCCGGCTGGCGGATCGGCTGGCATCGAGGAAGGGCGAGGTAGCGGTCAGCGGGCAGCTGTCGCTGTGAGTCGAGGGGCCGGCCCTGCACCGGCCCCGGCATCACGCCTTCTCCTGTATCTCCTCCAGGCTCCGACCGCTGCCGGTTTCCGGCAGATAGAAGGTGACGAACAGCCACGCCAGGACGCCGACGCCGGCAAACAGGAAGAAACTCAGCGAGGCGCTGTAATCCAGCAGGGAGGGGAAGGCCTGCCCCACGACGAAATTGGCCAGCCAGTTGAGCACCAGAATCAGCCCGGCCGCCGTGCCGCGAATCGACGAGGGGAAAAGCTCCGAAATCACCACCCGCACGCAGACCCCCCAGGAGAGCGCAAAGGCCGCAAAGAAGAGCATCATGCCCAGCAGGTTGATCCAGGCACCCGTCATGGACGGTGCCGGCTGCAGCGCGGCATAGAGCCCCAGCAGCCCCATGGTGCAGAGCATGACGAGGGCGCCCATTCCCATCAGGCGCTTGCGCGAGAAGCGGTCCATGATCAGCACGCCGATGATCGTGAATACCAGATTGACCACGCCAATGCCGAGGTTGGCGGTCACCGCGGCAGCGTCGCCGAAACCGGCGCGGGAGAGCGTCGTCGGGGCGTAGTAGATGATCGAATTGACGCCGATGAACTGAACCAGAATCGCCACGGCGGCGGCGGCCAGCGAGGCCGAACGTAGCCTGGGCGCCAGCATCTGTTTGATCACCGAACTCTTGGCGGTGCCGTTGATGGTGCCGGCACGATGGGCTCTGACCAGCTCATCGAGTTCGGTATCGACCTCGTGTGACGCCCGACCCAGCATCGTGAGCGCCCGGCGCGCCGCCTCGAGGCGGTCGCGCATGACCAGCCAGCGTGGCGTTTCGGGCATGAAGGCCAGCCCGATGAGCAGGGCAATGGCCGGGATGGCGGAGAGACCGATCATCCAGCGCCAGGCATGGAAGGGCTGCAGGGCGTAGCCCACCAGATAGGCCAGCAGGATGCCCGAGACCACCATCAGCTGGCCCATGGCACCGACTCGCCCGCGCAAGTGGGTCGGTGCCACCTCCACCAAGTAGACCGAGACCACCACTGCCGAGGCGCCCACGCCCAGCCCCATGATCATGCGCGCCGCGATCAGCGACTCGACGTTGGGGGCGAGCGCGGCGACCACGCCGCTGAGGGCAAAAATCACGCCGGTGAGTATCAGCGCCGGCTTGCGCCCGAGACGGTCGGACAACCAGCCCGCCACGCCGACCCCGAGGGTGGCACCGAACAGAATGGAGCTGACCACCAGCCCCCGGGTGATCGTATCCAGGGCAAAGTCCTGTTCGATCGAGAGCAGTGCCACGCCGATGATGCCCAGGTCGTAGCCAAAGAGCAGTTCGGCCAGCGCCCCCAGGCCGAAGATCACGAGGGGAGAGCGTGCCCCGGCGGTGCCGGGCAGTGTCGTCGAGTCGCTCATGAGGAGGCTCCCGAGGCGGGTGGCTTGGCGCTCGCGGCGAGCGGCGGCAGGGCGTCCAGGGTGCGCGTGCGGCGTGCGGGGGGCGCTATCGGGCCCTCGAGCAGCGGGTCCCGGGTATCGTTCATCCACGCCTCCAGGGCCTTCGAAAGCCGGGCCTGTACCTCTGCATAGGCGGGCTGATCGAACACATTGTTGAGCTCGTAGGGGTCGGTGCGACGGTCGTACAGCTCGATCATGTCGCGCGCTTCCAGGTGGGCATCACCCATCCCCTGGCGGGTCGAGCTGTGCTCCAGATCCAGCGACAGCGCCAGCTTCGGCCCCGGGGTGAAGTTGCGGATCAGGGCGAAGTCCCGGGTGCGTACGGCGCGCTTGGGGTCGTAATTGTCGTGATAGGTCTTCTCGGTGAAGATCATCCGCTCCTCTGCGGCCGTGGTGTCGTCGGCCACGAGCAGGGGCAGCAGCGAGCGCCCTTCCAGTGACGGATTGGCCGGGCCGCCGGCCACCTCGAGCAGGGTAGGCAGGATGTCGACATGGCTGGCGATGCCGTCGACCCGGGCCGGCGCCTCGCCCCAGGCGCCAGGCGTGCGCACCAGCAGACTGACCCCGGTGCCGGCGTCATACAGGGTGCTCTTGGCGCGTGGGAATGCCGTGCCGTGATCGGTGGTGAAGATGATCAGGGTATTGGCGGGATCGAGGCTCGCGTCCAGCGCTTCGAACAGCCGCCCCATGGCCTGATCCAGCTGCTGGATCGAACCGTGGAATGCCGCGATATCCTGGCGTGTCTCGGGCGTGTCCGGCAAGAAGGCCGGCACCTCGACCGTGGCAGGGTCCGCCGGGGTGTAATCGGTTTCCGGCCATGGGCGATGCACCTCCCACACTCCGATCGCCGCAAACAGTGGGGCACGCGCCTCGCGCGGTGGCTGGGCGGAGAGCCAGCTTCGGGCCGCGTCCACGACCTGGTGAGCACGGGGGAGAAAACCGGCCCCTGCGACCTCGTCGTACCCCAGCACATCCGGATCGACGTGCTCGTGCTGTAGCCCGATGAGGGTGGAGCGATAGCCCTGCGCGCGCAGGTGCTCCGGCGCCGTCAGGACATTTTCGCGATACCGCCAGGCATCGTGCGCCAGGCCCTGGATGCCGTTGCGGTGCGGTGACAGGCCGGTGAAGAGCGCGCCCCGAGCCGGCGAGCAGAGCGGGGCGGCCGCGTGGGCGTTGTCGAACACCGTCGCGTGTTGCGCGAAGCGCTCTAGACAAGGGCTCGGTACGGAGGACATGCCGTAACAGGAGAGCCAGCGGCCCAGGTCGTGGCAGTGAATCAGAACGATGTCCGGGCGTGTGCCGTCAGGCGCTGTCATGAGACGCTCCAATCAGTGGTTGGTAGATCGATCTACCTGGCACGCTATGGAGTCATGGGGAATCTCGCAATTAGACTTTTGTCTGGCGTATCGTTGTCAACGTGACGGTCGCAGTAAGCTCGCTCGCACCCTCACGATCTGGCCGGTTATCGCAGAGTGACAGCGGAGATGATCGCCTGAGCCTGGGAGTCAGTTCTTTGCCTGGCGTGTCGTTTTAAACGTGGCAGCCGCAGGACGCTCGCACCACCAGCACCGGGTCGAGACGCTGCTCCTGCGGTATCTCCCGCTTGTCGAGCAGCGCCAGGATGCGCCGGGCGGCCAGCGCTCCCATCTCCTCGGGGCCGACCGTGACGGTGGTCAGCGGTGGGTCATAGAGAGCGGACTCTTCCAGGCCGTCGAAGCCGATGATGGGCCAGGGGATATGGCCGTATCGCTGACGACAGGCCGCAATCAGGGCGAAGGCGATGATGTCGCTGTGGCAGATCACGCCATCGGTGGAGATATCGCTATCCAGCCAGCGTTCGGCCAGCTGTAGGCCGCCCTGGACACTGGCATGCCCCGTCATGCTGGCCACCAGGTGTCCGCCAGCCGCCTCGATGGCCTGTTCGACGCCCTGCATCCTTTCCGAACGTACCGAGGCGCCTTCCGGCCCCCCCAGATAGACCAGGCGACGACAGTCGTGGACCTGACTCAGGTGTTCGGCGGCGAGCGCGCCACCGCGCGTGTCGTTCTGCCCGATCCAGGCGGTATCGGCATGTGGCCGACGCGTGAGTGCCAGGTTGGGCCAGTAGCCGTTCGGCAACCGCGCTGCGTCCTCGCAACGGTCCGCCGACGTCGGTACATGCACGAGCGCATCGACCGGCATCTCGCGCATCGACCGAATCAGGGAGCGCTCGCGTTCGGGGCTGTCGAAGGTATTGGCGAGCATGGTCAGATAGCCCGCCTCGGCCAGGGTCTGCTCGAAATGTACCGCCATGGCGGCGTGAAAGGGGTTGGAGAGCTGCGTGACCAGCAGGCCGACGACGCCGCTGCGCTGCTCGCGCAGGGCCGCCGCGCCACGGTGATAGACATAGCCCAGGTTCTGCATGACCTGCTGGACATGGGCCCGGGTCTCGGCGCTGATACGCCCCTCACCGCGAACCACCAGCGACGCCGTGGCACGCGAGACGCCGGCGTGGGCGGCGACTTGGCTCAAGGTCACTCGTTTCATGTCCCTGCCTTCCATGGAGTGTGAATGGGTGTCTCGGCGCTTGACGCCATCACCGCGTCGATGTGCAGTGGCGGATTTCCTGACGCCATTGTACGGTCGTGGCGTACCCTGTGTACCGTTGCAAGCCTATCTGCCTGGAAACCATCATGACCTCGAGGCCTTCTTCACCCTGCTGCGCAGCCTCGCGCCCGCAGGGGACCATGGAGCGCACGGCAACCGCTGTCGTGCCGCGTCGATCCGCTGTCGACACGAGCGGCATGTGCTCCCTGCCGGGGGGACGATTTCTGATGGGTACCGATGAGGCGGACGGCTTCCCGCAGGATGGCGAGGGGCCCATTAGGGAGGTCGGCCTCGCGCCGTTCTTGATCGACGCCTGTGCTGTCAGCAACGACGTCTTCGCCGAGTTCGTGCGGGTCACGGGGTATCTCACGGATGCGGAGCACTTCGGCTGGTCGTTCGTGTTCGAGGGCTTGGTCGCCCAGCCCGATCCCGAGCAGGTGGTGGGCAGCGTGCCGGGCACCCCCTGGTGGCTGGCGATCAGGGACGCCTGCTGGCATCGGCCCGAGGGGCAGGGGAGTTCACTGGCGGGGCGGGGCGACCATCCGGTGGTCCACGTCTCGCACAATGACGCCCTGGCGTACTGCCGCTGGGCCGGCAAGCGCCTGCCGAGCGAGGCCGAGTGGGAGTTCATGGCGCGAGGCGGCCTGCACCAGCAGCGCTACCCCTGGGGGAATGAGCTGACGCCCGGCGGGCAGCACCGCTGCAATATCTGGCAGGGCGAGTTCCCGACATGCAATACCGGTGAAGATGGCTTCATGGGCACCTGCCCGGTCGATGCGTTTGCGCCCAACGGCTACGGTATCTTCAACGCCAGCGGCAACGTCTGGGAGTGGTGCGCCGACTGGTTTGGCGTCGATCACCCCACGCCCGTGCCGACCGACCCTGTCGGGCCGGCAAGTGGCCAGAGCCGGGTCATGCGCGGCGGCTCCTATCTGTGTCATGCCTCCTACTGCAACCGCTACAGGGTGGCGGCGCGTACCCGCAACACGCCGGACTCCTCCTCGGGCAACATCGGCTTTCGCTGCGCGCTCTCCCTTTGATCGGCGGCGTCCGGCCTGCCAGTGGCGGCACCTGGCGCATGCGTCCTCGGCGCGCGGCTAGACGATATCCAGCGATACCGGCTCCCGGGGCGCCGGGAAGGCGTCATCAAGCCGGGTGAGATCGTCGTCGTCGAGGGCGATGTTCAAGGCGTCAGCATTGGCGTCGACGTGGGCCAGGGTCGACGCCTTGGGAATGGCGACGACGGATCTTGGCCCCTCGCGGTGGCCGCCGACGGGGCGAATGGTCCAGGCCAGCAGGATCTGGGCGGCGCTGGCGCCATGCTTGTCGGCGATCTCGTTGACCACCGTGGAGGAGAGCAGCTTGGCGCGCAGTCGGCCGCCCTGAGCAAGCGGACAGTAGGCCATGACCGGGATATGGTGATCCTGCATCCAGGGAATCACGTCGACCTCGATGCCGCGGGAACCGAGGTGGTAGAGCACCTGGTTGGTCGCGCAGTCGCCGGCGGCCGGCAGCGCCTCCATGGCCCTGAGATTGCCAGCATCGAAGTTGGAAACGCCGAACCGGCGAATCTTGCCCTGATCGCGCAGCCGCTCGAACGCCTCGAAGGTCTCTTCCAGGGGAATACTGCCGGGCCAGTGCAGCAGGTAGAGATCGAGCGATTCGATCCCCAGTCGCTCGAGGCTGCCTTCGCAGGCGGCGATGGCGCTGTCCCGGCCGGCGTTCCAGGGGTAGACCTTGGAGACCACGAAGGCGTCGTCGCGACGATCGCGTATCGCCTCGCCGACGACCTTCTCGGCACCGCCGTCGCCATACATCTCCGCCGTATCGATCAGCGTCAGGCCCAAGTCCAGGCCGTGGCGCAGCGCCGCCACCTCCTGCTGGCGCGGCACCCGATTCTCGCCCATGTACCAGGTTCCCTGGCCGATCGCCGGCAAGGCGACCGATGGGGCGTTCCGGCATTCGGGCAATTCGATCCGTGGTGTCTGCCGTGGCATGGAAAACTCCCTGTCGGTTGAGGCACTACTGTTATGCTGGTCGCCACTCGCGAGTTTCGCAAACCCCTTTGTCGACAACCGTGTAACGTTGCTCGACTGATGTGACCCCTCCGTTGGCTTCCTGTTAACGCCTTCGCGATACGGGTGAATGTCTCGCGGTCATCGTCAACCGGTTTCAGGAGAATCGCCATCGAACCGTCTGCGCTCAATCGGACCCGGGCCTGGGTCGAATCCTTCGTCGTTGCCCACGATATCTGTCCTTTCGCTGGGCGCGAGATGCGTCGGAACGCCATTCGCTACGCCGTGGCCGAGGCCAGCGACCTGGAAGGGCTGCTCCACGAGCTGGTGGCCGAGTGCCGGCGTCTCGATGCGGACGCTGATATTGCCACCACACTGCTGATCGCGCCTGAGGGTATGGGTGACTTCGACGACTATCTGGACTGGCTCGAGTTGGCCGAGCGGCTGCTGGAAGATCAGGGCTATGTCGGCATCTATCAGTTGGCCAGTTTCCACCCGGACTATGTGTTTGAGGGCGTCGAGGCGACCGATCCTGCCAACGCCACCAACCGTTCCCCCTTGCCGATGCTGCACATCCTGCGGGAAGCCGAGCTCGAGCAGGCGATCGCGCACCATGCCGACCCAGAGGGCATTCCCGAGCGCAACATGGCGCTGTTGCGAGCCCCGGGCTCTCCAGCCCTGGCGAGATCCCGAGAGTTGCTGGACCGATCGTCCGGTGAGCCCGGCGAATAGGCTATGCTGATCGGTGGCGCCGATGTCGTCCGATATCGCGCTCACGGTTTTCCATCGTACCGTCTTTGAATCGTTCCCTTCGGAGAGACATCATGCAGAGCGTGACGCGAGGCGGCGTGGCCGTCGAGGTTGGCGGTGACTTCCCCACCGTTGGCGACAGAGCCCCCGACTTTACCCTGACCAATGCCGAGCTCGAGGAGGTGTCGCTGGAGGACTTCTCCGGCCGATCCAAGGTGCTCAACATCATTCCCAGCGTCGATACCAAGACCTGCGCAATGTCCACTCGCAAGTTCAACGAGTACGCCAGCGGGCTCGACAACACCGTGGTACTGGTGGTGTCGGCGGACCTGCCGTTTGCGCAGAGCCGATTCTGCGGCGCCGAGGGCCTGGATCGCGTCGTCACGCTCTCCAGCTTCCGCCATCCCGAGTTCCGCGAAAGCTACGGTGTCGCGCTGCAGAGTGGGGCCATGGCCGGACTGTGCGCCCGCGCGGTGATCGTGCTGGACGAGCAGGACAGGGTCGTGCACGCCGAACTGGTCAGCGAGATCAAGAACGAGCCCGACTACGATGCAGCGCTGGCGGCCCTGAAGGGGTGAAGGGTGAGACGGCGGGGATGACCTTCGAGCAATGTGGTCTACACTGATCGTCGCCCATCCACTGTGATGGTCGATTGCATCGAAACGTCACATCAAACCAGAAGGAGCTGACGATGACGATCAAGAAATCTGGATCCGCCGAATGGAAGGGTAGCCTGAAGAAGGGCAAGGGCGTCGTGTCCACCGAGAGTGGCGCGCTCAAGCAGAATCCCTATGGTTTCAATACCCGTTTCGAGGGCCAGCCGGGTACCAACCCCGAAGAGCTGATCGCCTCCGCCCATGCCAGCTGTTTCTCGATGGCGCTGTCGATGATGCTGGGCGAGGAGGGCATCGAGCCCGATAGCATCAAGACCGACGCGACCGTGATCATGGAGCAGGACGACAGCGGCTTCACCATCACCGAAGTCCAGCTCAAGACCGTGGCCAAGATCCCGGGTGCCGATCAGGCGACCTTCGACAGCGCCGCCCAGAAGGCCAAGGAAGGGTGCCCGATCTCCAAATTGCTGAATGCCAAGATCTCGCTGGACGCCAAGCTGGAAAGCTGAGCGTCGGCGATGGGAAGAACCGGCCCTCGAGGCCGGTTTTTTTTGCGCCGGGGTGCGGCTCGCGCCCCGGCGTGCCGCTGACGGAACTGGCAAAGTCTGGTAATGTCGTGGCCCCTTCATGCGCCGGGCGGCATCCTCTGTCGAGCATCCGTGACGCACGTTGGCTACCGGACAACTGCACGTTTCAACGCCTCAGAAAAAGAACACGGCCATGGCTAACGCACCACAATACGATGCGGCTCCGTCGCGTCCCTTGTCACGCGGTGACATCAAGGTCCTGTCGCTATCCGCCCTGGGTGGCGCGCTGGAGTTCTACGATTTCATCATCTTCGTCTACTTTGCCACGGTGATCGGGCACCTGTTCTTCCCGCCCGACATGCCGGAGTGGCTGCGCATGGTCCAGACCTACGGCATCTTCGCCGCCGGCTATCTGGCGCGGCCGCTGGGCGGCATCATCATGGCGCACTTCGGTGACCTGCTGGGCCGCAAGCGGATGTTCACGCTGTCGATCTTCCTGATGTCGGTGCCGACGCTGCTGATCGGCTGCCTGCCGACCTACGACACCATCGGCTACCTGGCGCCACTGCTGCTGGTGCTGATGCGTATCCTGCAGGGCGCGGCGGTGGGCGGCGAGGTCCCCGGCGCCTGGGTGTTCGTGACCGAGCACGTCTCGCGCAAGGACGTGGGTCTGGCCTGTGGCACGCTGGCTTCAGGGCTGGTTGCCGGCATCCTGATCGGGTCGGTGATCTCGGCGTTCCTGAAGTCGTACTACACGCCGGAGGAGATGAACGCCTACGGCTGGCGGGTGCCATTCCTGATCGGTGGCGTCTTCGGTTTCCTGGCAGTCTATCTGCGCCGTTACCTGGAAGAGACGCCGGTGTTCGCCGAGATGCGCGCCAAGAAAGCGCTCTCCGACGGTCTGCCGGTCAAGCGCGTGCTCAGCCGCCATCTGGACAGCGTCGTACTGTCGATGGCGGTGACCTGGATTCTCACCGGCGCGGTGGTGGTGGTGGTGCTGATGACGCCGAGCCTGCTGCAGACGCTCTACGGCATCGACGCCTCGCTGGCCAATGTCTGGGCCATCGTCTGCGTGATCATCGGCTGCGTGGTCTCGGGCTGGTGCTGCGATCGCCTCGGCAGCGGGATCACGATCATCGTTTGGAGCCTGCTGCTGGGCGTCGGCTACTGGATGATGATGCATACGGTGCCGACCCGTCCCGATCAACTGACGCCGCTCTACTGCCTGGCCGGGTTCGGCGTCGGCATCGTCGGCGTGGTACCCACCATTGCGGTCAAGTCATTCCCGGCAGCGGTGCGATTCTCGGGCCTGTCGTTCTCCTACAACGTCGCCTACGCGATCTTCGGTGGTTTTACCCCGGTGGTGGTGTCGACGTTGATGGCAAGTCATCCCGCCGCGCCGGCCTACTATATCGCCGCGCTGGCGACGCTCGGCGTGGTGATTGGCCTGTTCCTGCTGCGCGCGCCAAGCGGGCAGCGCCTGGCGTTGATGCAGAACTGATTTCGCGGCGGTCCCGCGCCTGACCGGGCGGCGGCCCTTGGGGCCGGAAACCCGGTGGCCGTGACGACTGCCTGTCGACCGATAGTCAAGACGGCGCCACCCGCGGGTGGCGTCTTTCGTGGAAGAGACCGTGGCCCATACACCGTTATCCGACAATGTTACCGGCGCGAGCGCCAACCGGCCTCTATCGCGAGGCGACGTCAAGACGCTGTCGCTCTCCGCGCTCGGGGGCGCACTGGAGTTCTACGACTTCATCATCTTTGTCTACTTCGCCACGGTGATCGGGCAACTGTTCTTCCCGCCGGACATGCCGGAGTGGCTGCGCCAGACCCAGACCTTCGGCATCTTCGCCGCCGGCTATCTGGTGCGCCCCCTGGGCGGCATCGTGATGGCCCACTTCGGAGACCTGCTGGGGCGCAAGCGGATGTTCACGCTGTCGATCTTGCTGATGGCACTGCCGACGCTGGCGATCGGCTGCCTGCCGACCTACCACGCCATCGGCTATCTGGCGCCGCTGCTGCTGGTCCTGTTGCGCATGCTCCAGGGGGCGGCCGTGGGTGGCGAGGTGCCCGGCGCCTGGGTGTTCGTCACCGAGCATGTCCAGCGTCGTCATGTCGGGCTTGCCTGCGGTACGCTGTCGGCGGGCCTGGCGGCGGGCATCCTGATCGGTTCGCTGGTGTCGGCGGCGATGAAATCGCACTACTCGGCCGCCGAGCTGGCCGAGGGGGCGTGGCGAATCCCGTTCGTGATCGGCGGGGGCTTAGGATTGATCGCGGTCTACCTGCGTCGCTGGCTGCGCGAGACCCCGGTCTTCGCCGAGATGCGCGAGCGCCGGGCGCTGGCCGCCGAGCTGCCGGTCAAGGCGGTACTTCGCGATCACCTGGGCGGTGTGTTACTGGCCATGGCTGTCAGTTGGATCCTGACCGCGGCCATCGTCGTGATAATGTTGATGACGCCGCCGCTGCTGGCGGCGCAGTACGCCGGGCTGGACGCCTCGCTGGCCAACGTGGTGGCGATCCTGTGTCTGATCGTAGGCTGCGTGGTCGCCGGCTGGTGCGCCGACCGTTTCGGCAGCGGCGCGACCCTGATCGGCTGGAGCGCACTGCTGGGCGCGAGCTACTGGCTGATGATGAGTGTCGTCGGCCAGCGCCCCGATCAGTTGATGCCGCTCTACGCCCTGGCCGGCTTCGCGGTGGGAATCACCGGCGCCATCCCGGCGGTGGCGGTCAAGGCGTTCCCGGCGGCGGTCCGGTTCAGCGGGCTGTCGTTCTCCTACAACGTTGCCTATGCGGTATTCGGCGGCTTCACACCGATCATCGTCACCACGCTGATGCGCTGGTACCCGATGTCGCCGGCGATCTATGTCGCCGCGCTATCGGTCATGGGTATCCTCATCGGCCTGTTTCTGCTGCGCACGCCTGCCGGGCGCCGGCTGGCGGTCATGCCGTGCTGACACTTCGCTGCGGCTCCCGACGTTTCTACAGCACGATCAATTCTCCACTGTCACCGACTTTCTCTCCAGGGCCGCATCCACCAGCGCCCGGATCAGCCGCTGTTGCGAGCGGCTGAACAGCAGGAACTCAGGATGCCACTGCACGCCGATGAGAAAGGGGTGGCGGTCGCTCTCGATCGCCTGCACCAGCTCGTCGCGGTCATGGGCGACCACCTTCAGGCCCTCCCCAGGCCGATCCACCGCCTGATGGTGAAGGCTGTTCACATGGCAGTAGCGGCGGTTGAGAATGTCGGCCAACTGGCTGAACGGTTCGATCTCGATGCGCTTGCGCGGCAGCACCATGCGCCGGTTCTTGATGTGACGATAGGTCGTCTGGATGTCCTCGATCAGGCTGCCACCGCAGTGGATGTTGATGATCTGGGCGCCACGGCAGATACCCAGGATCGGTATCCGCTCCGGTAGATAGCGGGCCAGCAGTTCGAGTTCGAGTTCGTCGCGGGCGGGGTCGATACGCACGTCGAGTTGCATCTCGCCGCCGTAGCGCTGGGCGCCGATATCGTCGCCTCCGCCGATGATCAGGCCGTCCACCGGCCGTTGCAGCGGGCGGGCGGGCGAAATCCGCAGCGGCCTGCCCCCGGCGCGCCAGACCGAGACCCAGTCGCACCACCAGGCCAGGAAGCTCTTGTGATCCGAGGTCGTGATACCGATCAGCGGCCGGCGGGTGCTCCGGGAAGACCCGGCTCGCCGCGTGCGATCGGAGCGGGCGCGCGTCCAGCCCATCAATGGCGCATCCAGTGGCGCAGCGAGTCCAGCCAGCGGCTCAGGGTCGGCTGGGCGAGGTGGACGCGGTAGGCGGCGCTGCGCTCCGCCAGCCGGTCCGGATCGGCGGCCAGGCGCTCGACTTCGGCCCAGCGATTCCATTCGATGCTCACGCCCCACTCGGGATCGGAGAGCGAGGCATTGGGAAGGCGGTAGTGATAGGTCGGCCGGGGTTTGACCAGCGTCTCCCTGAGCAGCGCGTTGGGGTGGTCGGGCATCAGCCAGGCGAACAGCGGCAGCAGATCCAGCTCCCGGTTGCGGGTCGGATTGGCGACCAGGTAGTCGTCGATCAGCGTCTGCAGCGTGGGGGCGTAGTCCGGTGCCAGTATTCGGCGGGTGTAGTCGCTGTGGAACGGCCGGGTGTGCGGCAGCATGTCCCGCGTCACGTCCACGACGATCTCGTCGCGCAGCCAGTCGGCGAGTATCAGATAGGCGCGCAGGTAGGCCACCACGCTCTCGACGTCGGGAGAGGGGATTTCCGGGTTGAGGTGGAGACCGAAGCCATACAGCAGGCTGGCATCGGTGCCTTCCGCCCCATGCCGGCGCAGCGCCGCGAACAGCTCGTCCAGGCGCTCCAGTTCGTGCCAGGGAATCGGCGGGCAGACGATCTCCGTCGGCACCAGACCCGCCACCATGTCGCCGAGCCATTCGCGGGTGCGGCTGTGCAGGCTGGCACGCAGGTGCTCGCCGATCCCGGGCGGCTGGCCATCGACGGCGCGGGCGCGGTCGAGCAAGCGCTCGTCGGGGTGAACGTACTTGCTGTCCAGTTCGACATGGAAGACGCCCCATGGGGTCCCGGTGACCTGGAGGCGATGAGCGCTATGCTGCTCGACTCGACCGCCGAACGTCATCTCGACCAGACGTGCTGCCTGGATGGGGCCGATACCGGCGAACTCGATCTCGACACCGACCCGACGCGGCTGACCGTCGGCATTGGTGGTGTACGTTGGCGCGGTGAGAGTCACGATAGGCTCCTTGCCGATTGCTGTCGCCCTCAGGCTGTCGTCTGGATGAGCGTCGGATGCGCGCCGGAAAACTCGGCAACGGCGTTGGCAGAGCGGTGATTCAGTGGGTTAAGCCTAGCAGTCCTGGCGGGGGATGACATTCATCCCCAGTGGGTCAGGATGACGCCCCCGAGGATCAGCCCGCCGGCGAGCAGCCGCTCGCGACGCAACGGCTCCTTCAGCCAGATCACGCCGATGGCGATGGCGAACAGCACGCTGGTCTCGCGCAAGGCCGCGACCAGCGCGATCGGTGCCTGGGTCATGGCCCAGATGGTGATGCCGTAGGCGCCGAGGGAGAGCGCGCCGCCGATCAGACCGACCCGCCAGTGACGGCTCAGTTCGGGTAGCGCTCGAACGCCGCGCATGGCCACCAGCGCCAGCAGCATGCCGAAGCCGTCGAGCAGGAACAGCCAGATCACGTAGCCGATCGCGTCGCCGTTGGCGCGAGCGCCGCTGCCATCGGCCAGGGTGTAGCCGGCGATGAAGGCGGAGGTCGTCAGGGCGTTGACCAGCGAGGCGCGTTCCAGGCGTGGCCCCTTGCCGCCTCGAAAGGCCATGCACAGGATGCCGAGGACCAGCACCGCGATCCCCGTATAGCCGATCCACGAGGGGTTCTCGCTGAGCGCGAAGACACCGATCAGCGTCACCAGCAGGGGCGCGCAGCCCCTGGCGATCGGGTAGATCTGGCCGAGATCGCCGACCCGGTAGGCGCGGGCCAGGAAGATGTTGTAGCCGATATGCAGAACCGCCGATACCGCCAGCCACGGCCAGGCTTCCGCTCGCGGCAGCGGCACGAAGGCGACGCCGGCGAGGGCGATCACGGCGCAGGCGGCCTGAATCAGCGAGATGCTCAGCAGCCGGTCCAGTCCGACCTTGACCAGCGCATTCCAACTGGCATGCATCAGGGCGCCGGCCAGCACGGCGAGGAAGACGGGCGTCGTCAACGCGAATCCTTAATCACAGCGAGTAGGCGAGGGCAATGACGGTACGCTCGTCATTCGATTGTCACATCTTGCCACAGGCTTCAGGTGATCGTCGCCCTGCGCCACGGTAGGATGGCACGACCATGGATCGGTGCTCATCGGTCCCCGTCGCCCCGTGAATCCCGGAGAACGGATGTTCAGCGTCCTGCATGCCAATCATCTCGAAGACCTGCACGACCTGGCACTGGCGCTGATCAAGCGCCATCGGCTGCCGCCACTGACCCCGGAGACCTTCCTGGTGCAGTCCAACGGCATGGCCCAGTGGTTGCGCCTGTCGCTGGCCGAAGCCGATGGCATCGCCGCTTCGGTGGATTTCCCGCTGCCCTCGAGCTTCGTCTGGCGTGCCTATCGCGCGGTGCTCGAACAGGCCGGAGGGGAGGGCGAGGGGCAGTCGATTCCGCTGCACTCGCCGTTCGACAAGCGACCGCTGGCCTGGCGCATCTTCCGACTGCTGGAGGGCGCGGTCGCCGCGGCGCCGGTCGTTTTCGCGCCGCTCGCCCACTACCTGGGCGCCGGGCCGGATGGCGCGGTGCCAGACGATGCGCGGGCCGAACCCGGTAACGGGGACCGCTTGACGGCGGGTGCGCAGCGCCTGGCGGTCGAGCAGGCGGAGCGCAAGCGCTGGCAACTGGCGGTCCGTCTGGCGGACCTGTTCGACCAGTACCTCAACTACCGGCCGGACTGGCTGGCGGCCTGGGAAGCGGGGGAGGAGTCGCCTCGGGACCTGCCCGCCGATCAGCGCTGGCAGCCGGCGCTGTGGCGGGCGCTGATCGATGACGCCGGGCCGGACGAGCGGGCGTTTCACCGCGCCAACCTGCACGGCCGTTTCCTGCACGCCGCCAGGCGACTGCGGAGCTGCCCGAAGGGATTGCCGCCGAGGATCTTCGTCTTCGGTATCTCGGCGCTGCCGTCGCAGACGCTGGAGGCGCTGCATGCGCTCTCCGGTGTCATCGATGTCTTTCTGATGATCACCAACCCCTGCCGCCACTACTGGGGGGACATCGTCTCCGACCGCGAGGCGATCAAGCGCGCCGGGCGGCTCTCCGCCGGGGCGGTGGCGCGCCAGCAGGCCCGCCACCCCGAAGCGCCCTGGCTCGAAGCGCTGGACGAGGAGGCGCTGCATCTCCAGGCCAACCCGCTGCTGGCCGCCTGGGGTGCCCAGGGGCGCGACTTCATCATCGGTCTCTACGAGTTCGAGAGCCAGGATGGTGGTTTCGACGTCGAGACCGATCTCTTTCGCGACCCGGCGGCGGACGATGAAGCGGATGCCGCACGAGCGCCGCTACTCAACCAGTTGCAGCAGGACATCCTCGATCTCAGACATCCTGGGGAGCGCGCCCGGGAGAGCGGTAAACGCACGATCGCGGCGAACGACGCCTCGCTGTCGCTGTTCAGCGTGCACTCGCCGCTGCGCGAGGTGGAAGTGCTGCACGACCGGCTGCTGGCTGCGTTCGAGGAGGCCAGCGCCCGGGGGGCGCCGCTGCGACCGCGGGACATCCTGGTGATGGTGCCGGAGATCGACGTCTACGCCCCCTATATCGAAGCGGTCTTCGGCCGGCTGCCCGCCGACGATCCGCGCCATATCCCTTTCACCATCGCCGACCAGGTTGCCAGTGAAGCGCATCCAATGATGGTGCTGATCCTGGCGCTGCTGGAACTGCCCGAGCGGCGGCTGGGGGTGAGCGAACTGCTCGATGCGCTCGATGTGCCGGCGTTTCGGGCCCGTTTCGCCATCGACGAAGCCGAACTGCCGCGCCTGCGGCGGTGGCTTTCGGAGAGCGGCGTGCGCTGGGGGCTCTCGGGCGCGCATCGCCAGGCGCTCGGGTTCCCGGCGCTGCATGAGAACAGTTGGGCGTTCGGGCTGGAACGCATGCTGCTGGGCTATTCAACCGGAGCTTTGCCCTCCACCGGCCCGCTGCCGCCGGGGCGATCCTCTGGCTCGCAAGTACCGAACGGGACGTCTGCCGACAGCGCCTGGCAGTTCGATGCCATCGTGCCCTACGACGAGGTGGGCGGGTTGGAGGCGGACCTGGCGGGCCGGCTCGCCGAGCTGATGCAGGTCGTGGCCGCCCAGTGCGAGGCCCTGAGCGGGGCCCTGAGCGGGGCCGCCACGCCGGGCGACTGGCTGATGCGACTGCGATCGCTGATGGAGGCGCTGTTCGCGCCGACCGCACTGGACGAGCACGATGTGCTGGCGCGGGTGGACCAGGCGCTGGGCCGCTGGCAGCAGAGCTGCGAGCTGGCCTCGTTCTCGCAGCCGATCGGCCTGGCGGTGGTGCGTGACGCCCTCAGGGCCGAGCTCGACGACGGTGGCCTGGCCCAGCGCTTCCTGGCCGGCAAGGTCAATTTCGCCACGCTGATGCCGATGCGTGCCATCCCGTTCCGGCAGGTCTACCTGCTGGGGATGAACGACGGCGCCTATCCGCGAACCCGCCAGCCCCAGGACTTCGACCTGATGGCACAGCGCCCGCGCCCGGGGGATCGTTCGCGCCGCGACGATGACCGCTACCTGCTGCTCGAGGCGCTGCTCTCCGCCCGCGAGCGGCTGACACTCTCCTGGGTCGGCTTCGACCAGCGCGACAACACGCCACGACCGCCCTCGGTGCTGATCGGCGAGCTGCTGGATACGCTCGAGCAGGGCTGGCGTCCGGCCGGCCATCCGGGGGATGGCCCGGCGGTGGACGACGAGACGGCGCTGGCGGCACGGCTGATCGAGGCCCACCCGCTGCAACCGTTTTCGCGTCGCTACTTCCAGGCCGACGATCCACGCTACACCTTCGATGCCAGCTGGGCGCCATTGCACGACACCCGCGACGATGCCGAACGGGACACCGGGCAGAACGTCACCGAGCCGGCTCCGCCCCAGCCGCCGGGCGAAGCGCTGGGGCTGGCCGACCTGCAGCGACTGCTGCGCCGGCCCTGGAGCGTCTATCTCGGCCGTCTGGGCGTGCGATTCCAGGATGCCGAGGTCCCCGACGAGGATAGCGAGCCTTTCGTCCTCGATGCGCTGGAGGACCACACCGTCAAACGCGAACTGCTGGAGGCCGGGCGCCGTGGCGAACCGCTGGTGCAGATGGCGGACCGGCTGCGTCTGACGGGGCGGCTGCCGGCGGCCGGCTTCGGCCTGGCCACCATCGAGCCGACGCTGAAACGGCTGGAGACGCAACTGGAGACCTGGCGACGATTGACCGCGACCGCCAGCGAGCGGGAGCCGCCACTGCTGCGTTTCGAGGCAGCGGCTGCCGACGACGTGCCGTCGCTGGCGCTGGAGGCGCGCGTCGACGGACTGTTCACGGACGCGCAGGGCGGCTGCCAATTGATGACGCTGGAAACCAGTCATTTCGGTCACTTCAAGCCCGAGGGCGACGGCCCGTGGAAGAAGCTCGGCAAGCCGCATCGACTCCATGCCGGCTATCTGCGCTGGCTGCTGGTCAATGCGGCTGGCGAGATGTCGTGTCACTGGACGGCGATCTTCGAGGATCGCTGTCTCGATTTCCCGCCGCTGGAACGGCTCGAGGCGAGGCGGCGACTGACAGCGTGGTTGGCGAGCTGGTGGCGGGCCTGGTGCAAGCCGCTGCCGGCCTCGGGGGAGCTGGTCCGCACGCTGTGGGACCAGTGCCGTGCCGAGACGCTGCAAGCCCTGGCCGCGGGAGAGGCGCCCGAACCGGCATTGCGGGAGCATCTCGCCGCAGACTATGAGGCGGGCAACTACCAGGTCGCGGCGCTGGTCCAGCGAGAGGGTGGTCTGGGTCAGCTCTGGCGCGACTTCGAGGCGTTCGAGGCGGCCGGCGGCGTGGCCGAGAGCGTCCGCCACTACCAGCCGCTGCTGGAGGCGATGCGCCAGGCCTCGCAGCGCATTCATCTCTCGAGGGGCGACTCATGACCGACAGCCGCGACCGCGCCGATGCCGCGATGGACGAGAGGGTCGTCCCGCTGGCGCTCGACGGCCTGCCGTTGACCGGGCGGCATCTGATCGAGGCCAGTGCCGGCACCGGCAAGACCTTCACCCTGGCGGCACTCTACGTTCGGCTGGTGCTGGGGCCGCTACCGGGCCGCGAGACGGTGGATTTCCCGCGTCCGTTGACGCCGCCGGAGATTCTGGTGGTGACCTTCACCGAGGCCGCCACCGCCGAGCTGCGTGGGCGTATCCGCGCGCGCCTCAAGCAGGCCCGCGACTGGCTGCTGGTCAGCCCCGAGGACCGCGCCGACTCGGTGTTGGCAACCTTGCTGGCACCGCTGGTGGCAGCCGGAGAGACCGCCTGCCGCGGTGGAGCCAAGCGGCTGGACCAGGCCGCGCGCCTGATGGACGAGGCAGCGATCTTCACCATTCACGGCTTCTGCCAGCGGATGCTGACCCGCCACGCCTTCGACGCCGGGGCGCGGTTCTCCGCCGAACTGCTGCAGGACGGACAGACGCTGCTGGCCCGAACGGTGGAAGATTACTGGCGCTGCGAGTTCTATCCGCTCGACGAGCGCTGGCAGCGTCAGATCCGCTCGCGCTGGAGCGGACCGGATGCCCTGGCGACCGCGTTGCGGCCATTGCTGAAGGATGGCGAGCCACAGCCGCTGTGGGTGAATGGCGTGGCGGTATCGGCACCGGCATCGCTGGCGGCACTGCTGGACGGCTTCGAGCGTGAGATGGAGCGCCGCCAGGAGATCGAGTCCGCCCTGCACGCGCACTGGGATGAGGATGCGATCCGCCAGACGCTGCAGGCGGCGTTCGACGCCGACGCGCTGAAGAAGAACAGCTACAAGCCGGAAGAGCTCGAGGCTCGCGTTGCCGGTTTCCGGAGCTGGCTCGAACAGGAGACCTTCGACAAGGCGGACGACATCACCGACAGCAGCGGGCGTTTCTGGCTCAGCCAGGAGAAGCTGGCGGGCGCGACGAAGAAGAACGCGGCGGTGCCCGAGCATCCGTTCTTCGGCTGGCTGGATCGGCTCGCCGAGGCCGGCACGCCATTCGATGCGATTGCCTCCCAGGTGCTGGTGCACGCCCGCGATCGGATCGCGACAGCGTTCGCGGAGGAGAAGCGGCGCCGCGGACTGTGGGAGTTCTCGGACCTGCTCAACGATCTCGACGCCGCCCTGGCGCCGGGCAGTAACGGTGGCGATGCCGCGCTGCGGCTTGCCGCGCGCATCCGCCAGGAACTGCCGGTGGCGCTGATCGACGAGTTCCAGGATACCGATCCGGTCCAGTACCGGATCTTCTCGCGGATCTATCGGGCGCCGGAGAGCGACCCGGCCACCACCGCACTGCTGATGATCGGGGATCCCAAGCAGGCGATCTACGCCTTTCGCGGTGCCGACATCCACACCTACCTGCGCGCGCGTCGGGCCACGCCGAGCCGCTTCACGCTGATGCGCAACTTCCGTTCGACACAGGCCATGGTCGAGGCCACCAACGCGTTGTTCCAGCGTCACCCCCAGCCGTTCGGCAGCGACGAGATACCGTTCGTGGCGATCGACTCCCAGCCCAAGTCGACGCGGCTGGTCGACCGAGACGGTGGGCCGGTGGCCGCGCTGGGGGTGTGGTGGCCGGATACCGAGCGCTACAGCCAGGGCGATTATCAGGCGACGATGGCATCGGCGACCCGGGCCGAGGTCCAGCGGCTGCTGGAGGGCGAGTGGCGCTTCGCCGGCGCCACCGGCGAGCGTGCGGTCCAGCCGGCCGATATCGCCATCCTGGTGCGTAATGGGCCGGAAGCGCTCAAGGTGCGACGGGCGCTCGCCGACGGCGGGATCCGTAGCGTCTACCTCAGCGAGAAGTCGAGCGTGTTCGACACCCCGCAGGCGTTCGAGCTGTTGCAGCTGTTCGAGGCGGTGGCCCAGCCGCGCCAGGATGCCCGGCTCAAGGCGGCACTCGCGACCCAGTTGCTCAACGATTCGCCGCGGGCCCTGGAAGCGCTGCTGGCCGACGAGCTGGCGTGGGAGCGCGAGGTCGAGCGCTTCGGCGACTACCATCGCCAGTGGCAACGGCGCGGCGTGCTGCCCATGTTGCGCAGGGTGATGCAGGATTTCCGCGTCGCCGAACGGCTCGCCCAGCGCGTCGACGGCGAGCGGGCGTTGACCGATCTGCTCCATCTCGGTGAGCTGGCCCAGAACGCCCAGCAGCGGCTCGACGGTGAACAGGCGCTGCTGCGCTGGTGGCACCGGGCGCTGCAGGAGGGCGTCGCGACCTTGGACAGCCAGGCGCTCAGCCAGCGGCTGGAGAGCGACGAGGATCTGGTCCGGGTGGTCACGGTGCACAAGTCCAAGGGCCTCGAGTATCCCATCGTCCTGCTGCCGTTCGTCTGCTCCCACCGGCCGGCGGAGCCGGATCGTCGGACCGGACTGCTGGCGTTGAGGCCGCCCGGGGGCGAGGGCAGCGTGCTGGTGGCCGCGCCCGATGACGACCACAAGCGAGAGGCCGAGCTGGCGCGCCTCGACGAGGATGTCCGCCTGCTCTATGTCGCCTTGACCCGTGCCGCCTACGCCTGTCGCCTGGGGGTCGCCCATGTCGGTCGCGGGCGGGGCCAGGGCGGCTGCCTGCACGAGACCGCGCTGGGCCGGTTGCTGGGCAGCGCGCAGGCGGACGATGGTGTGGCGCTGCTGGATCGGCTGCGGCAGGGCCAGCGCGACGGCTGGCTGGCGGTCGAGCCGCTGCCCGAACCGCCGGATCACCGGCTGCGAGCGGCGATGGCCGCCCCGGAGACCAAACCGGCGCGGATCTTCGACGGCGAGATCGACGATGACTGGTGGATCGCCTCCTACACCTCGCTGATAGCGGATGCCCGTCGCACCGTGGGCGAGGAGGAGGAGGCGTGGAACGGCGACGACACCGGCGATGGCGAGGGCGAGGATGCGGTCGCGGCCAGCGAGGACCTGCCGGCGACGCTGGACATCGAGGTCAGCCGCGAGCGGGATCCGGTACCGCGGCCCAGTATCCGTGCGCTGTTCGATTTCCCGCGGGGGCCACGCCCGGGAACCTTCCTGCACGGCTTGCTGGAAACGCTCGACTTCGATCGCCTGGACGAGCCCGGCTATGTCGTGGCGCTGCGCCGGGAGATCGACCGCCGTCTGGCGACCAGCGGGTTCGAGGCCGAGTGGGCGCCGCTGTTGCAGGCGCTACTGCTGGAGCGGCTGCGCTTGCCGTTGATGACCGTCGACGGCCACTCGGTGCGCCTCGATCGCCTCGAGTCATGGCGGCCCGAGCTCGAATTCTGGCTGCCGGCATCGGCGGCCTGGAGCGAGCCGCTGGACCGCCTCGTCTCGCGACTCGAGCCGCTGCCCGGCCGGCGTCCCCGGCTCGCGCCGCGCAAGCTCAACGGCATGCTCAAGGGCTATATCGACCTTGTCTTCGAGTCGGGAGGGCGCTGGTACGTCCTCGACTGGAAATCCAATCATCTGGGCGATACGCCGGACGACTACCAGGGCGAGCGCCTGGCCGCGGCGATGGTGGATCACCGCTACGACCTGCAGTACGTGCTCTACGTGCTGGCGCTACACCGCCTGCTCGCGTCGCGGCTGGAGGATTACGATTACGACCGGCACATGGGCGGCGCCTGCTACGTCTTCCTGCGGGGACTTTCCGAGGCGTCGTCCTCCAAGGCGCCGCTCTCCATGGCGCCACTCTCCAAGGCGCCCGAAGATGCGCCACTCTCCAAGGCGCCCGAAGACGCGCCTGAGTCTGCCATGGTGGCCCAAGACGCGTTCGAGTCTGGCATGGCGTCCGAAGTCGCACCCGGGGTATTCCACCGGCGCCCGTCGCGGGCGCTGATCGAGGCGCTGGACGCGTGGCTCCAGGGTGACGCCTGGCCGGCCGGCGCGTTGCTGCGACAATCCAAGGAGATTCCGGCATGAACCGCCGACCGTCGACCACGCCTTCGAATCGGAACGCGCGCCCCGGCTCGCCGGGCGAGGGCCAGTTCTCGCTGGCGCTGGATGGTGACGATACCGCGGCGTCGCCAACCGCCAATGCGCTCACCCGCGAAACCCTGTTGGCGGCGCTGTCGCTGTGGGTGGCGCTGGGCTGGCTGCGCCAGCTCGACCGCCACTTCGCGCTCTTCCTGCTCGAACGCGATCCCGCCGCCGATCCGCTGGTCGGCCTGGCTGCGGCGCTGGTCAGCCATCAGGTGGGCCGGGGCCATGTCTGCCTGTCGCTGGCCCGGGTGCTGGACGCGCCGCGCTCCGCGCTGTCGTTGCCGCCTCTGGAGAACGCGGACGAGCACGCGTCGGCGGAGGCGGTGGTGCTGCCGGAATCCCTGCTCGACCCGGTCACGCCGGCGCAGTGGCTTGCCGCGTTGATCGAATCTTCCACCGTTGCCGAGACGACGGCGGCAGAGGGGCTCGCCACGCCGCTGGTCGTGGACGGCGACCGGGTCTACCTGCGCCGATACTGGCAGGCCGAGAGCGGGGTGGCGGCGCGGCTGCGCCAGCGCCTGGGGCCACCACTGGCGGTTGCCGAGGAGCTGGCCGGGCGGCTGCAGGCCCTGTTCGCCGGCAATCGGCGCGAGGAGGGCGAACCCGACTGGCAGCGCGTGGCGTGCGCCCTCGCATTGCGGCAGCGGCTGACGATCATCTCCGGCGGGCCCGGGACCGGCAAGACCACCACCGTGACTCGACTGCTGGCGCTGCTGCAGGAGCAGTCGTTGTCGGATGACGGCGAGCCGCTCCGAATACGGCTGGCCGCGCCCACCGGCAAGGCGGCCGCCCGGCTATCGGAATCGATCGCGGGGGCGGTCGGCCGGCTGGAGGTCGCCGATGCCGTGCGCGCCGCCATACCCCAGGAGGCGCAGACGCTCCACCGGCTGCTGGGGGCGCGCCCGGACACGCGCCACTTTCGCCATCATCGCGAGGCACCGCTGAGCCTCGACCTGCTGGTGGTGGACGAGGCCTCGATGGTCGATCTCGAGATGATGGCGGCGCTGCTCGACGCGATGCCGGCGAAGGCCCGCCTGATCCTGCTCGGCGACAAGGATCAACTGGCTTCGGTGGAGGCGGGTTCGGTGCTGGGCGATCTGTGCGCGGGGGCCGGCGACGCCGGTTACTCCGAGGCGACGCGCGACTATCTTCAGGCGATCGCGGGCGAGCCGTTGCCCGTGGCCGCCGTGACCAATCCGCTGGCCGATCACGTGGCCATGCTGCGCCGGAGCTTCCGCTTCCGGGCGGACAGTGGTATCGGGGCCCTCGCCAGGGCCGCCAACGCCGGCGACGGCCGCGAGTTCACGCGGCTGCTGGCGGCGGGTTTCGAGGATGTGGAGACGCTGGACATCGATACGGCGGCATTCGAGCGGGCCGTGGTGACCGGCTACCGGCCGCTGTTCGAGGCGCTGCGTGGCGGGGCGGACGTGGCATCGATTCTTGCCCTGCAGGGCCACTTCCAGGTGCTGTGCGCCCTGCGCCGCGGGCCCTGGGGTGTCGAGGGGCTGAACGAACGTATCGCCCGGGCGTTATGGCAGCAGGGCTGGATATCGCGCACCGAAGGGTGGTTCGCCGGGCGCCCGGTGATGGTGACCCACAATGACCCCCAGTTGGGTCTCTACAACGGCGATCTGGGGCTGACGTTGGCCGATGACGCCGGCCGACTGCGGGTCTGTTTCCCGCAGGGCGACGGTATCCGCCAGGTACTGCCGTCGCGGCTCGATGCCGCGGCGACGGCATTCGCGATGACCGTGCACAAATCCCAGGGATCGGAGTTCGAGCACGTCCTGTTCGCACTGCCGGCGCGGGCCAATCCGATCGTCACCCGGGAGCTGATCTACACTGGCATCACGCGAGCCCGCTCGCGACTGACCCTGGCGCAGGGCGGCAACCACGAGCGGACGTTACGCGAGGCGATCGCCCGGCGGGTGGTCAGGGATAGCGCGATCGCGGAGCGGCTGCTGGGCTCGCCGGCGCCATCGACGTCAAGCGGTTCGTCAGGGAGTGAAACATGAGTGTCTACCAGTGGCAGGAGCTGACCACGACGGAGATGGCCGAACTGGTCGACGCGGGGACGGTGGCGGTGCTGCCGCTGGCGGCGATCGAGCAGCACGGTGCGCATCTGCCGCTCTCCACCGACCTGGACATCGGGCTGGGCCTGCTCGAGGCGGCGACGACAAGACTCGCGCCGGATCGGAACGTGATCCTGCTGCCGCCGCTGGCGCTGGGCTCGAGTCTGGAACACGCCGGATTCACGGGCACGTTGAGCCTGCTGCCGGAGACGGCGATCGCGGTCATCGAGGCGCTGGGCGAGGCGGTGAGCCGCGCCGGCATTCGCCGTCTGGTGCTGTTCAACAGCCACGGCGGCAACAAGGCGGTCATCGACCTGGCCGCGCTCAAACTGCGCGCGAGGCACGCCATGCTGGTGGTCAAGGCCAACTACTTCCGCTTTGCGCCCCCGGCGCAGGCGCTTCCCGCCGAGGAGCTCCGCCATGGTCTGCATGGCGGTGCGCTGGAGACATCGATGATGCTATATCTCGCCCCGGACAAGGTTCGCGTCGCCCGGCTGGCCGATGCGGTCTCCGAGGGGCGAATCCGCGAGCAGGCCGGATCGACCCTGGGGCCGGAGGGTGACGCCGGCTACGCCTGGCTGGCGCAGGATCTCCACGCCAGCGGGGTGACCGGCAACGCAACCCTGGCCGACGCCGAGACCGGTCGTTGGCTGGTCGATCATTTCGCCGCCCGGCTGGCGCAGGTGATCGAGGAGGCGGGGACATTCGATCTCACCACCTTGCGCCACGCCCATCCGGCGTCGAGGTGACGCTCAGCGCGCCACCGGACGCCTGAAAGGCGTGGCAGATTCGTCCTCGCCGTCGTCGAGGACCTCTTCCAGCCAGTGGCCGGCGCGCTTGGCCTTGGCGTCCAGGTAGCGTCGGTTCTGCTTGGTCAGTTTGCCGTAGATGCCGCGACGGTTGACCACCTCGACGCCGCCCTGGTCCATGGCGGCGATCTTCTCGGGGTTGTTGGTCAACAGTTCGATCCGCGCGATCTCGAGCTGCTCGAGCATCTCCAGCGCGACTTCGTAGGTTCGCTCGTCCTCGCCGAACCCGAGTACCTGGTCGGCGTCGACCGTATCCAGGCCGCCATCCTGCAGGGTGTAGGCGCGCAACTTGTTGGCTAGCCCGATGCCCCGGCCCTCCTGGGCGAGATAGAGCAGCACGCCGCCGCCGCGTTCGTCGATGGTGCGCACGCTCTCGCGCAGCTGCTCGCCGCAGTCGCAGCGCAAACTGCCGAACAGATCGCCGGTGAGGCAGGCCGAATGAAGACGCACCGGCACCGCATCGCTCCATTCGGCGCGATCGCCGATCACGATCGCGATATGCTCGCGCATGCCGTCCGCCTCCCGGAACATGACGAATTTCGCGCGTTCGGCGTGGGACAGCGGGATCTCCGCGTCGCTGGTGCGTTTGAGGAAGCGTGACCGGCTTTCGGCGTAGGCGTCGATCTGCTCGGCGGCGACCGCCAGAACCGTACCCTCTGCGACCAGCGCCTCGACCTGGGCGCGCTGTGCCTGGCTGACCTCGGCGACTACGGCCGCGGGGATCAGCAGGCCGATTCGCATCAGATCCAGCGCCGCCTCGCTTGCCGGGGCAGCGGCGACGGGCTGACGATCCACGGGCAGCCGCTGCGTCTCGTCGCTGGCCCAGGCGACGATGGCGGGGGCGCCGTCGCCGGGAACGACCGGCACCAGCCCCACGCGGGGGCCGAAGTCGATGCCCAGCCGCGCCAGGCGATGGCGGGTCAGCGCCAGGGCGGCCGGGTTGCCGGCGAGCGCCGGCAGTGCCGTCAGTGCCTCGTCGTCGCAGCCCTCGAGCGGGTGGACCACCACGTCGCCGCTGGCGGCCCGCACGAGCACCGGGAGGCCGCGTCGCAGATCGAATATCGCGCGCTCTACCTGTCGCATGATCGTCTCCTTATCCTGTCGTCCATGATCAGTCTCATCTGTGATCGCTCTCCGTGATCGGCACCCGAGGCCCCGGGTGGGGGCGGCGGGTAAGCCGAAATGATGGCGCCCACCGCCGAACGCTCTCCGCGCCAAGGGCGATCTTTGCTACGCTGTGATGCCGTCTGGCCAAGGAATGACCGTGACTGCCTCGTCCGATAATCCCGCCCACGCCGTTGAATCCACCGTATCCGTCGTCCTGGCCTGGCGCTGGCTTCGCCAGGTGGCGGCCCTGACCCGTGACGACACGTTCGACGGGACCGTCGTCGATGGGCATCATCGCCTGGAAGTCGACGCCGACGGCGGCTGGCGCTGCAGCCACCCGGTCGACGAGGAGGCCGGGCAACTGCTGTCGATCTGGTTGCCGTGGTGCACGACCTCGGTGCGCCGGGGGCCGTGCGTCATCGCCCAGTTGGGCCAGAGCCTGGATGGCCGTATCGCGACGGTCACCGGGGCTTCCCATTACGTGACCGGAAAGCCGAGCCTGGTCCACCTGCATCGAATGCGGGCGCTGGTCGACGCGGTCGTCGTCGGTGCCGGTACGGTCGACGCCGACGACCCGCAGTTGACCGTGCGTCATGTCGAGGGCGACAACCCGCTGCGGGTGGTGCTCGACCCGCGAGGGCGGGTACCGGCCGATCGCCACGTCTTCCGCCAGCCGGCGGCGCCGACCTGGCATCTCGTCAACGAGGGCGTCGAGGGCCACGGGCTCGCGGCGCATGTCGGCGTCAAGTCGTTGCCGCCGGAGGCGGCGGGCTTCGACCCCGCGAGGGTTCTGGCGCTGCTGGCCGAGCAAGGCCATCGTCGGATCCTGATCGAAGGTGGCGGGCTGACGATTTCCCGCTTTCTCGAGGCGGACTGTCTCGACCGCCTGCACAGTGTCGTCGCCCCCATGCTGATCGGATCCGGCCGCCCGGCGCTGACGCTGCCGGAGATCGAGACGCTGGACGTGGCACTGCGGCCAGCCTGTCGCCATTTCTGCCTCGGCCGGGACATGCTGTTCGATCTCGACCTGCGTGATCGAACGCCAGCGGAGTCCTGATCTCATCAGGGATGCCCCTCCGATGCCAGCTTGCGGCGAGGCGAGACTGCCTGGCTCGCCCGACGGTCCCACAGCAGCACTCCCAATCCCGGCAGGCTGGCGGCGAGCACGAGCAGGCCGTAGGCCACCGACAGCGCGACGCCCTCCTGGGCCGGCAGGCCGGCCAGGGGCCAGATCAACGCGGCGGCTCCTTCCCGAAGCCCCCAACCGGCGACGGTCAAGGGGATCGCCATGGCCATCAGCAGGGGCGGGATCAGCGGCAGCAGCTGTGAGACCGGCCGCTGGAGGCCGAGGGCCTGGGCGGCGCAGAGAAAGACCGCGACGTAGGTGGCGATGACCAGCAGCGAGCTGACCAGTTGGGCGGGCCATACCGACGCCGTCAGCAACGCCCGCCTGACGTCCCGGCCGAAGGTTGCCAGAGCCGTCCCGGGTCGTCGCTTCGAGACGCCGACGATGACGCCGACCAGCAGCAGTGCCGCCAGCAGCAGCCAGGCCAGGGTCGTCGTCCAGGGTTGCCATGCCCGAGCGATCCCGTGGCGTAGCGCCGGCGAGAGCGAGATGGCGGCGACCGCCACCAGCAGCAGCGCCACCTGGCCGGAGGCGCGCTCGATGATTACGGCGCGCACCGCCGGTCCTGAGGGCGATGACTGGCCGTCACCGGCGTTCGTCGGGGCGTTGCCGTGGCGCCAGGCTCGAGCCGCGTCCCCCAGGACGCCACCCGGCAGGACCTGATTCAGGAAGGTGGCCAGGTAGTACTCGCGGATGGCCGTGGGCCACTGTAGCGCGATGCCGACCCGATGCGCGGTCATTCGCCAGCGCCAGGCCGAGATCGCGATCTGGGGGAGGCCAAGCAGGACCGCAAGCGCAATCCAGGCCGGCGACAGCGCCGTGAGTCTCTCCAGCAACTGGCCGGTATCCAGTCTCCACGCCAGTATGCCCAGCAGCGCCAGCGTCACGGCCAGCCGCAGCCACGGCGACAGCCACCGATTCACGCTCGCGCTCCCGGGTGCGTTGCATCGGCCGGGGTCGCCAGCAGGTCCCGGTGACCCACGGTCAAGGTCACCCGGCCACGCCGCAGGTCGTCGAGATGGCGGCCATGCCACTGGTCGACTCGGTCCCGCTGCTGTGGCAGTTGCTCGTGAAGCGACTGGCGCCAGCCCGCCATCAGCGCTTCGGCGAGAGGCTGCGACTCCGGCCCGAGTCGCCAGGGGGAGGCGGCTTCACGGATATGGTAGCCGCGACGGTGGAAGCTCTCGCGAAGTCTGCGGGGGGCCTCACCGCCTACCGCCGGGCCACCCCCCTTGTCGCGATGCTGGTGGGCCTGGAGCGCGGCGAGCATGAAGCGATCGTCGTCGTCGTAGAGCGCGCTGCCACTGGCATCGTGGAAACGGATCAGGCCATCGATACTGAGCGCGAACAGCACCGCACAGCCGCTACGCTGGCAGGCATCAGCCATTGCCTCGAGGGCGTCGACCGTCAGCAGGTCGAACAGCGCCGAGGCGGTGACTAGATCGGCGTCTTCCAGGCCGTGTTGCCAGGCCGCCGTCAGGCTCAGTTGATCGGTCTCGAGATGGATCGGCTGGCCGTCGGCACTCGCCAGCGACTCGCAGCGCTGTCGGGCCTGGGCGAGCAGCCCGGCGTCGTGATCGATCAGCCGCCACTGCTGGGCGCCCTGCAGGCGCGGGGCCAGATAGCGCAGATTGGAGCCGCTGCCGCAGCCGAGGTCGACCACGGTGCGCCGTGTCTCGAACGACCGGGTGTCCTGCGCCGGGTTCGTTGCGGCGCGGCGCACCAGCCACTGGTCTGCGGCGTGGGTGAGCTGGGCGTCGCGTGCCCTGTGATCGGTGGGCTCCCTCAGCGTCAGCCATTGATCGCTGAACAGCGCGTCGGTGGCGGGGGGCGTCGAGGTCGGCATCAGCGCGTTGCCTCTCTCGTGTCCGAGCGCTTCAGGGCCTGACCGAAGGCGGCGGCGGCAGCGTGCCAGTCGGTCAGGGTATCGCGACACGCCCTGGCCCCCTCCCGGCAGCGCTGGTAGGTCTCCGGATCTTCCAGCATGCGTTCGAGCGCGTCACGCAGCGCCACCACGTCCCCCGGTGCCACCTTGATACCGGCGCCGTCGGGCAGCGTATGGGCCAGGGCGCCGCCCGTCGTGGTGACGACCGGCAGGCCATGGGCGAGCGCTTCGGTGACCACCATGCCGTAGCCTTCGTAGTGCGAGGGCAGCACGAAGAGATCGGCTTGCCGGTAATGCTCGGACAGGCGCTCGGTGGGCTGCGAGCCCAGTAGCCGGATACGTTCGCCCAACTGGTGTTCGTCGATGATCTCGCGCACCTTGGCGACGTAGGTGTCGGCTCGGTCCAGCGCGCCGATCAGATCGCACTGCCACGGCAGCGCGGTCAAGCCTGCCAGCGCTTCGACCAGCAGATCCTGGCCCTTGCGCGGCGTCACCGTCGCAATGCACAGCAGGCGAGGCGTACCGCTGCCGTCGCCGCTCGCCAGGGGGCCGGGCTCGACGCCAGGCTCGATGACCGCGATCTTGTCGGCCGGCACCTGAAAGTCGCGAAGCCGACGAGCGGTGAAGACGCTGGTGACGATGACGCTCCCCGCTGCGGCCAGGGCGCGGGTCTCGCTGACGCGGAAGCGCTGCTGCTCCGGTGCGCCCAGGCCGGTTTCGTCGGCGAGGGGATGGTGCACCAGTGCGGTGATGGATAGCCGCGAAGCGTGACGCTCGACGATGGCCGGTAGCCCGCCCATGGTAAGCCCGTCGATCACGGCCCGACTGCCGTCCGCCAGTGCGGTCAAGGCGCTGTCCAGGGCGTGGGCGGCGACGGCGTCCGGCTCGGGAAAGCGCCCCTCGAGCCCGATCACGTCGATGGTCCAGCCGGTGGCGCGCAGCGCCTCGACGATGCGCGCATCGTAGACGTAGCCACCGGTCAACTGGCCGGGGTCGCCGGCGACGATCAGCGTGAAGTCGCTCATAACCCCCCTTCGTAACTCGCCCAGGCCACGTGGGACTCGTGCAGGGTCACGGTCAGGGCAGTGAGATGGCGGGCGCCGTCACCCAGCTCACCCTCGCGAATGGCGTGGGAGAGTCGGTCGAATACGACCTTGGCCATGAATTCGGTGGTGGTGTTGCGGCCCTTGAATTCGCCGATCTCGTCGAGGTTGCCCAGGGTGAATTCACCGAGCACTCGTTTCAGCGTTTCGCTGGCCAGACCGATATCGACGACGAGATCGTCCTGGTCGAGTTCGGGACGCTTGAAGGTGGCGTCGACCACGTAAGTCGCACCGTGAAGCTTCTGCGCCGGGCCGAAGGTCTCGCTGTTGAAGCTGTGGGCGATCATCATGTGATCGCGAACGGTCAGGCTGAACATCCTCTCGCTCCTTGCTGAAGTGGCCGTATGGGGCCGTTGCCGAATTTGCGTCTTGCTGTCCCTGGCGAACCTGCCCGGCGAAGCGTGCGATACCGGGCCGGCATCATGAGGTACGTCGGGTCAGCCGTAGCGGATGCGCTGGCAGAGCGTATCGTCGTCACGCTGACTCAGTCGCTTGAGCGTTTCGGGGAGATCCCGGAAATGGCTTTCTCCGCTGATCAGCACGTCCAGACAGTCGTGATCGAGTAGCGCCAGCGCCAGTGCCAGTCGCCGCTGATGATTCCAGCGAGGGCGGTGTCCGGGCGATACGCTGCCGACCTGGCTGGAGCGCAGCGTCAGACGGCGGGCGTGAAACGCCTCGCCGAGCGGCAGGTTGACCTCGCGGCTGCCGTACCAGCTCATTTCCAGTACGGTGGCCTCGAACCCCGCCAGCGAGAGGGCACTCTGCAGACCGGCATTCGACGCGCTGGCGTGCACGACCAGATCCTGTTCGGCCTCGGCGGTTTCAGGGGTGTGGAAGTCCACTCCCAGCGCCTCGCCGAGGAAGCGCTTGCGCTCGTCGATATCGATCAACTGGACGCGGGTCCCGGGCAATCGGGCGCAGAGCCAGGCCACCAGGGCACCGACGACGCCGGCGCCGACGACGCTGATCCGGTCGCCGATTCCTGGCGCCGCGTCCCACAGGGCGTTGAGAGCCGTTTCCATGTTGGCGCCGAGTACCGCGCGCTGCGGGGGCACGCCGGGCGGCAGCGGCACGACGTCGTCGACGCCGACCCGGTAGTGGGTCTGGTGGGGGTGAAGGCAGTAGACGTATCGCCCGTGCCAGTCATGCGCGCCCTGCTCGACGACGCCAACATTGGAGTAGCCGTACTTAACCGGGCCGGGGAACTCGCCGCTTTGAAAGGGCGCCCGCATCCGCTGGTATTCACTCGCCGGTACCTGGCCATTGAAGACCAGCGTCTCGCTGCCCCGGCTGATGGCGGAGTAACAGGTGCGGATCATCAAGTCGCCGCTGACACTCAGCTCGGCCTGGCGAATTTCGCCGTTACCGTTGCCGAGAGACCAGAAGGCGTGAGCGTAAGGCGTCGTCATTGCGGTATCCGTTCCTTGAGGGCAGATCGGGGTGGCGGCTCGTCGTCCTGCTGACAGTATGGCAGAGTGTGACGAGTTGGAATTGTACAAATGGTGTACAAAAATTAAGCTATGAACAAGATTTACTCGCTCCGATGGCGCCGTCGGGAGACTGCCGGGGCGAAGTGGGCGGCCTGGAAGTCGGTCAGCTCTGGGCGTTGCCGGCCCCGTCGACCGCCACGGTGACCCGTCACTCTCGCAAATCGGTCAAACTGCATCCAAACTTGTACCGGTAGCGTATCGGTTAGGAAGGGCATCGCGATCCGGCGTCACGACAGGTCGGGGTGCGAGCCATCATCAGGGAGGAGGTCGCCGATGCGACACTCATCGACACGTATCTCGGCAGCGGTTTCTCGGCGGGGCAGATCCCTGCGCGGCTGGGTCGAGATGGCCGCGGGGCTCGCCATGGTCGGCCTGCTCACCGAGTGGGTGCACTGGGCTTTCTCGGCGCCCTCGGGCCTGCGCCTCACGGCCGGCGGCATTTATCTGGCGATCGCCACGGCGGTGCTCTGGGCCTGGCCAGCCTCGCGGCAGGGGCTCGGCTGGGCGAACCGTGTCACCCTGCTCCGAGCGGTGCTGATCGCGGTCGTCGCTGGCGTCGTGGTCTATCCAGATTTCATCCAGCGCCACGCCGAAGGGATCGCGGCGTTGTCGCTGCTGGCACTGGCCCTCGATGGGATCGATGGCTGGGTGGCGCGGCGAACCGGGTCGTCGAGCGCCTTCGGCGCGCGATTCGACATGGAGCTGGACGCGTTTTTCATCGTCGTGCTGTGCGTGGCGTTGATCGCCCTGGACAAGGTGGGGGCCTGGATCCTGGTCATCGGGCTGGCCCGCTACGTATTTCTGGTCGCCGGGTTCTACTCGCCGTGGCTCAATCGCGCCCTGCCCGAGAGCTATTTCCGCAAGACGGTCTGCGTCTGGCAGGTGTCGACGCTGATGGTCTGCCTGCTTCCCTTCGTCGAACCGGCGTGGGCGACCGCTTTCACGCTGATAGCGGCACTACTGCTGGTCCTCTCGTTCGGCCGTGACATCGTCTGGCTCTGGCGTCGTCGTCCTGCCGGCGACATCGAGCTGTGAGCGGCATCGCCGTTTCGCGCGATATTTGGGTCGATTTCCCCGCAAGGAGGCCGTCATGAGACGCGCTTGGCTGAATCTTCTCCCCGCGCTGGTGCTGCTGGCGTCGCCGCCGGCAAGCGCCGAGCCGCAGCGCTTCGATATCGATCCCGAACACTTCTCCATCGCGTTCATGGTGGATCATCTGGGTTACGAGAACCTGCTTGGACAGTTCCTGGAGGGCGAGGGCACTTTCGTCTATGACCGGGAGGCGCAGAGGTTGATCTCGGCAGAGGTCACGATCCAGTCCACCAGCGTCTTCACCAATCTCGGTGCTCGCGACGAGCATCTGCGGGGGCGCGACTTTCTGGACGCGGGCAGTCATCCGCGGATACATTTCGTGGCCACGGATTTCGAGCCCTCCTCCCCGACGACCGGTACGCTGAATGGCAAGCTCACGCTGCTGGGACGTACCGAGCCGGTCACGCTGGACGTCACGTTGAACCGGGACGCTGTCTATCCGTTCGGGCACAGGCGGCCCACGCTGGGATTGTCGGTCCGTGGCGCTCTCGATCGCAGTGACTGGGGGATGGATTACGGCGTCGACAACGGTATGGTCGGTGATCATGTGACGCTGATCTTCGAGCTGGAAGCGATCCAGCGGGATGCCCCCTCCCGCTGACGTGAGGGTTTCACGATCTCGTCACTACCGACCCAACCATTGTCAAGGATTGTCATGGCGCAGGAAGCCTTCACCCTCGTCGGCGAGCGAATCGAACCGGGCACGCGCCGGCAGGTCGATGTCCCGGTGGCCAAGCTCTATACCCACGCCCCGATGCATATTCCGGTAGAGGTAGTTCACGGTCGCCAGCCTGGCCCGGTGTTGCTGGTCTGCGGCGCGATTCACGGCGACGAGCTCAACGGCGTCGAGATCGTGCGCCGGCTGTTACGGCTGCCGAACCTATCGCGATTGCGCGGGACGCTGATCGCCGTACCCGTCGTCAATGTCTTCGGCTTCGTCCAGCAGTCGCGCTACCTGCCGGACCGGCGCGACCTCAATCGCTGCTTCCCGGGAAGTGAGGGCGGATCGCTGGGCTCTCGCATCGCCGCACTGATGCGGGAGGAGATGGTCGATCGGGCCACTCACATCATCGACTTGCACACCGGTGCCATTCACCGTACCAACTTGCCCCAGATTCGTTCCCAACTGCGCCAGAACCGCGAAACCCAGGCCATGGCCGAGGCGTTCGGCGTACCGGTGATCCTCAATGCAGAGCTTCGCGAGGGGAGCCTGCGCGAATACGCCCAGAATCGTGGCGTGCCCGTGCTCACCTACGAGGCTGGCGAGGCGCTGCGCTTCGACGAGTGGGCGATCGCGCCTGGCGTGAGGGGGATCCGGCGTGTGATGCGCCTGATCGGCATGCTGCCGGCCGACAGCCGCCGACGCACGCCGCCCCCCGCCGAAGTGGCCAACGGTTCGAGCTGGGCCAGGGCGCCCATCGATGGCATTCTGAGGCCGCGCGTCAGACTGGGCGCGCGGGTCGCCAAGCATCAGTCGCTGGGCGTGGTGGCCGATCCCTTCGGCAACGATGAGGCGCCGGTCGTGGCCAATGCCGATGGCATCGTCATCGGCATGAGCAACCTGCCGCTGGTCAACGAGGGCGAGGCGCTGTTTCACGTCGCCCGCTACCAGGAGATCGACGATGTCGAGAACGCGGTGGAGAGCTTCCAGTCGCGTTACGAGACGACCGGCTTCTAGGCGCGCTCCCGGGCCGGCTCGGCCAGCCGACGCTCGTCGACCAGGCCGATGGCGTCATCGTAGATGCTGATACCGGCACCCTCCTTGTGGGCGCTTTCCGAAAGATAGCGCCGGAAGCGCCTGCCGCCGGCACAGCCCTGGAACAGCCCCAGCAGGTGCCGGGTGATGTGGTTGAGCTTGACGCCTTCGGCCAGCCGTTCCATCACGTAGGGACGAAAGGCCCGCGCCGCCTCGTGGCGGCTGGTGGCCGGCGGCTCGACACCGTAGAGGGTGCTGTCGACATCGGCCAGCAGCCACGGATTCTGGTAGGCCTCCCGGCCGATCATCACGCTATCTGCGCCAGCGTCGAGATGCCCCCTGCAGGCCTCCAGCGTCTTGATACCGCCATTGATCCCGATGTGCAGTTCGGGGTGCTGTGCCTTGAGTCGGTAAATGCGGGGATAGTTGAGCGGCGGGACGTCGCGATTTTCCTTGGGGGAGAGCCCCTGGAGCCACGCCTTGCGGGCGTGCACGATGAAGGTATCGCAGCCGGCGTCGGCGACCCGATCGATGAAGCGCTCGAGATCGGCATCTTCGTCCTGGTCGTCGATCCCGATGCGACACTTCACCGTGACGGGAATCGATACCGCGCGACGCATGGCGGCGACGGCTTCGGCCACCTTGTCGGGATAACCCATCAGGCAGGCGCCGATCAGGTTGTTCTGCACCCGATCGCTCGGACAGCCCACGTTGAGATTGACCTCGTCGTAGCCCCACGCTTCGGCGATGGCCGCGCATTCGGCCAGTTCACCGGGATCGCTGCCACCCAATTGCAGCGCCAGCGGATGCTCTACGGCGTCGTAACCCAGGAAACGCTCCCGCGGCGAGCCATGCAGAATCGCGCCGGTGGTGACCATCTCCGTATACAGCAGTGCGCGGCGGGTCAGACAGCGGGCGAAGGCACGGTAGTCCCGGGTGGTCCAGTCCATCATCGGCGCGACGGAGAAAGTCCTGTCCAGCGCGGATCGCGTGGTTGTAGCGTTTCCGCGGTTTGTGGCGTTTTCGGTCATGGCCATAGCTGGTAATATTTACAGTGGTTTTGGCGCGTTTTGCGGGTCGTGTCGTCACAAATCTGGCACCGCGAGGCATCCGGATTTGTCACATTCCGGGAGGAGGCTGTGGCCACCATCGTCAAGCCGCAAAAGAAGGGCGGCAGTTTCTCATACCTGGCTCGGATCCGCATCGCCCGCCGAGGGAGCGGGGATTATACAGAGTCGCGGAGCTTCCCGCGCAAGACGATGGCCGAGGAGTGGGCCAAGCGCCGCGAGCTGGAGCTCAGCGCGCCGTCCTTCTCGATGCGGTGCTCCGACATAGGTGGATCCAGCCAAGGCCGGGCTCGGGTGACACAGCGATCAGGGAGCACGGGTATCGTCGTTCATTGCGGTATCCGCCAGGCTCTCTTGGAAGGATTTCTCGAGCGGGCGTCCAACGGGCCATCACGGGCTTGACCTCAAGTAAAGTCGAGGAATTACGCTGCGCTCGTCGTTCAGAGGAGCTCCATCATGTCAGCTATCGTTCCACTCTCCGGCCAGGCGATGGCCAGCGTCGATCTGTCAGCCTATTTGAAGCGCATTGGACTCTCGGGTGCCTTGCCCCCCACGCTGGGGACGCTGCGTTCCATCATTGCCCATCACATGGCTTCCATTCCCTTCGAGGCTATCGATGTATTGCTGGGGCGGGAGATATCACTCGATCCGAACGCCGTCGATGACAAGATGCTTCGCCAGCAACGGGGAGGCTACTGTTTCGAACACGCCAACCTGCTGCAGCGTGTGCTGCAAGCGCTGGGGTATTCGGTGGAAACCCATCTGGCCCGGGTGTGGGTCGGCCACGAGCTGGAGGGCCCCGCCCCGGCAGCGACACACGCATCCTTGAAAGTGGTGGTGGACGACGCCCTGTGGTTGGTGGATGTCGGTTTCGGCAGTTTCATGCCCAATGAGCCGCTCCTTTGGCAGCCGGAGCGTTCCCAGCAGTATGCCTACGGCGCTTATCGGCTGCGCAAGACGATGAGCGGCTTCATGGTCGAGTCACATCATGATCACGCCTGGCAGGCCCTGTACGAGATTCTCGATTTTCCCTGGGAGTCCATCGATTACCAGATGGCCAACCACTACGTGTCCCGCTACCCGACATCACACTTTCGCAGTCGGTTGATGGTAGCGATGACCACACCCGAAGCGCGTTATACCTTGGCGAGCAATCGGTTGAAGGTGGCACGGGTGACGGGAGAGGTCGAAGAGCGCTACCTCTCGGTCGAGGAGATGATCGACGCCCTTGGCGAACGATTCGGATTGAATGTCGAATCCTGCTGGATTCCGGTACTGGAGCGCATCGTCGCTTCAGCACAGAGCCAGGACGAAGCCGCGTCTCCATGAGCAAGATGGGAGCGTACCCGTGCCAGGCGTCGTCTCTGGAAGAGCCATCACGCCAGCCGCGCGAGAGGCCAGTGCCCCCGTGCGCGGTGCTCATGGCTTGACCTATCGATTCTGGCGATAGTCGCTTTCGAGGCTTTCGATTCGCACGCTAACTGTCTCGTTCTCATAATGTCATCAACGGTCAGGGCCAAGTGGCCAACCGAAGAAAGAAAACGAAAAAAGTCATTGGAGAACGAATCATGAAAACTGCCATTCTTGCCGCCATCGCACTGGCCATCGCGCTGCCCGCTGCCGCTCAGGCCAATAGCGCTCAAGCCGAAGAAGCTTTTGCCAGCCAGCACCAGGCACTGAACGTACAGCAAACTTCCGAGTTCCAGGCGCTGCCGACCCAGTATCGTGTCAATCCGGTCAATGGTGGCCACAGCGCGGCCGCAGACGAGGCCTTGACCTATGTCTCCGTCAGCACCATGCACGCTACCGATGTCCCGGCAGGTAATGAAGACCTGATCGGTGGCGGGCAGAGCGTTGCTGCCGCCCAGGCGCTGCAGAGTGTTGGCCAGCCAACGGGGCGCGGCCATGTCGAAATGACGTTTGCCAGCATCGACTGAGCGTCGAGCAGGATCGCAATCGCAGAGCATTCTGTCTCGCGCCTCGAGAGTTCGGGGCGCCTTTGAGAGGCTTCTCGTCGTCTCCAACCGCCCTGGCCATTCCCCCTGGCCGGGGTTTTTTCTGTCCCGCCGGTCCGGCTTCAACGCGCCGTCGAGCGGATGTGCCGGACGGCGGAATTTGGTTGCGATGTCCTCGGATGGAGGCGACTTGCGGATCGGGACGTTCGGGCCATGCGCGGCGATTTCGAGGCGCGCGGCGCCAAGTCCGGGGCGTCGAGTTCAAGTCATCGGGATGCTGGCCGATAGAACAGTCACCAGACGGTCTGGGGCGCGAGTTCAGTGCCGGTAACCGGGCGGATGTCGATTCGTATCCGCTATGGGTTTGTGTCGCTTCCCTGCGACGACTTCGACCTGGTGCATATGGCGTCTCTTTCCGTGTGCCACCGGGTCGCTTTTTCTTCCACATTTCGTCCCGTCACGCCCACCAGAAGGTGTTTTCTGGGCTCATCCTCATGGCAGAAAACCGACAGCCCGGCTGCATTACCGAGGTACCGATCTGGCTCGGGGTATCGTGCGAGAGAGTCGAAACAGGTGGAAATGAGGGGAGATGATTATTGATTGATGGTCGGTAGCAAATCGGAAGATGGTGCCCGGAGTCGGGCTCGAACCGACACGGTGTTGCCACCGAGGGATTTTAAGTTCGTTTTGAACTATGCACGGGCTGCGCTTGCAATGCGGTCTACAGCAATATCAAACACTTAGGCTCTCGCTATATTTCCAATCAGTGCCATGGCAGCATGTTCTATGCGACCAAACTGCGACCACAGAGCGTCACGCGCCAAGCGACCACGCTTGGCAGGTAACGTTCGGAGGTGGCGATATGCATCACGTAGTGCATTAGGGAATGGAGAGTCGAGCGCCCATCGAAGAAGTTGAGCGATGCGGTGGTAAGGCGAAGGTGGGAACGGAGTTCGATATCGTCGACATGTCGCACATTGTTGAGCGACGTGAGGGCAAAGAGATCCCTGCTCGATTTAGGGCGAAGGTTACCGCAGTTGGAGAGCACCATTGCGACTACGTGGTCCTGCATCAATTGCGTTGATTCTTCTGTCGTTCTCAGCTTCAGCAGCCACCCCAGTTCACGTCACCGATGTCGTGGACGGCGACACGATCCGCGTCCGCGTCGACGGCAACGTGCCTGGCTGGGACGTGTTCGACGTGCGGCTGATCGGCGTCAACACTCCAGAAAAGCGCTCGCGCTGCGATACCGACGAAGAAAGGGTGACGGAGAGAGAGATGGCCGCGCGCGCCGAGAACTATGTGCGCGACCGGATTGATGAGGCGGGGACCATTGAGGTCGACCGGGAGGGAGAGGATTCATTCAATCGAGCCCTGGGCGTCGTTCTGCTCAATGGCCAATCGCTCAATGACGATCTGCTCAAGGAAGGGTGGGCGTTGCCGTACCGTCCAGGTACCCATGGCAAGCAGTGGTGCGGTGATGCGCAAAAAGACGCATATCCCCTCAAATAGCTGAATTCATCTATTCGACGGCGACCCAGCAATGCCTGATACTGTCTGGATATACAGTATTGGGAAAGCGTTATGCGCCAGAATTCCCCACCTGAAACCATTGCGGTCGAATGCCGGCATTGCCTCGCCAGGGAAAGCGCCGACAGCGTCGGCGATATCACCGGGTTCGTGTTGAGTGTTGACGGCACTCCGGTCCATTGCCGGTGGTGTGGCGGTGATACCGATTCGTTGTTCGGTGACGAGCCGTGAACTATCGAGCGGCGCTTGAGCGCTGGGCAGAGAATCGCCGGAACCGGGACTGGAACGAGGGCACACCGCCCCACGATCAGTGGATCGAGTATCACGCGACACACGCGCAGTTCGTCTACAGCGGGCGCTGCCGAATCGATCAGCTCGACGATGACGACATGCTGTCAATCGGCACGCACGCGCACGTGCTGATTGACCCGGGCCGGGCGCAGATACGCTTCCTGTTCTGGCGCCCGGCGGCGGTGGAAGCTGAGTGGGGCCCGCGACGGATGGACCTTATCAGTGGAGAGGCTCGGATGCATCCACTCTAAGGTCAAGTGCTCCCAGAACACGCCCACTATGGAAACGACGAGCTTGTCCTGTCACTCTACGGCTACAGGGATCTATCGACGGTAAGGCAATTAAATGAGTAACCCCGATTTTTTATGCATCGGAGCACAGAAGGCCGGCACCACATGGCTTCACTCGATGTTAGACCAACGCCCCGACATACACATGGGGCCATTCAAAGAAACTCACTTCTTTAACCACAGGTTCATACCCGAACATAGAAAGTGGACGCGGTGGCACGTACGGATGGGGGTGAAAAAAGCGCTCAAGGAGCATCTACGTACTGAAGGAGCGCCAAACCACTCATATTTGGCATTATTATCGGAACTAGTTGATCCGAAGTTAATGTTTTCAGACGAATGGTACAAGCGCTTCTACTCACATAAGTCCGGGATTGAAAGAATCTGTGGCGATATAACTCCTGAATATTGCGCACTGCCAGCTCATGGTATTTCTTATCTAAAGGAATTCTGCAGAACACCAAAAATAATATACATTATACGAGATCCATACCAACGAGCACTGTCGCAATTAAGAATGGCCGCAAGTCGAAAGTACAAAAACAAGAGGATAGGGATAGATTGGTTATCTTTGGTGGATGGCACCCCTATAATGCATAGAGGTGACTATCGGAGCTACATCCCAAACTGGGAGTCAATTTTCGGCACTGAAAACATCCTTTATATTCCATTTAAGGATATTTCAAAAAACTCAAAAGCAGTTATGACAGCTGTAGAGAGTCACTTAGGATTAAGTCCTTTCACCTATAGCGTAATGTCGAGCCGCGTGCACGCAACGAGGTCTGCTAGGATCCCAAGAAAAGCACGCAGGCAAGTTGAGGTGTTGGTTCAGGATCAATATCCATTCCTGCGTTCGAGGTTCGGCGAGGAGTTTCTGAATCGAATTTAGATCCTGAGCGTCAGACTTTCCCACGTCACCGCGCGTGCTTCCCGGGCCGTCTCCGCAAGCTAGATCATCCATTCTCCCCGTCGCCGCATTGCATAGTACTTCAGCGACGCGGCATGGCAGGTCTCCGGCGCCATTGCGGCCTTTCATAACCGCTAATAGAACCGGCGATAATCGAGTCCCGATAATTCCGGGCGCTCCTATCCTCTACCCCTCGGTCGATACTTCATCGCTAGCGCCAGAATCGTCCACCGGTTCTGTCGCAGGCATCTTCAACCTCAGGTCGATCCACCGCCCGTCGGGGATGTCGACCGGATCACCAGCCACAATCATCGCGGTCTCGTAGTCGAACCGTCGGCCGAAGGTGCGCACAGTGATAGTGCCATCGTCGGCCGTTTCGGTCTCGACGAAGCAGAGCCGGTTCCCATTGACGTCCTGCGGGATCTCGATCGTCCATCCATCATCGGCGAAGCCAAGCGAGCCGCTGACGGTGTAGAAGCCGATGTTATCGTGCGATGCTGTCACACCCTCGGCTTCACTATTATATGCGCCACACCCATCTGCGATGAAGCCGTCTCCGAAAGCATACTCCGCCTCATTTGCTAGCCTAAATATTGGAGAAGCTGATTTTAGAAATCCATTAGAATCAATTGTGGTGTTATTGGTCGAATAGGCGTAGCTCCATTCTCCGTAGCCACCTGATGTAGCATATCTCCAACAAATTTTTCCAGATCCGCGACCGATCGCTATTTGCGATTTATATCCACCTGGTGATCCGTTAGCTCCGATCAGAACCATTCCAGACGTTTCACCTGGGGGAGGTGTACCTGTAGTTGTCCCGTTAGAGACGTTATAAAAATATACTCCTGTAGGATAGGTTGTATCGTCTAAATTGTTGATCTGTATGCCGCTATTAAGCCCCCATCCCTGCTTGTTAATTTCCGTGAGCGCTGCGCTAGAAAAACCAATCCCGGCGCGAACACTCGCAGCATTCCCCAACTGCCCTGCATTGACGGCGGCTTCGATGGTCGAGTAAAGCGATAGCGATTTGAGAGACAATGCAACGCGTACCGCCGCCGCTTCTCCCACTCCAATCTGATCCAGCGTATCAGCACCGGCCGCGAGACCAAGACTTTCCCCCTGCGCGATATTATCCAGCGCCATTAAAGCTTTAGCTAGGTCGGTGTACTTCAGCCTCTCTGAATCAACCTCTTGAATAAGCAGGTTGACCACCTCATTGAGCTGATCCTGATTCGATGCTGTTGCCATGTTTCCTCCAGGCATAAAAAAACCGCCTCAAAGGCGGTTTATAACTGAATGATTCGATCAGCGGATGATTACGGCCGCTGTTGGCAGGCAGCGCCAGTGATCGCCGCAGCGCAGCCTGACGTGATCGCCGATTTCACCCATGGTGAAAATCGGGCCTGTGAATACTTGCCCGTCGGGGGTGATCCCAGTGAGGTGGCAGTAGCCCTCATTACCGAGCGCGCCGTCGATATCGCAGCGCTGAACCTGGGTGAGTGTGACGGGGACGTCGTGATAGCCGCTGCTCGCGCACCCTCCTAGCAGCAGCAGAGCAGCCATGCCGATTGTCTTTTTCATTATGATCATCCGTAGTTCGCAGGTAGCCGACTCGTGTCGATGACGATCAGCTTGTTGTCGATTTTCTGCAGCAGGCTAAAACCCGCCGAGTTCCCGTAATCTCCGGAGAACACATAAGACACAACGGCATTTCCGCCGGAAATCTTGACTGCTTCTTTATGGGTAGATGGCGCCCCGCCTTGTCCTGCTTGATTCCAGACCCTATTGAGTGTTTTGGCGATGGCCCGATTGCTGCCTACGGTTCCGGCGGTGTAGGTATTGGATCGCGTCGGATTGCCCGCTGGCACATTGAGGAAGTCGACGACATCCATCAGATACCAGTCGCTATGGAAGACGACGTTGCCGCTACTGTCGTAGACCTCCACGCCGCTATTCCCCCGTGGAGCAACCCACTGATCGAATATGTAATACTGTATCTGCGCATTTACACTATTACACGTTAGTTTTAGATAGGTCCGGCCATTGCTGCCGTAGGGTAGGAACTCACCCTTTGGCCTGACGATCTCCGCCGCGCACGCCGTCGAGCTCTGAATTGCCGCGATGGGGTTGCTGTAACCGGTGATATCCAGCATCCCGACGTAGTCATTGAGCCCGAACGTGTTCTGCGAACATGTCAGCTTGCCAGCGCGCCTCAGGCTGTAGACGATCGATTCATCATCGATCTGCAGCACGTTCCCATCGTGGGTGAAAACCTGGAATCCGGCTGGCATCAGAAAATCCCATAGTTCAGGTAGCTATCCCCGGCCTGTTCGCCGTAGCCGACGGTGGCACCATTCCAGGCGCGCACGGTGTCGGCGTCCCATTGCCAGCTAAGCGTGGTACCCGAGAGCGTCACATCCGGCCCCAGCGCTGCCCAGCCGTCATAGAACGCCTTGGCATTACCACTAGGGGTGAAGAAATAGAACAGTTGGCCCTGGCCCAAGCGGGCGTCAGTCAGGCTACCGTTCAGCCCCGAGGGAATGCCGCCGGATCCTGTGAGCGAAAAGCTGGGGAAGTAGACCCGCCCCAGCACTTTCGGCAATCGGGTGGTGAGATCCAGTGCGAGGCCATTGGCGTTCCAGGTCTGAAGTCCTACCGGCATCACCACACCCCCATACGCACGCGCAGCGCTCCGTTCGAATCCCTGACCGTGGCCAAAGGCCCTTTGATGCTGAAGCTGCCGTTATCCTCGGCATTCAGTTCGAACGAGCCATCGGAGTTGAAGGCAAACGCAGGACGACCATCCACGGTGACCGGAGAGCGGACGCGTTGGGCGATCAGGTTGGCGACATCGATGTAAGCCGCTTTCAGCTTGTCGCCATCAAACACCAGGTTGCCGTTAGAGGACCGCAGCTTGGTCACGACCAGGGAGTCGATCAGCGCCTCGGGAATCACGACCCGCCCATCGGACACGACGAAGGCCGTCACCAGCTCCCCGGAAACCGGGTTGAGGATCGCGAACTGATCGGCGATGGCGATGATCTCGGCAAGCTCTCCGTCGACCTGAATGCCGAGCAGCGCCTTGTGTCCATTGACGGTCACAGTGGTTACGGCCTGAGCGATGATGCCGGTCTCCGGATCAACGATCGCCGACACGCGCTGATCGACTTGAGCGATATTGCCGTCGGCTTCCGCACGGTATTGATCGACGCTCTGCGCCAGCGCGCTATCGGCCTGGCTGAGCGCGGTCAGTCGGTTGTCGACTGTCGCCTTGTTGCCGCTGAAGTCAGTCGAGAGCGTGTCGACGCGCTGCGAGATCGCGAGGCGACCATTGGCCTCGACGATGCGGTCTGTATCCTGCTGCGCCGCGCCGTTCATTGCCTGGGCCCGCAGCCCCAAATACCGGATTGCCTGCATCCGCTCTTCGCGCTCGATGATCTGCTGCAACTCATCGATTCGGGCGCCCTGGTCCTCCGGGTCAAGCGCGTCAACTTGCGCCTTCAGATCGTCGATGGACTGCTGCGCTTCCGTGATTGCCTCGTAGCTCTCGTCCAGGCCGTTCTGGAATTGATCGGCCAGGCCGCCGGGGCGGTAGATGTCGTCGTTGACCGCCGAGATGACGTCATCGAAGTTCTCGCTGGTCGTCACTGAGACGGCGAACCAATCACTGGCACCATAGGCGTTGATGCCCCGGACCCAGTAGTAGAGCTCCTGGCCAGGCGAGCGCCCGGTGTGGGTGATCGTATCGCCACGGCCGAGATATTCGGCATCGCTGAATACGTTGGTCACACCCCAGCGGTATTCCCATGTCCCGCCGCCCAGGCTGTCGCCGTCGGCGAGCACCGGCACCAGCAGCACGTTGGTGCGGTCGACCTGGGTGATAACCCGAGCGGGCTGCGGAGGATTGAGCACGCTGAATGCGATCGTCGCCGGGCCGGACGTTGATTGCAGGCCACGCGCATTGACGTTGGCGGTGTAGTCCCCGGCGCCAAGTCCGGACAGGGTGCAGGTCGTAGCGCCGCTGGGCGTCTTGGCTGCCTGGACCACCTCGGTGCCGCGCAGGATCACGACGTTGTAGTCGATCGCGGCATTGACCGGGTCCCAGGTCAGCCGGCCTTGCACGACCTCGCCGATAGTCTCGACGGTGTAACGCAGATTGGTCGGCGATCCGATGCCACCGGTAGGCGTCTGGATGATCGACAGGTAATCGAATGGCTCGCCCACGGCATCGTCGTAGAACTCGGGCAATTCCTGGCGCACGACGACACGCACGCCTTCCTTCGCGGAGAAGCGCCACTCAAGCACTTTAAATTCGCCGCTAACGTTGATCGTCGGGAGATCCACGTTGATCACTCGACCGGGGCGGAATTGGTAACCGGCGTGATTGAGCGGGATCTCGAGCTGACCGCCGGCGCGCTGCCGGCGCAGCTTGATGTTGGCCAGGCGCTGGCTCTGGTGGGTGTTGGGCGAAAAGGGCGTATCGAGGGTGTCAGTGTTCTCGCCGCCGTCCTCGGCCACCCACTCATCCACGGTCACGGTGGGGTAGCTGGTTTCTTCCCATAGATCGGTGGGGGAGTTCCATTTACCGGCGACGCTGTTGATCGCGTCGCGGCGGCTGACCTCCGTGCGCCCGGTGACGCTGCCCACCACCATGTCTTCGGTGATCGTGGCCACGGCCGGCCCGTAGTAGGCGCCGACCTCGACGCCCCAGTATCCGCCGACACGCCGGGTGGTGCCGCCGAAGTTCTCTTCCAGGCTGGCGAGCGTCTCATCCTTGCGCTGATCGGCTTTGTAGACGCCACCGATGGCGTAGCGCTTGCGGTAGACGCCGTCCGGGTCGGCGACGCTCTCGTCGGCGATGTTGGCCGCCGCGGACCATGCGTCCCAGACGATGAACTGATCAGTGACGCCCAGGCGGTTGCGAACATAGTCGAGGGTGCACAGCACGGCGTTGTCGCTGTAGCCGGTCTGGCCGGTGCGAGGGTCGTAGATGTTGCGGTTGCCGCGCACGACGAAAAGCAGATCGGGAATGCCGGTTGCGAACTTGTCCTTGTCGAACGTCAGCGTAACGCGCACCCAACTGACGCCACGGCCGACCTGGCTGTCTTTCCAGTCAGGGCAGTTGGCAAGCATGAAGGGGTCAGGCGTCGAGCGATCGACGTGCAACTCCCAGTCGACGAGATTGCCGTATTGGCTCACGGGCTCCTGGTTGACGTAGATCTGCTCAATGCCGTCGATCTCGCCCTCGGCGAGCAGGTAGGCAAGGTGCAGCTTCTCGCGCTTGGCGCCGTCGCCCGGCTCCTCCTGAGCCCAGAACAGCACGCCGCCGGTGGCGGTACGGCCGTAGATGAAGTGAGCGGGCTCTTTGCCGCTCCGGATCGTCTGCTTGGTGTTGCCGGTGTCGCTCGCAGCCTTGGGCTTGTCGATGCCCGGCGCCAGGATCTTGCTGATCGGCTTGAAGACGGCCGAAAACACCTTCGAGACGGCATCAACCGCTTTTGACATCGTCGACTCTCCAGTAAGCGGTGGGGCGGGCGCGGGTGATCGATACGCCGTTAGGCGTCATGGCCCATATCTCGCCGGCGAACAGCACGCCAACGCATAGGCCGTCGGGCGACTCGAACAGGCAGACGTCGCCGCGTCCGGCGAGCGCGGGCCCGATGCGGTCGAAGTGGCTGTCCAGCACGGCCTCGATGCTGCCGTGGCCACGCTTCACGGCGGCGAAAGCGCCCCGGCGGGATCGGTACTTGCCGCGATACGGGCCGGACGGGTCGACGCCGCACACAGCGATGCAGCAGTCAGAGACGAAAAGGCAGCAATCCAGCTCGCCCCACGAAAAAGGGCGCCCGGAGGCGCCCTTGATGGTCTGCTGTAGCCGCGTGGGCCAGTCGTGATGTCGCATCGCTACCTCGGATAGCTGAAGCCGGGAGAATCCTTCTTGGCTCCCCAGTAGATGGCCCAGTTGGCGAGCTGGGCGACGGCGTACAGCAGCCGGTCGCCGCCGTGCCGCGCGCGGTGGCTGTTGTCCGACCAGACTTCGGTGCCTTTGCGTTGCCAGAGCACCATCTGGTCGGTCAGCTTCACGCTGATGGCGTTCTCGTCGGCGTTGCCGCCGTAGGACAGGTCGGCGGCGTCCATCAGACCGTCGAACAGAACGTCGGCGACCAGCTCGCCGTCTTCGCCCAGGGCAACCAGGTAAAGCCGCCCGGGGCGGTCCCTGCATCGATCCTGGAGCGTGTCCTTGGCGACATCGTTGTCCCAGCCGGAGAGGGTGAGCGTGACGCTGCCCGGGCTGGACGAGCCGCCCTGGTCTGCCACCTCGCCGACTTTGCCCAGCGTCCCGATGCCGGTATACGTCTGGCCGTTGATGACCAGCAGCCCGGTGCCGGTGTGCGCCCGCGCCGGGCCGTCCTTGAACTCGAGCTCGGCGGCGTAGAGGAGTCGCACCTGCGGCCTGGCCATCATCTCGATCATGGATTCGGAGTAGGGGAACGCGTCCATCAGAATGCCTCGCGGGCTTGCAGGGTGATGCCGGCTTGGCCGACCTGGCGGCGGATTGGGTTGCCGCTGCTCGCCAGCCGCATGACGCAGTACGGCGAGGCGTACTCGATCGGCGCGGCGCTGGCCGGCGCTTCCCGGATCCACATGTTGAGCGGCAGCAGGGCGTCGCCATTGGCATCGCTCTCCACGTCTTCTGGCATCTGGAACATCTGGTCGGCGACGGTGATGTAGTCGCCGGCGCGCAGCACCAAGCGGGACGCTTTCCAGAGGCGCGTTTGCAGGCGAATGCCGGTCTGGTTGGCGCCGTCCACGATCGGGTTGCCGACGTCGCCGAGCGTGTGCCGGTAGCGGCGGTCTCGGAAGCGAAACCAACCGGTACGCCCACGCAGCCGCCCCAACGTAGCAGCCAGAAGCCGCTCCTTGTCGCGGCCCAGCGGCGGCAGTGTCATCGAAAGCTGCCAGTAGTCGCCCGGGAAGCTGACGATCTGCTGGGCGTTCGAGAAGATGCTGGTGAACGCCATGTCGTTGTAGGCCACGCCGAACTCGCTGGATTGCGGCGCCAACTCGGCGGGCCAGTCGATTGTTGCCATGCTTAGACTCCGTAGGCCCGGCGAACGGGCCCGTTCTCGTAGGCGTCCTCGAGCATGATCTGGATGATTTGCTCGCGGTTCGGCCCTTCCGACTGACTGACACGGGCGTTTTCTGCGCCCTGGCCGTAGAGCTGCACGGTGACGCTCGGCACGCCGCCGCCACCTGACTGCATATCGCGGTTGGACGTCACGGTGCCGTTGCGCCCGGGGAGCAGATAGGAGCGTGTGCCGTCGCTGTACATCTCCGGCTTACCGTCCTCCGTGACTCGGTACGCGCTGCCAGCGTTGACGTTGCCGCCGTACTGTCGACCTCCGGCAACAGCCAGGCCGGAGGCGAGGGCGGTCGTCGACGAGAGGGCGGCCGCAGCCGGTATGGCGTTTCCGCCCATGGTGGCCAGAGAGACCATCGCCGCCGCCGGCGCGTAGGAGGCCGCGATAGTCGCCCCGGTGGCAGCGGCCGTAGCCGCCGCCGCGGACTGGTAGGCGCTACCCATCGCCGCATTGATCGCCATCTGCACGCCGAGCTTGATGAACGACTGCAACAGGCTGGCGACTACGGTTCGCCCGATCTCGGCAAGAATGTCGTTCAGCCCCTCGCCGCGGCTCATGGCGTTGACGAAGGTCGAGCTGACAGTGTCATCCAGGTTGACGAACGACTCGGCCAGCGAGTCGCCCAGGAACTTCATCGGCTGGGCTGCGTTCTGCTGGAACTCGGCCAGCTTCGCCGAGACCTGCTGGGTGAATCCGGTGAGCTGCTGGATGCGGGCGGTCTGATACGCCAGCTCGGCGTCTTTCATCGCCTGCTGGTGGTTCTGGACCGAGGCCAACTCCTGAGCCTGGGCATTCAGCATGTCGACCTGCTTCTGCTGCTCGACCCTCAGCAGCATGTCGCGCTGCTCCTGGCCACCCATGCGCGTGTTGTCGATGACTTTCTGGCGCCGCTTGGCGTACTCGGCCTCGACCCGCGCGGTGGCGCTGCGCAGATCTCCCAACTCCTGGTCGTGGTACTCCTTCAGGGCCTTCTGGCGCGCAGACTGGTTCTTGATCAGCGCCTGCATCTGCTCGTCGCTGCCAGCTTCGGTGATGTCCAGAATCTCGCGATGCTGCTCGTCGTACTGCTGGTTGATCTGCTGGATGCCGGTGGCGTTGATGCCGGCGAGACGGTCGTTCAGCGACTGCATCTCCCGCGCGCGCAGGTCACCGCTGCGCTTCAGCAGGCTTTGCTGCTGCGCACTGCCCTTTGAGGTGTGCTCCAGGATGATCTTGTTGCGCTCGGCGTACTCGCGCTCGATAGTCTCGCGCTCGCTTTCGAGCTGCTGCTTGATCCGCTGGAAGGTCTTCTCGGCCGCGCCGACGTCACCATCAGTGCCGGTTCCACCACCAGCGTCCGGGCCCTCATCATCTCCCAGTGCCTTCAAGCTTTCGTTGAGTGACTCTGTCGCCTTCTGGGTAATCTGTATCTCTTCGTTGATGCCCCGCAGCTTCTGGAACTGGGACTTTCTGGCCTTACCAGCAGCATCATCGGCAGAGCTTGAATTGCGCAGTGGCCCCGGCACGTTGTACCGGTCGTTGATGCTATCGATCTCGTCACGAGCGTCGCGAGCCGCCTGCTGCAGGCCGATCATCTTGGTCTGCATCTGGCTCAGACCGTTTTGCAGCGCGGCCCGGCTATTCTTGTCGAAAGCCTCGGTGAGACCCTCGACTGCAGTCTTGGCGCGCTGAGTGGGGGCGTGCAGCTTCTCGATGTCGTCACGGAACAGCACCAGGGCCGAGCCAACGGCGATCAGAATGCCCACCGGGCCGCCCAGCAGTGCAAGAGCAGTTCGCAGACCGCTCACGGCGAACGTGGCGCCCCTGGCCACCACACTTGTAGCTTTGATGGCCTTATTGGCTTTGGCCTGCTGCGAGGCCACCATTGCCGCTGCGCCATTCTCGGCATTCTGCGCCGTAGCCAGGCGTCCCTTGGCCGCCGCCAGAGCATTGTCGATCTCGAGCAACTGGCGCTTGATCGCTACCTGTTGCCCAGTGGTCTTGGCGCTGGCCAGCGCAGCGGCGTAATAGGCGCGGTCCGCTTCGATCTCGGCAATAGTCGACCTGGTAGCAGCCGCGGCTGCCGCTGCCTTTTCGTGATAGGCGAGCGCTGACTGCACAGATGCCTTTGCCGCCTCCCTATCGGCTGCAGCCTGACGCACCGCAGCGCCGGCGAGTGCTAGATGGGCAATGGCCCCGGCACCCAGGGCATTAGCGTAGCGCCCGGCGATCACGCCAGCGATCGCTACCGCCGATGCCGCCAGCCCATCAACGTGATTGGAGAGGGTGACAACACTCTGCCCCAGATTGCCGATAACGCCTTGGGCGCTCTCCGACGAGCCCATGAAGCTGATCATGTTGTTGCGGGCGATGGTCAGGCTGTCGGAGAACGAGTTGGTGGCCTGGCCCGCCTCTTTGTCGATGGTCTTCGAGTAGGAGAGAACCGCTTTGATCAGTTGGTTGGTCGAGAGCTTGCCCTCGGCGCCCAGCTTCTTCAGTTCGATGGTGCTCTTGCCGGTCGAGACGCGCAGCGCATCCAGCAGCAGCGGCGCCTGATCCATGATCGTGTTGAATTCCTGCCCCTGCAGGATGCCGGCGTTGAACGATTGCGAGAGTTGCAGGATCAGCGCTGAGGCGCCCTGGGCGCTGGCACCATTGGCGCGCAAGCTCTTAGACGTCAGATCGACGAAGCGAGTCAGGTTTTCCTGCTCATAGCCGAGCCCGCGAGTGGCCCGCGCCACCTTGGTGTAGAGCTCGGCGGTATCCTCGATGTTGATCGCCGAGCGATTGGCCACGGCCAGCAGTTCGCGGTTGACGGCAGTCAGCTCGCGCGTGCCGCTGGTCACCTGGCGCAGTTGGTTCTGCGTGCGCGTCCAGGCGTCGGCATAGCTAATGATCTGGCGCACCGAGAGAGCGGCCGTGATAGCGCTGACGATGCCCTTGAGGCGAAAGCCGGAAGTAGCGGTGGCATCGAAGCTGGCACCCAAGCGGCGGCTGGCCTTATCGCCCCGTCCCAGGGAGCGCTCGATTCGCTTGGAGGAGCTGTCAACGTCGCGCTGGGCGCGCAGCAGCCCCTCGGTGCGCCCATCCACTTCATACCAGATGGTGCCGACCGATCCGTCCATTCATTTTCTCCAGGCAATAAAAAACCCCGCCGAGGCGGGGTTCTGAGTGCTTAAGGGTGGGGCGTCAGAGTTTTTGCAGAATCAGCCACACGAAGCCGGCGATGACGACGAAGGCGATCACCTTGCCGAGAGTCTCGCCGGCTTTCACGTCCTTGGTATGCTTTTGTTCGGCATCAGCGATCACGCCCTCAAGGCGTCTCGACTCCTTCAGCATCTCTTCGGTGTGCGACTCTACGGCTTCCGAATAGATGTTCAGGAATTCCACCTTTTCAGAGTCAGTCATCCCGGCCGTGTGGATATCGTGGATTTCCTGCGAGTGTCTTTCACTCAGGGCGTAGACGTCCTCTCCGCGCTGGGCTGCTGAGAGCTTCTCCTCGCTGTTCTTCTTGGCCAGCGCGAGCACAGCTTCGCGGTCGATCCAGCGCTTGCTATCGTTCATGAGCAGCCCACCAATTCCTCAATCGCTGAATACACCCGTCTTGATGCCCGAATCGTTCTCGTTCATCAGGTAATTGGAAACGACGCCGCTCTTGTCGAAGATCACCGTCAACTGCTTTGTGGTTCCCGATGTCGAGGTTCCAAACAGACCCATGAACGGGATGTAGTTGACCGCGTCAGACGACGCGCGCGAGTGCACGTACATCCACTGCTCGTCGCCCTTGGCGTCCAGCATCTTGCTCGTTGGATTCCCGAGTATCTGAATTACGTCCGCCTTGGTCGTCTTGCCGACCTCTAGTTTTTGGCTGATGGTTTGCTGGCTCTCTCCGGCCAGCCGATCATTTCCGACGGACGCGCAGCCCGTCATGAGTATCGCGACGGCCGCGATCATCACGAGTCGTTTCACCTGATCCCTCACGTAGTAGACGCCGCTCTGGGGCGGCTGTCACAGCAGGGTATCGGCTATGGCTGCGCGTTGGTAGGTCTGGTGGTGGACGGACCTCGATGGTCGTAAGCCATCTCCCATGGATGCATCGCCAGTGCGCAGCTTGCCGAGTGTTATGGCACGCTCGATGGCTCACTCACGCAGGGAGAAAAATAATGACCGATCGTAATAAATGGACGGTCGGGAACCTCCATATCACCCCGAAGCGCAAGGAGCTTCGAGTTAGCTTGGACGGCCCCGATAAGGCGGATCTGAATTTGGTAGTAGATCTTCCAGATGACTGGAGGTCCCTGACGCTCGCAAAGCTGGAGGATCTAGCGTTCGAGAAAGCTCGCGAACTATACCCAGCCACGTAAGCTTTGCCCCGCCATCTCGGCGGGGCGATCTCTTAATCACCCGCGAGCTGTGCAAGCCTTTCTTCAATCTTGGATAGTCGATATTCCGTTTTGGCTTCGGAATCGCTCGCCACCGCCTTTGCCGAAGATACTTCATCAGCCAATGCTTCGAGCTTTCCTTCAAACTGTTCAATCAGACCGCCGGGATTGCGAAGCACTGCAACGATTCGTTCAACGATGGCGTCGTGGTCTTCTCGCTGTTCACTCATGTCACTTCTCCTTGGGTTTGATCTTCGACCGGATGCTGGTCACGCGTGAACATAGCGCCTCGGCCTCTTCCGGCGTCATCTGCTCGTGCTCGTCGTCCTTCGGCGGGTGCTTGGCATCCATCGCGCGCTGGAACTCGATCATGGTCATGGCCCAGGCCTCGGGAGCCGAGACGCCGAGATGCGCCTGGGCGGCGCCGACGAACTCCGCTGGCGAGAACTCGGCCGAGGCCTTCCCGCTGGCCTTCGCCCTGCGCCGTGGCTCGCCGACGATGCCGCTGACGGCCAGCCGGACGCCTAGGATATGGATCTCTGCCGGTGGCATGCTCCCCAAGACGTAGCGGAGCCGGCCCCGGTGATCACGGTAGTAGCCGATGAGGCGGTCGAGATCGGAAGGCTCCCCCGCGTAGCAGGCCGACAGGACCGCCAGGGCACAGACATAGCCGTCCATCCCCTCGCGCTGCACGCGCGCCAGCAGCCGGCCCAGCTCGGCAGGATTGCCGAGTGAGCCGATGGCGGCGAGGGAAGGGCGGAACAGGTAGTCCCGCTCGCCCCAGGTGATGCCGATCTCGCCCGAGTGGACGTTGGCCATTAGGCGCCCGCGCTCTCGGTGCTGATGGTGTAGGCGAAGCTGTTGCCTTCCATCGTCCAACTCGCCACGTCATCGTGCGGAGCGTTATTACGGAAGCTGGTCAGCAGAGCGGTGCCGGTGTAGGTACGCAGCTGGCTATCGCCGCGCGGCACGCTGATGCGCAGCCAGATGGTCGGGTAGCCGGTGGCGCTACCGTTGCCGGCAGGGTCGTTCACGAAGTCCTCGAGCGCATCGACGTTTTTCGTGGTGTCCTTGGTGGCCAAGCCGTCGAAACTGATGTCGGACTGCTTGTAGGTGACCAGGTTCTCCTGGGTCATATTCGGGCTGTCGTCGGTCGTGGCGTCAGTGGTCTGCCACTCGGCACCCCATTCCTTGCCGCGCATCGCGCCCAGCGTGAGCCATTCGCCCGGATCGGTGCTGGCTTCGGGATCGGTCAGTGCGATCTCGACCAGCGCTTCGCGGCCCATGTATTTCTGAATCGGTTGCAGTGCCATGGTGTCGGCTCCTTCAAGTCCAAACGCGGACGTTGAGTTCGTAGAGTGATCGCCCGGATTCGAGCGTGGAGGGGCCGACGACGTCGGCCAGGATCTGGAAATTGCACACGCCGGTGGCGGTGTGGTTGGCCAGCAGGTAGTCGCGGATGGCCACGGCCCGCTCGTAACCGGTATCGGGGCGCTCGGTGCACAGCGCCATCGTGACGCCAGGCTGCTGCATCAGTTCCGTCGCCGTGGCGCCACCGTCAGGCCGGAAGAGGATCGAGTCCGCGGCGCCGGCCTCGGTGTTCTCCGGGTACAGGCGGAAAAAAACCGGCGCCAGGCCGGTCAGTTGCTCGCCCGCGGCGAGATGTTCGTGGAGCACGCGCAGTGCGTTCATCGGCGATAGCTCCGCTTGATGTGGGCCTCAATATCGGCGCGGCCGTCACGCTCGAATCCCTTTTTCAGGAACTCATCCTCTGCAGCGGCCTTCTGCCAGTTCTTCGATCCGCCGTCGTGCACCGCCGCGGCGTAGGCGGCGGTGTAGGCGACCATTCCCTTTGTGCCGGTGGTCGTGCTGATGACCTGGCGATAGCGGCTGTTGATCAGGTTGGACGTATCGACCGGCGTCAGGTTGACCGCATAGCCCTCGCCGATGATCAGGATCTCGGTGACGACCCGCTCGGTCAGAGGGCCGGCAATCCGGCCCACGGTGCGCGAGAAATTGCGCCGGACGTCCCGGCCGCCTCGGATGGGCATAGATCACCTCACGCTGCGTCGATCGACAGGACCATCTGAAGCTGATCCCGCCAGTGCTGCACCTCAGCCTCGAGCGGCGGCTTTTTCCACCGATGGTGGGCAAGCTCCCGGCCGGCGTTGCTGCCTCGCGTGTTCTGCTCTTCGAGCCGCTCTTGGGCGACTTCTAAGTGGCGCCGCGCGTCGGGCTCGCCGTGGATCAGCGCCTCGATCTGCATGTCCGCCCACACGCCAAAGTCAACGTCGATCCAGCGAGCAAATGCCACAGCCAGTTTTGGGTGTAGCCAGGTGCCGCCGCCGCGCCCTCGCTTGGCGCGAATCAAATACCCGGAATCAGGGGTATTTAGATGCCGAGCCAGCGAATCCATGTAGCGTTTCGTCTCGGCGTTCTCTAGCCAGTGGTCCAGGCGCTTGCCGTGACGCTTGGAGATGTCGGTCGCGTTGATCCAGCCGTCGTGCGTAAAGCGGATCGCCTGGCCCTGGTAGGGGAAGGGGATGATGTTGGTCATATCAGATACCTCAGTAGGATGAGCCCGTCGCACAGAGACAGCGGCCCCAGAGCTAACCGCGCTCACCGGACCCATCCTGCTGAGGACTCTGGATTCGCGCCGTGCGAGGCGCATACGAAAACGCCCCAGCATGTGCCGGGGCGTCGGGTGCAGCTTGTTGAAGGTAGGGATCAGGTGAAGAGCACGAAGTCGGGATCCTCGCCGAAGAACGACATGTCCCAGCCGCCGACCTTTTTGATCGTTTTGGCGGTGGCCGGCGGCGCCTCATCCTCGAGCGCGGCGCCAATCACGATCCGGTCGCCGGCTTTAATCTTCATGGGGTTCTCATGCCACACGGTGTCGCGCGGCACGAACTGCTGGCCGTTGTCGTCAGTCTGCGTTTCGCCCATGTTCTCGAACGTGCAGGCGATGACATGCGGGCCGTCATAGACCGGCTCGCGGGTGTACGGGTCGCGCTCGCCGGTTTGTAGCCAGAGGGTAGAGACGTTCTGGTAACTCCAGGCGCTCGTTTGGCTCATGCGCACCCCCGGCGCCGCCCAGGTCCGGCCACGGCAATGAATGGCCGCGCCTTGTCGGACTGCAATAGACGGGTAACGCATCCAGCCGTGTCTAGCGAGCGCAACGCAGAGCCCCAGTTGGTCGAGTCGATGCCCGCGCCACTGGGCGTGGCGAAAGAACGCGACGCGCCAGAAGGTGCCGACTGGCTCCGAATCTGCCCGCCGGCGGCAAGGGTGGCCAGGTGCCCGACAGCGTTGATCTTGAGGATCCGCTGCGTGATCTCAGGCACCTTGTTCTTGTCGAGGCAGGCATCGGCGCCATCGACCACCGCAATGAAGTCGGTGAGCATCGCGTTGGCGCCGGTGATGCCGTAGCCCCTGACGTCATCGACGGTGATCGTGGCGGCCATGGGTCAGTCCTTCTCGGAGAGCTTGGCTTTCTCGAACTTCGCTTCCAGCGTGTCGAGCTTGCTGTTCGGGCCCGGGCGCTCGCCGGTCAGCTTCTCGATCTCGTCGATCAGCCAGGCCTTGCGCTTCGCGTCAGCCTCGGCGCTGGTGTCCTGGGCGGCCGGCTTCTGGCTGGCGACCTGGGTGCCGGGATCGGCGTCGTCGGGGCGGTTCTCGACCGTGGCGGTCACGCTGGCCTTGAGGTCGGCGTTCTCGGCCTCCAGCGCCTCGTTGCGTGCCTTCAGATCGGCGTTCTCGGCTTGCAGGGCTGCGAGGTCGCCATCGGCGTCCTGGTCCGTGGTGAGGCCTTTCTCGTTGATCTGCTCGACCTTGCCGGCGAACACGGTAGGAATCTTGTCGCCCTTGAGGGTGATCACGTCACCAACGGCGCAGCGTTGGCCGTTGTGATACATGTTGGATTTCGTCACGCGAACTTTCATGGCGGGTACCTGTGATTCGGAAGGAAGAAGGGGAGCCGAAGCTCCCCAGTGATCATGCAGACGCGGCGTAGAGCCAGGCCGTGCGGCCGTTGATGTCCGCCCGGATCTCCAGGCCCATCGCCGACCAGACGATGAACTGGTGGCGAGCGAACGGCGTCTGGCGCGGCAGGGCGAGATTCGACACCCCTTGGCCCAGCAGGGGCACGATGTACTCCTGAGACAGGACGCCCATGATCAGCTCGTTACCTTCAAGGCCGGACAGCTCCTTGATCGCGCCGATGCCTTCGAGGCTCTCCAGCTCGGCGCGCAAAGTGCGGCTGGTTGCCACTGACTGACCGCTCCCATCGATCATGATGAAATAGCGGTCTAACGTAGCCGCAATCTCAGGGGAGACGTACACGGTCAAATTGCCGGCCACGCGATTGTCACGACGCAAGATATTGCGCAGGCGGACAAACTCCTCGCGCACATCGTTGGGCGTTGTGGTGCGACTGGTCAGGTCGATCCCGATGGTCGCCTTGGCCGTGTTCGCGCTGTTGCGAATGCCGTAGGACTTCACGCCCTTGAACTCGAGCGGATTGCCGTTGGCATCGACGACGCCGTCCAGGCATGAGCCAGCCATGCGCTCACGCACGGTCCGGGTAGAACCGGCCTGGTCGTCGAGCAGATCGTTCCAGCCTTCGGACTGCTGGCCAGCCAGCTCCCGCCATTCGCGGTAGTAGCCAGACTGGTGAACCGGCACGAGCGCGCCATCGTACTTGTACGAGGTCTGATCGTTCGGGATCGGCTCGAGTCCGGATATGCTGGAAGTGACCGCGCCGCCGGAACCGGCCTGGCGGTACTGGTGGATCATCTTGCCGATGTTCAGCGGCCGTGCCAGCGGCATCAGGTCGTTGAGCAGCACCTCGACATTCGGGTCCAGCATGATTGCCTTGGTCTGCGCGTCCATCTCGGCATAGACCGGATACGGCACCGGGGTCGACGCATTGCCGACCATGCCCGGCACTGGGATGCCGGCGAAGCCGCGCTCGGTGTTCGCGTGCAGCGCGCGGTGGGCCTGGAGGTATTCGTACTGCCCCCGCAGGCTCCGATTCGCTGCCACGCTCTTTTTGTCGAAAACATAGGTAGTCATCGTGGCCCCTTAGATGAACTTGACCGCGACCAGCTCGGAGCCGGTACCGGTGGTGATGGTTTCGGCGGCATTGCCGATTGCGGCCGTGCCGTCGGCGGGGTCGGTGATCGTCAGTGTGCCGCCCGCGGTGGGGAACAGCGGGGCGTCTTCGACGATCTCCTGCTCACCATCGGCCAGCACGTTCAGGATCAAGCCCGGGCCGCAGTAGAACGCGGTCGCGAGGTCATCCGCCGAATAGGCGTTGTCCACCGGCGCTTGGCCAAGGTGATCGCGATCCAGCACGTAGTTCACGTTGCCGGTGCCCGCCGCGAACTTGCCGTTGGCGTCCAGATGCACGACGGTGCCGGGCAGGGTTTCGGCAGCTACCGGCGACTCCTTGCGCAGCGGCTGGTCGAGCATTTGGGCAGGTGCGCAGAAGATCACGCCCTTGCCGAACTTGGTGTAGTTGCTCATGGATTACTCCGGCAGGGTGTTGGTGTCTTCGGCCTTGCCGCCGCCGAAGCCAGCGTTGATGTGGAAGCCATCGCGCGGCTGCAGGCTGTTCACGACCTTCTGCTTCGCGTTGGCGGTCATGCCTTCGAGCTCGGCATCGTTCCAGCCGTTGGCCTTCAGCTGCTCGTCGAGCTTGGCGCTTTCGGCCTTGGCGGCGGCATCGGAATTGGCCTTCAGCGCCTTGATGGTTTCGCCCTGTTCCTTCTGGCCGTTGACCAGCGAGGTGATCTGCTCGTCGCGAGTTTTCATCGCTTCGTTCACGGCGCTGATGACGTCTTCTTTCGTCAGTGACATATCGCCCTCCGGGGCTTTCGCATTTGCGGTGGTGGTCTGGGAGCTTTCAGACTGCGCGCCCCCGAAAGCGCTCTTGATGGCCGTCACGAGCTTGTCGAGACGGCCCTTGTTCTGTTCGCGCTTCTCGGCGCGATCGGCAATGCGGAGAATGTGCTCGGCTGCGGCGGTGATCTCGTACTCGTCGTCGTCGCTGAACTCGACGTTCGCCTGCAGCACTTCGGCCTCGTCCCCGGCGGCGTTCACGAACATGCCAACGCCGTCCTCTGGAGTCGCCGCACCGGGCTCGCCGATCAGGATGGCGTCGTGGTCGAACTGCATGTTGTGAGCCGACCAGGTGTAGCGCTTACCCTTGCTCTCGCCGTTCGCGACCTTGATCTCGAGTTCGAGGCCGGTGCTGGTGTGGATGGGCTCCTGCTTCTCGATGGCCTGGATCAACCCCCGGCCTTCGGCGGTCTGGTTGGCAACGCGGATGTTCACCACCTTGTCGAGCAGCACCCGGCCGCCTTCGCGCCGAACGTTCTCGTTCCACGCCCCGATCCAGTGCTTGTTGAGCGCGTGAGGGGAGCGGGCTGGCACAAACTGGTTACCGACCTTGGGGTGACCGAGCGGCGCCGGCGTGCCTTCGAGCCCCTTGTAGCTGGCTTCGATCTCGGCAGCGCTGTAGAGGCCGCCGTTCATCACGCAGTCATCGGGCAGGGTGGCCGACGGGATGCGGTAGTGGTCCTCGCCGTTGATGGTCTCTTTCTTGATCTGCGACGCATTCACACGCGTCACGATGTGGGCATGTTTGGTGGTCATGCGTCCTCCAGAAACGAAAAAGCCCCGCCGGTTAGGGCAGGGCCAGGAAGAAGAAAGCCGCCTCAGCGGGCGGCTATTCGTGTTTGATGATGCGGTAGATGCTCTCGCCGGGCTTGCCGGCCAGAACCTCGCCTTCGTGCAGCTCAGGTATGGGGCGCAGTCGGATGCGGCCGTCGACGTCCATCATGTTGCGGCGCTCGACGATGCGGCGGTATTCGAACTGGCTCTGCACCAGGACGATCATGTGGGTTTGCTCGGTCACGGCTTCCGTAATCTGCGCGGCACCAAGACGGCCCTCAGCGGCCTTGGCAGGGCAAAGTAGATTGCCATCCCGAGATTCCGGGTCGCCAGCGCCACGTTATTGATGGCCTCATCTAGCGTTTCCGGTGTTTCGATGCGTGTTCGTCTCATCATGCCGCCGCCTTGAAGAACTTCCGACCCTGCAACTGTAGCTTGCCGGGCAGGGCGCCGGATAGCGGCTTGCCGTTGTCGTCGACGAGGGTCGCCACCTGAGTGCACTTGCAGTTGATGGCGTTGCCGTCGCGGGCGTAGAAATCCGCGACTTCCTGTCGGGTGTAGATCCGCCCGTGCCTGCTGGCGTGAGTAGGGCGGGTGGTGGCCGACAGCGCCGAGAACCACAGCAGCCGGGTACGGATGCCCTCGGCGTTGGTCTGGGCGTCCTCTTCCCATATCGCCCGCCGGTGGGCGACGTTGATCTCGGTTCTAGCAATGCGCTCGGCCCTGGCCCGCGCTCCGGTGGTACTGCCGTCTTCCAGTGCCCGCACGCCGATGCGCTCGCGAACAGTTCGAGCAATCTCTCGCGGAGACTGGCCACGAGCCATGCCATCAGCCAGCGTTCGGGCGAGCTCGGTTCGCAGCTGATCGCTGAAGCCGCGCATCTCCTCGAATACGCGGGCCCGGACCAGCGCCACCCGGGTGCGGTAGGGCGCCGAGATGAGCGTCTCTTCGACCGTGCGCCGGAATGCCTCCGTCTGGGCGGCCAGGCTGACCACGGACGAGGCGGTGCTCTGCTGGTAGGCAAGCTCGGCCTGGCCGATCACGATAGGCTCACCATTGATCGCCCGCATGACCATCTCGTTGATGAGCTCGGCGATGTAGCTGTTCATGTCGTCGAGCACGAACTGATCGAGCAGGTATTCGTAGGTCCGGTCGTCTCCCTGGGCGTTGGCCGCCACCTCGCGATAGCCGATCTGCTCAAATCGCTGCAGCACGCCGCGCTGAATGCCGGCCAGCGCAGTCCGGATCTGCTGGAACGCTCTACGCCGCTGCCGCTCCGTCTGCGTCGGCTGTGCCTTGTTGCGTGGTAGCGTCGGCTGCCTCGCCATCGTCGTCACCCTCCGGCACGTCGTCGTCGTCCAGATCGTCGGTGTCCGGCGATCCCTCGTAGCCCGCCACGTCCCGGATCTCTTCAGCAGTGAAGGCCGGCGGCTCGCCGGTACCCAGTGCCGCCTTGTTGACCTCGCTCATGGTCTTCGCGTTGCCGAGCTTCTCTTCGAACGTCGCATCGGTCAGGTCGTCCCATCCGATGTAGAACTCGAACGCCGGCAGGGCGCCGAACCGCATGAGCTTGGAGACGAGCTTCTCGACAGTCGGGATCGCGAACCGGCGGCGCCGGGTCATGTTCGTCTGCGCCCACTCGCGGCTGTTCTCGTCGCTGGAGCGCTGGGCGATCTGCTGGCCCAGCAGCACCGGCATCGGACACGAAACGCCGGCGGCGTAGGACTGCATGGCCACGGCGAAGAAGTGCTCGGGCGAGGGCAGTGAGTAGGCGAGCGCCTTGGCCTCCATGTCGCCCAGCATCAGCAGCTTGTCCATGCCAGCGCTGAGATCGGCGGCGGTCTCGTTCAGCTTGTCCGCGACCTGGTCGACCTCGACGCCGAACATCTGCGCCAGGCCTTGGACATCGATCCCGTCCTTGCCCGTCGAGTGAAGGGAGAACGCGCCCCGAGCCGTCTTCCAGAACCCTTCGCCGCCGGCGCCCACGATCTTCTCGATGGTCAGCAGGTCATTGAAGCCAGCCTCGTTCGCCGGAATGCCGTAGATCGTGTCGTCGTCCGCGCCCTCGGCGATGATGTGCACGCGGTCGGCGTGGATGGTGAGACTCTGTCGCTCGTCGCGCCCGGCATGCACTGCCTGGGGCGTGAACTGGTAGCTGACCGGATTCCCGTACTCTGGCGACGTCGCATCCTGTTCAAACTCCAGCGGCTCGAGCTGCGCCTCGAACAGCGGCTGCATCTTGAGCAGCTTGACCGGTTGGGTGACGGGCCGGCTCGGGTGAATGCCGTCATCAAACACGAGATACAGCGCCGAGTAGCGGCCAACACGGCCACGCCAGTCGGCGGCCTGCAGCCGGTTCCAGAACGAAAGCTGCTTGAGCACGCGGGCGATCTCACGCTCGCGCTTTGTCTCCTTGTGCGGCTTGTCGCCCTCCATGCCCTCGACGATCCACGGGTTCGTCTCCCACGTCTTCTCGACATGGCGCATGACGCCTGCCCGCGCGATGCCGTTGCGCTTGAACATCGAATGGAAGCTGTCGAACTCCAGCACCTCGGGGTAGCCGTAGTCGGCCCACGCCGTGGCGCGCTTGGCGTCGTTGCTCATCGTCGGCAGGGCGCCGCCGAACATGGGGCCCCGGCGCATATTTTGGTATGGCACAAAGCCCATCGGGGGAACCTCTATCGTCGTCTGTGTCGTGAGAGCACGAGGCCTTGACGAACCTCCTGCGGGGCGTAGCTGATCATCACTCCGTCGCCCAGGTTGGGCGACTTGGTACCGTCGGGCGCCTTATCGACGACCACCTTGCCGGTGCCATTGATGTGGTATGTGGGCTGGGACAACTCCATCAGAAGGCTCGGAGTCCGCCTAGCAAGCTCGCCATCGATCGATATGATCTCGTCCCGGTCGTAATCCATGCCTTCGATCACGGCCCGGTAGGTCTTCTGGAAGCGGATGCGCAGCGCCCACCACCCTTGCGCCTTCAGGTTGGCGAAGAAGTCCTTGTTCTTGCGCTTCGGCACCATCTCTTTCTCGGGCTCGAGCACGCCACCGGACCCACGAAACGGGATGGCATCGAGCTGGCTTTGCCCATGCTCGGCGCGCAGCTCGTTAATGACTCGCGCATCGCCCCGCACCCCCGCACCGAGACCATCCGCGTCATAGCGAAACGACTCAGCGCCAAACGCCTCGGTGAAGCCGAAAGCTTTCTGAACCGTGCCGAAGATGTCGCTGCCTTTGCCTGACCACTCTTCGGCCATGCTCAGCAGGATGCCGCGGCGCCCGGTGAAGGCGTTCTTGTCCTTGCCCTCATCGGCAACGTCGAGCGCGCAGACGTTCTCGCCTGTTGGCTCGATGCCGAGCTTCTTGTGGGCATCGACCGCAGCCTGTACCCACGCAGAGGGAATCAGCACGCCCTCGACAGACGCGCTGTAGTTGATGTCGATTTCCTGGGCGACGGTCACCGGATCAAGCTTCTCGACCTGGTTGGCGTACCACGCATCGTCCTTTCGGGGATCATCGCGCCAGTGGAACGTGAACACGGGAATCTTGCCGCTGAATCGGCGCTGAGCAAACGGGTTGCCCATGCCATTTGGCGTTGAGATGTCCTGCCGGCAGTTGGTGGTCGCCGATAGCGACGCCTCGACCAGATGAGGCCGCTCGAGGAACGCTGATTCGTCGACGATGTAGAACCCTGAGCGGTCGCCGCGGCCGATACCATCGCCAGACTCGCCAGTCATGACCGAGCCGGTGCCAGGGAACTGGATTCGCATGTGCGCGGCGTGCTTCTTGCGATCCCAGCCACCGCGAAACTCGACCGGAAGCATCGAGACGAACATTCGCGCCTTCTCGAAGAGCGATTTGGGAGAGCCGATCTTGTCGACGTACTCCTCTTTGCGCGACCCGAAACCGACGGCCATGCCGTGATGGGTCAGGCAGACCACCGATGCCAGCGCGATCGTCAGCCAAGACATTCCCATGTCTCGTGTTTTCTCGGTGATCCCCGGCTCCTGGTTGCGCCAGCGCTCCATGAACCACTGCACCCATTCCTCCTGGCGAGGGAACAGCAGAAACGGGATGCTTGAGGGCAGGCCGCGCTCAGGGTTTCGAGGATCGAATGTCATACCCCAATCGATGATCATCTGAGCCGGGTTTTCCCGGTAGTAGGCCATCAAGGCCGGAATAACATCTGGATTGCCACGTATCCGGCCGAGGCGTTCGGCACGCCACTCGAATACCTGGCGATAGTCCGGGCTGCGGAAGTCGAAGGCGAACGGTAGCGGCATTGTTCACCCCATAAGGTCACGGTAGGCCTGAGCGGCTTCCTGCGGGTCTTTCGCTTCGAAGCTGACGGACTGGATCGGACCGCCATCTTTTCCGGTGATCTCACGACGTTCGCGCCACGCCTGAACCTCGACGTGCTTGCCGAGCAATTCCAGGTTCTTCACCTTGTCGGGCCACTTAATCTTCTTGAGCAGGCCGACTTGCTCTCGGTCTTCGCCGTGACCTTCCCAAAGCTCGGCTATGTCCATGCCGGCAACGTACCGGCGCCAGGATGATGGCCATTCGGAGATGGGCTTGATAGACCCGTCTTCCGCCAGAATGTCGAGCACATCCATCTGGTCGATCTCGACCAGACGATGAAGCACGTAATCGGCGTCTATCTTGGTTCGCTCAGAACGGGCGCTCATGCGCTCCCGAATGGCAGCCGCCACCTTAGCATTGCTTAGCAGTCGAGAAGCCGTCACCTCGGCGCTGCGCTCGGCGTAGCCAGCACGGATCGCCGCCTGCTTGGCGTTCAGATCGATCAGGTACTCTTCGACGAAACGAGACTGCCGGGCTGTCAGCTCGACAGCCTCCGTGGCAGTCTTGGTCATATCATTACCGTCTTGGTGCTTTGGGTGGAGTGATACGCGCGTACCGGTGGCGGCCCCTCTGGCGACCAGGCTGGTATCTGCCGCGCCTGGGCTGCTTGGGCATCATGAGCGCCGCGGCAACAATCAGTATCAGCAGTAACTGGAACATGGCACAGCCCTCTCTACTTCCCGATCCGGTCATAAAGCGTCGGCTTTGATTCAACCGTCAGCCGGCTATTCTTCGCCGACCAGTTCGTTGAGCCGAAGTAGTACCCGATGACAGTGGTCACCAGCGCCTGGATGAACGGGAAGGCCCACGTCCGCACCTGCGGATCGACACTCCCCTCCGGGGCGAACAGGATGGCGGCGAACAGCAGGAAGCCGCCAAGAATGATCCCGCTGGCCAACCAGTTCTGGAACTCTCCTTTTCCGGCGACGAGCGCAGCTCGCTGAAGGCCACGGGCATCGGCTCGGTCAGCCAGGGCAGCTTTTCGCATTTCGGCTTCGAGTTCCTGCGCCTTCAAGGCCAGCTCAGGGTTACGCTTGAGCGCATCGCCCACGGCTTCTGGGGTTGCGTCAGTACCCAGCAGGGAGGCGAGGGCAGAGCCAATGGCGCCACCCGCCGAGCCGTATAGAGCGGAACCAACCGCTGGAGCGGCCTTGCCAATGATGTCGCCGATGTCTGACCACGTCATGGCTTCACCCCCAACTCACTTGTCCAGTTCGTACGCAGGCGCTCGACGTCTTCCTGCAGGTCGTTGATCTTTCGCTGCATGGGGCCTAGGCGGCCGTTGGCCTCGTCGACCTTTGCTTCGAGCTGTCCAGCCTTCTCCGCTTCGTACTGACGCCCCTGCATCGTGATCGAAACAGCGGCCATGGAACCCGTGGCGATCCTCGCCAGTCGATCGGCATTGTTCGACTCGCTCGACCATCCTGCCCAGCCAGCGCCGGCAATCGCCACCAGTACGGCGACCACCCAGATCGGAACGGGGTAGCTTCGAAACAAGCGCTTCATGGCTTCCCCTTGATCGCTTTGATAATGGCCTTGATGACCGTTGGGACGTCGACCTGGCGGACGCGCGCCTGCATGCCGTGGACGCCCATCAGCGCCATTCCGGCACCGATGCCGGCTGCGCCCTCGACAGGGATCTGGTATTGGCCGTCGAGCGGAATGCCAGACGCCCAGATGACGAGCTTGATGGTGCAGAACGCGATGATGGCGCATACCAGCGCCGTGTTCCGGTTGCCGATGAGCCACGAGATGATGAAAGCTGGCACCGCGGCGGCGACGCGCGGGTCAGAGAACGGCAGCGTCGTCAGCGCCCACAGCTGGGCGAGTAGATCGGACATGGGCGACCCCTATTTTTCGGTGTCGCGCGGGTCCTTGAGTACGCCGTAAGCGATCAGAACGATGATCTGGTAAAGCATCTGGGCCACCGTACCGCCGGCGGCCCTGTATTCGGGAGGAATGTCGAGATTCAGGGCCGCGACACGCCAGGCAGCCATGCCGCATGAGACTGCGGCGATCGACAACCAGGTGATGCTGCGTAACCACTCTCGCAGTCGTGCTCGTTCGAACGGCACAGGGCCGTGGCGCTTGAATTGTCGACCGTACAGCACCGCAGCAATGGCAGAGAGGGTGATCTGCAGGGCGGCGAGGATGAGCTCGGGAGTCATAGGCGCTTCTCCACTTCGTCGTACCAGTCGCGGCTCCGGCCAGAGAATCTACCGCCTGCGGCTTCATAGGCCCGGGCGAGCGTGTCGATGTCGTGCTCGTGCTGGTCGTAGCCGGCCCCGGGCAGAGACGCCCAGATGTTTCGGATAGCCGCGACGGCATCAATGAAACGACCGGCCTGTATCAGGGGCAGGGCGCGCTGCTCGCGAAACTGTTGGATGGCATACAGGTCCTGGCTGAGCGGCCCGAAATCCGGGAGGTCGAGCTTGGCGCGGTAGTGAGGCCAATATCGCGACAGAATCTGGTAGCGGCCTGCGGCCGTGCTGTCGGTGGCGGCGTGGTAAACGTCGGGGTGATCGGCATAACTCCCGAACGTCAGCATGCGACCGGGTAGCGACCCGACCAGTACGTCGTAGCCGTCGTCGCTATCGGCCAGCATCTCGGGACCGATCTCCGAATAGGCCAAGGTATCCAGCATGGCGCACACGTTCACGCCACCGGCTCTGTCTGCGGTGATGCGAGGCATGCGGTGCTCCAGAATAAAAGGCCGCCGAAGGGGAGGCGGCAAACGATCGAACGTGGTGGCCGCTCGAATAGGGTGGCCAGGCAGCCGAAGGCGATAGGAGGGTAGCCGTAGGTGTTGCTGCCGGCCCAACGCAAAAAGGCCGCCCGAGGGCGACCTTTGAAGTTAGGGAGCTGCTAAGCGCGTAGCTCGAACAGCTTAGCGAGGAGACTACATTTTGACCCTTATTTCGTCAAGCAGCTCGCACAATAAAATTGCGCATATCTCGGTTGGCATCGCGCGTAGCTGTCATGATTGGCTCCATGGCTTCTGACTCAAGCTGTGAAACGATGTCGCCGAGCAATGACCACGTCTTGTCCCAGCCATCCTGTTTCCAGTTGTCGGAAATGATCCGCACGCCCCACATACCATAGATCGACTGGCAGATTGCCCGGGGCTGCAGCGGCGGCCGTGAACCATCCACGTTGTCGCGGTCCTGCATCATTCGGGCCTGAATCAGCGCCTCGACGCGCTCGCGGCGTGCGCGGCGGTACCCGTTCCACGTTTCCATGCCGATCGCCATCTGGTACCGGACCAGAATCGTATCCGCGACGTCGTCCAGGTACTCGTTCGCCGCGCCGGTGTCGTTGAGGGACAACCAGTGGCCGACAGCGGCCAGCGCCGGGCTCGATTCCTCGAGACGCTTCACCGCCTGCCAGATCGGGAAGGCGTCTTCCCCATGCGCTGCGCCGGCACCGCCTCTCCGGCTCCTGGTCTCAGACGCTGAAACCTGGTCTCGGGTGTAGTTGAGCACCACGTCTTCGCCGCGGTCATTCATTGCGACATCGGAGTACGTGTGGCGTCTGCCGCTCTTCTTCGTGTGCGCGTCGGTCTGAGCCTCGAGCATGCTGACCATCGCCTGGGTGCGGATGCCAGTCTCGAATGCCTCGGCCCATGCCACACGCGGGTTGCTATCGATCATCATGCTGCCTTCTCCTGATCCGCTTTGTGTTCTGCTGCTGCCGTCTTCGCTTCATCCGCATCGAAGTGCCAGGACAGATCTGCACCGCTGATCGACAGTAGGAATACGTCCTGCCTGCTGACGCTGCATTTCGCGATCTTGTATGGCCCGCTGGTGATGCAGTAGCTGCTGAGCTTGGTCCATTTCATTCGAATACCTCCCGAGCCCACCCACCGCCATGCTTTTTGGCCTGCTTCTTGACGGCGATGAATCGGAACGGGAACAACTCGGCGGCAACCTTGATCTTCACGCGCGCGTCGTCTCTCCAGAAACCTTTCACTTCGTGACACTCGATCAATCCATCGGTGCGCATGACGCTGAAATCCGGCGTGTACCGCGTGTTGTCGGCGAGTTTGAAGGTCATGCCTTCGAAGCTGTACCAGACGATTTCCCCAGACTGCTTCTGGGTTTCCAGAAGGGCGGCGTAGGCTGCCTCTGTCTGATTCATCTTGCCGGCTTTCATTCGGCCCAGGGCAAGGTCACGGTTCATGCTGTCTCCTGCTTCGCTTGAATGAATGCCTGCGCCCCAAGTAGCGCGTCGTGGATAGGGCCGGCCGGGAACTGACGCAAGCCGTATCCGATGATCTGCAGTAGCCAGTCCGACTGGTGCCGCTGCAACTCCGGGTCTCGATGGATATCTCCGTGGCATTCACGGCAGGCCGGCATGGCGAACGAGTCGGGCGCTGTCATGCCCATGCCGGACAAGCCCCAGCCCAAGCCGATCACGTGGTGCGCGTCGGTGGCGTCCTGTAGGCAGACGCAGCAGGGCATCGAGCGGACCCATCGCAGATAGATCGGCGACCTGAATTGCGTGGCGGCCTTTCGCGGCTTCGGCTGGCTCTCCCGCCGGCGAGGCGCCGTACATTGGCGGCGCATCGGCTGGCGAGCGGTGAGAGCTGTTTTGCGTTTGAGGGCGGTGCGCTTCATGCCGCCTCCCGGTATTGCTCATAGGCCCGCAGCGCCGGCTCGCTCCACGCCACGCCGTGCTCGGCGCCGAAGGCATAGATCAGCTCGATCAGGTCGGCGAACTCCTTTTTGCGCATCTTGCTTGTCCGCTTCCCGATCAGCACGAAGCCGCCGTTGATGCCCTGGGCGACGCGCTGCTCGCTATCGAGACCAGCGGTCAGGATGTCCTTCCAATCCTCGGGCGGCAGGTAGTCCATGCGGCCATTGATCGGCCACTGCACTTGGTGGGCGATGTCGGTCAGCATGGGCCAAAGCTTGGCGTTTTGATCGAGCGATCGACGCTTGCCCGGACGGCGCAGCGCGATCTCGACGGCTCCGCGCTGCAAGCCACGTCCTGCCATGTTCGTAATCATTGCAATGGCGCCCTGCAGGTCGCGGATGGTCGCTACGGTGTAGACGTGCTCCTTGCTCATGCCGGCACCTCGATCGGTTGGTCAATGGCGCTTGGCTTCCACCCCGATTGCCGATGCAACTCTTCCCAGCCAACATCACCTTCGAATGGCGGCTCCTTTTTGAGCTGTTGCCCGAACGCTTGGCCGGTGTTTCCGTCGCAACCAAGCACCTCGACCTCACCAAGGATTGATGAATAGGCCGGAGTTTTCCCAAGCACTTCCATCCCAAACCTGAAGCTTTGCTTCGTGTCTGATGCAGACCTGGGAAACACAAAGTCTCCGGCTCTGATGGGGCGGCCATTGCAGTCTCTCGCGAGAACGCCAGTGAACCGATCGTGGATCTTCTGAATGATGCTCATGCCGCAGCACCTCCGTCGCCCAGCCAGTAGGCCTGGCCATCGGTTTCGACCGAGTAGCCGTTTCGGCGCAAACCATCGATCGCCTGTTCGACGCCCTCGGCGCTGAAGCCGTGATAACCCTTCTTCGCCAGGATCTCGCTGATGTCTTCCGCGCTGGCCGGGCCGTTGCCGAGAACGCCCAGGGTGAGCTGCATCAGGTCGACGCGGTTGTGCTGTGGGAATGTCAGTATGGTCATGCGGTCTTCCTCCCCAGTAGGTTGCGCAGCGCGGAAACGCCTTGCTCCCCGGTCATGCTGCGGCCGAACTCCTTTTCAGCTTCGGCAGCCATCTGCTCTCGACCGTTGCGCTCGGCCAGCTCCGCCGGTGTCAGTTGCCCGTCATGTGAGATCAGCGTGCGCGGCTCGACCTCTCCGCCGGCCATCACGCGGTTGACGATCGCCAGGTATTCCTTGCTAAAGCGGGACCGGATGACGTTGATGGCGCGCTCTCCCGTGGCGTTGGCTAGGTCGAACCAGCCAGCAGCGGCACCAGCCACGCGCACGGCCGGATGTGACCATTCATGCTGTCCCGGCTGCTGGGCATGCTGGATCGCTTCGGTGAACGCGACGTCGGACTCAGGCATTCCAAAATCCTCCGGTCTCGGCTGCAGGCTTTTGACCAGGCGCGCAACGCTCGGCGGCCACTCGCCGCCCTCGGCCTTGATCCTCTCGATTGCCATGTCCGCGGCCTGATTGGTCGGAAGTACCGACCACTTCGCCATCGATGTAGCAACCTCGCGCTTCGCCAGAGTCAGCATGTTTTCCGTGCTGAACGCCGTCCGCCATGTCCTGGGGAAGATCGCCTCGAGCCGGGTGAAGATCCGGTTCACCAGCGCCTCCAGTTGGCTCTTCTTCATCGAAGAGGCCGTCGATCCACCCTGAGTCGTTCGGGTCTGCGAGGCGTTGCGCGATTCGATCCCGCTCGCTGCGCTGCTGGTCAAATCCTTGGCGGTTTGCATGGTTGCCTCCTTGGGCGCCGTATCCATTGGCGCTCGGCGCCGGGGTGAACCAGTCGTTTTCGAACTCGGCGGAGGGGCCGAAAAAGCGCTTGCCCTGCATGACGAACTCGGTGGCGTTGCTGCCCTTGGCGCTGACGTGAGCGGCGTAGCGCTGGACGCCGGCGATCATGTCGTCAGCACGAACGCCCTCGGCCAAGCGAGCTCGCCAGGACTTGAACGCCTCGCGCTTCGGGTTTGAGCCAGAACGTTTCGGGTACAGGTTCCAGGCCTGTTCGAATTCCTCGGTGTATTCCAGGGCGGATTTGGGCGAGGATTTCTTCGGCTCCGGATCAACCACCCCCGAACGTAGTGAGGGGGTAGGGGTTACCGGATAACCGGAAGTGGACCGCTCCTCCGTGCTCGCTCCTTGCTCGCTGTTACCCGATTCAGCCCAGTATTGATGCGGGTTTTCTCGGCTCGCTCCCCCGTGCTCGCTCTCGGCTCGCTGTTGATCGAGGTCTTGGCAAGCCAGGGGGAGGCGAAATTCCATCGCCGCCTTCACGCCTTTTCCGCGATGCAAGCGCTCAATGAGCCCAGCCTCTTCCAGTTTGTCGAGCATCCGGGTGATCTGCTGCCTGCTGTAGATGCGTGCTTTCTCCCTGCTACCCGCGGGCGGGTGGTATTCGAGAAGCTCGCGAAACCCTTCAGTCGAGACTCGACGCTTTCGGCCGGTGATGCCGGTGGCGTAATCCATGTATTTGCGTATGCCGCGAAGGTAGAGACGCTCTATCTCTGCTGGCAGGGGTTCCAGCGCCTCGTCCTCGAGCTCATTCCAGCGCCAGGAGTTCACACGCGGAGCCCTCCTTTGTGGCGTGACGGGTAGGTGGTGAACGGTCGCAAGACTCATCAGAACGGCGCTCCTTCGATCTTTCGATGACGAGCGTTGCGAGCGATGAGGTCTCCATTCACCGTTTCTGATGATTCGGCATTCCTGCGGCGCATCACGTAAAGGTCGAAAATTGACTCGGGAGTGCTTTCACCGATCGCCGAATAGGCCATGAAAGCGTGTTCGATAGTGCGTAGGTCGGTAGCGAAAAACTCCCGGCCAGACTCTGCGCGATGATCTTCAAGAGCCGCGTGGATGTATCGCTCGGCCTTCCAACAGTCGGCAAACCACTCGGCAAACATGCAGTCGAACGGCAGCGGGACCCCCGTGGTGTAAAGCTGCGCCATTCGCGTCTGCACGCTGCCAGTGGTCATGCCAATCTTGAAAACCTCCGGCATGTAACTGTTGCCTAGGACGTAAACCCAGCCAGCGTTGCGGAAGAACTCCGCCGGGTTGGTCTGATTGGGGAACTGGTAGACTTCAGCTGTTTGTGTCATGATCACCTCGTGAGTAATACGAAAGCCCCGGGGTTGGTTGGTCGCCTCCCGGGGCTTTTTCGTTACTGGTTGACCGACCTCAGGGCCGGCCTTGCTCCCATCACGCGCTCTTGAATCAAGGCGTGCATGCTCATCAGTGCCGCGACGGCATCGTCGATATCCGTCAGCGCCTGTTCGCCGTATTGGCGGTCTCTCTCGTCCAGCACACCGTCCTGCAGCATCTCGCTCACCACACCCATGACATCGCCGGTTTCTCGTCCAACGGATCCGAGCGCAGCGAATGCGCAGGCAGGGGCATCGCCCACGGCTGGACGGCGAACGCCCATGAATCCGTGGCGGCGGGCAAGAGCAATTCGGGCCTCCTCGTCACCCAATTCCTCAAGCGCTGTCGCCCACGGCTCCTCGAGCCACGCAGGGAACTCGACGGCGCCGGTCGCCCAGCGTTGAACGCGCTTGTTCCAGCTCATGACCGCGTGGTCGTACTGCTCGTCGATGGTCGTGAACGAGTCGAGACATGGCAGGTCAGCCGTCTTCGCCGGGCAGGTGGCATGGGCAATGGCATTCAGCGTGCGAGCAAACTTCTCAACGCTTACGCCGCGCTGTTCGCGAAGTTGGCCCAGGGCATCACGCAACAAAGCGTCACGGCTGGGGTGTCTCAGGTCAGACATGGGCATGGTGTAGACCTTTGGGTAATCTGGATTCGTGGTTAGGCGGCGGGCTGCAGGTCGGCATACAGATCCGGGCGCAGCATTCGCCGGGAAACCTCGCCATCCGTAGCAACCTCGATGCTCTTGGCCATGGCTGCGCCAGGTGTGCGTCCACAGGCCAAGACTTGCCGCAGGTAGGCAGTAGTGGTTTCGGCCTTGGCCGCCACTACGTCGCGCTTTTCGGGCGACATGGATTGCCAGTACTGCTTAAGGGAGTCGTTCATTGATTCAGGCATCGTTAGGTACCTCCGAGGTACATTGTCATCCACTCCAAATGTACCGTCAAGGTTCTGTACCTAATAAGTACAAGTGGGCTCAAATAGAGCTCATGAAAGAGATCTCAGAAATTCGCCTTGAGAACGCCAGAACGTTAGCTGATCAAGTTGGCGGAACTGGTAGTTTTGCCTCGCGCATCGACCGTGAGCCGACCCAGGCATCGCGGTTCATGGGCAGAAACCCGACCAAGAACATCGGGGACCGGCTGGCCAGGCACATTGAGGAATGCTTCGATAAGCCGAAAGGCTGGCTAGACACCGATCATTCCGGCCGCGGCGACTCGAACGTTGCTCATCACCCTGCGCAGTTTGAGTCGAATGTTGCGCCCGCGCCGCGCATGGATGGGTATGTGCCGGTCATCTCTTGGGTACAGGCGGGGGCGTGGACTGAGGTCTGTAACGTCGAGGCTGTCAGTGACGAGATGGTGCCGCGCCCACCGGGGAGCTCCGATCGGACATTCGCGCTGCGCGTGAAAGGGCAGTCGATGGCGCCGCGCTACGAGCCCAACTTGATCATCTACGTCGACCCCGAGGTGATCCCGTTCGACGGTGATGACGTTGTGGCGGTGCTTACTGAATCAAACGAGGCGACGTTCAAGCAGTACGTAGAGGAGCCAGGCGGCGGGAAGATGCTGAAGGCCCGAAACCCAAGCTGGCCTGAGCAATGGGTCAAGATCAACGGCAACTGCGAGATCATCGGCGTGGTGGTCGCCACTATGTGGATGCGAACGCCGAAGGCGGGATGATCATCGGCCACGCCGTATGGCGCGGCGGGGCGGTTTAGCACCACTCTAGAGATAAAGGGGAACTCGATGACAGAACAAATTCAACAGCCACCATCGCCTTTTGCCAAATTTAGAGGTGAACTATCTCTCGGCGATAGCTCAGTGGATTGCTACGTTTTGGATACTGGTGACCGAGTCATCAGTCTTCGATCGGTCGTCAAGTCGATAGCTGATGCAGATAGCGGAGACCTGGCCAAATTTATAGGGGTAAATAGCCTAAAACCCTATATAAACAAAGACTTAATCCTGGCCGAACTCGTGGAGTTTTCAATACCTGGAACTCAGTTCAAGGGTTATGGTTTATCCACTTCGAATTTCGAACTCATCATACGAGGCTACGTCCAGGCCTTGTATGAGAACGTTGAAATGACGGAGCGTCAGAGGTCAATAGCCATAAAATGCGCGGTCATCAGCTCGGGCTTGACACGCATCGGTCTCGACGCATTGGTTGATGAAGCTACAGGATATCAATACGAGCGCGATGCAAATGCTCTCCAGCTAAAGCTGCGTGCGTTCATTGCGGATGAGTTAAGAGCGTGGGAGAAGACTTTCCCCGACGAGCTATGGCAGGAATTCGGGCGTCTTACGGGATGGACTGGACCGCTACATAGTCGTCCGCAGTGGTGGGGGAAGCTGGTTATCGAACTCATCTATGACACCCTGGATCAGGATGTGGCCAAATACCTGCGTGAGAATCGTCCAGAGAGAGGTATACATTGGCATCGGCAACTAACTGAAAATATTGGAGTTAGAGCTTTGGTGTCTAGGTGCTGGGAGGTTGTAGGTCTAGCGAAGAGCTGCCACGACATCCGTGAGCTCAGAGAAAAGGTGGCTCAGCATTACGGCCATGATGTCGTCCAGTTCACAATGAACCTGCCGAAAGCTCGGTAGGCAGCCTTTCACCCAAATTACTAGAGACCCGCCACTCGGCGGGCTTTTCTTTGTCCACCACCCTGATCCCTCCTACCGATCCGCCTTGGGCGGATTTTATCGAAGCGAATCTCTAGCCCATTCAACTGCTTAGCCATCTTCGGTTTCGCATGTACCAAAAAAGTTCTTTTCTATGGTTGACGATGTACCTAAACGGTACTTTAATAGGTTCCAAGAGGCGCGGATATGTACCTCAATATGGACGCAACGGACAGCGCCCAAACGGCCAGGACGGCCACGCTCTTTAAAAACCAGGTAGCCCCAACAGCACGTAGCGTGGAGAGCGCGAGGGCCGAGGGGATTACGCCGACCGGGGCTGTCGAAATACCGGTCAGCTTGCCGCTTCTAGCGAGGCGGCATTCGGAAGGGTGAATGCGCAGGCTGATGCGCTCGTTAACTGAACGCCTGGTGCTGGCAATGCCACTGGCAACCATATTGTGCGGGTCGACGCGAGCACCGCGTAGTCGATCAGCCGGTTGGATTCCGGCCACCCTTCACGAATGACAACCAGCAAGGAGAGGGTGATGAGCAAACGATACTTCAAACTGGATCAGCCGTATCCGGAAGGCCACGATCTGGCGATTCACGGCACACCGATCGGGGCAATGCTGGCGCACGTCAGGAAGCGCAAGGCTTTGTCGGCGGCAATTAAACCGCTGGAAGACGAGTTCGACGGAGTGGTGGTGTTTCGGGATGGTGTCCACGTCGCAGGGCTGAAACTGAACAACTACCCGAGCCGCGAAGATGCCGAACTATGGCGAAAGCCTGAGCGTCAGTATCCGTATCACAGCAGCCTGCGAACGCCGACCGCTTTGAAGGGCAAGGCGAACGCTGAGAGTCGCGAGAAGTTGCGCGCTATGCATAAGCGGTGGGACGAGATTGTCGGTCAGTGCCCGAAGATGAGCAGTGACGATCAATGGCTCATCGCCGGTCGTCGCCAGCTCGACCTCGTATTCGGGGGCGCGCAAATGGCCGCTGACTATGAGGAAGGCGCCATCTACTTCGCGGCATCGGTCGAGCCAGATGGAGTGCCGTTTATGGAGATCACGGGTAGCGAGTTCGATGCCGCTGTTGAGCGAGCCATCAAGCAGCGTGCCGAGGACTACCTGGAAGAATCGCGATCCGCTGCGTAGTGCGGCCATGAGCCTCCGCCTGGGCCGGAATACAGGCGGCACCGATGAGCGCATTTCCTGCACCGCCCCGCCGGGGAGTGCGTTCATCGGTGTGGAGGCAGAACGCAAGCGCAGCGCTATCTAAGCCTGAATGCTGGGAGTAACGGACGGCGTAGTACGTCCGCCGCCGGTGGCGCCACTGGCCGTTGAAATCCTGAGAAGCACCAGCGGCGCCCGCAGCGCTATATCTGCGGGCATTCTGAAAGCCCTTGATCCAGTGATGACGCCGCTGGTTCCGCGTCATGGACGTAAGTCGAGGGCTTCCAGAAGTTCCCAGCGTACTTGCCGCCTCCGGGCGGCTTTTTTACGCACCGATCACACCCGCCGCGTCCCAGCGGCAACCCTTCGCCCGGCACCCAGCCGGGCTTTTCTATTCCAGGAGGCGACATGAACGCCATCGATCGACGCGCCGCGGTCAACGAGTACCGGGCGCAGCGCCGCTATGCCGGCAAGCCGGTAGTTGACAGCGACAAGCCCGTCATCGGCTGTCGCCTGCCTACCGACAACATCAACCGAGCGCGGCTGGCCGACTTCTACCGCCGGCGCCACGAGCGTTTTGCTGCTGAGCAGCTGGGGGTGGCGTCGTGATCAGCGAGATCACCACCCTGGCCGGCCAGTATGCCAGAGCCGGCGATGACTACCGATTCTCTCGAGACTATCTGATCTGCGCCGCCCGGCACGCGCTGGACGCCGAGGGCTGCAGCGGTACGTCTCACATCATTCTGGTTCGTGCCGCTCTTGGCTGCGCCGTTATCTACGCGCCGACCAAGGGCCGGTCCACAGCCGAGGAACAAATCAACCCGCTTATCGCCCAGTGCGAGGCGCGGATGAAGGGGGTTCATTGAGATGAGCACAGTCGAACGAGACCTCGCTGACTACGAGCGCCGGATTGACGACCGGACGAGGTATGACCTGGCACTTGGCCGGCAGACCGACGACCTGATCGACGTGCTACGCGGTGGCGACGGGTTCATGAACTGCAACCGCGGCGAGGCGATCAGCCGGATCGACGAGGACGAGATAACGAAGCTCGTCACCGACCTGGCTCTGGCCGAGAGCCAAGAAGAGATCAAGCACGCCGCTTGTGCGCTGCGCCGCGTCGTCTACGACGAGATCAGCGGCATGTGCAGAGAGGTAGCGCGGAGGAAGTTGGAGCGGAGGGACGCGGCATGAGCGATACCCCGGAACAATCGCGTGGCGTCGACCATATGGCGCTATGGGACCGCGTTAAGACAACGCCTGAGTCAGCGACGAAGCGTGCCAACGTCAACGGTCAGCAGATCACATCGATCGACACCATCCACATGATCCGCATGGCGACCCGTGAGTTCGGGCCAATGGGGATCGGCTGGGGTTACACCATCGAGGAGGAGCGCTTCGACCAGGGTCAGCCGTACTTCGACGACAACGGCGCTCTGGTAGCGCACGAACAGACGCACACGGTCAGGCTACTGCTTTGGTTCATGCATGGCGGCCAGCGCGGGGAGGTCACTCAGTACGGCCACACCCGCGCGTTCTATAAGTCGAGCATGGGCAAATGGGTGACAGACGGCGAGGCGCCGAAGAAATCCACGTCGGACGCCATGAAGAAGTGCCTTTCGCTTCTCGGCTTCTCTGCGGACATCTTCTCGGGTCTCTACGACGACCAAGGCTACGTCGAGGCTCGCAGGACTGAGGAGCGGCTGGAGAGGTCGGACAACTTCGATGCCGAACTTGATCAGCTTCGCCAGGAGTTCAAGGCGTGGGTCGAGCGGCAGTCGGACATGCTCCGGAACAAGATCCCGCACCCGCGCAGCATCGAGATGGTCGGCGGCAAGGCGCTGGCCCAGCTTGGCGATCGGGCCAGCATCGCGCGGCTGGATGAACAGACGGTCGACGTAGCGCGGAAGCAGCTCGAGGCTGCCAAGCAGTACGGCGTCGACCGAGTGATGCGCGAGAGGAAGGAGGCAACGCTCGCTCAGAACGAAGAACAGCAACCACAGGAGAGCAACCATGGCTGATACCGCCGAAAAAATGAAACAGCAGGAGCCCTATGGCAACGAGTTGATCGAGTTGACGCGCGTGGATCAGGCGCTGGCCGAGCTGCGCGCCAAGCATGGCAACGTGCCGGACTACACGTCCGCCGAGGGCTACAAATCCGGCAAGGCCTCGATCAAGGAGCTGACCGGCTACCGTACCGGAACAGACAAGGCGCGACTGGCGATCACGAAGCCGCACCGCGAATTCATCGAGCGAGTGAACAACTACGGAAAATCGCTCATCGCCGAAATCGAGAAGCTCGAGCAGCCGCACCGCGACGCGAAGCAGATCGTCGATGAAGCCGAGCAGCGCAAGAAGCAAGAGCGGATTGCTCGGCTGCGCCAGCGGATTGCTCGCGAGATCACAAGCTATCTCGACACGGCCCAAGGGCTCGACTCTTCGGCTCTGGCCGAACTCTATGATCAGGCGCAGGGCATAGACACCGGCGACTATTTCGACGTGACCCAGGAAGCGGAAGACGAGCGGGCCCGGGTCATCAATGAGATCAGCGCCATGCACGATGCCGCTGTGCAGCGCGAGCAGCTCGCCGCCGAGCAGGCTGCCGTCGAAGCCGAACGTCGCCGGCTGCGCGAAGAGCATGAGCGCCAGGAGGCAGAGCGCGCCGAGTTGGAAGAGTTGCGGCGCTTCAGAGCCGAGCAGGAAGCGCAAGCCGCGCGCAAGGAGCCAGATCCGACACCCGAGCCGAATCTGGCTGCGCCCTGGCCTCGCGAACCTGCAATCAGCCAGGACGAACGGACAGAGGCCGAAACATCCTGGGCTGACGAAGAGGAATGGGCTGCCACGGCGGCGAGTGGCGGCGAGTCGAACTGGGACGCCGCTCGCGCGGATCTCATCGACGCTGGGCTCGATTGGCAGTCCGCCGAAACCGCGGTTCAAGCGATCTTCGACGGAGCCGTTCGCCACGTTGCTTTCGATTCGGGAGCGTGACATGGCCACATGCAAACCCCGCGATAACTACCGCCCGTGGACGCGAGAGGAGCTTGACCTGGTCGAGACCGCAATCATTCGTGACAACCGGCAGTACGCCGAAATCGCCGCCGAGTTGGGCAGAAGCGTGAAAAGCGTCCGAGGCGCGGCTCAGCGAATCGGTGTTTCGGCGTGCCGCCGCCATTGGCGATCGCCGGACTGGTCAAAGCTGGATCGTAAGATCGTCGACATGCTCGAGTGCGAGCTGATGACGCCACGCCAGATAGCCGACAAGCTCACGGCGCTCGGGAATCCCGTCCACAAGGACACCATCTACCGCCGCATCGCGGCCATGCCCCACAACATCCGCGAGCGCGCCCGCCGCAACGGCACGCGCATCAGGGTTGCCACCGGCGAGCGCGTGCAGCGCCGCCGCAAGCTCGCCGCCGCCTGATTCATCGACGCCCAGTCGGCGGTGGCGTGTAACACCGACAGCATCCGACACACCATCTCTAGGCTCCATCCCGCGATTGCAATCGCTGGGACGAGTCGACCGCGCCTTAGCGGTAGGTGTGGGCGGTGCCGTATGCCCCACGAGACGGGGCCATCGAATTCAAGGAGGCCGCCATGGCCTACATCTCCATCATCGTGCTCGGCGTGTGCTTAGCGCCGTGGCTTCGCCGCCGCGTGCTCAATTGGTGGACGGATGTTGAGCAGTCAATCGCGGATGACCCGAACGGCTGACGCCGACCCAATTTGATTGACCGCCGAGTGCGGTCGTTTTCGTTCTGGAGGATGCCATGCATTTCACCGAGCCACAAAAGCGCCTGCTGGATTGCATGCGCACCACAGGGCAGAAGGTCAATTTCTTTCGAGGGGGGGGGTGGCGACTTTTTGACGGCTCCAAGGTGCATCACAGAACCGTCGAATCGTTAGCCAGCCGGGGCTACTTGATGCCGGCGGCGAATGATCTATTCGGCGGTGACGTGACCGCCTACCAACTATCCGATGAGGCCGCCTGATTGGCGGCCTTCTTGATTCTGGAGGTCGCATGCCACGCGCCTATTACAACGAGATCGACCCATATGCCGCGCAGTGGCTGCGAAACCTCATCGAGGCCGGCCACATCGCACCCGGCGACGTAGACGAGAGAGATATTCGAGATGTCTATCCCAGCGACCTGCATGGCTACACCCAGTGCCACTTCTTCGCCGGCATTGGCGTCTGGTCCCTCGCCCTTCGCCGCGCCGGATGGCGAGACGACCGACCCGTTTGGACCGGTTCTTGTCCCTGCCAACCTTTCAGCGCGGCAGGCCGCCGATCTGGATTTACTGACGAGCGGCACCTTTGGCCAGCCTGGTATCACCTCATCAGCGAGCGCCGGCCTGGCGTCGTATTTGGAGAACAGGTTGCGAGCCAAGACGGCCTCGGTTGGCTCGATGTTGTTCACGCTGACATGGAAGCGGCGAACTACGCCGTCGGGTCTATCGATCTCTGCTCTGCGGGGGTGGGCTCGGACAATGGACGACAGCGGCTGTACTTCGTGGCCGACGCCGACCGTCAACGATTCCCGCGGGGGTCGCAACCTCACAGCAGGGCGCAAGAACCCCGACAGCAAGCACCACAGCGGCGTAACGCTCGTGGATGCGGCGAGGATGCACAGCCTTCCTCGATCGAAGTGGTCGGCAAAGACGGCAAACGTCGGCGGCTTGAACCCGGAGTTGAGCCGCTGGTTGCAAGCTATCCCGGCCGAGTGGACCAACTGCGCGCCTACGGCAACGCGATCAACGCGGAAGCGGCGGTGACGTTCATCCTCTCCTATCTCGACGTTTCATGCCTGGCCGGCACATGCGCCGGCCACCCCAGCGAGGAGTCCTAACCATGTGGTTCAAACACCTTCACCTCTTCCGCCAGCACAACGCCGAGGCGATCGCGCTGGAAGACCTGGAAGCCGCCCTGGCCGAATTCGCCTTCCGGCCCGTGTCGCCACGAGAGGCGCGCCGCGTCGGCTGGACCACTCCCGCCGGCAAGCGCAGTGAAGTCCGCATCCACGAGATCCAAGGCCACCGCTTGATTGCCATGCTGCGCCAGGAGCGATTGCTACCCGCCGCCGTGGTCAACGAGGAAGTCAGCGAGCGCGCCGAGGCCCGCGAGCTTGCCGAAGGCCAGCCGCTCTCCCGTCGGGAACGCCAGCTGCTCAAGGAGCAGGTGCTCGAGGAGCTGCTACCCCAGGCGTTCACCCGGTCACAGCGGGTCGAGCTCTGGTGGGACACCACCCGCAACCTGATCGGCATCAACGCCTCCAGCCGCAAGCGCGCCGAGGAGGTGCTCGACCTGCTCCGCCAGACGCTGGGCTCGCTCAAAGTCACACCGCTGGCCACGAAGACACCGCTCGGGCGTGGCATGACGGCCTGGCTATCCGATCCCGGCCAACGCCCCGCCAGCCTGCTGCTGGGTGATCGCGTCGAGCTACGCGCCGCCGAGGATGAAGGCGTCATCGGCGCCCGCTCGGTCGACCTCGACAGCGCAGAGATGCAGAGCCTGCTCGAGGGTGGCCGCCAGGCCAGCAAGCTGAGCATTGGCAGCGAAGGCCAGCTTCGCGCCGTGCTGCATGACGACCTCGCGCTCAAGTCCCTGCAGTTCGACGACGCTCTACTCGACGAAGCCAGCCAGACCGACGACGGCGACGACCCGGTGGCCAGCCTCGAAACCGACTTCGCACTGATGACCGCCGCCCTCGGCACCTTCACCGACCAGCTGATCGAGTGGCTGGGCGGGGAGGCCGAGCCACACGCACCGACACCGTAACGATACCGCCGGCCCCGCCAGCCCGGCGACGACCAATTCATAGGGGGAGCTATGGCACAGATCAATCGAGAAGGAACCGTCAGATTCGGCGACGCCAGCCTGAATATCTGGGAAGAGCCAAACGGTTCTGTTTGGGGGGAGTGGGGGCGCCTGTTCAAGGTGCAGGTCTTTAAACGAATCATCCAGCAGTTGAATCGCCTGGGCTGGACAGTAGGGCCATGGGATAAGGCAGAGCAATTTGCCGCCATCGCAGACAGCCATCGGACCTGCCGAAAGGGCAATCTGCAGGGACAACTAGAACTATCGGGCCGCTGCATCAAATTCGAGATGTGGCAGGACGTGGCCAACATCGACCGGGAAGACGGACAAGGCCGATACGAGTTCGACAAAGAAAAGCGGATGCCGTACCTGCTATGGCTGGAGATGGAGCGAACCCGGCGCCGACTGCGTGATTACCTTTGCAACGTCTTCTCCGGATACGAGTTCAACGACTCTCCGCGCGATGGTCGCAACGCGAAGCGCGGGCCGGGTGCATTGACCGCGATGGAGTGGGTTAATCAGGAAACCCGAAACTGCTGGCACTACGATCACGAGATCGGTCGACGTGGCGGAGAGGATCGGTGTGGGAACAATCGTTCGGCCGACGGTGCAACCATCCGGCACGGGTCGCGCGTCTACACGACTGATTATTCCGGACGGATGGTAGTTGGCATTGCTCACTACAACATCAACAACATGTGGTGGGTGGTCACTGGCAAGTACGGCGTCACCAACGAGACCAGCTTTTGCATCTACGTCAACAGCCCTGGCGATCTGCGGAGGAAGCGGAACGAAGGCCGCCGCAGGAAGCGCCTTGAGCAGGAGCTGGCCAAGGCCGTAAAGGCAATGGACTTCCGACGCGCCGAGAAGCTCAAGCACATCCTCTTCCCCGCAGGCGAGCAGCTCTACCTGATCTGGCACAAGGGCCACGGTGCTTACCATGGCGCTGGCGCGAGCGGCTACACCAGCAACCCTATCGACGCCGGCAAGTTCACCTGGGATGAGTTGGGCCGCTTCCGCCCATCCGATGGGAGTATGGAGGACAGCCTCAGCAAGATCGTGCCCGCCTGCAAAGCGGGCGAGGCGGTGGCCGCATGACCACAACCACATCTCACCACACGCCGGCGCCCGCCGGCGTTTCTGTTTTGGAGCCCGCCATGGCGAATCAACTACCGGTCACGCCCGAGGAAGACGAAGCGTTCGAGGCGCTGGCTAGGCGTAACGACGAACTGGAAGCCGAGAAGCACACGCTGGCGACCGTCGCCGATCAGCAAGAGAGGAAGATCGAGCAGTTGACGCTGCGCATTCACGATCTGACTTGGCGGCTCAAGAACGATCGGCAGCAGCGGTCGGCTGCGATTGAGAGTGCGGCGATTGGAGAGCAAGAACGTGCCGATGCATTGGACGCTCATCTTGATCGGTTCATGGACGCCACGGACGAAGTTGCCATGGCTGACGATGATTGGGTCGAGAATTTGCAGAGAGTGCGCAATGACAGCCCTGCAACGAGCTTAGCCCAGCTCAAGGCGCGGGTGGCTCATGAGGCCGTTCATGCCGCGTGCCGTGCTGCAATGCCTGGCCCGCCCAACCCGCCTGACGACCCGCACCCCGACTACATCGCGTTCTGCGAAGGCGTCACATCGGTGCTCGATGCGTATGAGAGTATCGTAGCGGGAGGTAGCCATGAATAAATACCCGACCGAAGCGGCGTATCTGGCCGCGTGCAAGGCCATCGAGAAGCACCGGAAACGGGCCGATACAGCGGAACTCGAACGCGATGCGTTGATGGTGAGATATGCGGCGCTCGCTGAGGAACTGCGCGGCATAATCCAGGACTCAGATGGCGTCGCTGGCTACCACCTGAATGGTGATATCGCCGCCTGGGGCGAATTCGATATCGAAGCTTTGCTGGAAGATCCAGGCGCTGACGCCCCCGAAACCAGCCTAGCCCAGTTAAAGGCGCGGGTGGCGGCCGGAGGATTTGCGCAAGGGCTTCGGCAAGCGGTCAGGATATGCGAGTCATACGCTAACGAGCACGACAACGAAGATCGCGCATTCGGCGCCCGGGCTGTCTCAGGCGTGATGAAGGCGCAGGCAGGTAAAGCCGACGTGGTAGCAGCGGGAGATGAGTCATGACCATCACCGCCTCGCCGCTCTGCTGGCCGCCGGGAAAGCCTCGAACGCCACCGAGCGACCGCAAACCCGGCCGCTTTGGAAAGCGCAACTCGAACGGCTGGGGCCTCAAGGAGCTGACACTGGCCGAGGGCCGAACCCGCGTGCTTTCTGCCCTGGATCGATATACCCGGGCGGGCCATCCCTACCGGGTGCCTCCGGACACGATCATCATCAGCTCAGACCTGGCGCTTCGGAATGACGGTCTGCCGCGCTCTGGCCAGCGTGAGCCGAAAGACCCGGGCGCCGCGGTCTACTTTGAACTGGATGGCCAGCAGCAGTGCATCCCTTGCGACGTCTATACCAGGATCGCCGACAACCTGGCGGCCATCGCGGACGTGATCGAGTCACTGCGCACCATCGAGCGACACGACGCTGGCCTGATGCGCGCGGCGTTTACCGGGTTCGCGCAGCTGGCAAGCCCGGAGGCGATGGGGAGACCGCACTGGCGCACGGTTCTCGACACCGACAGCCAGCACCTGATTGAAGTACAGGCGGCGTACCGGCGGAAGCTGCGCGAGACCCATCCGGATAGAGGCGGAAATGCCGATGCTTTCCACGCAGTGCAAGAGGCGTGGCGCCAGGCGGAGGCAGAGCTGGGGAGGGAGCAATGAAGATCGGAAAATACGACCGGCCAGTCGGCCGGAAGCACCATAAGCAAAACCCGAACAGCCTGCGGGCTATTGCTCACCGACACGGCATGGCGTTGGGCACGCTCAAGAGCCGTGTCCACCTGCTCCAAAAGGCCGGCCACAGCCGCGACGACGCGATACGCATAGCGATCGAGACACCGGTGGGGCCGCGAGGGCGCCCGAGGAGGGAGTGATGCTGACACCACTCGAACAGCACTGCCTGGATGCAGTGAAGAAATGGGGTGGCGAGATGCCAACCTACGTCGTTAAGAACGCGGTTCGCCGGGATCAGAAATTGAAAACTGTGGCCACGCCGAAAGTACTTAGCGCCATGAAGTCGCTTGAGCAGAAAGGGTTGGTCAAGCAGGCCGACCGGAGCCAGCGGCAGTATGTGTGGGCACTGCCGCGGGAAACCGGCGAATAGCGCCCTGGTCACTTATCGATAATCACACGCCGCCTAGAGCGGCTTTTTTACGCCTGGAGTATGGGATGAACGCCGATCTACTCACGCCCCGGGACGTCAGTCGACGGCTCGGCATCAGCGCCAGCAAGGTCTATGCCGTGAAGGAGTCGATCGGCTACGTCGCCTTGGGGCGTAACATCCGATTTGAGCCTGACGCGGTGCAGGCATACATTGACCGCTGCAAGCGCAGCCCCTCCGAAGGGGAGAATCAACAATGGGCGTCACCGTCCGCTATCGTGCGTCCCGCGAAAGGTGGGTCGTCACTGAGACGAATGGATCCGACAGAAATCAAACGACGTTTAGAACAGAGGAGGAAGCAGAGCAGTTCGCCAGCAAGCGCCGGACAGAGATAGGCGATGCGTTATATCACGGCAAGATGGGGCGAAAGCCGCGCTATACGTTCGCCGATGGGCTGATGCGCTGGATCGATGAGTACGACACCAGTAGCCAGGCCAGCAACATCAACAACGTGGCCGAGTGGTTTGGCGAGCATGCGCCGGATGCGGTGCTGGGGATCGAGACGCTGGACGCAGCACGCAGAATGCAGCGCCAGCTTAGGAAAGCCGGCAAGAGTCAGTCGACGATCAACAATCGAACCCAGGTTGTGAAGCGTGTGCTCTCGCTGGCGTTTCGGGAGTGGGATTGGCTGGATGAACCGCTGGACGGAAAGCTGAGGAAGCCGACACCGAAGAACGCGAGGCAGGTCTTCTGCACAGTCGATGAGCTTCGCGAGTTGCTATCCGCAGTTCCCGAGGAGTATGCCGAGGAGAAGAAAATAATCGCTCTGGCAGCGGTAACCGGCATGAGGCGCGGCGAGATACTGGCGCTCGATCAGAGCAACATCCATGGAAACCGCATCATCTTGAAACCGGGCCAGACCAAAAGCGGCAAGGCAAGGGTGATCCCGCTTCCAGGCGACGGCGCGGCCCTCACAGATTCAGTGCCGTTCGTGACGACGCCACATCGGCTGAGGAAGGCATTTGAAGCGGCGAGGATAGCGATCGGTAAGCCGGGAGTGAGGTTTCACGATCTACGTCACAGCTACGCATCGATGCTGGCCGAGGCAGGTGAGGCAATGACAACACTGAGGGATTTGCTGGGCCATAGCAGTCTGATCGTGACGAGTCGATACGCCCACATGTTCGACTCAAGGCTGGATCAGGTGGCTGGCAAGCTGCCAACCTTCCGCGACCAAACTGCGACCAGGAGCATCATTGCCGAGGGACTAAAACCCGTAAACCATTGATAGATATGGTGCCCGGAGTCGGGCTCGAACCGACACGGTGTTGCCACCGAGGGATTTTAAGTCCCTTGCGTCTACCAATTTCGCCATCCGGGCTGGACGCATTCGGCTACTTTATTCCGGAGGCCTTTGCTCAGGCAGGGCGCCGGTGGCCGAGTATGGCGATCGAATCATGAAGGATTCACCGCCGAGAAGAAGTGGAGGCTGGAGTCGGAATCGAACCGGCGTACACGGAGTTGCAGTCCGCTGCATAACCACTCTGCCATCCAGCCTTTAGTCGATTCACTGCAGAGATGTCTTCCGAACTGTCATTACCATGACAATTCGCGTCGAATCGGCAGGATCGATATTCGTGTTTGGAGCGGGAAAGAAGATTGACCGGGCTGGCGTTTCAGCTCCCGACCTTCGCTTACCGTTTCCATGACACTTCGTGTTTGGAGCGGGAAAGGAGATTCGAACTCCCGACCCTCGCCTTGGCAAGGCGATGCTCTACCACTGAGCTATTCCCGCTGAACACGCCGTCGCATTATAAGGATAAGTGCGTACCTGTCAAACGCTTATGTCACTTTTCGCTTATAGCGAGCGGGTGAGTTCCGGCCACGCCGCCCTGAGATACTGGATCATCGACCACAGGGTCAGACTGGCCGCTGCATAGAGCAGCACGATGCCGATGTTGGCAATCGGGGTGAGCGGCGGGAAGCCCAGAAGCAGCAGTAGCGAGATCATCTGCAGCGTGGTCTTCGACTTGCCGATCCAGGAGACGGCTACCCGCTTGCGCTGCCCGATCTCCGCCATCCACTCGCGCAGCGCGGATATCACGATCTCGCGGCCGATGATGACCAGTGCCGGCAGCGTCAGCCAGAACGCCTCGTAGCGCTCGATCAGCAGCGCCAGGGCGACGGCGACCATGACCTTGTCCGCGACGGGATCCAGAAAAGCGCCGAACGGCGTGCTCTGGTCCCAGCGCCTGGCGAGGTAACCGTCCAGCCAGTCGGTGATGGCCGCCAGCCCGAACAGGGCTGCTGTCACCAGCAGGCTCCAGGCGTAAGGCAAGTAGAACAACACCACCATTAGCGGGATGAACACGATTCTTGCCAGGGTGAGCATATTGGGAATGTTCATCGTGCCGCTAGCGTCCTTACTGGGAGATGAGAGTCGGGCATTTTACGCCTGCTATGTGCGCTCATCCATGGAGCGCCTGATGTATGGTGGCTGCCATCTGCTCGTTGATGCCCGGAACGCGGGAAAGATCGTCTCGGGTTGCCTTGCGCACGCCTTGCAGGCCGCCGAAGAAGCGTAACAGCTCTCGGCGACGTTTCGGGCCGACGCCGGGAATATCCTGCAGCGAGGAGGTACGACGCTGCTTGTCACGGCGCTGACGGTGGCCGGTAATCGCGAAGCGGTGGGCCTCGTCGCGAATGTGCTGGATCAGGTGGAGTGCCGGTGAACTGGTATCGAGGTTGAGGGTGCGGTCCACCGTCTCGATGAACAGTGTCTCCAGGCCGGCCTTCCGGGTCGTTCCCTTGGCGACGCCGATCAGCGCGACATCGACGACTTCCAGTTCGGCCAACACCTCCCGGGCCATGTTCAACTGGCCCTTACCGCCATCGACGATCAGGATGTCGGGCAGCTTGCCTTCACCTTTCTGCAGTCGCTTGAAGCGTCGGGTCAGGGCCTGGCGCATCGCCGCGTAATCGTCGCCTGCGGCTACCCCTTCGATGTTGAAGCGTCGGTAGTCGGATTTGGCCGGACCATTCTGGTCGAACACGACGCAGGAAGCCACGGTCGCTTCGCCGTGGCTGTGGCTGATATCGAAACACTCGAGCCGGGCGGGGGCGACCGGTACATCCAGCGCCTGGCGCAGCGACTCGAAACGCTTGCCCAACTGGCTGCGGTTGGCGAGCTGGGTCGCCAAGTGCTGCTCGGCGTTGGTGATGGCCAGTCGTCGCCACTGGGCGCGGTGGCCGCGTACTTGAGACGCGACCCGAATGCGCCGACCGGCGTGTTCGCTCAATGCCGATTGCAGCAGCTCGCTATCGGTCAACGGGTGCGAGGCGATGATCTCGAGCGGGATCTCCTTGGATTGGCCGAGATAGAACTGGCTGACGAACTCGCTGAGCAGCTCCTCGGCCCCCAGATCCAGGCCATTGTCGGGCTGGTGATGACGCGCGCCCATCATGCGACCCTGGCGAATCGACAGGACGCTGATACAGAGCCCGCCGGGCTGTTCGGCCAGGGCAAAAATGTCGGCATCGCCATCGGCATTATCGACGAACTGCTTCTCCTGCAGTCGGCGAAGTTGCTGGATCTGGTCGCGCAAGCGTGCCGCTTCCTCGAAGTCGAGCGCATCGCTGGCACGCTCCATGCTTGCGGTAAGCTGCTGGGTCACCTGCTCGCTGCGACCCTCGAGGCACATCACGGCGTGCTCGATATCCTGGCGATAGTCGGCTTCGCTGATGTAATCGACACAGGGGGCGCTGCAACGTTTGATCTGGTATTGCAGGCACGGTCGGTGCCGGTGTGCGAACACGCTGTCCTCGCAGTTGCGGATGCGAAATATCTTCTGCATCAGCGAGAGGCTCTCGCGTACCGCAGTCGAGCTCGGGTAGGGGCCGAGATAACGGCCGTCGCGTCGCTTCTGGCGGACGCGCTTGAATTCGAGCGCGGGGTAGGCGTGCCGATCGGTAACGAAGACGTAAGGGTAGGACTTATCGTCGCGCAGCAGAATGTTGTAGGGCGGCCGCAGCTCCTTGATCAGGGTCTGCTCCAGCAGCAGGGCTTCGGTCTCGCTGCGTGTGACCGTGATCTGGATGTCCTGAATGCGTGCTACGAGCGCCTGGGTCTTGGTATTCAAGGCGCCGCGGAAGTAACTGGCGAGTCGCGGCTTCAGGCGCTTGGCCTTGCCGACGTAGAGCACGTTGGCCTGTTCGTCGAGCATGCGATAGACGCCCGGCGACTCCGAGACCGATTTCAGGAAGTGCTTGGCGTCGAAGCGCGATGGGGTATCGATCGAGAGTTCGCTCATGCCCCGAGTATATCAAAGTCCCGCACGAGCACGGTGGGCTCCGTGCATTTCCAGCGCACTCGATTTGTCTTCACGATTTGGGTTCGAAACCGTCCAGCAGGCCATGCCGAAGGCCGAGGTGTGTCAACTCCACATCGGACTGCACTTTCAGCTTGTCGAATATCCGGTAGCGGTAAGTATTCACCGTCTTGGGGCTCAGGCAGAGCTGCTCCGAGATACGGCTGACCTTGTGACAGTGAATGATCATGGTCGCGATCTGCAGTTCGCGATGGGAGAGCTGGTCGAACGGGCTCTGGCGGCCCTCGCTGCGGGCCAGCACCACGCGTTGGGCGATGTCCGGGCTGATGAAGCGCTTCCCCTCCGCGACCCGACGTACGGCCTCGATCATCAGATCCAGTTCGGTGCCCTTGCTGATGAAGCCGGTTACGCCGGAATCTATCAAGCGTTGCGCCGTGCTCTCCTCGACATGCCCTGTCAGTACGATGATCCGGGTGTCGGGCTGGGTCTTGAGGAGTTTCAGAATGGTCTCCAGACCGCCGATTCCCGGCATTCGAATGTCGATCATCGCAATATCCGGCGCATGTTCCCGGCAGCTCTGTAGCGCACTTTCTCCGCTGTCGGCTTCGGCAACGACCTCGATGTCGGGTTCGCTGGCCATGACGCGCGCGATACTCGTGCGAACCAGATGGTGATCGTCGGCTACTAATACCCTGATCAAGATGACTCCTGGATTCCCGCTGCCCCTGAAGGCCCTGCCGTCGACTGCTGTGCCAGCGGCCGGCGGCGAGCCTTGTTTATGATTGGTGTTGCGCTCTCATTCAGCGAGCCGGCGAAAGCCTGAGCAACGCCAATATCTTTATCATCGGAACCTCTCCGTTTACGAAGGGAAGTTCCACTTCCGCGCTGTCAAGTAGTGTGACATGTTCTTGGACCAAATACTCCATGTTCGGCGGTGAATTTGCGACCGACAAAGTCTTGCGCCGACCCGCTTCCAAGGCGGTCGCCACGACATCGACACGGTTGCCTCTTGATGAGCAGGGCTTGACCTGAGGGAAGGGGGCTTTTATAGTGCGTCGCGTCCATCAGGGCAGCAAGTTTTTGGGGCCTTAGCTCAGCTGGGAGAGCGCAACACTGGCAGTGTTGAGGTCAGCGGTTCGATCCCGCTAGGCTCCACCATATTTTCCATGAGAAGCCGCTTGTCACGTTTAGTGAAAGCGGCTTTTTCATGCCTGAAACCGCGATATTCCCTGCCCGATTCCGGCTCTGACCCCTGCGTCCTGACCGGGGTTGCGACTGATTGCCGTCTCTTGTCCTCCTCGGGAATGAATTGGTCCGCTTGATGACGGCTCCTTATCCATTTGATGTCGCGTGCCTCTCGCACAATGTGCTAGGTGGCCAGCGGGTGCCGGTGACCGTTTCTGATTGGCCGCGATGGTTTTGGGGGGAGTATGCGAGAGTTCGTTTTCGATGTTGTGATCCGGCCGGCGGCAATGTCCCGACAACGCTGGGAGGCGCTGGTGCCCGCGCTGCCTGGTCTGGTGGTCGAGGCCTCGTCGGACATGGAGGCTTTCGAAGGACTCCAGGTGCGGCTCGTTCCTTTTCTGGCCGAACGTCTCGCCAGGGGCGAGGGTGTACCGATGCAGTCCCGAGTCGGCCACTACATGGACCGCTATGGCCTGGTTTTCTGGCAGTTCCTGCGAGTCCACCTAGGCCCAAGGCGGTCGGGCCAGTCGGCGGTCGAGCCCATCTTCCCCGACATCGACGACTTGTTGATGGATCTCGATACGGGCGTCCACGAGGAGTAACCCGCTATCCGGACGCCGAACCACGCCTCTGGATGAGATGTCGCGGCTCAGAAGGGGCGGTAGATACCCGGCCGCGATGCCCGGCAGGGCGGCGTTGACAGTGATTGGCGCTCCACGGCACTATACGGCCCATGAACATGAATCCGACGCACAGACCGAACCAGTGGTGGTGGCGCCTTTGATCCAAGGGCGGCATGCCGACGTCTGTAGAAAATGCCGTCCCTCGGGGCGGCATTTTTCGTTTGTCTGCTGCGCTTCGTGGGGTTTGGCATAGGTGGAATGATCGACTTGGGTAATCACCTGGGTAAGCAATCACGGCCTTTACTCGATCTAGTATGAATATCAGGAGCTTGCACCATGTCAGTCCTCATGATCGACAATTACGACAGCTTCACCTTCAACATCGTCCAGTACTTGGGAGAGTTGGGGGCGAATGTCGTGACCGTGCGCAACGACGAGACGGATATTGCCGGTCTCGAACAGCGTGAGCCGACTCATCTCGTGGTGTCGCCCGGTCCGTGCACGCCCAATGAAGCCGGAATAGCAATGGAGGCGATCCGCCACTTCGCCGGCAGGATCCCGATACTGGGCGTCTGCCTGGGGCACCAGGCCATCGGTCAGGTCTACGGGGGTGATGTGGTACGCGCGCCACAGGTGATGCATGGCAAGACGTCCCGCGTTCGGCACCGCGGGGAAGGGGTTTTCGAGGGCCTCGAGGACCCGCTCGAGGTGACCCGGTATCACTCGCTGGTGGTGGATGCCGCGACGCTGCCCGACTGTCTCGAAGTCACCGCCTGGGTCGGCGACGACGATCCGACGCCAGGACTGATCATGGGATTGAAGCACAAGACGCTGGATATCGAAGGGGTGCAGTTTCACCCCGAATCGATTCTATCTCGCCAAGGACACGAGCTGCTGGCGAATTTCCTCAAACGACGCGGCTAACTGGAACAGGCGAGGAGCCAACATGCAAATGCGGGATGCCATTGGCGCGGTCATGCGTCGCCAGGACCTCAGCTACGAGGACACTCACGCCATCATGCAGGCGATCATGACGGGGGAGGCCACCGAAGCGCAGATCGGCGGCTTCCTGATCGGCCTGGCGATGAAAGGTGAAACCGCCGATGAGATCACGGCGGCGGCGCAGGTCATGCGCGAGCTGATGCAGCCGGTATCGATCGGCTGTGACAATGTCGTCGATATCGTCGGCACCGGCGGCGATGGTGCCAACCTCTTCAACGTCTCCACCGCATCGAGTTTCGTCGTCGCGGCTGCTGGCGGCCACGTCGCCAAGCACGGCAACCGCGGCGTCTCGTCTTCAGCCGGCAGCGCGGATCTGTTTGACGTCGCAGGGATCTATCTCGACCTCGACGCCGCGACCATCGCCCGCTGTATCGAGCAGGTGGGCGTCGGATTCATGTTCGCGCCGCGTCACCACCAGGCGATGCGTCATGCCATCGGCCCGCGCCGGGAGATGGGGGTGCGCACGGTCTTCAACATTCTGGGGCCTTTGACCAACCCGGCGGGCGCGCCCAACCAGCTGCTGGGTGTCTACGCGCCCCATCTCGTGCCGCTGGTGGCGCAATCGCTACGCAAGCTGGGCAGCCGGCACGTGCTGGTCGTTCATGCCGAGGATGGTCTGGACGAAATCTCGGTAGCGGCGCCGACTCGGGTGGCCGAACTTCGCGATGGCGAGATCCACGAATACACGATCACTCCCGAGTCGCTGGGCATCGAGCGTCAATCGCTCGAATCGCTGAAGGTCGTGACCGCCGAAGACAGCCTCAAGCTGGTCAAGGAGGCGCTGGTGGGCAAGGGCGTGGCCGGCGATATCGTCGCGCTCAACGCGGGGGCGGCGCTGTTTGCCGCTGGCATCGCCGATTCGCTGAAAGAGGGCGTGTTGATGGCCCAGGACGCCCAGGCTTCCAAACTGCCGCTGGAGAAGCTCAAGGAGCTTTCCGATTTCACTCGTGTCTTCGCCGAGTGAGCTCTCGCCCAACAATTCCAACAGGAACCGCTACATGACCGATGTCGCCGATAGTGAACTGCCGACCATCCTGGCCAAGATACTGGCGCGCAAGCGCGAGGAGATTGCCGAGCGCCGACCTGTCGTCAGCGAGCAGGCGTGGCTGGAGCGGGCGAAATCCCAGGCGCCGCCACGAGGTTTCGTGGCCGCCCTCGATGCCTGTATCGAGGGCGGTGACCCCGCCGTCATCGCCGAGATCAAGAAGGCGTCGCCCTCCAAGGGTGTCATTCGCGAAGACTTTCGACCCGCGGAGATCGCGGTCGACTATGCCGCGGCAGGCGCGAGCTGCCTGTCGGTACTGACGGACGCCGACTATTTTCAGGGTCACGAGGATCACTTGATTGCCGTGCGCGAGGCCTGCGAGCTGCCGGTGATCCGCAAGGATTTCATCATCGACAGCTATCAGGTCGCGGAAGCCCGAGGCATCGGTGCCGACTGTATCCTGTTGATCGTGGCGGCGCTGAGCGATGGGCAGCTCAAGGATCTCCATCAGCAGGCAACGGCGCTGGGCATGGACGTGCTGGTGGAGGTGCACGACATCTTCGAGCTCGAGCGAGCGCTGATGCTGGATCTGCCGCTGGTGGGTATCAACAACCGCGATCTGCGTACGTTCGAGACCTCGCTGAATACCACCTTCGAACTGCTGAAGCGGATTCCCCAGGGCGTCACGGTCGTCACCGAGTCCGGCATCCACAGCCGTGACGATGTCGAACGGATGCGGGAGTTCGACGTCAACGCCTTTCTGGTGGGCGAGGCGTTCATGCGCGAGGAAGAGCCCGGTAGCGCGCTGCGCCGGATGTTTTTCTAGCCGCTGACGTCATCGTCGCCGGCATTCGAGCGCCGCTTCCCGAGCCCGGGGAACGGCGCTTTGCTTGGAGGGAACCAATGGCCGGCCGCGGGCCGCCACCGGTCGGGAGCGATCAGAACTCGGGCGAGTCGGGGAAGATCAGGCTGATCAGGGTGTCGCCCGCTTTCGGATTGAGCGGCTTGGCCGAGGTGGCGATGCGGATGCGGCCGCTGGCGGAGAGCGTGAACAGCGTCAACAGCCGGTCCTGATGGATGCCACGGTAATCCTCGATGTCGAAGTTGTCGCTGATCTTGGCGTGGCGCATCACCGCGCCCTGGCCGATCAGGCTGGAGAGGCGGGTGAAGGTGGTGTGGCCGTCGAACAGCAGCGGCAGGTGGGCCAGTGCCTGCTGATGGTGGCGACGGGCGTTGCGGGAGGATTCCACCGCCAGTCGAAAGACGTTGCCGTGACCGAGAGTATGTTCGAAGTGCAGCGCGGCGAGATTGTTGAGCTCGCGGTAGGGCGACAGCGGCAGTAGATGACCGATGCCCGTCAGCCCCAGATGCTGGGCGGCATGCTCCGACAGCGGGTTGCCGTAGTAGGTAGGGAGGCTGGCCATCCGCGCCTCCTGAATCGCATCCCAGTTATGGTCGCACAGTCGCACCGCGAAGCCGGCTTCCTGCAGCGCGCTGCCAAAGGCTCGCGCCACTGGGTTGGCGCCGATGATCAGGAAGCCCGACGCCGTCGGCGCGTCCACCTTCAGAAACCGTGCCAGCGGGCGCGAGAACAAGCTCTGCACCACGACGGTACTGATGATCACCAGAAAGGTGATCGGGACCAGCAGCTCCGCACCCGGCACTTCCAGCGCCTCGAGCCGGATCGCGAACAGCGAGGCCACCGCCGCGGCGACGATGCCGCGGGGGGAGAGCCAGGCCAGCAGTGCCTTCTCCCGCCAGTTGAGCGAACTCCCCCAGGTACAGACCCACACCGCCAGCGGTCGCGCGACCCACACCAGCACGGCCAGGAATGCCCACGCCTCCCACGACAGGAGGCCCAACTGCGCCAGGCTAAGCCGCGCGGCCAGCAGGATGAACAGTCCCGAGATGAGCAGGATCGACAGCGTCTCCTTGAACTCCAGGATCGGCTGCGTCGGCACCCCGCGCATATTGGCCATCCATACGCCCATGACGGTGACGGTCAGCAGGCCGGACTCGTGGAACAGCAGGTTCGAGGCGGTGAACAGCGTCAGCATGATCATCAGGGTGCCGAAGCTGTGCAGGCGCTGCGGCAGCCAGTAGTGGCGCAGCACGCTGCCCCATAGATAGCCGCCCGCCGTTCCCAGGCCGAAGCCGATCACTGCGGTCTGGGCAAAGCTCACCAAGGTGTGGGTCGCTGCGCCGTTGGAGAGTCCCAGCGCGACGAACTCGTAGACGAGGACCGCGCCGATGGCGCCGATCGGGTCGATCAGAATGCCTTCCCAGCGCAGGATCTGGCTGACGTGCTCACGGGCGCGCAGCGACTGCAGCAGCGGCAGGACCACCGTCGGTCCGGTCACGACCAGTAGCGCGCCCAGGACGCTGGCCATCTCCCAGGAGAGTCCGAGGATCAGGTGCGCGGCCACGATGGCCAGCAGTGCGGTGATCAACGCACCCCAGGTCACCAGCCGGCTGACGGTGCGGCCGTGGCCCCGCAGTTCCCGGAAGTCGAGGGTCAATGCGCCCTCGAACAGGATCACCGCGACCGCCAGGGAGACCAGCGGAAACAGCAGGTCGCCGAGCACCGCATCGGGGTCGAGCACGCCGGTGATCGGCCCGGCGGCGATACCGGCGATCAGCAGCGGGAGGATGGCCGGCACCCGGATCTGCCAGGCGAGCCATTGGCAGCCCAGCGCCAGCAGGCCGATGCCGGTCAGGGCAAGGGCGGCGTTTTCCATGGGGTCTCTCCGGTGCGTGGCAAAAGGCGCGCAGACTAGCGGCGGCACTGCATGGATGCAATGCCGAATCGTGAGCCGGAGGGGGGATCAGGGTGTGGCGAGTTGTCGCCGGGCCCAGGCGACGATGTCCGCCCGCCCCATGGCGCCCGCCTGGCGTGCGATCTCGTGGCCGTCGCGGAATAGGATCAGCGTCGGGATGCTGCGGATGCCGAAGCGCGATGCAATATCGGTGGCCGCTTCGGTATCCAGCTTGGCTAGGCGCAGGTGGGGCTCGAGCTCGCCCGCGGCCTTGGCGAACCCCGGCGCCATCGCCTTGCAGGGGCCGCACCAGTCGGCCCAGAAATCGACCAGCAGTGGCAGATCGCTGCGCGACAGGTGGCGGTCGAAGTTGGCGGAGTCCAGCGCCAGTGGCTCGCCGGTGAACAGCGCGTTGTGGCACTGTCCGCAGCGGGGAGCTTCCGTCAGGCGCACGTTGGCGACGCGATTGACGGCATGGCAATGGGGGCAGACGAGGTGAAGCGTGTCGGACATGATGTAACGGGCTCCGGATGAAAGGTTTGCCGTCGAACCTGGAGGAAGCGGAGCGCGGCGGCTCGGGTGGTCGGCGGCCGTTGAGTCATGCGGTTGCAGGGTACCGCTTCAGACGGTCTCGTGGCCGCTGATTTGGGGCGTCATCGCAATGGCCAGATCGACAACCCCGCTGCACTCAGGTGCCGCAACCTCAGCGCAGCGTGATCAGTCGGCCGCCATAGCCGATGAAGACGGCGCCAGCGCAACGCTCGATCCAGTGCCGTGTGCGCCGATACAGGGCCCGCAGGCGCGGCGTGGTGGAGGCGAGTGCGATCAAGCTGTACCAGCACACGGAGATCGTCAGCATCGCGGCGATACAGACGACGCCCATCCACATCGGGGCATGGGCCGGCAGCGTCGAAGCGAACAGGCTGCTCACGAACAGTGCCGTCTTCGGGTTCGACGCGCCGGTGAGCAGCCCCCGGCGATAGACCTGGCCGTCGGGTAGCACGAGATGCCTATGGGGCGTGTCATCGCCTGGGCCGCGGAAGCTATGCAGAATCAGGCGGCCGCCGAGAAACAGTAGGTAGGCGCCACCGAACAGCTTGAGCGTGAGATAGAGCCACGGCGCCAGCGCAAACAGCAGCGCAATGCCGAAGTAGCCGAACAGCCCCCAGGCGAAAGTACCCGAGGCGAGCCCGGCGACGGCAATCATCGCCGCCCGGCGCCCGTGGACGATCCCGGTCTGTAGCGTCAGGAAGAAATTAGGCCCCGGGGTGACGGCAGCCACTGTCCAGATGGCGATGAAATTGATCAGGATCCAACTGCTCGACATGAAGCGCGCTCCTATCTAGAACGGGAAGCGACGGGCCAGAACGTGAAGCGACCGGGCATGAGTCGGCCAAGTATGGCACGAGATCAATGCCCGCACGCATTCGCCAATGGCTTATCCGCCCGGTCTCGTCGTCACGAGGCGGCGCCGGCGATCCTGACGCGCTTCAGCAAAGCCTGCAGTGGATGGGGCAACGCCTGATCGGAGAGCCGCTTGACCTGGCTGCGACAGGAGTAGCCCGTCGCCAGCAGCCGGCCGGTGTTGGCTTGGTTCTCGACCGGCTCGCGCCACGAGAGGTCGTAGATCGTCTCCGAGGTCTGGCGATGACGCGCCTCATGGCCATAGGTGCCGGACATGCCGCAGCAGCCGGTGTCGACCAGCTCCAGCGAGAGGCCGAAGCGCTCGAACAGCTGCTGCCAGCCCCTGGGGCTACTTGGAGCGTTGGTCTTCTCGGTGCAGTGACTCAGCAGGCGGTAGCCGGGATCGGCCTGATCGATGCGCTGGCTGTTAAAGCCCTGCGGCAGGACCGATCGCCCCAGCGATAGCAACCACTCCTGCAGCAACAGCACCTCCGGCACCGCCTGCGGGCCGAGTGTCTTGACGTACTCCTGGCGATAGGTGAGCGTCATCGCCGGATCGATGCCCACCAGCGGTACGCCGAAGCGCGACAGCGCCCGGAGCCGGTCGGTCTGCCGCTCGGCGACCCGCTCGAAGCGGCCGAGAAATCCCTGCACGTGCAGCGGCTTGCCGTTGGGCCCGAACGGGGCCACGAAGACACGGATGTCGAGGCGTGCCAGCAGTTCGACGACATCCATCACCAGCCGTGACTCGAAATGGCTGGTGAAGGCGTCCTGCACCAGCACCACGCTGCGGCTTTTCTGGTGCGCCGTCAGCCGGCCCAGCGTCAGCGGCGTGGCTTCGGCAATGCCCCAGGCGTCGAGCGTCTTGTCGAGTCTGGCGCGGGAGAGTCTCGGGCTGTCGACGATGCCGACGCCCTTGGCCAGGAAGCGGTCGACCAGCCGGTTGCCGAGCAGCGCGTTGTAGAGCGGCGCCACCGAGCGAAGGTGCGGCACCACGAACTCGAGCCCGCCGATCAGGTAGTCGCGCAGCGGTCGACCGTAGCGGCTGTGATAGCTTTCGAGAAAGCGGGCACGGAAGTCGGGCACGTCGACCTTGATCGGGCACTGGCCGGCGCAGGACTTGCACGCCAGGCAGCCCGCCATGGCGTCGTAGACCTGGTGGGAGAAGTCGGTCTCGCCACGCTGCCGGGCGATCGCCCGCCCGATCTTGCCGGGCTGGGCCAGCAGCCAGGCGCCGAGGCCGCTACGGCGCTGGGCCCGGCTCACCTCGGTCACGTCCACCCCGGCTTCGCCCTGGCGGCGTAGCCACTCGCGCATCAGGCTGGCGCGGCCCTTCGGCGAGTGCACCCGCTCGCGGGTCGCCTTCCACGACGGGCACATGGCATCGTCGGGATCGTAGTTGTAGCAGGCACCGTTGCCGTTGCAGTAGACCGCGCTGGCGTTCTCTTGCCACACCCGCTCGTCGATCTGGCGGTCCAGCTCGCCGCGGGTGGTCACCCCGTCGATGGTCAGAAGCCCGGGGTCGTGACCATCGACGATGCCGGTAGTGCCTTCCGCCAGCGGGGTCGCGATCTTGCCCGGATTGAACTGGTTGTAAGGATCGAAGGCGGCCTTGACCCGCTGTAGCGCCGGATAGAGCTCGCCGAAGAAGCGCGGCGAGTACTCGGACCGGACCCCCTTGCCGTGCTCGCCCCACAGCAGCCCGCCGTAACGCTGGGTGAGTGCCGCCACCTCGTCGGAGATCTCGCGGATCAGGCGCGCCTGATCCGGATCCTTCATGTCGATGGCCGGGCGAACATGGAGCACGCCGGCATCGACATGGCCAAACATCCCGTACGCCAGGCCGCGTGCGTCCAGCAATTGGCGGAACTCGCCGATATAGTCGGCCAGGCATTCCGGCGGTACCGCCGTGTCCTCCACGAACGGGATCGGACGCTGTTCGCCGCGGGCGTTGCCGAGCAGTCCCACCGCCCGTTTGCGCATGGCATAGACCCGGCCGATCTGCGCACGGCCCTCGGCCAGGGTGTAGCCGAGCCGCTCGACGCTGGTGTCCGCGCCCAGGTGATCGGTGAAGGCGCGTACCCGCTCGGCCAGCCGGGCCGGATCGTCATCGTTGAACTCGACCAGGTTGATGCCACGAATCGGCGTCCCGCGCTCGCCGCTGTCAGCGACGGCGACAGGGAAGAATTCCGCCACGCTATCCCAGACGAAATCCTCCATCGCCAGCGTCAGCACGTGGTCGTCGATGGTCTCGATCGAGGTCGGATCGCCTTCCGACATCAGCGCCTTGGCATCGCGCAGCGCCTCCATGAAACCCGCGTAGCGCACGTTGACCAGGGTCGAGTGCCGGGGAAGCGGCAGGACATTGAGCGTGGCCTCGTTGAGCAGCGCCAACGAACCTTCCGATCCGCACAGCACGCTGTTGAGGTCGAAGTGCCCTTGGTCGTCGACCAGATGGGCCAGGTCGTAGCCGGTCAGGCAGCGATTGAGCGGCGGGAAGATGGCATCGATCCGCTCGCGTTCGGCGTCGGCGATGCCGCTGACCGCGCGATGGATCTCGCCGATCCGGTCCTGACGCTGGCATGCGCTAGTCAGCTCGGCGGCGTCCAGCGGTCGACTCTCGAACCGTTCGCCACCGGGTACCACGACATCGAGCGCGAGGACGTGGTCGCGGGTCTTGCCGTACTCGCAGCTGCCCTGGCCGCTGGCGTCGGTGGAGATCATGCCGCCGATGGTGGCGCGGTTGGAGGTGGAGAGCTCCGGGGCGAAGAACAGCCCGTGGGGCTTGAGTGCGGCGTTGAGCTGATCCTTGACCACCCCGGCCTGGACGCGCACGCGGCGGTTCTCGACGTCGATCTCGACGATCCGGTTCATGTGGCGGGAGACATCCACCACCAGGCCGTCGGTCAGCGACTGGCCGTTGGTGCCGGTGCCGCCCCCACGGGGCGCGAGCGCGATGTCGCGATACGCCTCCTGGGCCATGAGCCGGGCGATCCGCTGCAGATCGGCGGCATCGCGGGGATAAAGGACTGCCATCGGCAGACGCTGATAGATCGAGTTGTCGGTGGCCAGTACGGTGCGGTTGGCGGCATCGTCGGCGATATCGCCGCCGAAGTCGGTCGTCGCCAGCTCGGCGAGGAATCGGCGATAGCGCTCGGGCAACGTCAGTTCCGCGCTGGTCGGGTCAAGGCGTGTCATCATTGTCATGTATCAAGCCATCACGTCGGGCCGGTCAGGCGGCCTTCATCGGATGGCGATCCATCCGATGGGTTGTCGATTGCCGGCACCGCGGGCATGGCGGGAACCGGTTCATGGCGCCACGGGCGCTCGGGGGGCAACAGTTTAGCGTGCCAAGCGGCGATGTGACACGAATCCCTGGAGGCGCATGGTGCCGGGGAGGGGTTTTCCCTACAATATTCCTCTCGCAAAGAATGACCATCAACACGTTCGTCTGTCGTCGTGCGTCTTCGGTCGATTCCTGTCGTCACGGTCTTCGATTTCAACCAACGGAATTTCGTCATGCTCGATCCCAAGCTGTTGCGCAGCGATCCGCAGTTAGTCGCCCAGCGCCTGGCCCTGCGGGGCTTCACTCTCGACATCGCGCAGCTCGAGTCGCTCGAGTCCCGCCGTCGCGAGCTGCAGACGCGGACCGAGCAGTTGCAGAACGAGCGTAACGTGCGTTCCAAGTCGATCGGCAAGGCCAAGGCCGCCGGCGAGGACATCCAGCCGCTGCTGGCGGAGGTGGGCCAGCTCGGCGACGATCTCGATGCCGCCAAGCGCGAGCTCGGCGAGGTGCAGCAGGCCTGGGAGGATCTTGTCGCGGGGCTGCCCAACCTGCCCCATGAAGACGTGCCGCAGGGCGCGGACGAGAGCGACAATGTCGAGCTGCACCGCTGGGGCGCCCCGCGCGAGTTCGATTTCGAGGTGCGTGATCACGTCGATCTCGGGGCCCGATTCGGTTATCTCGACTTCGAGCTGGCGACCAAGCTGACCGGCTCGCGTTTCGCCGTGATGCGCGGGCCGATCGCCCGGCTGCATCGGGCGCTGGCGCAGTTCATGCTCGACACCCAGACCCGGGACCACGGCTACGAAGAGTGCTACGTGCCCTACATGGTCAACGCCGAGACGCTGACTGGAACGGGCCAGTTGCCCAAGTTCGGCGAGGATCTGTTCAAGCTCGGCGACAGCGACTACTACCTGATCCCCACCGCCGAGGTGCCGCTGACCAACTTCGTCCGCGACGAGATCCTCGAACACGATGCGCTGCCGCTGAAGCTGACCGCCCACACGCCGTGCTTCCGGAGCGAGGCGGGTGCCTACGGCCGGGATACGCGCGGGATGATTCGCCAGCATCAATTCGACAAGGTCGAAATGGTGCAGGTGGTCGACCCCGAGACCAGCTACGAGGCGCTGGAGGCGATGCGCGGCCACGCCGAGGCGATCCTGCAGGCGCTGGAGCTGCCGTATCGTGTGGTGACCCTGTGTACTGGCGACATGGGCGCCAGCGCGACCAAGACCTACGATCTTGAAGTGTGGTTGCCGAGCCAGCAGACCTATCGCGAGATCTCCTCGGTCTCCAACTGCGAGGATTTCCAGGCGCGGCGGATGCAGGCGCGCTTCCGCAGCCCCGGACAGAAGAAGCCGCAGCTGGTACATACCCTGAATGGCTCCGGACTGGCGGTAGGGCGCTGCCTGCTGGCGGTGCTGGAAAACTACCAGAACGCCGACGGCAGTGTGGACGTGCCGGCAGCGCTGTCGCCCTACATGGGTGGCTTGACGCGTCTCAACGTCGAGTAGATGGGGCACGTGTCCTGGTCGGTGAAGGGCGGCCAGGGCACGTTTGGTTATAACCCTAAAAAAAAGCGTTCCTTCGTTTGCCGGTGTCGTGCTCTTACACTTTCGCTATAAGCGTGATGTGTTTTTCGGCTTTTCGATCTAAGTCCGCCCCTTCCCACTCCAATGACGGCTCGATTCGTGACCGACTCCCTGACTCTGCAGTACGACCCGTCGCAGCTCGACGTGCACCTGATCGGTGGCGGCAGCGAGGCGCTGGCGCTGGCTCAGCGTGTCGCCGGGCTGATGCCGCGGGTGACCGTGCACGCCGGCTCGACGATGCCAGCACTGGCAGCGCTTTGCCAGAGCCAGGGCTGGGCGGAGCGCAACGACGAGCCGCTGCCGCGGGCTGGCCAGCTATGGCTCGTGGCCAGTGGCGACGCCGCGCGCGATCATCAGGTGGCCACGCGGGCGCGGGAGGCCGGTGTAGCGGTCTTCGTACCGTCGCATCCGACGCTTTGCAGCGTGCGCCTGCCGCCTCGGGTAACCACTCGGGACGCGGCCGAGAACGCGGCAGGGTTGGCTGCGGGGAGCTGGCGGCGCGGCCACGTCTCGCTGGTCGGGGCTGGCCCTGGGGATCCGGAGCTGCTGACGCTGAAAGCCCTGAGGCAGCTGCAGCAGGCGGATATCGTCATCCATGATCGGCTGGTCAGCCAGGAGATCCTGGCCCTGGCCAGGCCCGATGCCAGGCGTTTCTACGTCGGCAAGGCGCGGTCTCGACACAGTGTGCCCCAGGAGGGCATCAACCAGGCGCTGGTCGATTGGGCCAGGGCGGGTAATCGGGTGGTTCGGCTGAAGGGCGGCGATCCGTTCATCTTCGGTCGTGGCGGGGAAGAGCTCGAGGCGCTGGTCGCCGCCGGGATCGAATTCGATGTCGTGCCGGGGATTACCGCCGCTTCCGGCTGTGCGGCCTATGCCGGTCTGCCGCTGACCCATCGCGACCATGCCCAATCGGTGCGTTTCGTCACCGGCCATCTCAAGAACGGCAGTTGCGATCTCGACTGGCCGGCGCTGGCCCGCAGCGGTCAGACCCTGGTCTTCTACATGGGCTTGGGTGCGCTGGCGCTGATTCGCGAACGGCTGGTGGCACATGGGCTGGAAGCGGACACCCCTCTGGCGCTGATCGAGCAGGGCACCACCGCCAATCAGCGCGTGCATCTGGGCACGCTGGCACGGCTGCCGGATAGCCTCGCCGGGCATCAGCCGCGACCGCCAACGCTGATCGTCGTCGGCAGTGTGGTCGAGTTGGCCTCGCGTCTCGACTGGTTCAAGCCGACCGATAGTGGCAGCCTGGGCTGGGTCGAGGGCAAGCACCCCACACCGCTCTCCCGGGCCGACAGCGCCTGAAGCCGGCCGCCGGCGGCGACCTCGGCACTCGGGGTTCACGAGGCGCGATGGCTGGTCTTTTCTCCCTCTCGGGCGACACTTGCGACGTTTCCATCGATAGATCAACCGGATAGCGGCCAAACCGTCGTTGACGCCATCTTGCGGCGCTTCGACAATGAGAGCTCGCGACGGGAGAGGCGCATGAACGTTGAGCAGTTGGATATCCGTGGCCACATGGCGCAGTTCGCGCCGTTCGACGATCTTCCCGATGCGCTGCTCGACCGCATCGCCGGAGAGGTCGAAATCCGCTATTTCCAGGCCGGCAGCGAGCTGCTGGTCAAGGATCAGCCGGTCGAAGCGCTGTGGTACATCCGCAGCGGGGCGGTGGAGATGTACCAGCGCAGCGGCCGGCTGTTCAATCGCCTGAGCGAAGGCGACATCTTCGGCTACTCGGATCTGCTGCGCAGCAACCGTCGGGTGCGCTACCCGGTCAGCGCCATCGAGGACACGCTGATCTATTTCATCCCCGGCGATGTGTTCGAGGCGATCTGCGAGGAGGACGACGACTTCGCCGAGTTCGTCGAGACCGGTGGCCAGCGTCTCAAGGTGACGGTGGAGCAGCAGCGCGACGACAGCGGCCTGATGACGACCCGGGTGCGCAAGCTGATCAGCCGGCAGCCGCAGATGGTCGAAGCTTCCATGTCCCTGCAGCAGGCGGCCCGGCAGATGCGCGATGCCAACGTCACCTGCGTGCTGGTGGTCGATGTCACCGAAACTCATTCCGCCTATACCTTCACCGGCCCCGACGGCCGGCACTGGCAGCTCAACGGCATTCTGACCGACCGCGATTTCTGCACCCGGGTGCTGGCGGAGGGCAAGTCGGCCCAGACCCCGGTGGGCGAGGTCATGTCGCGGAGAGTCATCGTCATCCAGTCCGATGAATCGGTCTACGAGGCGATGCTGTGCATGTTGCGCAATCAGGTTCACCACCTGCCGGTACTGCACCGTCGTCAGCCGGTCGGCGTATTGCACCTCTCCGATATCGTTCGCCACGAGACCCACAGCAGCCTGTTCCTGGTCAACAACATCTTCGTTCAGAACACGCCCGAGCAGTTGGCACGGCTGGCGCCGGAGGTGGGCACGGGGTTCGTGCGCATGGTCGCCGACGGCGCCAACTCCGAGATGGTCTGCCGGGCGCTGGCGACGATAGGACGGGCGTTCACGCAGCGCCTGATCGAGTTGGCGGAGGCCGAGCTGGGCCCGGCACCGGTACCCTACTGCTTCATGGTGCTGGGATCGATGGCGCGGGAGGAGCCCACCATCAATGCCGATCAGGACAACGCGCTGGTTCTTCATGACGACTACGACCCCGAGCAGCATGGAGAGTATTTCGAGGCGCTGGCGAGCTTCGTCTGCGACGGCCTGGACGCCTGCGGCTATCCGTACTGCAAGGGCGACGTGATGGCGACCAATCCGCGCTGGCGAAAGCCGCTGCAGGTGTGGAAACGCTATTTCACCGAGTGGATGGACGAACCCAACGGCGAGCGGCTGCTGCACAGCTCCATCTTCTTCGACCTGGCGCCGGTGCATGGCGAGACGCCCATGGTCGAAGCGTTGCAGGACCTGATCGCCGAGTTGGCACCGCAGCGGCCGGTCTTCCTGGCCGCATTGGCGCGCAACGCCAAGAATCGCACGCCGCCGCTGGGATTCTTCCGGCAGTTCGTCATGGAGCAGGATGGCGAACACCGCAAGTCGATCAACCTCAAGCGCCGGGGGACCGCGCCGCTGACCGATCTGGTGCGCGTGCATGCGCTGGCCTGCGGCTCCAAGGCGCAGAACAGCTTTGCCCGTCTCGATGACATCGCCCAGACCAAACTGCTAGCCGATGGCGTCACCGAGCGTCTGCGTTACGCCTTCGAGTTCATGTCGATGGTCCGTATTCGCCATCAGGCCGATGCGATCGAGCGGGGCGTCGAGCCCGACAACAGCGTCGACCCCGAAAACATCGGCAGCCGGGAACGGCACCATCTGAAGGATGCCTTCGAGGCGATCAGCAACGCTCAGAAATTCCTCTCCTTCCGATACACCATGCCGTCCCGGTCGGGCTCCTCCAGGGCGAGCGGTGGCTCCGAAGAGCAGCGGAGCCGCCGATGACCTTCCGTGCCGGCGCAAGAAGGCCGTCTCAGCCGACCTGGCCGGACTACATGGCCTCCCGCGCGCAGCAGGCTCGCGAATCCCGGTTGGCCGATTTCTTCACCCGGGGGACGCTCGACCCGGATACTCCGATCGGCCAGGCGCCGCTGGTCGCGATGGACTTCGAGACCACTGGCCTGGATAGCAGCCGCCACGATATCGTCAGCGTCGGGGTGATGCCGTTCACCCTGTCCCGAATCCGCCCGGCGGACGGCCGCTACTGGGTGCTGTCGCCGCGCCGCAAGCTCAGCGACGAATCGGTGGCCTTTCACCACATCACCCATGCCGAGGTGGCGGGCGCCCCCGATTTCGCGGCGATCATCGATGAGCTGCTGGCCTCTCTCGCCGGCCGGCTGGTCGTCGTGCACTATCGCCAGTTGGAGCGAACGTTCCTAGACGCGGCGGTACGCGAGCGGTTGGGTGAGGGTCTGCTGATGCCGATGATCGATACCATGTCGCTGGAAGCGCGGATTCACCGCCAGTCGTGGTGGGCAAGGCTGCGTCGCTGGGCGGGACGGCCGATGGCGTCGATTCGGTTGCACGAAAGTCGCCAGCGCTATCATCTCCCGGCGTACACCGGGCACCATGCGCTGGTCGATTCGCTGGCGACGGCGGAGCTCTTGCAGGCGCAGATTCTTTATCATTACGACTGGGAGACCCCGGTCGGTGCGCTGTGGCGCTGACCCGGACCCGGGGGCGACGATCCTGGCGGCGGATGCAAAAAAAGGGCGGCTCTCTGAGCCGCCCTTTTTCGTGATCCATTTTCCGGGAAGAGGTTGTCAGCCGCGAGGCTCGGACCGCAAGCCCTGGATAATGGCGTAGCACGCTGCCAGCAGGACGATCGTGAACGGCAGGCCGGTAGTGATGACCGCCGCCTGCAGCGCCGTCAAGCCGCCACCCAGCAGCAGCGCAATGGCGATCGCACCCTCGATCAAGGCCCAGAACACGCGCTGCGGCGTCGGTGCGTCGACCTTGCCGCCGGCAGTGATCGAGTCGATGACCAGCGAACCGGAGTCGGACGAGGTGATGAAGAACACCATGACCAGGATGATGCCGACGAACGACGTGATGGAGGTCAACGGCAACTGGCCCAGCATGGTGAACAGCTGCAGCGGCAATTCGGCGTTCTTGACGCCTTGGAAGCCGTCGCTGACCAGCTGATTGATGGCGGTATCGCCGAAGGCGGTCATCCACAGCACGGAGACGATGGTCGGCACCAGCAGTACGGCGATCAGGAATTCACGCACCGTGCGACCGCGGCTGACACGAGCGATGAACATGCCGACGAACGGTGACCAGGAGATCCACCAGGCCCAGTAGAAGGCCGTCCAGCCATGCACGAAGTTGCTGTCTTCACGACCGAACGGGTTGGAAAGCGCCGGCAGGTTCTTGAGGTACGACCCCATGTTCTCGACGAAACCGGTGGCGATCAGCAGGGTCGGTCCGACGAAGATCACGAACAGCAGTAGCAGGAACGCGAGCGCCATGTTGATCTGGGACAGGCGTTGCACGCCCTTGTCGACACCCAGCATGACCGACATCAGTGCGACCAGTGTGATGCCGATGATCAGCAGCACCATCGTGACATCGTTGTTGGGCGTACCGAAGAGATAGTTGAGGCCGGCCGATGCCTGCGATGCACCGAGGCCCAAGGATGTCGCGAGACCGAACAAGGTCGCGAATACGGCCAGGATATCGATGATGTGCCCCGGCCAGCCCCAGATCCGCTCACCCAGAATGGGGTAGAAGATCGAGCGCATGGTCAGCGGCAGGCCCTTGTTGAAGGAGAACAGCGCCAGCGACAGGGCGACAACCGCGTAAATCCCCCACGGGTGCAGGCCCCAATGGAAAATCGTGGCAGCCATGGCCAGCGATTGCGCTGCGGCCTGGTCACCCTGAGCACCCCCCAGCGGCGCCCAGGAGTCGCCGGCTATGGACGTGTCGAAGTGGGTCATGGGCTCGGAGACGCCGTAGAACATCAGCCCGATACCCATGCCCGCCGCGAACAGCATGGCGAACCAGCCGGCATAGCTGAAATCGGGTTTTGCGTGCAGCCCGCCGATCCTGACCTTGCCCAGCGGGGTGAAGATCAGCACCACCGACAGCAGCACGAAGATGTTGGCGGCGAACAGGAACAGCCAGCTCAGATGATCGGTCAGGAAGCTCTTCGCACCGTTGAAGATCGGGCCCATCTGCTCCGGCAATGCCAGAGTGATGATGACGAAGAACAGAATCAGCAGGGACGAGACCGAAAAGACCTTGCCGTGCAGATCGACGTTGAGACCAAACTTGCTGGTCTGAATATTGTCCTGGCCAATCACATAATCGGTGTCGATGAGATTGGCGGGACCCTCGGGAGCCGGTATGCCTTCCTGCGGCGCATCCGGCTGATTATTGGCGTCTTGAGCCACTAGCCGTCTCCATTGTTTGATGAGTCAGTTCGAGGTCGCCCTCGCGTGGCGACGATTCCCTTGCGCTCCCTTGCGTCGTCCGGGCGTCTTGCCAGGCTGTGCCACCCGGTCGAGGCAGAGCACATAGTCTGGCGTATCCGCGGGAACACGCAAGTTTCCCAATTATCCTGAATCAAGTTGGTGCTTCCAACCGTCTCGGCGAGAATCCGCAAGTTTCCCATCGCGGGTCTCGCGACAGTAGCCGCTTTTCCTTGCTGATTCTGTTCTGGCGACGACGCGAAGAGTAGACCAAGGTCAGAGTGAAACGCGCCGGTATTATCGCTTACAGTCGCAGGCATATTTAAACGAATGTTTGAATTTTTGAGGGGGTCGAATGGCAGACTATCGCGCGCCGCTCATGGACATGCGGTTTGTCCGTGAAGAGGTGTTCCAGGCCGAGCAGGAGTGGCGGGCCATGTCGGCGACCGCCGATTTCAATGCCGAACTCGCCGATGCCGTCCTCGAGGAAGCGGCTCGTCTGGTCGAAGCGGAGCTGTTCCCGCTCAATCAGCGTGGAGACCACGAAGGCTGCGTGATGTCGGATGGCGCGGTGACCACACCGGGCGGTTTTCGCCAGGCCTTCGCGGAGCTGGCGCGGGGCGGATGGTGCGGGCTCGGCGGCAATCCTGCCCATGGTGGACAGGGCCTGCCCAAACTGCTGACCCAGTCCTTCGACGAACTGCTCTACGCCAGCAATACCGGCTTTGCGTTATACCTGACGCTCAATAACGGTGCCGGCCTGTTGCTCGACGCTTACGCCAACGACGCGGTCAAGACCCGCTATCTTCCGCGGCTCTACGCCGGTGAGTGGCTGGGCACCATGTGCCTGACCGAACCGCACTGCGGCACCGATCTCGGCTTGATCAAAACGCGGGCAGTGCCGAGCGATGATGGCCGTTACTCGGTGACCGGCAGCAAGATCTGGATCACCGGCGGTGAGCACGATCTGACCGACAATATCGTCCACCTGGTGCTGGCCAAATTGCCGGATGCGCCGCCGGGCGCCAAGGGCATCTCGCTGTTCCTGGTTCCCAAGCGCCGGGTGCTGGAAGACGGTTCGCTGGGAGAGGCGAACGGCGTTGTCTGCGGTGGCCTCGAGCACAAGATGGGCATCAACGGCAGCGCGACCTGCGTGATGCATTTCGAGGGCGCCGAAGGCGTGCTGATCGGTGAACCCCACCAGGGGCTGGCGGCGATGTTCACGATGATGAATTACGAGCGGCTCTCGATTGGCATACAGGGTCTGGGCCTGGGCGACGTCGCCTACCAGAGCGCCATCGCCTTTGCCCGCGAGCGTCGCCAGAGCCGTGCGCCAGGTGGCGCCGCCGAGCCCGACCAGGCCGCCGATCCGATTCTGGTTCATCCCGATGTGCGACGCATGGCCCTCAACGCCCGTGCCTGGAACGAGGGCGGGCGGCTGTTCGCCGCCTGTGTCGCCCGCGAGCTCGACCGCGCCAAGTATCACGCCGATCGCGAGGTTCGCGAGGCGGCCGACGAGCTGGTCGCGCTGCTTACCCCGGTGGCCAAGGCGTTTCTGACCGACCGGGGCTTTGCGGCCACGGTCGAGGCGCAGCAGATCTATGGCGGCAGCGGTTACTGCGTCGAATGGGGCGCCGAGCAGTACGTGCGTGATGCGCGAATCGCGATGATCTACGAGGGCACCAACGGCATCCAGGCCATGGATCTGATCGGCCGCAAGCTGACGCGCAACCGGGGGGCTTATGTGGAGCGTCTTGTCGATCGGATCAGGGCGGATCTCGAGGACGATGATATCGACACGCCTGACGTGCATCCGTTCCGGGAGGCGCTCGAGCGTGAGTTGATCCGGCTCGAGCGGGTCACCGAGGCCGTGATCGATGCCGCCAGCAAGGACGCGGCGGCGGCTGGGGCGGCCGCCAATGATTACCTGCACCTGTTGGGCTACGCGGTCTACAGCTGGCTGTGGTGGAAGGCGGCCTGCGCGGCGCAGCGCGGCCTGACCCAGCAAGGGCCGTCCGGTGAGGATTTCTATCGGGCGAAGTTGATCGTGGGGCAGCATTTTCTGACTCGCCAGTTACCCCATTCCGAGGCGTTGGAGCGTCAGATAGCGGCGGGGCCTTCGGGGCTGATGGCGTTGGAACGGGACTGGTTCTGACGTCACATGGATGGCTGACCTCGGATATCGGGCCAGGCTGCACCAGCGCAGAGCGACATCTGCTCGCGTGCGAGTTTCATGCGCGACGATGGTGCGAGTCGAGGCTTTCCAGGGTGGCTGGCGCGCCTTTTGCGGAAATCGCCTCTGGTTCTTCGATCTTTTTTTGCACCAAATCGTTGCCGTTGACCGAAGTTCTCGCTCTTTTTTCTGGTTTTTGTATACAAGGTTGAGGTGGTGAAAGTTTAGGGCACGAAAAATGCATGGGGTTTTCCGATCGATGGCTACGCCGTCACGGGCGAGCATTCCCGATCATCAGGGGATCATGACCAGGAGAATCCGATGACAACAACATCCCTTCGCAAATTGATTGCCGGTTCCAGCATCGCGCTGGGGCTGGCCGGTTTCGGTACCGCCGCGGTGGCCCAGGACGAGGGCCCGATCCGGGTCGGCATCCTGCACTCGCTCTCCGGCACCATGGCGATCAGCGAGTCGACGCTGAAAGACGAGATGCTGATGCTGATCGACAAGCAGAACGAGGCCGGTGGGCTGCTGGGTCGCAAGCTCGAACCGGTGGTCATGGATCCGGCCTCGGACTGGTCGCTCTATGCCGAGCAGGCGCGCGACATGCTGACTGGCGATGATCGCGTCGACGTCATTTTCGGCAACTGGACGTCGGCGTCCCGCAAGGCGGTGCTGCCGGTGGTCGAGGAACTCAACGGGCTGCTGTTCTATCCGGTGCAGTACGAGGGCGAAGAGTCCTCCGAGAACATCTTCTACACCGGCGCGGCACCCAACCAGCAGGCGATCCCGGCTGTCGATTACCTGATGAGTCAAGGCGTCGAGCGTTGGGCGCTGCTGGGAACCGACTACGTCTATCCGCGCACCACCAACAAGATTCTGGAAGCGTATCTCAAGGCCAATGGCGTCGCTGCCGACGACATCATGATCAACTACACGCCGTTCGGTTTCAGCGATTGGCAGTCGATCGTCTCCCAGGTCAAGGATTTCGGCAGCCAGGGCAAGAAGACTGCGGTGGTGTCGACCATCAATGGCGACGCCAACGTGCCGTTCTACAACGAACTTGCCAACCAGGGTATCTCGGCGGGAGACATTCCGGTGGTGGCATTCTCCGTCGGCGAGCAGGAGTTGACCGGTATCGACACCGCGCCGCTGGTCGGCCACATGGCGGCGTGGAACTACTTCATGAGCGTCGATAGCGATGCCAACTACGACTTCATCGATGACTGGGTCGCTTACACCGGCAACGACCAGGCGGTGACCAACGATCCGATGGAAGCGCACTTCATCGGCTTCAACATGTGGCTACAGGCCGTCGAGCAAGCGGGGACCACCGATGTCGACGCGGTCAAGGATTCGATCATCGGCGTCACCGTGCCCAACCTGTCCGGCGGTGCGTCGACCATGATGCCCAACCACCACATCACCAAGCCGGTGATGATCGGCGAGATTCAGGATGACGGCCAGTTCAGCGTGGTCTGGCGAACGCCGACGACCGTTGCCGGGGATGCCTGGTCCGACTATCTGCCGGAATCCAAGAACCTGATCAGCGACTGGCGGGCGCCGCTGCGCTGCGGCAAGCTCGATGTCGAAAGCATGCAGTGCCAGGACGGTCCCGGCGCCGACTAAATCAGACCGGTTCGACACCGGTGTCCGCCTGGGCATCGGTGTCGCTCGTTTGGCCCGGCGATAGAACGCGTCCGAGGACGATCCCATGAGAGCCACCGTAGAACATGACGGCCGCGTCCCGACGCGCAGGCCGACGATCACCGTGCTGCTGTGCCTGCTGATGGCATGGAGCCTGAGCATCATCAGTCAAGGCGCTTTCGCCGCGACCTCCAGTGAGCCGCGAGCGCTGCTTGAAGCGCTGGATACCGGTAATTTCCAAGTCAAGGGGGCGGCCGCGAAGGCGATCGCCGAGAGTGACGTCGAGCAGAAGGCGCGCTGGTTGCAGGCGCTGCTGGATGGCCGTCTCGGCAAGGAGCGTCGTGGCGATCGCTTTTATATCGTCACCGACGATAGCGGCCGCGAATGGCCGATCATCGACGCGATTACCTTCGAGGATGCCGGCACCGGCACCCGACGTACGGTCGATATCTTCAAGATCAACAACGATCTGCGTGCCCAGCTCGAGGGGCTGATCGCATCGCTGTCGCTGAGCGCGGGCGATGAAGCGTCGCGCCTCTCGGCGGCGCGGCGGTTGATCGGAGAGATCACCGCGGACAATGTCGCCAGTGTTCGCCGGATGCGCGATGAGGAGGAGAGCGACGCCGTTCGCCAGCCGCTCGATGTCGCGCTGGCGCTCTACGACGTGCAGAACGGCGATGCCGAGGCGCTCGATACGCTGCACGGCAATCTCGATACGCGGGTGCGCAATACGCTGGTGCCGATCGCTGCGGGCGACTCGCCCCTGGCGGCCGAGGCGCAATCGGTGCTTGGCGGCATAGAGAGCAAGCGCGCCTGGTACGACCGCGCGCAGACGCTGTTCTTCGGCCTGAGTGCCGGTTCGATTCTGGTGCTGGCGGCCATCGGCCTGGCAATCACCTTCGGTGTCATGGGCGTGATCAACATGGCCCACGGCGAGCTGATCATGATCGGCGCCTACACCACCTGGCTGATCCAGCAGGCGCTGCCCGGCCAGCCCGGGTTGGCGCTGGCGCTCGCCATACCCGGCGGGTTTCTGGTCGCCGGGGCGTTCGGCGTGGTGATCGAGCGCACCGTGATCCGCTTTCTGAAGGGCCGCCCGCTGGAGACGCTGCTGGCGACATTCGGCCTCAGCCTGATCCTGCAGCAGCTGGTGCGCAGCGTGTTTTCGCCGCTCAACCGTCGAGTGACCTCGCCCGAGTGGCTGCAGGGCGCCTGGCAGATCAACGAGGCGCTCGCCTTTACGCTCAACCGGCTTGGCGTGCTGCTGTTCTGCCTGGCCGTGTTCGCCGCGCTGTGGGCGTTGATGCGCTTCACCCGCCTCGGGCTGGAGGTGCGCGCGGTTACCCAGAACCGTGCCATGGCGAGGGCGATGGGCGTGCGCGCCACGCGCGTCGACATGCTCACGTTCGGCCTCGGCGCGGGCGTCGCAGGGCTCGCCGGCGTGGCGCTGTCGCAGCTGACCAACGTAGGTCCCAACCTGGGCCAGAGCTATATCGTCGACTCCTTCCTAGTCGTCGTCTTCGGCGGCGTCGGCAATCTGTGGGGAACGCTGGTGGCGGGCATGTCGCTGGGCGTGATCAACCAGGTGCTGCAGCCCTGGGTCGGCGCGGTGCTGGCCAAGATCATCGTGCTGGTCGGCGTGATCCTGTTCATCCAGAAGCGCCCGCAGGGCATCTTCGCACCCAAGGGGCGGACCTCATGACGACCCAAGCCACCTTGCCTGGCCGCGATCGGTCGCGCCAGGCGTTCCTCTCCCGCTCGACGCTGGTGACCAGCCTGGTGCTGATCGTCGGCATGCTGCTCGTGCTGATTCTCAACGCCCTGCCGACGTCGAACGCGCTGCACGTCAGCGGGGCGACCGTCGCACTGCTGGGCAAGTATTTCACCTACATGCTGCTGGCACTCGCCGTGGACCTGATCTGGGGCTATCTCGGTATTCTGAGCCTCGGCCATGGCGCCTTCTTCGCCCTGGGCGGTTACGCCATGGGGCTCTACCTCAACGCTCAGACCTCGGTATTGCCGGGCTGGCAGGCGATGATGACCTACTTTCCGGTAGCGGCACTCATGGTCCTGCTGGCTCCGGGTCTGCTGGCGCTGGTGTTCGGCTGGCTGGCGTTTCGCTCCCGGGTCACCGGCGTCTACTTCTCGATCATTACCCAGGCGCTGACGTTCGCGCTGATGCTCGCGTTCAATCGCAACGAGATGGGGCTTGGCGGCAGTACCGGCCTCACGCGCTTCTACGAGTTGCTGGGCTTTTCCCTGAGCAGCGAAGGCATGACCGTGGCGCTGTTCCTGGCCTCCGGTATTGCCGTGTTGCTGGCGTTCTGGCTGTGCCGGGCGATCACCGTCTCGCGGCTGGGCCGGGTCAGCGTGGCGACGCGGGATGCCGAAGCGCGGGTGCGTTTCATCGGCTATCGGGTCGATCACGTCAAGCTGGCGCTGTTCGTGGTGTCGGCGATGATCGCCGGCGTTGCCGGGGCGCTCTATGTGCCGCAGGTCGGCATCATCAACCCCAGCACCTTCGCGCCGCTGTTCTCCATCGAGGTCGTGGTGTGGGTTGCCCTGGGCGGTCGCGCGACGCTCTACGGCGCCCTGCTCGGTGCGCTGGTGGTCAACTATCTGAAGACGGTGCTGACGGGGGCGATGCCGGACGCCTGGCTGTTCATTCTCGGCGCGCTGTTCGTGCTGGTGACGATGGTGTTGCCACAGGGTATCGCCGGAGTGATCGCGAAGTGGCGGGGCCGGCGGCACGCAGCGGTGCAGCCTGGGCAGAGGGAGGCAAGCGCATGAGCGGTGTGGAGAGTGCCCGCTTCGGCAGGTTGCGCGAGCTGGCCCGGCCAGACCGGGTGTTCGACTTCATGGCCCCGGCCCAGTCGCCGGTGGACGTGCGTCACGGACCGATCCTCTATCTTGAGGAGGTCAGCGTCAGTTTCGATGGCTTCCAGGCCATCAACGGCTTGAATCTGACCATCGACGATGGCGAGCTGCGCTGCATCATCGGCCCGAACGGGGCCGGCAAGACGACGATGATGGACATCATCACCGGCAAGACACGTCCCGACACCGGCCAGGTCTGGTTCGGCAGCCGCCACAACCTGCTGGCCCTGGACGAGCCGCAGATCGCCAATCTCGGCATCGGCCGCAAGTTCCAGAAACCGACGGTGTTCGAGGCGCTCGACGTGACCGAGAACCTGGAGCTGGCGATGGCGGGTGAGCGGCGAGTCTGGAAAACGCTGCTGGCGCGGCTCGACCACGAAGGGCAGGCGCGGATCGACGAGGTGCTCGAGACGATCGGGCTGAGCGAGGAGCGTTATCGTCTTGCCGGCGTTCTCTCCCATGGCCAGAAACAGTGGCTCGAGATCGGCATGCTGCTGATGCAGCGACCGCGCCTGCTGCTGGTGGACGAGCCCGTGGCCGGCATGACCGAGCCGGAAATGCACCGCACCGCCGAGCTGCTGACGCGCCTCGCCGGCCAGCAGTCGGTGGTCGTGGTCGAGCACGACATGGGCTTTGTGCGTTCGATCGCGCGGCAGGTCACGGTGCTGCATCAGGGGAGTGTCCTGGCCGAGGGCACCATGGATGAGGTGTCGAACGATTTGCGGGTGATCGAGGTCTATCTCGGCGGTGACGAGGAGTCGGCCTGATGCTGAGCGTGGAAAATCTGAACCAGTACTATGGCGAGAGTCATATACTGCGCGATCTCACCCTGGACGTGCCCGCGGGTCGCTGTACCTGCGTGATGGGGCGCAACGGGGTCGGCAAGACGACGCTGTTGAAGACGATCATGGGCGAGGTTGCCGCCCGTGGTGGCAGCATTCGCTTCGACGGCGAGGATCTGCTCAAGCGCCGCCCCGAGGCTCGCGCGGGCCTGGGCATCGGCTATGTGCCCCAGGGGCGCCAGATATTCGCCACCCTGAGCGTGGAGGAGAATCTCAAGATCGGGCTGCCATCGCGGCGCGTTCGTGACGGGGAAAAAAGGGTCGGCAAGATTCCCGAGCGCATCTACGAGCTATTTCCGGTGCTCAAGGAGATGCGCTATCGTCGAGGTGGTGATCTTTCCGGCGGGCAGCAGCAGCAACTGGCGATCGGACGAGCGCTGGTGCTCGACCCCCGTCTGCTGATCCTCGACGAGCCGGGCGAGGGTATCCAGCCCAACATCGTCGCTCAGATCGGGGAGGTCATTCGCAAGCTGAATCGCGAGGATGGCCTGACGGTGCTGTTGGTCGAGCAGAAATTGCCGTTCGCGCGTCGCTACGCCGATGGCTTCGTGATCATGGATCGGGGACAGAAGGTGGCCGAGGGAGATATCGGATCATTGAGCGACGACCTGATCAAGCGACATCTAACGGTATGACGGCCGAGATCACCAGACCGTTGCAACGGACGGTATCACCGGCGCCGGCGGATTCCGGGCACCGTTTCGATGCCGGGCGCCGCTGGGATGCCTCGCTGTCGTTGGCGTTCGCGTCGCGCCCCCATGGTCGGGAAGGCGCGACACGAACGCGCTTGGTCCAGGCACGTCACCACGGGCCGCTAAGGGTCCAGCGGCCGTTCTACCCGGAGCCGCACCAGGTCGGCCGAGTCGACCCCTGTCACGTCTATCTGCTGCATCCGCCAGGGGGGCTGGTCAGCGGCGATGCGTTGACGGTCGACATCCGGGTCGAGCCTTCTGCCCATGCCGTGCTCACCACGCCGGCGGCGACCAAGCTCTACCGCGCGGACAGCCACGCCGTCGCCTGGTCGCAGACCAATCGATTCGCCGTCGAGGACGATGGTCTTCTCGAGTGGCTGCCCCAAGAGACCATCGGGTTCGATGGCTCGCGAGGCGAGCAGCTCACCGAGATCGCCTTGCAGGGCAACGCCCGCTGCCTGGGGTGGGAAATCATGGCGTTGGGGCGCCCGGCGAGCCAGCTGCCGTTCGAGAGCGGCCGCATCGAACAGCGCTTTCGACTGAGCCGGGATGGCCTGCCGCTGTGGCTCGAGCGCCAGCCGCTGGATCCGGCGCACCGGCGATTCGTCGGGCGTTGGGGGCAGGGCGGCGCGACGGTCCAGGCCACGCTGTGGGCGGCGGGATTGGAGGATGCCGGCGGAGCGGTCGGTGCCCTCAGAGCGGCGTTGCCGACACGCTCGAACTGGGCGGTGACGCAACGTCACGGCGTGCTGCTGCTGCGCTACCTGGACAGCTCCCGCAACGAAGCCTGGGATCTGTGCTGCGCTGCCTGGCACGTGCTTCGACCCTTGCTGGCCGGTCGGGGCGTCTGCGAGCCGCGCATCTGGCGGACGTGACGACCCCGTGGATAGACCCGTTCGCGGCACATCGAAGCCGGCGCTTGCCCGGCGGCAGGGCCGAAAGACCGAACTTTGAACAACGCGCAAGAGCCAGGGAGCCGTCGCGATGGAATTGACCCCGAGAGACAAAGACAAGCTGATGCTGTTCAGTGCCGCCCAACTGGCCGAGCGGCGGCGCGCCCGTGGGCTCAAGCTCAACTATCCGGAAGCGATGGCGCTGATCAGTTTCGAGATTCTGGAAGGCGCGCGGGATGGCAGGAGCGTGGCCGACCTGATGGGATATGGGCGCGAAATACTGACGCGGGAAGACGTCATGGACGGGGTGGCCGACATGATTCACGAGGTGCAGGTCGAAGCGACATTCCCGGACGGCACCAAACTCGTCACGGTTCACGATCCCATCGTCTGACGCGGCGCTTCCGGGCTGGGCAGTGTCGGCGCGGTTTCGCATGCTGCCGGTCGGCCAACGTCGACGGCCTTGCCATGAGCCGTCCGGGTGCCGTCCCGGCGAAGAACAATCGACAACAAGGGAAAATCGATGATTCCCGGTGAAACGCAGATTCAGGATGGCGAGATCGAGCTCAATGCGGGTCTCGAGACGATCACGCTGGCGGTGGCCAATACCGGTGACCGGCCGGTTCAGGTCGGCTCCCACTACCACTTCGCGGAGACCAACCCGGCGCTGGTTTTCGACCGCACCATCGCGCGTGGCTATCGTCTCGACGTGCCGGCCGGTTCGGCGATTCGCTTCGAGCCGGGCCAGAGTCGCGAGGTGACCCTGGTGCCCTATGCCGGCGCGCGTCGGATCTACGGTTTCCGCGGCGAGGTGATGGGGGCGCTGCCCACCGCCGCGCCAGGGGCGCCTGATGACAATGGCGATCAAGGGGGAACGAACTGATGGTGACGATTACCCGGCAGGCGTACGCGGACATGTACGGCCCCACCGTCGGCGATCGCGTGCGCCTGGGCGACACCGAACTGTGGATCGAGGTCGAGCGCGACGCGACGGTCTACGGCGACGAGGTCAAGTTCGGCGGTGGCAAGGTCATCCGGGACGGGATGGGCCAGAGCCAGCGCGTGGATGACAGTGTCATGGATACCGTCATCACCAATGCGCTGATCCTCGACTGGTGGGGGGTGGTGAAGGCGGATGTCGGCCTGCAGCAAGGCCGGATCGCCGCCATCGGCAAGGCCGGCAATCCGGACGTCCAGCCTGGCGTCGACATCGTCATCGGGCCGGGCACAGAGATCATCGCGGGGGAGGGCAAGATTCTCACCGCCGGCGGTATCGACGCGCACATCCACTTCATCTGTCCGCAGCAGGTCGAAGAAGCCTTGATGAGCGGCGTCACCACCATGCTCGGCGGCGGTACCGGTCCGGCGACTGGCACCAATGCCACCACCTGTACCCCCGGCGAGTGGCATCTCGCCAGGATGTTGCAGGCGATCGACACCCTGCCGATGAACATCGGCCTGCTCGGCAAGGGCAACGCCAGCCTGCCGGAGGCGCTGGAAGCGCAGATCGTCGCTGGAGCGATCGGGCTCAAGTTGCATGAGGACTGGGGCACGACGCCAGCCTCGATCGACAACTGCCTGAGCGTGGCGGAGCGCTACGACATCCAGGTCGCGATTCATACCGATACGCTCAACGAGTCCGGCTTCGTCGAGGATACGATCGCCGCGTTCAAGGAGCGCGGCATTCACACCTATCACACCGAAGGTGCCGGCGGCGGTCACGCCCCCGACATCATCACCGCCTGCTCGAAGGATTACGTGTTGCCGTCGTCGACCAATCCGACCCGGCCTTACACGGTCAATACCATCGACGAGCATCTCGACATGCTGATGGTGTGTCACCATCTCGATCCGAACATTCCGGAAGACGTGGCGTTTGCCGATTCCCGCATTCGTCGCGAGACCATCGCCGCCGAGGATATCCTTCACGACATGGGCGTGATCTCGATGATCTCGTCGGACTCCCAGGCAATGGGGCGGGTGGGAGAGGTGGTCTGCCGTACCTGGCAGACCGCACACAAGATGAAGGTGCAGCGCGGCCTGCTGCCGGAAGATGCGGCGCTGGGCGCGGACAACTTTCGCGCCCGCCGCTATATCGCCAAGTACACCATCAACCCGGCATTGACCCACGGCATCGCCCACGAGGTCGGCTCGGTGGAAGTCGGCAAACTGGCCGACCTGGTGCTGTGGAGCCCGGCGTTCTTCGGCGTCAAACCGGCGTTGATCGTCAAGGGCGGCATGATCGCGGCGGCGCCGATGGGCGATGCCAACGCGTCGATCCCCACACCGCAGCCGGTGCATTATCGGCCGATGTTCGGCGCCTTTGGCAAGGCGGCCAGCGCGACCCGCTTCAGCTTCGTCAGCCAGGCCGCGCTGGATGCCGGGATCAAGGAGCGCCTGGGTCTGGAGAGCATGCTGTCGGCGGTCAGGAACGTACGGGGCGTTCGCAAGTCGGACATGAAGCTCAACGACGCCTGTCCGCATCTGGAGGTCGATCCGCAAACCTACGAGGTGCGCGCCGACGGCGAACTCTTGACCTGTGAGCCGGCCTTCGAGTTACCGCTGGCCCAGCGTTATCATCTTTTTTGATTCGACTATTCATCCGCCGGCCGGGCTCGTTTTCGGTTATCTATGTCGAGGTCATCTCGAGTCCGGTAGCGGCCATCACGAGGCAGATAGACATGTGGAAATTGATTGAACGGCTGGAGGCGACGTCCGACGCTATCGCCATCGACAGCGTGACGTTGCCGTTCGAGCTGCGAATGCGCGGCCGACTCAAGGCGACCAGCGACCGGGGCCACGAGATCGGCATTTTCCTCGATCGCGGCCCGGTGCTGCGCGACGGGGCGTTACTGCGTGCCGAAAGCGGCGAGGTGATCGAAGTCCTCGCTGCCGCGGAACCGGTGGTGACGGCGAAGGTGCCGCTCGGGCTGGCATTGGCGAGGCTCTGCTATCACCTGGGCAATCGTCACGTTCAATTGGCGATCGGCACGGCCGGCGAGTGCGGCTGGGTGCGTTTTCCGCCGGATCATGTGCTGGAAACCCTGGCGGTAAGATTGGGAGCAACGCTCGAGCATCATCAGGCGCCGTTCGACCCCGAGCCGGGCGCGTATGCCGAGGGCGAGGGGGCTCGCCATGGACACGCCCACTCCCATGCTCACGGTCATTCCCACGGCCACGACCATCCCCACGATCACGACGCTGTCGGGAACCTCGGCCAGGTCTATGACTTCCAGCAGCATCTCTCGTACCGCCATGGCCACAAGCAGGAGCGTTGAGACTTGATGGCCGAGTCGACGCGCGACCCGCTGGCCCTGCTGGGGCTGATGCAACTGATCAGCCCGGCGCTGCCGATCGGCGCCTTCGCTTGGTCACAGGGGTTGGAGAGTGCCTTCGAGCTTGGCTGGGTATGTGACGAGGAGAGCCTCGGCGAGTGGTTGTCGGGTGTTCTCGACGATGGCCTGACATGTTGCGAGTTGCCGGTGCTGGGCAGGTTGCAGGGCGCCTGGAAAACCGGCGATCGCGAGACGCTGCAGGTCTGGAACGACTGGCTTCGGGCCAATCGGGAAACCCAGGAACTGGCGGACGAGGACGTGCGTCTGGGGCAGGCGCTCGCGCGTCTGCTGGGTGATCTTGAGCTGCTGCCCGAAGATGGCTGGCTGCCCCGGCGCCCGGCGTACGTCACCCTGTTTGCCTGGGTGGCCCATCGGCGAGGAGTCGGCATCGAGGATGCCCAGCTCGGCTTCGCATGGGCCTGGCTCGAGAACCAGCTGGCCGCCGCCTGCAAGGCGCTGCCGCTGGGCCAGACCGCGGCACAGCGGCTGGTCGAGCGGCTGCGACCCGAACTGGTGAGCGCCGTCGAGACCGCCAACCGGCTGCACGACGAGGCACTAGGTCCCATCCTGCCGGGGCTGGCCCTGGCGAGTGCGCTGCATGAAACACAGTATTCGCGTCTGTTTCGCAGTTGAGATATTGGAAGGAGAGGAAAGCGATGAAGCATTGTCTACGCGTGGGGGTCGGCGGGCCGGTGGGTTCCGGCAAGACGGCACTTCTCAAGCAGCTCTGTCTGGCGCTGCGGGAACACTACGATATCGCGGTGGTGACCAACGACATCTATACCCGGGAGGATGCCGACTTCCTGCTGCGTCACGATGCACTGGCCGCCGACCGTATCATCGGCGTGGAAACCGGCGGCTGTCCCCACACGGCGATCCGCGAGGATGCCTCGATGAATCTCGCGGCGATCGACGACCTGCACGCCCTCCATCCCGATCTGGAGCTGGTGTTGGTGGAGTCCGGTGGCGATAACCTGGCTGCCACTTTCAGTCCCGAGCTCTCGGATCTGACGCTCTACGTCATCGACGTCTCGGCTGGCGACAAGATCCCGCGCAAGGGCGGCCCCGGAATCACCAAGTCGGATCTGCTGATCATCAACAAGATCGACATCGCCGACTACGTCCATGCCTCCCTCGAAGTGATGGAGCGCGATGCCAAGAAGATGCGTGGCGAGCGTCCCTTCGTCTTCACCAACCTGCATGACGGGGTCGGTGTCGAGACCATCGTTCGTTTCATCCTCGACCGTGGAATGTTGCCGGAGCGGCGCGGAGAAGAACGACGTGCCATCCAGGACCAGCAACTGCTGACAGCCAACTGATCTCTCATCCGTTACCTGCAAGGAGATTCGTCATGACGGCATCCACTCCCCCGGCTCGTAGCCTGGCCTGGCTCTCCGCACCGCTCTTGCTGCTGGTCGGCTCGGCGGCCATGGCGCATCCCGGCGCGCTACCGCATACCCATGGCGGCAGCTTCCTGGCCGGGCTGATGCATCCGTTGACGGGGCTCGACCATCTGCTCGCCATGCTGGCAATCGGCTTGTGGAGCTGCCGCCAGTCCCCGGCGTTGTGCCGTGCCATGCCGCTGCTGATTGCCCTGGGCATGATCGCGGGGGCGGGACTGGCCTGGGCCGGCGTGCCGCTGCTCGGCGTCGAATTCGGCATCGCCTCCAGCGTCCTGCTGGCGGGCGTGATGCTGGCCTGTCTGGTCAAGCTGCCCACCACGGTTGGTGGCACCCTGGTCTTTGCCTTCATTCTGCTGCATGGACATGCTCACGGCAGCGAGCTGGCGCCCGGGGCATCGGCACTGCTCTACGCCGTTGGCTTCGTCATCGCCAGCGTCGCTATCACGCTGGTCGGCCGTCTGGTCGGCAACTGGCTGATGCAGCGTGACAGCCGCTGGCTTCGCGGTATCGGTGCCGTCATTGCCGCTGCGGGTGGGGCGCTGTTGTTGGGGTGAGAGCGCAAGGGGCACTGCATCCGTTTCCAGAACAGCGGCGTATACAGGGATAGACGGCCACAACCGTCATGTTAGGGAAGACCCAGGAGCGCGACGCCGCGTTCGATCATGGAAACCCGCAGGAGCCCCTTATGAAAATCTCCATCCGTCACCGTTTCGGTATCGCTACCGGTTTGATGTTGGCCGTGTTGAGCGGTGCAGCCATGGCCCAGACCGCCATGGACGATAGCGCGCCCAACAGCAGCAGCGATCAGATGGGAATGGCAAGCAAGGACAGCACCAATCGCGATGCGATGGTGAACGGCATGCCGTCATCACCGCATAAGTCCGCCCATGGTTCTTCCATGGATGACAGTGCACCCAACAGCAGCAGCGATCAGATGGGAATGGCGAGCAAGGACAGCGCCAATCGTGACGGGATGGTGAAAGGCATGCCCCGTCGAGGCGACGCTGCCCCCATGTCTCCGACGATGGACAACAGTGCCCCCTTGAGTGGCAGCGATCAGGATGGCGCCGCTGGCAAGGACTCTGTCAATCGCCAACCTCTCAATACGGGGCCAGCTCAATAAGCGGGAACCAGAGTTCGTGCGATGACCCCCGTCTCGTTCTCTCGAGATAGGTTTATCGATCGTTTGAGACCGCCACGGCGGTCTTTTTTATGCGTCGCTGTTGGTGGCTCGCCGGCCCTCGGTCCGGCGGCGGGTTGGTCAGGTTCCGCTCAGTGGGTGCCTGACCCGACGATAGCCGGCATTGATGAAGCAGTAGCCACCGTACGCCATCAGGCCGACCGCGGCACCGCCCAGAAGCCAGTCGCCGAAGGGTTGGTGAGCCAGCAGGTTCAGTGCGGCGCCCAGGCCTTGGGCATCACTGGGCGACAGGCGCCAGGCCGCCAGAGCGATCAGACTGCCTATCAGGAGGAATGTGACGCCTCGGGCCGCGAGACCGAGACGCGCGATCGCCTCGAGCAGCGGCAGTGGTGGGTTGGGCCGGCTGTCCAGGTGCCAGTTCTTGCGATAGGAACGCCGCCAGGCGCGCACCATCTGGTGGATGCCGACGCCGATGAAGACGACGCCGAGCATGACCAGTAACCAGCGGCCGCCGGGAATGCCCAGGACCCGTTCGGTACTCTCGGAGGTCCCGCCGCCCTGGGCCTGGGCCAGGCTCTGAAAGACCAGAGTGGCACACTGCCAGGCCAGCGTGGCATACAAGCCGCCGCTGACCGCGAACCCCAGACGTTGTATCCATCCCTGCCAGTCGTTGCCCTTGCGCTCCGTGTCCCAGATCGCCTGAGCCAGGCGCCACAACACATAGGCGACGAGTCCCAGCCCCAGCAGCGCCAGTAGCGCACGCCCGAACGGCCACAGCGCGATCTTGCGAATGACGTCCGAGGCGCCGCTCTCGCTGCCCCCCAAGCCTATCGCCGTCAGTAGCGCCAGCCAGCCGATGGTGAGGTAGATCATGCCCTTGGCGACATAGCCTGCCGAAGCCGTGTGTCGCAATCCATCCCGTAGGCTAACGTGGTTTCGCTTCATGCTGTTCCTTGTGATTGGCCGGATACTAGCCTAGAAGAGAAAGCGATTTCGCGACACGTCGCCAGAGGGGAAATCGTTGCCCGGGGCGGGTCGGTCAGCTCTTGTTTGCCGCCAGGATCTTGCGCAGGAACTGCTGGGTGCGCTCGTCCTTGGGGTGGCTGAACAGCTCCGAGGGAGGCGCCTGCTCGATGATGCCGCCCTGATCCATGAACACTACCCGATCGGCGACCTCGCGAGCGAACTGCATCTCGTGAGTGACGACGATCATTGTCTGGTGCTCGGCCGCAAGCTGTTTCATCAGCCCGAGCACTTCTTCCACCCACTGCGGGTCCAGCGAGGATGTCGGTTCGTCGAACAGGATGACCTCGGCATTGGCGGCCATGGCCCGGCCGATGCCCACGCGCTGCTGCTGTCCGCCGGAGAGCGCGGCGGGGTAGGCGTCGGCCTTGTCGGCCAGCCCGATGCGTCCGAGAATCTCCCTTGCCCTGGCGTACGCCTCGCGCTTGGCGATGCCATCGACCACGATCATGCCTTCGGCAATGTTCTGGAGGGCGGTCTTGTTGGCGAAGAGAGCATAGTTCTGGAATACGAAGGCGGTACGCCGCCGCAGGGCGAGGATCTGGTCACGCGTCGCGGTCGTGGCATCGAGCCTGAGATCGCCGACGGTCAGTTGGCCGGCATCGGGCGTCTCCAGGAAATTGATGCAGCGCAGCAGCGTGGACTTGCCGGTACCCGAGGGACCGACGATCACGATGATCTCGCCACGCTCGAGCTGAAGATCGACATCGTCGAAGACGATGTGACTGCCAAACTGCTTGCGGATGCCCTTGAGTTCTATCATCGCTGATACGCCCGGTTGAGTCGTTGTTCCAGCCATTTCTGGACCCAGGAAAGTGCCTCGACCACGATCCAGTAGATGACTGCCACGACCAGAAAGGCCTCGAAGTAGAGAAAGCTGCCAGCGGCTTCCTTCTGGGTGGCACCCATCAGCTCGGTGACGCCGAGCGTGAAGGCCAGCGAGGTCGACTTGATCATGTCGATGAAATAGTTCATCAACGTCGGCGTTGCCACCCGGGTCGCCTGGGGCAACACGATGCGACGCATCAGTTGCGCCCGGGTCATGCCGATCGATAGCGCGGCTTCGGTCTGGCTACGATCGATCCCCACGATGGCGGCACGGATCGACTCCGCCATGTAGGCCGAAAAGTGGAGCGTCAGTCCGAGAATGGTGGCGGTAACGCCGTTGATCGCGACGAGGAACGTCAAGACCTGTGGTAGCCCGTAATAGAACAGGAACAGTTGCACCAGCAGCGGCGTACCGCGGAAAAACGAGATGAACAGCAGTGCGAAGGCGTTGAGGCCCGGCACGCGACTGACCCGGATGACCGCCAGTAGGCAGGCGAGCACCAGCGCACAGGCCATGCCGGCCGCCGCCATCTCCAGCGTCAGTGGCAGGTAACTGAGAAGAATGGGCACCAGGCCCAGCATGTAGTCGATATCGAGTGCGTGCATGACGTTTGGCTCAGGGCTGGGCGCTCCGCGTTTGGCGAGCTCGGATAACGGAAAGGCCCATGACGCCTGTCGGCGTCATGGGCCATCACTGTGAGCATTGATCAGGGCTGGGTAATGTCGCTGCCGAACCACTTCTCTGAAATGTCTCTCAGCTGGCCGCTATCACGCAGTTGCGCGAGTGCGTCGTTGATACGTTTCTGGAGAGCCTCGCCGTCCGCGTCGTCGCGGAACGGATAGGCGTTCTCGATCCGAGAGAAGGGCTGTCCGGCCAGTTGCAGCGGCAACGGCTTGTCCTTGATCACCTGGGTAGCGCTGACACGGTCCATGACGAAGGCATCGGCGCGGCCCAGGGCGACGTCCTGTTCGATGTTGGAGTCGTACGTCTTGATGTTGATCTCATCGGCGTATGGCAGTTCGTTCAGCAACTGCTCATAGTTGGAACCGAGGTTCACCGCCACCGTCTTGCCCTTGAGATCCTCCACCCCATGGATGGCGTCGTTGCCCTTGCGAACCACCACCTGGGCGCCGTCGTAGACGTAGGGCTGGCTAAAAAGATACTTCTTCTGGCGCTCCGGCGTAATGGTGATCTGGTTGGCGATGGTATCGATGCGGTTGGAGTCCAGCATGCCCGCCAGACCGGAAAAGCTGGCCGTGACGAACTCGACGTCGTCGCCGGTGATCTCGCCGATCGCATTCATGAGATCGACCTCGAACCCCTTGAGTTGATCGTGCTCGACGTAGGTGAAAGGGTAGTAGCCTCCCGACATGCCCACTCTCAAGGTATCCGCCTGTGCCAGGGTTGCACCGGTTAGCCCCAGCGCGAGAGACAGTGTGGCCAGCCGAAGAGACGCCATTGAAATCGATCGTATTGTCATGAGCGAAAAGATTCCCGGAGAAAGTGGTGAGGGGAGCCGGCTTTGCACGCGCCGGATTTGGCAACAGGATAGCCCAGTTTCGAAATTGGTAATAAGAAAAATAATTTATATATCCTTTTGTTTTACGCTATCGCTGGATTCCGGGAACCGCACCCATCGACGGATGGCGCGTTCGTGGAAGGCGCAGTGAGCTGGATCCCGCTCGGTGAACGAGATCAATCTATACTTGGCTTTGCCGTTTGTACTGTATTGATCTAACATTTGCGCGATTCTTTCTGTGAAGGCTGCCGCAGGGACGTGACCAAGGGATGTGCGCTTCGCGTTGGTTAGTGGCAGGGGCCAGGGAACGAGCCGACAGGCTCAGGAGCGCGGAAAGTTTCGGCGCATGACCGTCAGCGATGTCATGCGGCCTCTTTCGCCTCCGGCGTTGGGGTTCATGGCGCAGGGGGTAAGTGTCTCGGGGAAGCCGGCGTCCTTCCGTCGGTTTCCCCCCCTCGATATCAGCCGATTGTTTCTTTCGCTGCGTGGCCCGCAGGACGCCATGCGGGGCCCTTCCGCATGCCCGCTTCCAGAATCATCACCTTCACCCGGAATGGGCTCTATTTGAAAAAGCTTGACGGGTCGACAACTCTTGTATAACTTTGAGTTCGTTAGCTGACTTACCGCACCCAAGGATGGGTGGAAGGATGCAGAGGTAAGTCGGAGTCGCAGTCAAGGACGACTGTCAGCCCGTTGGATTCAGGAAGATGAAGACAGGGCTCAAGCATTACCGTGAACTCGCTCCGTCAGGATGACGAAGACAGGGCAGGATGCCTGGGTTCGGCGGTTGACTTAAAGGCGGGCCGAGAGGCCCGCCTTTCGTGTTTCTGGCTCACTGGTCAAATCGCCGGCGCTGGCGCCACAAACTGGGTTATATCGCCGGCCAGGTTTCTCGCCTACATTGTCGCCTTTGCGATCCCAGCAGGCAGGAGCCGATCCCGACCATGGAGTGGTTGTCGGAACACAGCAAGGCGATAACCGCCGTCACCAGCATATTGACGCTGTTCGTGTGGTTCTTCTACGCCCAGATCCTCTATCGGAACTTTGCCCGGACCCGGCGTCCTCGCATCATCATCAATCGCGGCCATGGCAACGATCTGACGTCGCTGTGCCTGATCAGCAACATGAGTTCCGAGCCGATCTTTCTCGAACACATCATCGCGACGCTACACACCAGTCGAGGATCATTGACCCAGGACATGATCGACTGTGAAGGCGATCATCACTCGGATGACCAGGCGTCGCCAGGCCCATCGGGTACGGACTCCGGTGAAGGAGGGGATAGGTTGGAGTCGAGCCAGGGCCCCATGTCGTGCGGAAGCTTCAGCCACGTCGGCACCTTCGAGACCATCTTGCAGCGCTTGTGCAGGACCCACGACCTGACGCTCGAGCACAATCGCCCCACGGACGATATCGTTTTTCACTTTCTCGATATTCGTGTCGTCGCGATCTACGGCAGTGAAGACCATCCGATCGGAGCCGAGCGTCGCTTCCGTCTTCACATGACGGACGACAAGGCCTGCACGCTGGCTCCCGTCTCGGTCGATACCAAACGCTACGCCAGTCGGCTTCAGCGGTGGCGCGTCAGGCAGTGGGTCCGTCGACTCGACGGCTGAGTCGTTGCTGGTACTTCGAGGGCGACCGATCGCGCGCTGCCGCAACGGCGTATGTGTTCACCGCGCCATCCTGGCCGAGCCGGGATCGGATAGAACCCGTTTGGAAAATATAAGCTATTGATTTTGAGGGTATTCGATGGTGCGGATGGGGAGACTCGAACTCCCACACCTTTCGGCACTAGAACCTAAATCTAGCGTGTCTACCAATTCCACCACATCCGCATTCTGACAGGCGCGCTCATTGTACTGTCGCCTTGATCGATGTCAATCGTTGCGCCCTGAGCATCGCTCGGCGTCCGCCGATCACTTCAGTTTTCTTCGCCGCGGTCGACAGGTTGATTGAACGGGGCGAGGAAACGTCGATGCTGCGATGTCTGGAAATCATGTGGCCGCTGACCCGCAAGTCACTGGGCGGGATCGGCGCGCAATTGAAGAGAGCGCTGCCGGGGTATTGCGCCTTCTGCAGTGCCGCCGCCGAAGAGGGGCTGCCCTGGTGCTCCGACTGCTTCTCTGACATGCCCTGGAATCAGGGCGCCTGTGAACTCTGCGCCGAGCCGCTGCCGAACGCGCACGCCGGGACGCTTCGTCCGCGCCAGTGTGGGCGATGCCTGAAACGTCGGCCGCAGCAGACCTCGTCATGGGTGCCGCTGCGTTACGAGTCGCGGGTGACGCGTCTGGTCCGGCGCTACAAGTTCGCGGCGGACCCGCGGGCAGGGGAGGTGTTGGTACAACTGATGCTGGCATCGCTGGATCGAGCTCCCGAGCTGGGAAGCGCCATGATCGGTGTGCCGGGTCAGCATGAGCGCACGCGGCAGCGAGGGTTCGACCACACCGCCTGGTTGACCGGACGCCTGGCGGCACGATTGGCGCTACCGGTCATCGCGGCCGAGCGGATTCGGGAGGTGCCCTCTCAGCGGGGATTGGATCGACTCTCCCGGCGACGCAACGTGACGCGCGCGTTCGTCATCAATCGATCGTTGCCGGCCGCGGTCACGATCGTCGACGATGTCATGACGACCGGCGCCACGCTAGATTCGCTGGCCAGTGCCTGTCGAGATGCCGGTGCCGAGAGGATCACGGCGCTGGCTTTCGCACGTACCCCGTCGGCGCGAATCTGATAGCATGCGCGCAAGCCTGCCGCTGCTAGCCGAGGTTCGTATGAGCGCTGATTCCCTGCATCCGTTCGAGAGGCTGACGCCACAGCTCGTGGTCGAGGCCGTCGAGTCTCTCGGGCTCTGGTTGCCCGGCGAGCCGTTCGCCCTCAACAGCTACGAGAACCGGGTCTATTCGCTGACCGATGACGACCGCCGGCGCTGGGTGGTGAAATTCTACCGGCCAGCGCGCTGGAGCGATGAGCAGATTCTCGAAGAGCACGCTTTCCTCCTGGCGCTCGCGGCGGCGTCGGTCTCGGTCGGCGCCCCCTGGGAGAGCGCCGAGGGCAAGACGCTGCACTATTTCGAGGGTTTTCGCTTCGCGCTGTTTGCGCATGTGGTCGGCCAGGCGCCGGAGCTCGATAATCCTTCCCATCTATTTGCGCTCGGCGAGCTGATTGGTCAGGTCCACGAGATCGGTGCCCGCGAACCCTTCCGCCACCGGCGTCGGCTCGACCTGAACGCCATGGTCGACGAAAGCCGGCGCTGTGTCCTCGAGGCTCGCTGGCTGGATACACGCCAGCGGCGCCTCTATGGCCAGGTCATCGACGCCCTGGTACCGCTGATGACGGACCACGCCTGGCCCGATAGCGCGCTCCAGCGCGTTCACGGCGATTGCCACCTCGGCAACATGCTGGGCCGGGACGAACGGTTCGCTCTGGTCGACTTCGACGACTGTCTGATGGCACCGGCGGTGCAGGATCTCTGGATGCTGCTGACCGCTCAGTCGCCGGGGGAGTGGCAGATGCAACTGTCCGAGATCATCGAAGGCTACGAGATGAGCCGGGAGTTCGATCGGCGCCAGCTCGACTGGATCGAGACCCTGCGCACGCTGCGCCTGATTCGCCACAGCGCCTGGGTGACGGCGCGCTGGGAGGATCCCGCCTTTCCCCGGGCGTTTCCCTACGTTGCCGAGAGCGGATACTGGGATCAGCACATCCGCCATCTGGAGCAGCAGCGTGTGACACTCGATTCGCCGCGCTGGCTCGCCTGAACCGGTCATTAGTCGGTGCCGAGATAGTGGTGTCGGTGCAGTTTCGCTAGAATCGGCCCTCACCGAGAGTGAGGCCGGGGGCGGTCGCGGCGGCGAGCGCGTTCGATCGATGATAACGATAGACAAGGCAGCAACATGACAGAGCAACTGGCAGGCCATTATCACGGTATTCTGGAAAAGCTGGGGGAAGACCCCCAGCGTGAAGGCCTGCGCGACACCCCGATGCGTGCCGCCAAGGCGATGCAGTTCTTGACCCAGGGTTATAGTCAATCGCTGGATGAATTGGTCAACGGTGCCGTTTTCGCGTCCGACACGGACGAAATGGTGCTGGTGAAGGACATCGAGATGTACTCGATGTGCGAGCATCACGTGCTGCCTTTCATCGGCAAGTGCCATATTGCCTACCTGCCCCAGGGCAAAGTGCTGGGGCTGTCGAAATTCGCGCGAATCGTCGACATGTACGCGCGTCGCCTGCAGATTCAGGAACATCTGACCCGACAGATCGCGGAAGCGGTGATGCAGGTGACCCAGGCGCGCGGTGTCGGCGTGGTGATCGAGGCCCAGCACATGTGCATGATGATGCGAGGGGTCGAAAAGCAGAACTCCAGCATGAAGACCTCGGTGATGTTGGGTAGCTTTCGCAAGAATCAGACCACGCGCCAGGAGTTCCTGATGCTGGTCAACGGCCGCTGAGAAATGGACTGCCTGAGCCCGGGCGGGCTCCCGGCAACCGGTTCCTTATGGATAGCAAGGACAGCAGGATGGACGGTCGTCTTTCCCATTTCGACGATGAAGCGCAGCTCGGAGAGATCGAGTCCAGCGATGGCAAGCGCTACCCCTTCGACTTCTCCCAATGGCGCGGTCGTGGCCTGCCGAGCGCCGGAACGCCGGTGCGCTTCGAACTCCGCGACGGTCGGGCCATTCAGGTGTTCAATCACCCCGAGGCCCAGCGACGCGCCAGCACCATCCGTGGCGTTGACGGCAAGACCCGGCGCAAGGTGCTTTCGCACTGGGCGCTGGCCGCTTTCGTGGTGGCCGTCGCCGGCGCGAGTGCGGGGCGCTATGCGCCGGTGGTGGAAGCGGTGGCGATCGTGCTGGCGTGGCTGGGCCTGCGCCACGTGCATCGCGAACCCCAGCGCCTGACCGGGCAGTGGCTGAACGGTATCGCCATCGTGGTGGCCGTAGGCGTGACACTGTGGTCCCAGTGGTGGTGAGCGCGCTCGCTTCGCGTTGGTGACTGGCATCCGGCGTTGGCACGGCTCGCCCCGACGCTCGGCAACGAGAGGGCGTGAATGTGACTGGCACGAGTGCCGTTAACGCGCCATCCTGTCCAGTACAACCGTGGCGGCTGGCTCGTTTTCACCGGCGCCAGCCAGGACCGACCGCGTGGCACGCCGTTCCGTGGCGACGGTCGGGCGGATAGGGGGCGTGCCCGCTATCGGCAAGCACATCCAGGAAGGAGTGAATCATGCAATCCGTTAAAGAGAGTGCGCTGTTCAGGCCCTTTGCCTACATCGACGGCAACTGGGTCGCTGCCGACAGCGGCGAGCAGATCGATGTCGACAATCCTGCCAACGGCGAGATTCTCGGGCGCATGCCGCGCCTGGGGAGAGCTGAGACCGAGCGCGCCATCGAGGCCGCCGAGGCGGCACTGCCGGGCTGGCGCAATCACACGGCGCTGGAGCGTGCCGATATCCTGATGAAGTGGTACGAGCTGATGCTCGAGCACAAGGATGAGCTGGCTGCGATCATGACCGCCGAGCAGGGCAAGCCGGTCAAGGAGGCGGCGGGCGAGATCGTCTACGCTGCGAGCTTCATGCGCTGGTTCGCCGAAGAGGCTCGCCGTATCTATGGCGACACCATTCCAGCCGCCAACACCCGGCAGCGGATCGTTGTCACCAAGCAGCCGGTGGGCGTCGTCGGCGCCATCACGCCGTGGAACTTCCCCTCGTCGATGATCACCCGCAAGGCCGCCGCCGCGCTGGCGGCCGGCTGCACCATCGTGATCAAGCCTGCCAGCCAGACCCCGTTCTCGGCGACAGCGCTGGCCGCGTTGGCCGAACAGGCCGGTGTGCCGCGTGGCGTCTTCAACGTCGTGCCGGGCAAGGCCAGCGAGATCGCCAAGGCAATGACCGAGTCGTCCGTGGTGCGCAAGGTCACCTTTACCGGCTCCACCGAGGTCGGGAGTTCATTGATGGCCGGTGCTGCCCAGCATATCCAGAAGATTTCGCTGGAGCTCGGCGGCAATGCACCGTTCCTGGTGTTCGAGGACGCCGACCTGGACGCCGCGGTCGAAGGCGCCATCGCCTCCAAGTTCCGCAATGCCGGCCAGACCTGCGTCTGCACCAACCGCTTCCTGGTCCAGTCCAGCGTGATCAACGCCTTCAGCGAGAAGCTCGCGGCGGCGATGAACAGTGAACTGAAGGTCGGAGACGGTTTCGAGGAAGGGATCAATATCGGGCCGCTGATCGATGAGGATGCGGTGGCCAAAGTGAGTGAGCACGTCAAGGATGCCACTGACAAAGGCGCCCAGTTGCTGCTCGGCGGCCACGAACACTCCCTCGGCGGGCGCTTCTTCTCGCCCACGCTGATCAGCCACGCCACGCCGGAGATGAAGGTGGCGCGCGAGGAGACGTTCGGCCCGCTGGCGGCGGTGTTCCCGTTCGAGACCGAGGAGGAGGCCGTGCGGCTAGCCAACGACACCCAGTTCGGGCTGGCGTCCTATTTCTACTCGAAGGATCTGGGGCGCGTATGGCGGGTCGCCGAGGCGCTCGAGTACGGCATGGTCGGCATCAACACCGGGCTGATCTCCAACGCTAGCGCGCCTTTCGGCGGCGTCAAGGCATCCGGGCTGGGCCGCGAAGGCTCCAAGTACGGGCTCGACGAGTATCTCGAGACAAAGTATCTCTGCATCGATCTGGGCGAACAGCCAGACTGAGCTTCGAGCTTTTCCAGCTTCGAACGAAGAACGCCAGCGACAATGTCGCTGGCGTTCTTCTTTTTGCGGTCAGGCTGTTTTCCGCGGTTCGCGGCTCAGTGCCGGAAGTGGCGCATACCGGTGAACACCATCGCGATGCCTGCCTCGTTGGCCGCGGCAATCACTTCCTCGTCGCGCATCGATCCACCGGGCTGGATGACGGCAGTGATGCCGGCGGCGGCGGCGTTGTCCAGGCCGTCGCGGAAGGGGAAGAACGCATCCGATGCCATGACCGAGCCGGTCACTGCCAGGCCCGCCTGCTCGGCCTTGATGGCCGCGATACGCGCTGAATTGACGCGGCTCATCTGGCCGGCGCCAACGCCCACGGTCTGGCGGTTCCTGGCGTAGACGATCGCATTGGACTTGACGAACTTGGCGACTTTCCAGGCGAACACCAGGTCATTCAGCTCCTGTTCGGTGGGGGCGCGCCGGGTGACGACCTTGAGGTCATCCGCACCGATCATGCCGGTATCGCGGCTCTGTACCAGGAGACCGCCGTTGACGCGCTTGTAGTCCCATCCGTCGCCAGTCTTCGCGGGCAGCTCCCCGCACTCGAGCAGGCGCACATTGGTCTTGCTGGCGACTGCCTCGCGGGCCTCGGCAGAGATGCGCGGTGCGATGATCACCTCGACGAACTGGCGGGCGACGATGGCGCTGGCGGTATCGCCATCCAGCTCCCGGTTGAAGGCGATGATGCCGCCGAAAGCGGATTCGCTGTCGGTCTCGAAGGCCAGGTCGTAGGCCTTGCGGATACCACCCTCGTCTTCCGGAACCACCGCCACGCCGCACGGGTTGGCGTGCTTGACGATCACGCAGGCTGGTTTGGTGAACGACTTGACGCACTCCAGCGCGGCGTCGGTATCGGCGACATTGTTGAAGGAGAGCGCCTTGCCCTGGAGCTGGCTGGCGGTGGCGATGCTGGCCTCGCTGCTCTCCGGCTCGACGTAGAAGGCCGCCTTCTGATGCGGGTTCTCGCCGTAGCGCATGCCCTGCTTCTTGGTGAACTGCATCGACAGCGTGCGCGGGAAGTCGGGCTCGCCGCTGCCCACCCGCTGGCCGAAATAGTTGGCGATGGCGGCGTCGTAGGCGGCGGTGTGCTCGAACGCCTTGATCGCCAGGTCGAAGCGGGTCTTGTGGCTGACGCCGCCGTCGTGGCTGGCCATGTCCTTCAGCACCCGCGAATAGTCCTCGGCGCTGACCACGATCGTGGTGTGCTCGTGGTTCTTGGCGCAAGCCCGAACCATCGTCGGTCCGCCGATGTCGATGTTCTCGACGGCGTCCTCCAGGGTGCAGTCCGGATTGGCAACCGTCTGCGTGAAGGGGTAGAGGTTGACGACCACCATGTCGATCGGGTCGATGCCGTGCTCCGCCATGACCGCGTCATCCTGGCCGCGACGTCCGAGAATGCCGCCGTGAATCTTGGGATGCAGCGTCTTGACGCGCCCATCCATGATCTCCGGAAAGCCGGTGTGCTCGGAGACTTCGATGACCGCGATACCATTCTCGTGCAGCAGGCGATAGGTACCGCCGGTCGACAGCAGCTCGACGCCGAGCGAGGTCAGCTCGCGAGCGAATTCGACGAGGCCGGTCTTGTCGGACACGCTGAGCAGGGCGCGACGGACGGCGCGGGGGGCGGTAGAAGCAGGGGGTTGAGACATGCCAGTCCACTCTTGTGCGATGAGACGGCAAGCGCAGCCAGGAGACTCTCGAGTCGGCGGCGGCGTCGCGCGTCCAGGTGGCGCTTCGCTCGGGCGAAGCGAGAGAGAATTTACATCAGATCGTACTGCTTGAGCTTCTTGCGCAACGTGCCGCGATTGAGACCGAGCAGCTCGGCGGCTCGGGTCTGATTGCCTTCGACGTTGCGCATCACGACTTCGAGGAGCGGTGCCTCGACCTCCGCCAGCACCATCCCGTAGAGGTTGGATACGGATTCACCCTCAAGATGGGAGAAGTAGCGCTCCATGACACGCTCGACGCACTCTCGAAGAGTCGTGTGAGATAGCGCGTCGGGCATCTGGAGGGAGTCGGCCTCCGAGGTTGACTCACCATCGAGAGCTAAAGGTTGCCGGCTATTCATGCTGCGTGGATTCCGTTACCGATCGCGGCGGCGTCACCGCGAAAGAGTTCATGAAGAAACTCGAATTGTTGTTCGACCTGCTCGAGACGATTGAAACGGGAGCGGTATGCCCGGCTGGGATCGTGCGAGGCGAGATACCAGCCGACGTGCTTGCGAGCCACCCGGACGCCGAGATAGTCGCCATAGTGCTCGTGCAGCGCACGCAGGTGGCGCCCCATGGTGCTGGCGATCTCGTCCGCGCTCGGTGGAGCGTGCTCACGGCCGGTACGCAGGTAGTGCTCGATCTCCCGAAACAGCCACGGATTGCCCTGGGCACCGCGCCCGACCATCACGGCATCGGCACCGGTGTAGGCGAGCACTTCGGCAGCGCGCTGCGGTGTGGTCACGTCGCCGTTGGCGAAGACCGGTATCGATACGCGCTGCTTGATCGCGGCAATGGTGTCGTACTCCGCGGCGCCGGTATAGCGCTGCTCGCGGGTCCGGCCATGGACGGCCAGGGCCGCGATGCCGGCGTCCTCGGCGAGGCTGGCGACGCGCTCCGCATTGCGGGTCTCGGCACACCAGCCGGTGCGAATCTTCAGCGTGACCGGGATGTCCACCGCCGCGACCACGGCCCCGAGGATATCGGCTACCAGGCGTTCGTCCCGCAGCAGCGCGGATCCCGCCGCCTTGTTGCAGACCTTCTTGGCCGGGCAACCCATGTTGATGTCGATGATTTCGGCGCCGGCTTCGGCATTGAGCCGTGCTGCTTCGGCAAGCATCTGCGGGTCGCCGCCGGCGATCTGCACCGATCTCGGCCCCGGCTCGCCGCGATGGATCATGCGCTGCCGGGATTTCCGGGTATGCCAGAGCCGGCTGTCGGCGGTGACCATTTCGGACACCACGAGACCTGCGCCCAGTTCGCGACAAAGCTGGCGAAAAGGGCGGTCGGTCACCCCGGCCATGGGGGCCAGGATCACGCGATTGGGTAGCGTGTGATGGCCGATGCGGGGTAACGGGCGATCGGTCTGCGGTGACACGGAATCACGCATCGTTACAGGGGCTCAGGCAAAACGGGGAGGCTATGATACCGGTCACCCCGGGTTTGTTGAAGCGCTGTTTGCCGACTCACGACCTAAGCCGCAAAGCGCGCCGGGAGTGTATGAACGGCGTTCAGGTCAGGCCGCCCGGGCATGAAATCGGGCAGCGAGCGGCCTGCGACGGACCGGACGAGCGGCGTTCAGGCCGCGCGATGTCCAGTGAGCAGAACCCAGCCTTCCCGCTCGCGGGGCTCGTCCATCGACAGGCCCTGGGCCCGGTAGGCGTCCAGCACGGTATCCGCCTGGGTGGCCAGAATGCCGGAGAGGGCCAGGTGGCCACCGGATTTGACCCGCTCGGCGATCGTTGCCGCCATGTCGACCAGGGGGCCGGCGAGGATGTTGGCGACGACCACGTCGAACTGGCCCTGTCCGATCCTTTCCGGATAGTCCAGGATCAGGCGGGACTCATCGATTTGGTTGCGTTCGGCGTTGTCCCGGCTCGCCTGCAGCGCCTGCGGGTCGATATCGACACCGACGGCGGTGTCGGCACCGAGCTTGAGCGCGGCGATCGCCAGAATGCCGGAACCGCAGCCGTAATCCAGCACCTGTCGCTGTGCGAAATCCTGAGCGTCGAGCCAGCCGAGGCAGAGCGCCGTGGTGGGGTGCGTACCGGTGCCGAAAGCGAGGCCGGGATCGAGCAGCAGGTTGACGGCCTCGGGATCCGGGGCCTGGTGCCAACTGGGCACGATCCACAACCGGTGACCCATTTGCAGGGGCTCGAAGCCATCCATCCACTCACGCTCCCAGTCGCGATCGGCCAACAGCTCGTACTCGATCTGCGGGGCGGGGTCGTCGGGAGATCCCTCGGACCAGGCTCGCTGGACACGCTCGATCATCGCCTCGACGCCGGGAAGATCGTCGTAGAGGCCGGTCAGCACGGTCTCGCGCCATAGCGGCGTGGTTCCTCGGTCGGGCTCGAAGAGCGGCTCGTCGTGAGCATCCTGCAGGGTGATCGCGCTGGCACCCTCGGCTAGCAGCAGCTCTTCCAGCCACTCGGCCTGCTCGGGGACAATGGATGCCTTGAGTTGTAGCCACGCCATGGGTCGCTCTCCGGAATGATGGTGGTGACGAAAACGGGGCGGGCTATCGCTGGATAGACCGCCCCGCCGGGATGACTCGGGTTCAACTCAGCCCGAGCTTTTTCTCCAGATAGTGGATGTTGACACCCCCGCGCTGGAAGGCGCTATCGCGAACCAGGTCCTTCTGCAGGTCGATATTGGTCTTGATGCCTTCGACCAGCAGTTCATCGAGTGCGTTTCGCATCCTGACCAGGGCGATATCCCGATCCGCGCCCCAGGTGATCAGCTTGCCGATCAGCGAATCGTAGTAGGGCGGCACGCTATAGCCGGTATAGATGTGAGAGTCCATGCGCACGCCCAGGCCGCCGGGCGGGTGATAGAGGTCGATCTTGCCGGGGGAGGGCATGAAGGTGCGTGAGTCCTCGGCATTGATGCGACACTCGAACGCATGGCCGCGCAGCTCGACATCGGACTGCTTGATCGACAGCGGCTGACCGCAGGCGATACGCAACTGCTCCTTGACGATATCGACGCCTGTGACCATCTCCGTCACCGGATGCTCCACCTGAACCCGGGTGTTCATCTCGATGAAGAAGAACTCGCCGTTCTCATAGAGGAACTCGAACGTCCCCGCGCCACGGTAGTTGATCTCGATACAGGCATCGGTGCACGACTTCAGCACCTTGGCGCGCGCCTCGGGATCCAGGTGCGGTGCAGGCGCTTCCTCGAGCACCTTCTGGTGACGACGCTGAAGGGAGCAGTCACGGTCGTAGAGGTGGATGGCATTGCCCTGGCCGTCGGCCAGCACCTGTACCTCGACGTGGCGGGGGTTCTCGAGGAACTTCTCCATGTAGACAGTGCCGTCGCCGAACGCCGCCGCCGCCTCCGAACGGGTCACGCTGGCTGCCTTGGCGACCTCGTCGTCGTTACGCACGACGCGCATGCCGCGGCCACCGCCGCCAGCAGCGGCCTTGATGATCACCGGGTAGCCGATACGACCGGCGATGCGGCGAATCTCGGCGTCGTCGTCCGGCAGCGGGCCATCGGAGCCTGGCACCGTCGGTACGCCGGCGGCCTTCATGGCATTGATCGCGCTGACCTTGTCACCCATGAGGCGGATGGTTTCCGCCCGCGGCCCGACGAAGGTGAAGCCGGAGCGCTCGACCTGCTCGGCAAAGTTGGCGTTCTCGGACAGAAAGCCGTAACCGGGGTGGATGGCGCTCGAGTCGGTGACTTCCGCTGCACTGATCAGGGCGGGAATATTGAGATAGGACTGAGCCGAGGCGGCGGGGCCGATACAGACGGCCTCGTCTGCCAGGCGCACATGCATCAGTTCCCGGTCGGCCTTGGAATGAACCGCGACGGTCTTGATCCCCAGTTCCTTGCAGGCGCGCAGGACACGGAGGGCGATCTCGCCGCGGTTGGCGATGAGTACCTTGTCCAACATGATGGTTTCGCTCGTGTGGCCTTAGTTGATGATGATCATCGGCTGGTCGAACTCGACCGGCTCGCCATCCTCGACCAGGATCGCTTCGATCACGCCATCCTTGTCGGCTTCGATCTGGTTCATCATCTTCATCGCTTCGACGATACAAACGGTATCGCCCTTCTTGACGCTCTGGCCGACTTCGACGAACGCCTTGGCGCCCGGTGCCGGCGACCGATAGAAGGTTCCGACCATGGGGGAGGTCACGGCGTGGCCCGTGGGTTGCACGGGGCCCGGCTCTGCAGGGTCCGGGGCCGGCGTGGCCGCCGGGCCGGGCCCTTGGGCCGCCGGTGCCATGGACTGCGGCATGTACATCGGCTGCTGCATGGCACCGAAGCCATTGGGATGACGGCTGATGCGAACCGACTCCTCGCCTTCCTGGATTTCGATTTCGCTGATGTTGGACTCTTCCAGGAGTTCGATGAGTTTCTTGACCTTGCGTATATCCATGGCGATGTCTCGGGTTGGTTGAATGTGAAAGTTGACGGTGACGGTGTCGTTTCAGCGAGTGTTCACGGGCGTGAAGGGCGTCAGTTGCGACCCAACTGCGAGAGTGCGGCTTCCAACGCGAGGGTGTAGCTCTCGGCACCAAATCCGGCAATGACGCCTCGGGCGACATCGGTGAAATAGGAGTGGGCGCGGAAAGGCTCGCGTGCGTGCACGTTGGAGAGGTGCAGTTCGATGAACGGAATATCGACGCCGGTCAGCGCATCGCGCAACGCCACGCTGGTGTGCGTGAAAGCGGCCGGGTTGAGCAGGATGAAATCGATGTTCTCCTGCCGGGCGCGATGTACGCGCTCGACCAGCTCGTGTTCGGCGTTGGATTGCAGCCACTCGAGTTGATGGCCAGCGCTCAGGGCCCGCTCGGTCAGGCGCACCCGGATATCCTCCAGCGTGGTCGTGCCATATACCGACGGCTCGCGAGTGCCGAGCAGATTCAGGTTGGGACCATTGAGAACCAGGAGTCTAGCCATGACAGTCCTTGCGCTGTTAACCCGTTCGTGAATTGCCGAGATCGCGTCACTTTGCTGCAAGATAGCGTCTTCGGCGCACCGTTTTTCGTTGGTGTCGAAGTTTGCCGAAAAAGACTGAGAGTGTCCACCCTGACCGCCGAACGATGTTCGCTAATGCATGATCACGGATCACGGATCACGGATCACGGATCACGGGCCGCGAGCGACTTGCCACCGGTCAAGAGTCTCGCGGCGTGTCGGCAGGCCCATTGTCCCGCACCCGTTGCTGTACCGCTTCCAGGTGACTGGCCAGTGCCGGGGCATCGATCTCGCCCTGGACGCGAGCGTCGTGGAGCTCCTGGCCGCCGGCGAAGAACAGCAGCCCCGGTGGGCCGAACAGGCCGTAGCGGTCGAGCAGGTCTCGGCTGGCGGCGACATCCCGGGTCACATCGGCGCGGAGCAGGGTGAAGTCGGCCAGGCGTTCGGCCACCGCTGGCGCGGGGAATACCCGCTGCTCCATCACCTTGCACGAGACGCACCAGTCGGCGCTGACGTCGACCATGACCGGGCGCCCCTGGGCGCGGGCCGACGCCAGCGCCGCATCGAGCTGATCGAGATCGTCGACGGTCTGGAAGGCGGGGCGCGTCACGTCGTCAGCCGCCTGGGCATCCGTTCCGGCCAGGGGCTGCAACGGGTCACCGCCGCCCTGGGCAGCGCCCCATATCATCGCCGTGCCCCAGACCAGCAGCGCCCAGCCCGCCGCCTGGCGTGCCCGTGGCCAGCCGGCAGTGGTTCTCATGTCCAGTGCGCCGAGTGCCAAGGCGCATCCCAGCGTCAACGCACCCCACAGCAGCAGGCCGACAGGGCCCGGCAGCAAGCGTTCGATCAGCCAGATGGCGACGCCGAGCAGCATCACGCCGAACACTGCCTTGACGCCCTGCATCCAGGCGCCGGTACGCGGCAACCATTGTCCACCGAAGGTACCGACCAGAATCAGCGGTACGCCCATCCCCAGCGCGAGTGACAGCAGCGCCAACGCGCCGCCCAGCGTCTCGCCGGTGGTCGAGATGAAGACCAGCGCGCCGGCCAAGGGTGCGGAAACGCACGGCGACACTACCAGTACCGACAGGGCGCCGGCCGCTGCCAGGCCCGCCGGGCCGCTACGCTGGAGCCGGTTCTGCCAGGCGTCGACCCGCTGGCCGATCGCGCTGGGCAGGCGCAGGTCGAAAGCGCCGAACATCGCGATCGCGAACAGCGCGAACAGCAACGCGAAAGGAATCAGGACCCAGCCCGACTGGAGCCGGGCCTGCAGGTTGAGCGAGGCGCCGAACATGCCCATCAGGGTGCCGAGCAGGGTGAAGGTCACGGCCATGCCGGCAACGTAGCTCGCCGACAGTGCCAGTGCGCGCCCGCGTCGGGCGTTCTGGCCCACGATGATGGCGGTCAGGATCGGCAGCATGGGTAGCACGCAGGGGGTGAAGGTCAGCCCCAGACCGGCGAGGAAGAAGAGACCCAGCGCACTCAGGCCGATGCCCGCGTCGAGCAGTGACCGGAACCGGCCGTCGGCACTGGCATGGGCGAGCGTCGGCGTGTCGCCGGCGGAAGGCATCGGGCCCGGGATCGTCCGGACGCTATCGGGGGGGCGGGCCGGGTTGGCCAGCGGAGCGTCATCGCCGGATGCCGAGAACGGATTGCCGGCGGCCTGTTCGATCGGGGACGACATGGCATCACGGGTCGCGTCGGTATATGCCGCTGGCGGTGGGCCGGCCTTGGCCTCCAGCGTCCAGTGTTCGGGGGGGTAACAGAGTCCGGCGTCGGCGCAGCCCTGGAAGGTGAGGGTGACGGGGATCGAGCCTCGGGTATCGGCGGCATCCTCGACCTTCGATAGCGGCGCGCTGATCTCGACCTGGTCGTGGAAGACATGCACATCGCCCAGATACGGGTCGTGCTTGAACTCTCCCGGCGGCAGCTCGAGCGTGCCCAGCGTCACGCCGGGCTGGCGGCTCTCCAGCGCAAAGCGGTGGCGATAGAGATAGTGGCCGGGTTCATTGCGGATGCCGACATAGACGCGTTCATCGTCATGCCAGGCGTAAGCGTGAAACGCCTGATCGACGGCCAGAAACTGCGCGTTGCCCTGGGCGAACAAGGGCTGTCGCTCCCGTTGAAGGAGATCGGCGTGGGCGGCGCCCAGCGGTGCCGACAGACAACAGCAAAACAGCAAAACCAACCGGTAGAAACGCGACATGCTCTAATGGGTATCCCGACGACGAATGAGGCTTGGCCCTGACGGGCTGGGCGTTGACGACAAAGCCGCGTGAAACGACGCGTCTTTCGATCGCTTAGTAACGGAAAAGTGCCATCGATCGCGCCGGTGGGCCAGGCCCGGCATGCAGCGAAAGGCGGGCTGCGCGTCACGGGGAGCATGATAGGATAGAGTCATATCATCTCCCAACCCCGTTCCGGTCGGGCCTGGCTGCCGCAGGCGGCCTTTCTCGACATGATTTCCAACCTCCCGAAATGACAAGGATCGTCCATGGCTCTATTTCGCAGGAACAAGGCGCCGCTGTCGCGTACCGAGGTTCTCGAGACGCCCCAGTACGGCTGGATCTGGAAACCGCTGGTGGCGCTGGTCGTCATCTACCTGCTGGTCTGTATCGTGCTCGGTATCTGGTGGAGCTGGACGCCCGCGCCCACGGACCCGAGACAGGCGGTAGAGATGCAGCGTGGCTTCCCCCAGAGCGTCGATACCGGCGGAGAGCAGCAACCGGTACCGCCGGGGGAGGCCTTATTGGCCACCAATATCTCGATTCTCGACACGCTGCTCCACAAGCCTGGCGGCTACCTGCGCAATGATGTCATGCCCCCGGGATTGTGGCTCGACAACATGCCCAACTGGGAGAAGGGCGTCACGCGGCAGGTTCGCGACGCGGTCGCCATGCTGGGCGGCGCGTTGAGCGTCGGCAGTGCGCCGTTGAACCAGGCCAACGAGTCGCTTGGCGGCGATCTGGACAGCTGGCGCTGGCCGGCGTCCGAGACCCTGCTGAAGTCGGCGCGCAACAACCTGGGCGAAGCCTTCACCGCACTGGAAAACAGTGCCGGGCCGGGTGCCCCGACCCAGGACGCGGCCGCCTCGACCGAGCCGGCGGCAGCGCCCGATTCCGCCGCGCTGGCCGATTGGCTGGGCCAGGTCCAGCAGCGGTTGCAGACCCAGACCCAGCACCTGGCCGCCAACGTCGGCCAGTCGCCGAGTGGCGACCAGCAGACCGACAGCACGCCCTGGCTTCGAATCGACAATGTGTTCTTCGAGGCGCGCGGCACCACCTGGGCGCTGGCGCAACTGCTGCAGGCCGCCAGGATCGACTATGCCGACGTGATCGAAAGCAGCGGCGTCGGTGGCGATTTCGACCAGCTGGTCGCGGAGCTGGAGAGCTCTCAGGCCCGCGTCTGGAGCCCGGTGATCCTCAACGGCTCCGGATTTGGACTGTTCGCCAACCACTCGCTGATGATGGCCAACTACACGGTGCGGGCTTCCCAGCTCGTCGAGAAGATCCGCAATCAGCTCTGATCGCCGGGTCTCGGAGCCTGCGCCACAACGTCAAACGCCGCCCCGGGATGGATGCCGGAGCGGCGTTTTTCGTCAGTGCCGCTAACGGAGAGGCCCGAGGGCGTGACGCTTACTCGTTCTCGTAGGCGCTGACGGCTTTCTCGATCGCCTTGCGGGCGGCGTCGGCGCCGTCCCATGAGTCGATCTTGACCCACTTGCCCTTCTCGAGATCCTTGTAGTTCTCGAAGAAGTGGGCGATCTGCTGACGCAGCAGCTCCGGCAGATCGGTGACCTCATGAACGTCGTCGTAGAGCGCGCTCAGTTTCTCGTGGGGCACGCACACCAGCTTGGCGTCCTCGCCGGCTTCGTCCGACATGTTGAGCACACCCACCGGGCGGGCGCGGATCACGCTGCCGGGCTGGACCGGGTAGGGCGTGACCACCAGCGCGTCGAGGGGGTCGCCATCATCGGCCAGCGTGTTCGGGATGAAACCGTAGTTGGCCGGATAGAACATCGGGGTGGCCATGAAGCGGTCGACCACCAATGCGTCCATCTCCTTGTCGATTTCATACTTGATCGGTGCGTGGTTGGCGGGAATCTCGATCGCCACGTACACGTCGTTGGGGAGATCCTTTCCGGCGGGAATCTTGTCGAAACTCATCGTTGAGTCCTTGCGGTTTGCAGGTTGAACACCAGCGGGCGAAAATCCGGGGAATTATACGAATAGGCTAGGCCGATTACCAACCCGGGCCAAGAACCGCCATCCGAAAACCTCGACGTGGAGACGCCGATGTCACCGGAGGTGTCGGTCCCGGGACAGGAGCATCCATCGCCCTTCGTCGATCAACCGGGAGAAAGCCGTTGTCGAAAAGCTCACTGTCGTTGACCTACGGTCAGGCCTTCGTCGCACCGGATCTGCATCGTCATCGTAGCTCGATGTCGGTTCAGGTTCCCCAGGGCGAGCAACTGGTCTCCAAGGGTGGCTGTGCGCTGATCAGCGACTCCACCTGGCGCAACTCGATCGCCAAGCAGGCCGGCGATCTCAGTGTGCGGGGGTTCCTCGCCGACTACTACTCGACCCCTGAGCACTGGGACATCAAGACCTCCGCGACCCGCGTACTGCGTGCCCTGAACAGTTGGTGTCACAGCCAGAGCGGCTATATCGAAGGAGGCAGTTACATCTGCTCGCTGTCGGCGATGATCTTTCATCAGCACGACGCTCACCTGTTCCACATGGGCGATACCCTGGTCTACCGCATTCGGGGGGCGGAGTTCGAGCAACTGACACGGGATCACGTCACCGACCTGGGCGGGTATCGCTATCCCTCCCGGGCGCTGGGGATGGATGGCCACGTGGACATCGACTACTCGACCTTTTCGCTCAAGCAGGGCGATCTGTTCCTGTTCATGACCCAGGCGGTCCGCGGCACCCTGGTACCGTCGGAGTACGTGCAACTGATCCGGGCCGATGTCAGCGATCTGGACGCCGCCTGCGAGCGGCTTGCCGAGGCGGCCAACCAGCGGGCGATCGAGCGTGGCTACAACGCCAACCAGTTCTGTTTCCAACTGGTGCGTGTCGACCGGCTCTCGGACGACGAGCCGGACGAGCCGCCGCGCGCCTATCATCATCTGCCGGTGCCGCCGGAGCTGGCCAAGGGCGAACGGCTCGACGGCCTGGAGGTCGTCGATGTGCTCTCCCGAACCGCCAAGGCACGACTCTACCGGGTGCGCGACGTGCGCAGCGGACGCGACATGGTGATGAAGGCGCCCAGCCCCGAGCTCTCCACGCGCAACGTCTATCTCGAGCACTTCGGCTTGCAGCAGTGGGTCGTCGAAAGGGTCAACTCGCCGTTCGTGGTCAAGGTGATGGAGCCGGCCCGGCCACGACGTTATCTCTACTATCTGATGAGCTACGTCGATGGGGAGACGCTGACCGAGTGGCTGGGACGACATCCCCAGGCCAGTCTCGAGCAGCGTCTCGAGATTGCACGGCAATTGGTCAAGTCGGTTCAGGCGCTACATCGCCACGACGTGCTGCACCAGCACATTCATCCCGACAACATCCTGATCGACCGGCATGGCAACCTGCTGCTGACCGATTTCGGAGCCTGTCACAAGCGCGAGGGCGACGCCCAGGGCGAGGCACGTCAACTCGCGCGTCAGGTCGGGCTGACCGAACACAGCGCGCCGGAGTATGCGCTGGACACCGAGGTCGGTCGGCGCAGCGACCAGTATTCATTGGCTTCCACCATCTACTGGATGCTCACCGGCCACCTGCCCTATACCCTCCTGCCCAATCATCTGCGCAGCCATACCGACCTGGAGCAGATGACCTACCGGCGCGCACAGTTGAGCAACCCGGCGATCAGCGGCGATCTCGACGATGCGCTGCGCCGCTCGCTCGATCCGCTGCGGGCGCTGAGGTTCCGCCGGATCACGGAGCTTGCCTACCATCTCCGTCCCGCACCGAAAGGCGACGAAGAGGGGCGGCGGCCGTGGCGGGAGCCGGCTAACGTGTGGCAGGCCATCGCCACCGTGCTGCTGCTGCTGCTGATCCTGTCCTGGTGGCTGAAGTAGTCGCTCTCGATGGGTCGGGCAACGAGGTCGGAACGCGCGGGGAGTGCGGCTCCCCGCAAAGAGAGAGGGCGCCGTGACGGCGCCCTCGACAATGGCATGCTGTGATGGCTCGTCTGGGCCGCTACGGCATTCCCAGCCAGTTCGGCAGGCCGAGCGAGAGGAAGGGCACGTAGGTCACCAGCAGCAGGAAGCCCAGCAGCAGGAACAGCCACGGCGTTGCGGCCCGGATCGTGCGGGTCAGCGGCATGCCGGTGACGGCCGACGCCACGAACAGGTTCAGGCCTACCGGTGGCGTCACCAGGCCGATCTCCATGTTGACCACCATGATGATGCCGAAGTGGATCGGGTCGATGCCCAGTTGGGTGGCGACCGGAAACAGGATCGGGGCCAGGATCAGGATGATCGCCGACGGTTCCATGAACGACCCCGCCACCAGCAGCACGATATTCACCACCAGCAGGAAGGTGATCGGCGAGAAACCCTGCTCGACGACCCATGCCGTGATGGTCTGCGGGATCTGCTCCGTGGTCAGGACATGAGCGAACAGCATCGCGTTGGCGATGATGAACATCAGCACCACCGAGAGCTTGGCGGCATCGAGCAGCACGCCGGGACACTGCCTGAGGGTGATGTCGCGATAGACGAACAGCGCGACGAAACCGGCATAGACCGCGGCCACGGCAGCGGCTTCGGTGGGCGTGAAGAACCCGCCGTAGATACCGCCCAGCACGATCACGATGGTCAGCAGTCCCCAGCTCGCCTTGCGGGCGGTGGCGAGGAACTCGCTGACCGACGGCCGCGGCAGCGCCGGCATCTTCTTGATCCGCGCGACGATGTAGATCGCGACCATCAGGATCAGGCCCAGCAACAGGCCGGGCACGATGCCCGCGACGAAGATCTTGCCGACGGAGCTTTCGGTGACCGTGGCGTAGACCACCATCACGATCGAGGGGGGGATCAGGATGCCCAGGGTGCCGGCGTTGCAGACGATGCCGGTGGCGAAGTCCTTGGTGTAGCCGGATCGCGCCATTCCCGCGATGACCACAGAACCGACGGCAGCGACCGTGGCCGGGGACGAACCCGAAAGGGCCGCGAACATCACGCAGGCGAGCACCGAGGCGATTGCCAGGCCGCCGCGGATATGGCCGACGCAGGCATTGGCGAAATTGATCAGGCGTTTCGCCACGCCGCCGCTGGTCATGAAGGCGCCGGCGAGGATGAAGAACGGGATCGCCAGCAGGGTGTAATGTTCGGAGGTCTCGAACAGCTTGATGGCCAGCGAGCTGAGCGAATCCTGGCTGAACAGCATGATGGTCAGCGAGCTGGCAATGCCCAGAGAGAACGCGATCGGCACGTTGAGGAAGAGCAGGCCGAAGAGCACCACGAACAGAAAGGCGATGGTCATGTCGGCTTCTCCTCAGTGCCGGCCTCGTCCTGGAGCTTCAGGGCGTCGGTGGACTCGTTGCTTAGTTCCATGGTGATCTGCTGGCCACGCAACATCCGTATCAGCACCTCGATCAGGCGGATCAGCACCAGCGTGAAACCGATCGGCACGATGATCGTGATGTGCCACTGCAGAACCCCGTACTGGTCGAGATCCTCGGCACCGATGCCGGCCCGCATCAGCGCCATGACCCAGCTATAACTGGAGATGGCGAACAGCGCGGTGTAGGCGATACAGATCAGGCAGGTGATGATGCCAACGCCACGTCGCGCACGCTCCGGCAGCAGTCTGACGATCAGATCGACGCCGATGTTGGCGCCGATGCGCACGATGTAGGCGATCCCCAGGAAGATCAGCCAGGCGAAGCACGCTTTGGTCAGGGCGATGCTCCAGGTCATCTCTTGGGCCAGGTCGATGATGAAATCGCCAATCGCGAAGAGCGGCGTTTCCGCGAACGGAAACAGGTCCGCTGCATCATAGAAGACGGTATAGAGGTTATTGACCATCACGTAGCTGAAGGTCACCAAGGTCATGAGGGCGAGGAGGAAGGCCACCAGGCCCTCCTCCAGATGCGCCCAGGCACGCAGGAAACGTGTCATGGTCGGCTCGGTTACTGGGAAGTTTCAGATTGGGCGGTATCGGACTGATTGGCGCCTTGGGCAGCCTCGATCAGGTCTTCACCGATGTCGTCCTGGAACATCTTCCATACCGGACGAACCGCTTCGCGCCAGTCTTCGCGCTCTTCCGGCGTCAACTGGATGATCTCGCTGGTGCCGGCGTCGATGATCGCCTGCTTGGCTTGCTGGTTGAGGTCGTAGGCCTGCTGGTTCACCTTCTTGGTGACGTCGGCGAGAATCTCTTCCAGCTGGCTGCGGATATCGTCCGGCAGTCCGTTCCAGAAGTCGGCGTTGGTGATCACCATGTAGTCGATGATGCCGTGGTTGGACTCGGTGATGTAGGGCTGCACTTCGTGCATCTTCTGGCTATAGATGTTCGACCAGGTATTCTCCTGACCGTTGACCACGCCGGTCTGTAGCGCCTGGTACACCTCGCCGAAGCTCATCTTGCGGGGAACGGCGCGGAGCACCTTGAACTGCTCGTCGAGCACGTCGGAAGCCTGTACGCGGAACTTGAGGCCGCGGGCATCCTTGGGTTCGCGCAGCGGCTTGTTGGCAGAGAGCTGCTTCATGCCGTTGTGCCAGTAGGCCAGCCCCTGGATGTTGCGATCCTGCATCGAGTCGAGCAGGCCCTGGCCGGCGTCGGAATGCTGGAAGCGGTCGACGGCATTGATGTCGTCGAACAGGAACGGAAGGTCGTAGAGCTGCAGGCTGGGGCTGTACTGCTCGAACTTGGCGAGCGAGGGGGCCAGCATCTGCACGTCGCCGAGCAGCAATGCTTCCATCTCCTTGCCATCGCCGTAGAGCGATGAGTTGGGATAGACCTCGACCTTGACCCGGTCGCCGAGCTTCTCCTTCACTTCCTCGGCGAACATCTTCGCGCCCTGGCCCTTGGGCGTGTTCTCGGCCACGACGTGGGAGAACTTGATGACGATGGGATCCTGCGCCTGAGCAGTCGCAACGCCACCCATCAGGATGGCAACTCCGATCGCGCCAAATACTGTTTTTGGATTGATGAGGGACATGGCATTTCACTCCTGGGTTTGTTCTGTCGTCTTGGCGTCTGTAATAACGCCTTATTGGCGATGCCAGGCGGAGTATGCGGATAATTATCTCGATTCGTATATTCAACCTTCGGCGGGACTCGGGACCATTAGGGCGATAAAGATAACGCCTTTCTCTGGTTTAAAAAGTTTAAAAAGTCGAAGCTGGAAAGTTGGAGAATGCCGGTTTTGATATGATGTCAAAAACAAAAATAGTATTAAATTCAAATAGTAATGTTATTTTTATGAATTCTTTGAAGTGCAGTTCATGGCTCGTCATCGACGAAATTTCATGCTCAATCATCGTCGCAGGATCGCGGCTATTCCGTCAGGTTGCCACGGCAGTCAAGCTCGAGGTCACAGAAGTTAACGTGGATCATCGCCGCCAGGACAGCGGTATTGCATGAGCTGGCGGCGCGGTGGTGATACGCGCCGCCAACTGTTTCGGTTGGGGTCTTTCAGCCCCGGTCGGCACTGGCGACGAGCCGTCGGGCGCGGGCCATGACCGGCGCGTCGATCATCTGGCCGTCTATCTGCCCGGCTCCAGCGTCCTGCTCGGCCGCTGCGATCACGCGCTTCGCCCATGCCAACTGGTCGGCGGTAGGCAGAAACGTGTCGTTGACCACCGTGACCTGGCTCGGGTGAATACAGAGCATGCCGGCAAAGCCCATCTCGACGGCACGCCTGGCGGCATGCTGGATGACGCCCATGTCGCGAAATTCGGGATGCACGGTCTCGATGGGGGCCGCGAGCCCGGCCAGGCGCGACTGCAGGATGATCTGATAGCGTGCCTGGTCCAGCATCCAGTTTCCCCCTTCGCTACCCGGCTCGATGCCAAGATCCAGGCTGAGATCCAGTGCGCCGAAGCTCAACTGGACGACACCCTCGACCCGCGCCAGCTTTTCCAGATGGTCCAGGCCCTTGGCGCTCTCGATCAGCGGAATCATCGGGTAACCGAGTGCTTTCACCTGGGCCAGACTCCTGGTGCTTTCCGCTTTGGGAACGACGAGCCCGGCGATGCCCGGCCGGTCACGGCATAACGCGAGATCCTCGAGAAAATCATCGGTGTCCGCGGCATTGATCCGCACCCAGACGGCGCCCGGCGATGCCGTCTCGAGAAAGTCACCCAGCGCCTGACGTGCCATCGGTTTCGCTGCTGGCGCGACCGCATCCTCCAGATCGACGATAACGATGTCGGCGCCGCTGGCCAGCGCCTTGGGAATGCGCTCGGGGCGATTGGCCGGGACGAACAGGGCCGAGCGAGGTGGGGTGGTCAAGGTCATGAGCCGGTTCCTTGCGGTGGCGAATGCGTGGTGGATGAATGGCTGCGTGAGCGATGGATGGCGGGTGTCAGCCGGTCTCCGAGCGGGTACCCGTCAGATCGTACCGGCCTGGCGCAGGGCGTTCACCTGCTCGTCGGCGTAGCCCAACTGCTTGAGGATAGTTGCGTTGTGTTCGCCCAATGCGGGGACCGCGTCCATGCGTGGCTCGTACGCTGCATTGCGTCCGGGCGGCAACGCTGCCGGCACCTGCCCGCCAGGGGTGATCACGTCGCGCCAGCGATCTCTCGCGGCCAACTGCGGATGGTTCCACACACCGGCCATGTCGTTGACGTGGGCATTGGCAATCTGGGCCTGATCGAGACGGGCGATCACCTGCTCTGCCGTGAGTTCGGAGAAGACCGTGTCGATCAGCTCGCGCAGGGCGTCGCGATTTGCCGAGCGCTTGAAGTTGGCATCGAAGCGTTCGTCCGTGGCCAGCGCGGGCTGTTCCATCACCTTCTCGCAGAACAGCTGCCACTCCCGCTCGTTCTGCAGACCCAGCATGACCGTGCCGCCGTCGCCGGTCGGGAAGGGGCCATAGGGGTAGATCGTGGAGTGGGACGCGCCGGCGCGAGGCGGTGGTGTTGCGCCGTCGAAGGCGTAGTACATCGGATAACCCATCCACTCGACCAGGCTCTCCAGCATCGAGACATCGATGTGCGAGCCCTCGCCGGTTCGCCCGCGAAGCAGCAGTGCGGCAAGGATGTTGCTGTAGGCGTACATGCCGGCGGCGATATCGGCGACCGAACAGCCCGCCTTGGCCATGGCATCGGGTTCCGGGCCGCCGGTGACGGAGAGAAATCCTGCCTCGCTCTGGATCAGCAGGTCGTACGCCTTCTTGGTCTCGTAGGGGCCGCCTTCACCGTAGCCGGAGATGTCGCACACGATCAGCTTGGGGAAGCGCGCGTGCAATGCATCAAAGCCGAGCCCCATTCGGGCAGCGGCGCCGGGCGCCAGGTTCTGCACCAGCACGTCCGCCTCGCCGAGCAGATCGTCGAGAATCGGCGCGGCAGCCTCGTGCTTGAGGTTGAGCGTCAGGCTCTCCTTCGACCGGTTGGTCCAGACGAAGTGCGACGACAGGCCGTGAACCCGTTCATCGTAGCTGCGGGCGAAATCGCCGACACCGGGGCGTTCGACCTTGATCACCCGAGCCCCTTGGTCGGCGAGCTGGCGGGTACAGAAGGGCGCGGCGATGGCGTGTTCCAGGCTGACGACGGTAATGCCATCCAGCGGACGAGGCGGTTGAGCAGTCATGAGGGATCCTGTTCGCGAAATGGAGATGCGATGCCGGCGGGTCGCCGGCTCACAGCAGTGGCTCGAGGCGTGCCACCGAGGGCAGGTGCCAGGCGTGGGCGATCAGCCTGACGACTTCTTCATCGTTGGCGGCACCCGAGAAGGTCACGAGGCGGCGGAACTTCGCCTCCAGCTCGTCCCGGCTCAGGGTGTTGCCCGGATCGCCCTTGGGTTCATCGATGGCCGCGCTCAAGCGGCGGCCGTCGCGGGTCGTGACCTCGACCCGACCCAGCCAACGTTGGGGGTAAGACTCATCCACCTCCGGGTCCAGTACCATCGACACACGCTGGCGGAAACTGGCCACCGCCTCGTCCTGCAGGGCGTGATCCCGGAAGCTGGCCAGGCTGGCATCGCCATGAACCGCGATTAACCCCAGCACGCTCCCCATCGAAAACTTGGCCTGATGAATGGTGCGCGGGTCGACCACCGGTCCGAGCACGTCGATCGCCGCCTGATGGACTCTCGCCGTGACGGTCTCGATGGCGTCGTGGGTCAGCGCTTCTCGCTGCATCAATGCCAGCAGGGCGTCCGCCGCCGGATGCGTATGTCGGCAGGAAGCATGGAATTTGAACGACGTCTCGACCAGCGCCCAGCGCTCGCCGAGACGATCCGTCAGCCGGCTGGGATCGGCATCGGTCGACATCCCGGCAGCCATTCCCTGGGGGCCGTCGAGAATGTGCCTGGCACCGGTCAGGCCGCTGTGGGTCATGTAGGCGGCAAGGAGACCATCGGAGGCTGCCTTGGCCGTGTGCAACTGCTTGGAATCAGCGGCGTCGCGCAGAAATTCCCATAGCCCCGCCGCCTGGGTGCCGGCGTTGCCGAGCAGGTTCACGAAACCGTCGGTGTCGAGTTCCATGAGCTTGCCTGCGGCCACGGCGGCGGCCAGCGTCCCGGCGGTGCCGGTGGTATGGAAGACACGGTAGTGGGAGCGACCCAGAAACTCGCCGATCCGAATGCCCGCTTCGTAACCGGCCACGGCGGCGGTGATCAGCGCCTCGCCGCTGCTGCCCAGATCCTGGGCGGTGGCGAGGGCGGCAGGAAAGACCACGGTCGCCGGGTGAAGCACCGAGCTGTTGTGCAGATCGTCCTGCTCGACCACATGCGAGGCGGCCGCGTTGACGAGGGCGGCGAAGTGCGGCGACGTCATGCGCCGGTCGGTCAACTGCTGGCAGCCGCCATCACTCGGCCCCATGAGTTGGCTGTACTGCTCGAATAGCGGGATCGGTGCGTGGTTCTTGCCGGCCAACGCCGAGCCCAGCCAGTCCAGGTAGTAGGCCTGGCAGCGCTCGACGACCTCTTGCGGGATGTGGGCGTAACTAAGCTCGGCCAGAAAGCCTGCCAGTTCTCGCGTTCGATCATGGGTCAGGTCATTCATTGCCAGGCTCCTCCATGCGATTGGCGATCTCGATCAGGTTACCGTCAGGGTCGCGAACGTAGACGGAACGGATCGGGCCGGTGGCGCCGGTCCGATCCACCGGACCTTCGATGATCGTGATCTGTTCGGTCTTGAGGTGGTTGATCACCTGCTCCAGCGGTGTGTCGCTGAGGAAACAGAGATCCGCCGAACCCGGCACGGGGCGGTGCGCCTTGGGTTCGAATTCCTGGCCGTGACGGTGCAGGTTGATCTTCTGCTGGCCGAAGACGAGCGCGCTACGCCCGTTGCCGAAGGCGATCCGCTTCATCCCCAGCGCACGACCGTAGAAATCGCAGGTCGCATCGATATCGGCGACCGTCAGCACCAGATGATCCAGCTGTGAGATCTTCATGGGTAACCTCAGAACGAGCGTGGCAGGTCGAGCAAGTGCTCGGCGACGTAGGAGAGGATGAGGTTGGTGGAGATCGGAGCGACCTGATAGAGGCGAGTCTCGCGAAACTTGCGCTCGACGTCGTACTCGGTGGCGAAGCCGAAGCCGCCGTGGGTCTGTAGGCAGACATTGGCCGCCTCCCACGAGGCCTTGGCCGCCAGGTACTTCGCCATGTTGGCGCTGGCCCCGGCCGGCAGACCGGCATCGAATTCCTGACAGGCACGCCAGCGCATCAGATCGGCGGCTTCCACCTCGATATGGGCCTCGGCGATGGGGAACTGCACTCCCTGGTTCTGACCGATCGGGCGATCGAACACAACGCGCTCGTTGGCGTAACGGCTGGCCTTGTCGATGAACCAGCGGCCGTCGCCAATGCACTCCGCCGCGATCAGGGTCCGCTCGGCGTTGAGGCCGTCGAGAATGTAGCGGAAGCCCTTGCCCTCCTCGCCGATCAGGCTATCCGCCGGCAGCTCGAGATTGTCGAAGAACAGCTCATTGGTCTCGTGGCCGACCATGTTGTCGATCGGCTGGACCGTCATGCCATTGGCGATTGCCTGATGCAGGTCGACCAGGAAGATCGACATGCCCTCGGACTTGCGCTTGACCTCGGCCAGCGGCGTCGTGCGCGCCAGCAGAATCATCAGGTCAGAGTGTTGAATCCGCGAGATCCACACCTTCTGGCCGTTGATCACGTACTTGTCGCCGCGCTTGACGGCCGTGGTCTTGATCTTGGTGGTGTCGGTGCCGGTGGTGGGCTCGGTGACGCCCATCGACTGCAGGCGAAGCTCGCCGCTGGCCAGCCGGGGCAGGATGGCGGCTTTCTGCGCCTCGCTGCCATGCTTGAGCAGCGTCGCCATGTTGTACATCTGGCCGTGAACGAAGCCAGCATTACCGCCGCAGCGGTTGACCTCCTCCAGAATCACGCTGGCTTCCGCCAGACCCAGACCCGAGCCGCCGAACGCCTCGGGGATCATCGCACCGAGCCAGCCGGCTTCGGTCAGTTCGGTGACGAACTGCTCCGGGAAGCCCTGGGCCTTGTCGATGTCGCGCCAATACTCGCCATCATATTGCTGGCACAGACTGCGAACGCCGTCGCGGATCGCTTCCAGCGCCTCGTGGTCGATGGGGTTGAGGCTCATGCTCGAGACTCCTGGTCTTCAATGTCGTGGAATTCAACCGTGGCGCGATGGGCCGGCCCGTCGTCGTTGCCGGCGGTCAGCTCGGCCGTGCCGTGGTCGGTGATCCGGCCGGTGGTCCGAAACGGCTTGTCGGCGATCAGCGGACGCAGACCGCGATACTGCATGCGCGTCGGGCACAGTTGAGGATTGGCGTCGCAGAACGCCTGCAGTTGCAGCGTCGCGATCAGCGGGCCATGGACTACCAGCCCCGGATAACCCTCGGTCCCGGTGACATACGGCCAGTCGTAATGGATCCGGTGACCATTGAAGGTGACCGCCGAGTAGCGGAACAGCAGCACCGGGTCGGGGTCGAGGGTCTGCGACCAGTCGGCTTCCGGCATCGGCTCGTCGAGCGACAGTTTCGGCGGGGAAGGCTGGCGGTAGACGATATCCTGGGCTTCGCGAATGGCGAGCTCGCCAGCCTGGGAGTAGTCGTGCTGTACCGTCACGAACAGCAGCGAGCCGGTGCGGCCATGCTTCTCCTGAATATCGGTCACGGTGGAGACGCGCTGTGCTTCGATACCCACTTTCAACGGATTGAGAAACTCGACGCGGCCACCGGCCCACATCCGGTTGCGGTCGTCCGCCGGCGGCAGGAAACCGCCACGAGTCGGATGACCGTCACCGCCGAGCTGCGCGCCGGGGAGCGGATTCTGGAAAAACGCCCAGTGCCACAAGGGGGGCAGGGGCTCGCCTGGTTCTGGGCAGGGTTTGCTGAACGTCGCCGCGACCCTGGCAACCAGGGCGCTATCGAGACGATCCGTGCTCTGCTCGCGGTTGCCGAGCCACCGCTGGAGCGTGTCTTGAGGCAGATTGTCGGGCATGACGCGATTTACCAATCTGGGAAGGTATCGCCAGCATGGCCGGACTCGATATCGGGGGAAATCTGTCTTTCGTGGCAGGGGGCTTTGGTTTCGCTGAATACGACTTTGGTGGATGACCGTCGCGCGCCGAATGGCAAACGTCCCCGACGGCACGCTCGGCCGCCGGGGACGCTATCGTCTTGCTACGCTGCCGACTCAGCTCAGCGCGTAGGCGAATTCCCCCTGGTCGTCGAGGCTGACCGTCAGTTTCTCGATTGTCTCGCCATTGGCCATCTTGTCCAACACCTGGGCGGCGACGGTCGGCATCAGGCTGCCGGAGAGGATGTTGTCGATATTGCGTGCGCCGCTGTCACTGTCGGTGCAGCGCTCGGCGACGGCTTCGATGATCGCTGGGTCGTACTCGAACTCGGCGCGATGGTTGTATTCGAAGCGGTGCTTGATGCGGTCGAGCTTGAGCCGCACGATGTTGTGCAGAATCTCTTTCTGTACCGGGTAGTAGGGGATGATGTTCAACCGGCCCAGGAACGCCGGCTTGAACACGCCGTTGAGCTGATCGCGCAGGCTTTCGACGATCGCATCCGGCGCGGGCAGGGACTCGACGCCCAGGCACTGCTGCATGATGTCGTCGGTGCCGACGTTGGAGGTGAGCAGGATCACCGTGTTGCGGAAATTGATCTCGCGACCTTCGCCATCGTCCAGCACGCCCTTGTCGAACACCTGGAAGAACAGCTCCAGCACGTCCGGGTGGGCTTTCTCCACTTCGTCCAGCAGCACCACGCTGTAGGGCTTGCGGCGCACCGCTTCGGTCAGCACGCCGCCCTCGCCGTAGCCGACGTAGCCGGGGGGCGAGCCCTTGAGGCTGGAGACGGTGTGCGCTTCCTGGTACTCGGACATGTTGATGGTGATGACGTTGCGCTCGCCACCGTAGAGGGTGTCGGCCAGCGATAGCGCGGTTTCGGTCTTGCCGACGCCGCTGGGGCCGAGCAGCAGGAAGACCCCGATCGGCTTGTTGGGGTCCTCCATCCGCGCCCGCGAGATCGCGATGCGCTTGCCGATCTCGGCGAGTGCGTGATCCTGGCCCAGCACGCGCTCGCCGAGCAGTTCGGGCAGGCGCTGCACGGTGGCGATCTCGTCACGCATCATCTTGCCGAGTGGAATGCCGGTCCAGTTGGAGATCACCTCGGCGATCACGTTGCCGTCGACATGGCCGTGCACCAGCGAGTGCTCGCCCTGAATCGCGGCCAGCTCTCGCCGGACCTCGCCGATCTGCCGGCTCAGCGCGTCGCCATCGCCATCCTGCTGGCCGGTCTCGATGGATTCGCGCTCCGCCTCCAAGCCTTTGAGGTGCGTCACGATCTCCTGCTCGCGCTCCCAGCGTGCGCTGAGATCGTCGATCTCGCTGCGGGTCGCGGTGAGCTGTTCGTCGAGCGCGGCGAGGGTTTCCGCATGATCGCTGCCTTCGCGCTGTTCGCGCTGGAGAACGGCGATCTCGCTGTTGAGGTTGTCGACGCGACGATGGGCGTCCTCCAGCGCCGCCGGCTGCGAGGACTGCGCCAGGGCGACCCGGGCGCAGGCGGTGTCGAGCACGCTGACGGCCTTGTCCGGCAGTTGGCGGCCGGTGATATAGCGGTGCGACAGGCGAACGGCCTGGACGATGGCATCGTCGAGAATGGTCACCTTGTGATGATCCTGCATCCGTTCGTTCAGGCCGCGCAGCATGTTGATGGCCACCGGCTCGGCCGGCTCCTCGACCTTGACCACCTGAAAGCGACGGGCCAGCGCCGCGTCCTTCTCGAAGTACTTCTTGTACTCCGCCCAGGTGGTGGCGGCGATGGTGCGCAGTTCGCCGCGCGCCAGCGCCGGCTTGAGCAGGTTGGCGGCATCGCCCTGGCCGGCCTGTCCGCCGCTGCCGATCAGGGTATGGGCCTCGTCGATGAACAGGATGATCGGATGCAGGCTGCGCTTGGTCTCCTCGATCACGTTCTTGAGTCGGCTCTCGAACTCGCCCTTGACCCCGGCGCCGGCTTGCAGGAGCCCCAGGTCGAGGGTGCGCAGCTCGACGTTCTTGAGCGGCGGTGGCACATCGCCGTTGACGATGCGCAGTGCCAGACCTTCCACCACGGCGGTCTTGCCGACACCCGCTTCGCCGGTGAGGATCGGGTTGTTCTGGCGGCGTCGGGTGAGGATGTCCACCATCTGGCGCACCTCCTCCTCGCGGCCGAGCACCGGATCGATGCGACCGGCGCGGGCATTGCCGGTCAGGTCGATGGTGTACTGGTCGAGCGCCGGGGTCTTGCTCTTGCCGGGGCGCCCGCCGCCGGCCTGGGTGTCCGAGGAGTGGCCGGCGCTCTGGCTCGGGCCACTGGCGTTCGTCCCCTCGCCGAGCGGGCGCACGTGCTGATCTTCGCTGCTGCCGCCGATCAGGTCATCGAGATGTGCCTGCAGGTCGTCGACGTTGATCCGCTCGAGCTCACGGGCACCATCCAGCAATACCCGGCGCAGTTCGTCGTCCTTGAGCAGCGCCAGCAGCAGGTGGCCACCGCGAATCTGGGCCTCGCCGTGATCGATCGAGGCGATCACCCAGGCGCGCTCGATCAGCCGGGTGATGCGCGGCGACAGGGCGGGCGTTCGAGTATTGCCGGTCTTGAAGGTCGAGACCGTCTCCTCGAGCTGCGTCGCCAGGCGATCGAGCGACACGTCGTAGTGCCGGGCGATGCGCAGGAAGTCGTTGTCGTCGCTGTCGAGCAGCTTGAGCAGCAGGTGCTCGATATCGACATCGTACTGGCGCTCGGCCAGGCACAGTGCCGCTGCGCCTTCGGTGGCTTCGCGGCAGGGATCGTTGAGCTTGTCGAAAAGGGATTTGAGACTCACGCCGTGGCTCCGTCGTAGGGAATGTCGAAGAGTGCATGGCCGTGGGAGGCGGCCGGTCGGTCGGCGGGTTGGAGCCAACCCAGCCGCCCCAGGTTGATACTGCCGCCCGCACCCAGTTGGGGGGCGGGAATGCTGTGCCTGTCGAGAATCAACTCGATCTCGAAGTCGAGTTCGATGCCGGCGTAGAAACGCACCAGCTTGATCAGCTTCCGGTGCGCTTCGGTGTCCGGCAGTAGCGAACGGTAGGCGCTCAGGCTCAGCGGCCCGAACGAGACGCGAAAGGCGGATTGATAGTCACGCACCCGGGTGCCGGCCACGGCGCTCTCTCCGAGCCTGGCGTTGGCCTGGCCGAGGCGGGTGTACTGCGCCGGATCGAGGCGTATCCAGCGGCCAGCGAACGAGTCGACCCGGCAGGGCAGCTGGAAGGTGTATTCCAGGATCGACTGCAGGTTGCTCGGATTGCGTGGCCGCTGCGACCACAGCCCGGAAAACCAGCTGAACAGGTCACGACGCAGCGAGCCGGGCGCGTCGTCGCGGGCGAGACTCTTCTCCAGCGTGGTGGGCGTGAAACCCACCAGGTGCAGCAGCCACTCCTCGAAGTCCGCGCTGCCCTTGCGCTCGTATTCGATATGGAAGCGGTACTTCTGCCACGCCTCGTAGAACAGCGCCGTCATGCGGTGCGAGAAGAAATCCATGAACGCGTGGGCGGCATCGTCGCGCTTCTCGATGTGGCGGTTGATCAGCAGTTCGGTATAGGGGCGCGGCAGGACGCCGGACGGCCCCACCAGCCCCATGAACGTGACCTGGATCTCGCTCAGCGGATCGCCGCTGGCGGAACGGACCTTGTCGCTCTCGAAGGAGAGGTCGCTGATCTCGCTGGGCGGGAAGTTCAGCGACAGCAGCGAGCGAAACCGCAACGGGTCCTGATGGGGGCGGTTTTCGGGATCGATACGCCCGGTGCGGCTGTAGTGCAGCCGCAGCAGGCGCACGAGCTGGAAGAACCCGAATCGCCAGGGCTCGGCGCGGGCCTGATCGATCAGACCAGGGGCTGAGTACCGGTTCTCGGCTTCCATTGGGCGACTCGCTGTTCGCGCTGACGAGAGCGCAGGGTGAGTTGGGTGAAGCTGTTGAGGCTGCAGTACTGGCCGAAGAAGTGGTCCAGCACCGTGCCGAACAGGTAGATACCGCTACCGGTGAACTGGCTTTCGTCGAGCTCCAGGGTGATGCCGGTGCCGCGCACGAAGGCGGGGCGCGGATGACCGATGCGCGTCATCACCGGTTCGCTCGCGATCGAGGCGATGCCGTTGATCTGCTTGCGGATCGCCGAGGCCTGGCGATAGTTGTAGAGCGTCAGCAGCTCCATCAGCGCTTCGCGGCCGTCGGAGACCAGCGAAAGATGGTTGAGCGACAGGTGCGAGACCAGGCGCCAGATCAGGCCCTTGCCCATGGGCGGGCGTACCGGGGCCGTCGGCTTGCGCAGGCAGCGGATCTGCTGCACCACCTGTTCGCGCTTGAGGGTGAAATCCCCCTGCGGGTGGCCAAAGGTCATCAACTGCGGAAGGTCGCGATTGCTGCAGGTGAGCTTGAGGCTCAGGGTGTCGCTGCTGGCGTCGAGCATCTCCAGTTCGCGATCGACCACCCTAAGGCGCATTTCGGTGCCCGGGTCGCGGGCGTTTTCCGAGGCGACCCGCCGCGCGATCCAGTAGCTCTGGCGGGCCTGCTTTTCACTGTCCCGCGGCTCGAAGAAGGGCAGGCAGGGCGCGACCTCGTCCTGCATCGCGGTGCGAATGACCCGCGTGACCTCGTCGATCGAGACGATCTCGGTGGAGCGGGAGTGGCGCACGTCCGGCACCACCGGATATTCATGGCGCGTGTGGCTGAGCTTGATCGGCTCGGCCTGCTGCGGGAACAGGTTGACCACCGGGGTGCAGCCGAGACGGAAATTGTGGCGCCCCACGGTCTGCGCCAGCCGGGCGAGACGCTCGTGCTGATCGTAGTCGCGGAACAGGAAGTGAATCTGGACCTGGGTCACCGGCTTGCCGGCAAGGGGGCGGGCCAGGCCGTTCAGGTCGAAGAACAGGAATTTCTCGGGAAAGGTGAAGTACTCGTGAAGCAGGCGGTAGCCCAGGAACGATCGCTCGGAGTAGTCGATCAGCCCTTCGTCGTGACCGAAGCCGACCGGAGCGATGGCATCCGGTGCCAACCCGATCTCGCGCTGCTGCCCGGCATCGACGAAGCTGACCGAGATGCGCGCCACGTTGTTGAACAGCAGCTCGTAGAGCGGGTGCATGAGTGTGCCTTCCCCATCGAGGAAGAATCTCAGGCGATCCATGCCCAGCTTGCCGAAATCGGTGTTGCCGAGACTCTCGAGCGACAAGGTCAGCTTGGCGACGTTGTCGTTGCCATGGGCATTGAACGACGAGCGCTCCAGCCGGGTCAGCTCGGCGCCGCTCACCGCCACCGGCCAGACATCCACCGGGTAGCAGGTGCGAAAGCGGCAGAAGGAGTCCTCCACCGGGCGTGAGTGCAGCGCCGTATGTCGGGGCAGGTGATACGCGCCGGTCAGGGAGGTCTGTGCCCCCGGGTCGAACTCGACGATCGACAGTGCCGGTGTCGGACGCAGGTAGTGCGGGTAGAGCACGTCGAGAAACGCCTCGACGATCTCGGGAAAGTCGTCGTCGAGTTTCTTGTGAACCCGGGCGCTGAGGAAGGCGAAGGACTCGATCATCCGCTCGGCGTGGGGATCCTCGCAGTAGTCCCCCTCGAGCAGCAGTCGCGAGGCGATTTTCGGATACCGTTGAGCGAACTCCTGACCCAGAAAACGCAGGTGGGAGAGTTCCTTCTCGTAGTAGGGCAGCAGGTCGTCGAGCATCAGATCAGGTTCTGCACCTTGTATTGGCGAGTGTTGACTTGCAGTACGGCATCGAAGGCCACGCGCTGGCTCGCTTCGCTCAGCGACAGCACGGCTTCGATGCGGAACTGGAGAATACGGTCGTGGCTGTCCTGGTTGAGCAGTTGCACGCGCACGCTGCTGAAGCGCTTGTCGCCCTGTTCGATGGTGCGTTCGAGCTGGCGCTGGATCAGCCGGCGATCCTCGGTGCTGCGGACGCCACGGCTGATGAAGTCCGGCAGGCCGTAGTCGAGCAGGGTGCCCTGCAGTGACGGCCAGCCATCCAGCCCGTCGGCCACCAGTTCCCGGCGGGTGTTGACCAGGAGTTCGAGATCGCGCACCACCGAGCTCTTGTAGTCAGCCAGCGAGCAGCGATGGCCGGGTTGCGCTTCGGTCGAGTGCTGCGGCTCATCGTCGAGTAGACGGTCGAGCAGGGTCGGAACCATCTGTAAGGGTTCGCTCATCTCATCCTCATCTCACGATGGATCGTGGCGGCGCCGTCCTGCGCGCCGTGCCTCCCGGATATCGCCTCGGATTCGCCAGCGGGCATCGGTACTTGACCGATGCCCGCCTTCGGTCGTGCGGATCAGGAGCCGCGAGTGGATTGCGGCAGCTCCGACACCAGACGCAGCGACGCGGTCAGCTCATCGAGCTGGTAGTGCGGCCGCAGGAAGGTGACCGCCTTGTAGGCGCCGGGCTTGCCGGGGACCTCGGCGACTTCCACGCGCGCTTCACGCAGTGGGTACTTGGCCTTGGCTTCCTGGCCGGCGTTGTCGTCCAGCAGCACGTACTGAGACAGCCATTCGTTGAGGTAATCCTCCACGTTCTGGCGCGAGGCGAAGCTGCCGACCTTGTCGCGCATGATCGCCTTCATGAAATGAGCGATGCGCGAGGTGGCGAAGATGTACTGCAACTGCGAGGAGAGCCGCGCATTGGCGTTGGCCACGTCGGTGTTGTACTGCTTGGGCAACTGGGCGGACTGGGTGCCGAAGAAGGCGGCGTAGTCGGTGCCCTTGCAGTGCACCAGCGGAATGAAGCCCAGGTCGGAGAGCTCCTTCTCGCGGCGGTCGGTGATCGAGATCTCGGTGGGGCACTTCAATGCCACCTCGCCGTCATCGGTCTGGAAGGTGTGGGTCGGCAGGTCCTCGACCAGGCCGCCGCCCTCGACGCCACGAATTGCAACGCACCAGCCATACTTGGAGAACGCATCGGTGACCCTCGCGCCCATGGTGTAGGCGGCGTTCATCCACAGGTACTTGTTGTGGTCGCGGCCGTCGACGCTCTCGGTGAAGTTGAACTCTTCCACCGGCGTGGTTTCCTCGCCGTAGGGCAGGCGGCCGAGCACGTGGGGTAGCGTCAGGCCCACGTAGCGGGCATCTTCCGAATTGCGGAAGGACTTCCACTTGGCGTACTCGACGGTATCGAAGATCTTGGAAAGATCCCGCGGCCCGGTCATGTCGGTGAACGAATCCCAGCCGAACAGCTCCGGCGAGGCCGAAGAGATGAAAGGCGCATGCGCCGCCGCCGCCACATGGGAAACCTGCTCCAGCAGGTACATGTCCTGCGGATGGCGGCCGAACTCGTAGTCGCCGATCATCATGCCGAACGGGGCGCCGCCGAAGGTGCCGTACTCTTCCTCGTAGACCTTCTTGAACAGCGCGCTCTGGTCGAACTCGGAGGCCGACTTGAGATCCTTGACCAGGTCCTTCTTGGACGCGTTCAACATGTGGATCTTCATGTTGGTGCTGGTCTCGGACTGATCCGTCAGATACTTGAGGCCGCGCCAGGACGCTTCTAGCTGCTGGAATTCGCTGGCGTGCATGACCTCGTTCAACTGATCCGAGAGCAGCGAGTCGATCTCGGCGATACGCGAGTCGAGCACCGCGATCAGGTCCTTGCTCGGGGTGACTTCTCCCTCCAGCACCTGATTGACCAGCTCGTCGATCAGGTCACGGGTACGGGTGCGCTCGGTCTCCGAGCGAGCCACGCGGCTCTCGGAGATGATGCTGTCCAGCAGTGAAGTCTCCGGTGCGAAGACTTCCTGGGTTTCGGTCTGTGACGTGTTGTCGGTCTGATTGTCGGCCATGGAAGACTCCCGTTATTCCTTGTCGCTCTGCGGTTTCGCAGCGGCTTCACGACCCAGCTCTTCACCCAGGGCCTGGAGTTTGTCGGTGTTCTGCAGCACGTCCATCAACAGCTCTTCGAGCTTGTCGTTGCCACCCATCTTGTTGCGCAGATCGGCCAGCTTGTTGCGGACCTCCAGCAGCTTGCGCAGCGGCTCGACCTGGCGCACGACTTCCTGCGGTTCGAAATCCTCCATGCGCTTGAAGTTGAGCTCGACCGGCAACTGTGAGCCGTCATTGGCGAGAGTGTTGTCGACGCGATAGCTCAAGCGCGGCTTGACGCCCTTCATGACGCTGTCGAAGTTGTCGCGGTCGACATTGACGAACTTGCGATCCTTCAGTCGCGGCAGTGGCTCGAGCGGGTTGCCCGAATAGTCACCCATGACGCCGACCACGAACGGCAGTTCTTTCTTCTCGATGCTGTCGCCGATCTCGACGTCGTAGGTCAGGTGAACTCGCGGTGCCCTGACGCGCGACAGCTTGTGTTGAGTACTCTCGTTCTTGGCCATGAAAGGATCCTCCCTTGAGATGGCGGCTTCGTTGGGGTTCGAATGGGTCGTGCCCGGTTTGCGCCTCGCGGTCAGGCGGACGGCGCCTCCCTGACGGCGGATATCAGTTGCTCCCGCAGATCGTCCTGCATGGCATTGATCGCATCTTCGGAGATCAGCTCCTCGAAGCTGCGACTTCCGGAGATTTCGGTGCTGTGGCGGATCACGTCGTCTGCCGGCAGGGTCGAGGCGACCGGCGAGCTGATCACGCAGAAAGGTAGCTCGCCGAAATCGTCCAGTTGCTGGAAGCCGACCGGGAAGCGCAGCCCCCTGAAAAGGCGACCCAGGCCGGCGGCGCGGCTGAAGCAGTGAAACAGCATCAGGTAGTGCACCACGAAACGGTGCAGCTCCGAGCCGCTGCGATTGGGGTCGCGGACGACCTGACGAAAGCGGCTCAAGTCGAATGACGAATAACCCACCACCCAGCGTGCAGGGCTGGTCACGCGCACCGTGCTGCCGCCCGGCAGGTCATGGTCGTACTCGAGTGGGAAAAGCTCAGGCGTGGAGTTGATGATGTTGAGCGGTACCTCGAGCTCGTTCATCAGGTTGAACGGACGCTGCGCCGCATGCTTGTCGAACAGGGTGCGGAACTCCTTGAAGTGATGCTGAGTCTCCCGGCCGCTACCGCGGGGCGCCCCCTGCAGGTACTCGCCGAACAGCGGTTGGGGTCGCACCAGTGGCGCCAAGGTCGTGAGATAGTCCGCTGCCTGCGCCTTGAGCAAATCCGACACCACTCGCGTCTGTTTGCGCGAGCGGATGAAGCTATCAACATCGAAGGACTGCGTCATGATCGATTCCCGGTGCGACGTCATATCGTCGAGATGGACTTGGCATCGATTGGGTTATCGAGGCCAGTCGTGTCATTCCATTGAACATCGGCTCGCGACCCATTGTGCCGAGGACGCCGAAAGACTCAATAGATTAACGATCAAGATTCTACCCGGTAACAGAAATCGCAAAGTATTGTATCGGAGAATCGAGACGGTGCTCCGAGGTTATCTGCTATTAATGTTGTAGGCGATCTCTTACATCTCGTGTAATTAAAGGTTATCTCGTCACTCTAGCACGAGTCGTGATTCAATTGTCCTTATCCATCTCCGTCGCGGGGGATAGATCCGGGGTCAACAGTTCGAGGGCCACGCTCTTGCCTTCGTCGTCGATTGCCGGCATGCCCTGATTTGTCAGCGGCTGCAGATTGCCGTTGTCCATTCTGACGTAGGCGCGCACCTCGCCCACCTCTGGCCTGAGCACATAAAGCTGCCGTTTGAAATCATTAATATCTTGATTTTTATACCATTTTCCCCAAGTTGAATTGACTCTCTCTCCTCCGGGCGCGTCGATCTTGACCTCGTGCAGGTAGAAGCCCTGAGGGGCTCCGGTAATGGCGTCACGCTGCAATATCAGGTCGGTATTGATCCCGCGGCAGTCATTGCAGGGCAGGGTGCCTTCGAAGCGTTCGGTAGCCTTGACATAATTGACCTTGGATTGAGGGCCGGCTGCGCAAGCACTCAACAATAGGCAAGCCGCTACCGGAGCCCATTTGACAGACTGTACTTTCATGTGTCGATCTCAAACTTTTTGTAAATAAATGTTTCTGAGTAAGCTAATGTTAAATTCGACGCTTATTATAGCCATTAAATCTGGTAGGGTGTGTGGCGCACGAGACAAATTGATGCCGAATCTTCTTTGGTATTCAGACTTCGTGAGCTTTCTCGGGACTAAATAATAGAGTGAATGAGACGGCAATGATGGCGTCCGTACGCGTTGTGGTAGTGGGTTTATGCATGGCTCTGCTGGCGGGTTGTGGTGTGGCCGATCGTGTCGGTAACCGCTTCGGTGATACCTGGGCGGGGGATCTGTTCGGCAACCAGGAGCGGGTGCGAGTCACCATCGATAGCGACGAATCGGTCAACCCGGATGTCAATGGTGAGCCCTTGTCCGTCGTCGTCAGAATTTACCAGCTGAGCGAGCAGGCTCCCTTCGCCACGGCCTCGCCAAGGCAGCTTTGGAGCGAGGGCGAGAGCGTGCTGGGAAACACTCTGTTGTCCCAGCGCGAAGTGACTCTGCTGCCGGGTGAGCAAGAGGTGGACGTCGCCGCCTTGGCGCCCAATACCCAGTTCGTCGGTGTTGCCGCCTTTTTCCGAAATGTCGTCGGTGACAATTGGCACGTTGTCTTCGACGCCGAAGAGCTCAGGAACGACGGCCTGTTGAGCGCCTCGGAAGGTGTCCGGCTGCGCCTCCTCGATGATCGCGTCGAAGTCGAGCGTGGTCACGATCTGCTCGGTCGGTAATCCATCCGGCGTCGGGCCGGCAGCCAACGGGGCTTGTGATTCGGAGGACGGCCGCGCGGCGGGCGTCAGTATTCAGAGGCACGGGACAGGGACGTGAGCAAACACAACCGCATCATGTGGTCGGAAGGGATGTTCCTTCTGCCCCAGCATTTTCAGTACCAGGACGAATTCCATCAGCGCCAGCAGGCCGAGTCGCGCCAGGTCCAGCACCCGTTCCAGTGGGGTGTGCAGGAGATCGCCTTTGACGAGGGTGCGCTCGAGCAGGGCACATTGCGGTTGAGCCGCCTCAAGCTGGTCTTCCCCGACGGTACCTTGCTTGATGCGCCTCAGCACGACCCGCTTCCGCCAGGGCGAAGTCTCGACGAGCTGGCGCGCAATGGAGAGGTCAGGATATTCGCTGCATTGCGCACGCTCGAGCCGTGGTCGCCAAGTTATCTCGACCAGGACGCCCCGCGCCACGGCGGGCGCCGTTATGTCCAGCGCTTCGAGACGCGACCCGATCTCAACGAGGGCTCGCTGGAGAACGAGCTGGGCACGCTCGAACTCAACGCCACCCTGTTGATGGAAGGGGACAGCCTGGATGGTTTCACCCACTGCCCGATCGCGCTGCTCAAGCGCAACGCTGCCGGTGGCTTCAATCTCGAAAGCGAACGCTTCATGCCGCCGGCACTGCATATCGATTCCGTCGCGCTGCCTTTCGATATCGCCAATCGCCTGATCGGCATGCTGCAGGCGCGAAGCGAGGCGCTCTCCGGCCGTCGCCGCGAGCGTGCCGACCAGGTGGCGGAGTTCGGCTCCAGCGATGTCACCCTGTTCTGGCTGCTTTACACCATCAATCGTGCCTACCCGCAGCTGGCGCACCTGCTGGCGCATCCGCGGCTGCATCCCGAAACGCTCTATCGCTTTCTGGCCGAATTCGCCGCCAGCCTGATGACGTTCTCCATGTCCCACAAGCTGGGGGACATCCCGGACTACGATCATCGTGATCCGGCGCCGGCCTTGCTGGGGCTGGAAAGCGTGGTGCGGGAGTTGCTCGAGATCGTGGTGCCCAACCAGTACATTCCGATCCCCCTCGAGCAGACGCGACCTTCCTACTATGTCGGGCGGCTCAATGACGCTCGGCTCAAGAACGCCGACTTCTACATCAGCGTCCACGCCGACATGCCCGGCGCGCAGATCCTCGAACTGGTGCCTCGCGCCTTCAAGGTCGGATCGCCGGAGGATATCGAGGTGGTGGTCAACACCGCGATGCCGGGCGGTACCTTGACGCACGCCTCCCGCATGCCCAGCGCGATCCCGGTGCGGCTGGACAACCACTATTTCGCGCTCGAACCCCATGGCGCCGTTTACGAACGGATGATGGACGCCCAGGCGATCGCCTTTTACGTCCCCAGCGGATTCAAGAATCTCAGCATTGAACTGATGGCGGTAATGAAATGACCGAAGCCCTTGCTCATCCCTCCGAGATCGCCGAGCCCCAAACGCTCAAGACACTGTCGCGCGACTTCATCTCCATGGTCCTGATGGTGCGCCGCGGTCAGCAGGCCGAAAGCGTCGAGCGCTTTCTCGAACGTGTCGATCAGTGGTTGCGCGAATTCGAGGAGAAGGCCAGGGCCGAGAATTACAGCGCCGATGCGGTGAAGGACGCCCAGTACGCACTCTGCGCCTTCCTCGACGAGAGCGTGCTCAAGGGCGGGGTGGGCAACATTCGCGAGCATGTCGAGCTGCATCCGTTCCAGTACCGCTATTTCGGTGTGCATCTCGCTGGCGAAGGCTTCTATGACCGTCTCGACAGTCTGCGCAGCGACGTGCGCGCCAACCTGGACGTGCTCGAGGTCTACCACCTCTGTCTCGCGCTCGGTTTCGAAGGCAAGTACAGCCTGGAGAACCGGGACCAGCTGCGTTACATCGCCAACACGCTGGGGCAGGACATCGCCCGTTATCGACAGCAGAGCGACGAGCGCAACGAAAGCTGGAAGCTGCCGGATCAGGTTGGCCAGCTGTTGCGCTACGAGATCCCGTTGTGGGTCTATCTGCTGGGGATCGTGCTGGTCTGCCTGATCGTCTACGGCGGACTGCGCTGGTGGCTGGGCAGCGAGACCGATTCGCTGATCGAGCAGATTCGGCAGCTTTTCAATTCCACCCGCTGACAAGCGAGTCTGACGATGCGTTTTCTTCGATTCCTGCGCTCGCTGAAAGGCTTCTGGCCGCTCTCCATCGTGCTGCTGCTGATGGGGCTGGCACTTTGCGTCCTGATCCTGCCGCTGCTGACGCAAGAGCGCGAGCTCATCTTCATTGCCATGGCGCTGGTGACCGCAGTGTGGCTGCTGGTCGTGGTCATGCGTCAATATCATCGCATCCGCGCCGAGCGCAGTATCGAGAACCTGGTCGAGCTCGAGGTGCATCGCGAAGCGGCCGAAAGCGAATCCGGCGACTACCAGATCCTCAGCGACCGCCTCAAGCACGCCATGGCGATGCAGCGCGCGGCGCGTTCGGTGGATGGCGGCAAGGCGTCGCTCTACGAACTGCCGTGGTATCTGGTGATCGGCATGGCAGCCTCGGGCAAGACCTCTCTGCTGACCCGTTCGTCGCTGGCGGCGACCATGGCCGGTGGCAGCAATCTCTCCGCGGTCAGCGGGACACAGCACTGCGACTGGTACTTCAGTCGCGAGGCGGTGATGGTCGATACCGCCGGGCGCTACCTGGTCGAGGATCGGCCGGCCAGCGAGTTCGCCGACTTCCTCAAGACCCTGCGCAAGCAGCGTCGCAAGCCGGCGATCAACGGGCTGGTGCTGGTCGTCAGCCTGCCCGAGCTGCTCGAACAGTCTCGGCAGGAGGCTCATGCCCTTGCCGAGCAGCTGGTGAGTCGGGTGGTGGAGTATCGTCGTTGCCTGGGGATCAATCCCCCCGTCTACCTCTTCTTCAGCAAGACGGACCTGTTGCCCGGCTTCACCCGCACCTTCGAGGCGCTGGACGCCACCGAACGCCAGCGTCCTTGGGGGCTGACCTTCTCTCTGGAGGAGCTGCGTCGCGAGGGTGTGATCAGCGCTTTCCAGCGGCGCTTCCCGAAGTTGGTGGCGACACTACGTCAACGCGTCGACCGGCGAGTGATCGAAGAGGGCACCGAGGCAGACAGCGAACTGCTGCGCTTCCCCGACTACTTCGCCGAGCTGCTGGGCGTCCTGAGCGACTTCCTCGAGCAGTTCGACATTCCGCAGCAGGGCGAGCAGGCGCCGGTATTGCGAGGCCTCTATTTTACCAGCGCCTTGCAGACCGGGCCTGCGCTGCCCGCGTTGCTGGACGACCAGACCCGCGCCGAGTTCGCGCTGGCGCCGGGCGAGACCGACACAGCTGCATCGCGTGGCGGAGAGAAGAGCTACTTCATCACCGATACCTTTCGCGAGGTGGTCTTCCCCGACCGCAACCTGAGTCTCTACTACTCGCAACGGGGCGAGCGGCGCACCCTGCCGACATTCATGATCGGCGCCCTGGGCGCGCTGGGCCTTGCCGCCATCGCCGCTCAGGGCTGGTCGGCCTACAACAACAAGCTGTGGGTCGATCATATCCAGCATCGTCTGGACGAGATCATGGCCGGCAACAGCACTGGCCGCCTGAAGCCCCATGAACGCCGCGAGCTGCTTGGCGACCTGGAGCAGCAGCTGGCCGCCATCGAGCGGCATCGAGAGAACGGTGTGCCCCTCAAGCTGGACCTGGGGCTCTATCAGGGTGAAGCCCTGCGAGGACCGTTGAAACAGGCCTGGTCGGACCTGCTGCGCGAGGATGTCCTCCAGCCGCTGGCGTGGAGACTGACCCGGCAGCTGCGCTCTCTGGACAGTTTCGATACGCCGGGTGGCGACATCGATACCACTGGCGCCGAGGTCGAGCCGCAGGCCGATACCGGGCAGGATGCCGGCGCGATGGAAGAGCGTGGCCAGGCGATCGGTCGCGACGCCATGGATCGGATGCGGGAACGCTCTACCTCGCGGCCCACGCTGGGCAGCGTGCCGACCAGCGCCTCGGAACTGGGTAGTCGGGCCCGCGGCGAACTGCGCTCGCGAACCACGGACAGCGCCAGGGATGCCTGGTACTCCGCGCGCAGCAACGCGGAGGCCGAACTCGAAGAAGGGTTGCGTGAACGCACCAGCACGCTGGGGAGCGCCGTGGGTGACGGCGATGGCGACGAGTCGACGCTGGCGCTGTCCGGCGAACGAGGGCCCTCGCTGTCCGAGGAGATGCTGACCCGGTTGAGCCAGGAGGACGTCGAGCAGCTGATCGAGAGCTACTCCTCGCTCAAGCTCTACCTGATTCTGACCGATCCGGCGGCACACCAGGACCAGGGCGACTTCGTGGCGTCGGCCCTGCCGCGGCTGTGGCAGGAGACGGCGCGTCGCCGTGGGCTGTCACGCTCCCGCGAGAGCATCATGGACAACGCCGCGCTCTACGTGCACTACCTGCAGCAAGGAACGGCACCGGCGCTCGAGCGCGATGAGAGCCTGGTCGCCGATAGTCGTGAGCGTCTCAACGCCTTCCTGATCGACAGCAGCCTGGTGGACCGCGAGTACTTGCGCTATCAGCTCGACGTCGAGGAGCGCTACGATCCGCTGACGCTGTCCAGGATGGCGCCGGAGATGTCCGGTCGGCTGTTCTACTCCAGTCGCGCGGTACCCGCTTTCTATACCCGTCAGGTCTGGGATGAGTATCTTCGCCCGGCGATCATTCAGACCGTCTCCGGCGATCTGCAGCGCGAGTCCGACTGGGTTCTCGATGACGAGGACGTCGACGATGCCGTCCAGTCCAAGGCGCGTTTCGTCAGTCAGTTGATGGCGCGCTACAAGCGCGATTATGCCATCGCCTGGGAGCGCTTTCTCGGCAACACCCATGTCTCCCGCTTCGATACGCTCGATCAGGCCAGTGACCGGCTGGCCGCATTGAGCGATCTGCAGGGGTCGCCGCTGCGACAGGTGCTGGAGGCGGTCAAGGCCAACACCGGCTGGGATGACCCCAAGGCGACCGACGAAGAAGGTCAGGCCGCCGGCAAGGCCCAGGACCAGAGTTTCTGGGGACGCGTGATGAGCGTCTTCGATGGCAGTGGCGGCAATGGACCGGCGGTGGATCTGGCGACGTTGCCACGAATCAACGATGGCGCGCTGGCGCGCCACTTCCAGCCGGTGACGCGAATGCTCTCGGCGGACGAGGCGACGGGAAGCGACAACTCCGTTCTCAACCAGTATCTGCTCGACCTGCGTCAGCTCAAGGTCCGGGTCGACAACGTCCGTAGCGCCCAGGACGTGGGTCGCAGCAGCAAGTCACTGATCATGGCCACGCTCTCGGGCCAGCCTACGGAGATCAACGGGCTGCGCAACTTCGTGGCCTCCCGGGTCGATACCTCGCGGTCGCCGCTGGTGCAGGCGCTGGAGCCACTGTTCCGGGTGCCGGTCGAAGACACCTGGGCCGCGCTCAATGAACCTGCCAGGAATCAACTCAACGCCGCCTGGGATGACAAGATCGTCACGCCCTGGGATCAGATGGTGGCCGGCCGGTATCCGGTCAGCGACTCGGTCAATGAAGCTTCGGTGCGGGACCTGGAGTATTTCATCGACCCGGATCAGGGCGCACTTTCCCAGTTCCGCCAGAACGAGATCGGCGATCTCGCCGGCTCGGGTAGTGGGCAGCGCTCGCCGATGGTCGATCCGCGCATGCTCTCCAGTATCGACGACGCGACGGCGCTGGGCCGGGTCATCGACAGCCTCTCGGATCTGCGCAACGGCTTCGAGCTGCAGATGAACCCGACGGCGGGGCTGACCGATATCATCCTGACGCTCGATGGCCAGCGGCTGCACTACCGCAACAACACCCAGTCCTGGGAGCGGCTGACCTGGCCGGGCGATGGCGAGTCCTTCGGTGCGCGCATGGATATCATCAATCGAAACGGTCAGCGTCACACCGTCTTCGATTACCCCAACCGGTGGGGATTCCTGCGCATGATCGAGAGCGCCCATATCACCCCGATCGACAGCGCCCGTCAGCGCTTCAGCTGGCGAACCTACATGGGAACCGTGAGCTTTGACGTCCGTAACTTCGGTGGCGTGCAGATATCGGATCTAAAGCGGATCAAGTCTCTGAACATTCCATCAATGGGCCGGTGACGACAGGGTGGTGAAGGAGTGGCACAGGCGATGAGAAAGGGGTCTGCATGATCGGCTGCTTTGGCAAGATTCCCTCGAAAGCCGATTTCGTGGGGGTGAACGCCGCCGGCACGGTGATCCAGGAGCTCGATCAGTGGCTGCAGAGCGCGCTGGTTCGATTTCTGGATCACGAGGACTGGATGCGTCGCTTCGATGCGCTGCCGGTCTGCTTCTTTCACTATCACGCGCGCAACGGCAGCGATGTGATGGGCGCGATGATCAGCTCCGCCGATGCTTCCGGGCGCCGTTATCCGTTTTTCATCTTTCAGCTGTTGAAAGGGGAAGGGCGGCCATCGGTGCTGCCGTTCCTGCATACGCTGGGTGAGATCTTCGCCGGCCAGGCGCGACAGATCCTGACCGACTCGGTGCACGGTCAGGCGCCGATCGACCCGGCCGTCGCGATCAAGGAGATGCGGCTCTGGAACGATCAGGACCTGGCGCTCTATCAGCGTATCCACGAGCGATTCCTGCAGGACTACAGTTTCGACGACATCGCTCGGGCGCTGGAGTGGGGCTGGCCGGAATTCATCGCCGGCGCTTGCCTGCATCGTCTGCACTACGCGCTGAAGAGCTGGGAAGCGGGCAGCACGCTGGCGGTGCTGTTGCCGCTGCCAGCCGAGCGCGGACTGAAACGCCCGGTGGCTGACCTGTGGCAGCAGTGGCTGGGCAGCGCTTGCCGGGGCGGGGCGCCGGTCATGAGTCTGCTGATCGATGACTTCATGCGTCCGCGCCTGCTGCTGATGCCAGCCTGGCATAGCGCGGAGGCGTTTTTCGAAGTGCTCTCGAATCCCGATGATCGTCGCCTGTGCATTGACGTGCTGGCGCCGTTCGCCGACGACGAACCACATCCGGGGACCTTGCCGCTGCCGGACACCCGGCTGAACCTGGCCGATTTCATGACTCGTTTTCCACGCGGCCACCAGGCGCCGTGAGCGAGCTAGATTGAGCAGATGTGCTAATGAAACGAATGAAACTCGCCTATCTGAAATACGCCTTCTTCAAGTATCAGCCCTACATTCTGGGGCTGCTGTTCTTCGCTGCCATCTTCCTGGTCTGGCGGCTGGGCGTGGCATTCGGTTTTTCGTCCCTGGCCAGCCTGCTGGCGGGGATCGTCCTGTTCCTGCTGGTATCGGCGATATACGTGCTGCTGCTCTACCGCGGCGTAGGCCAGAAGCGCAATCTGGAACATCTGCTGATGGAGGATGCCGATGCCGCCGTGCTGGATGCCAGTCCGCAGGATCGGGAAGAGATCAGCCTGCTGCGGGAGCGGCTGCTCAAGACCATCGAGCGTCTGAAGAAAAGTGGTCGTGGGAAAGGCAAGAACGGCAAGGACGCGCTCTATGCACTGCCGTGGTACATGATCGTCGGCCAGCCCGCGGCCGGCAAGAGCACCATGGTCTATCAGTCCGGTCTCAACTTTCCCTTCGCCGAACGGGAAAACGCGCGTGTCGCCGGTATGGGCGGGACCCGTCACTGCGACTGGTTCTTCAGTTCCGACGCCATCCTGCTGGATACCGCAGGCCGGTACATGAACAGCGAAGAAGAAGCCGGCAAGTGGAAAGGGTTCCTGTCGCTGCTGAAGCAGCATCGGCGGCGCTGCCCGCTCAACGGCCTGATCGTCGCGGTCAATATCAGCGACGTCGTCCAGGTCAGCGACGCCCAGCGCAACAATCTGGCTCGGCGCCTGCGGGAGCGGATTCAGGAGGCGCGTGAGCATCTGGAAGCGCGCTTGCCGATCTATCTGGTGTTCACCAAGTGCGATCTGATCGAAGGGTTCACGACGTTCTTCGAACGTCTCGACCCGCAGCGCCAGAGTGACGTGCTGGGGCATACGTTCCCGCACCAGCAGCCCAGCGACGTGAACTGGAGCCAGCAGTTCGACGCCGCCCTGGACGCGCTCTGCCGACACTGGCTGCGGATGGGAGACGATGAGATCGTCCAGCGGGACATCGTCGACACGCGGCGGGACGTTGCCGCGTTTCGGTTCCCCCTCGAACTGGCCGCCCTGCGCGAACCGCTGGCCCGATTCGTCGAAGCGCTGACCAACGCCAATCCTTACCAGAGTGCGCCCTTGCTGCGCGGCTTCTATTTCGTCAGCGCGCTGCAAGGGGGAGACGTCATCGAGGGCGAGCATGCCGGACGTGTCGGCCGCCATTTTTCCCTGGCCCGGCCCGACGCGCTGACCGGCGAGCAGACCCAGCACCCGTTCTTCATCGCCAACCTGTTTCGCAAGGTCATCATCGCCGACCAGCATCTTGCCGGGCTCTACGCGAGCGACGTCAGGGGCCGTCGCCACAAGCTGCGCTGGACGCTGGTCGCAGGACTGATCGGCGCCCTCTGCTGCGGGCTATGGATCACCTCCGCCATGCGCAACCACGGCGAGATCGAGGCGATGTCGGGAACCTTCGCCGACGCCGTCGAGCAGGACGACAGCCATCCGTCACAGTATGCGCGATGGTCGAGCCTGGATGCGCTCAGAGAGTGGGGCAGCCACTACTATCAGCGTCGCCAAGGCGAGGGCGTGCCCTGGTCCATGGGCTGGGGGCTCTATCAGGGAGATCGAATCGAGCCGGCCATTCGCGAGCGCTACTTCGATCAACTGCAGCCGGTGATGCTGGAGCCAGTGGAGCAGAACCTGACGCGCTCCCTGTTCACCCTGACCACCATCGATGTCTATCGTCGCAACAGCGACGAACTGCACGCCGTCGAGGGGCCGGAGACCGTCGCGCCCTACGCACGACCCCGTGACAACAGTGCGGAGTCGCTGGCCAAGTTCGGCCGCTCCACCCTGGACACCTATCTGATGATGTCCGACATCGATCGTGGCGACATCGATTCGGACACGCTGCGGGCCCGATTGCCGGCGTTCTGGTATCCCGCGATCCAGCAGCGGACCGGTACCGAGATCGACGAGGACCAGGCGGACTATCGCTACGCCGGGCGCCAGCTCGACTTCTACAGTCGCCAGGTCCATGAGAGCGATGTGCCGCGAATCTCCGCCAACGCCTTCCTGGTCTCCAGCAGTCGCAATTACATCGACAGCCTGCTCGAGCAGACGCTGACCAGTTCCGAGACCATCGTGCTGGAGTCCGACACGCTCTTCGCTTTCGGGCGCGGCGACTATGCCGGGTTGCAGGCCGCGGGCCAGAAGGAACTGGACGAGCTGGCCGAGCGGCTGCTCAACACGCAGGACCTGGGTCAGATTCTGATCACCGGCCACGCCGACCCGATCGGCAACGAGCGGGCCAACCAGCAGCTCTCGCTGCAGCGCGCCATGACGATCCGTCAGTACCTGATCGGCAAAGGGGTCCCCGCGGGGCTGATCGAAGCCAAAGGGGCGGGGAGCGAGCGTCCGCTAGTGACCTGTGACCGCAGTCAGCCGCGTGCACAGCTCATCGACTGCCTGGCGCCCAATCGGCGGGTCGAGATCGAGGTCAGGAAGCAGGAGTGAGCGATATTGGCGTCAATCGCGGATGCGTTATTGTAACAAATTGAATCAAGTGTATTTAAATGTGTTCATTGACTTTAAAGTTTAAGAAGGCCCTATATAATCTGGGTTAATCGACGTTTTGTGAGGAATTGCATCGGAAGGCGTCATTTAGAAACATCTCGATCATGTAGGAAATTGGATGTTAATGGTGTCGTCGATTTCCTACAGATTAGGGTTTTTTAGATGACGGAAAATCCTGTCGTAAAACGGCATGGGTGGCCCGGTGTAAAAAATTCACTATTTAAAACAGTCGGTTGATTCGGTCGTGGATATCTTTCGTCTTCATGGCGCAGGGCGATAGATTGGCAAAGAGATGCCGCTCGTGAGAATGGGCCTAGGCCGATCTTATGCATGAGGGTGTCTTCCTGTAGGTGAAAAACTAGGAGAACTTAGCAAAATGGCTTTTGACGCATATCTCAAAATCGATGGCATCCCCGGTGAAAGTCTGGACGACAAGCACCCGGATTGGATCGAACTGAAGAGCTTCGACTTTGGTGCTAGTCAGGCGACTTCTGCAACGGCTAGCTCTTCCGGTGGCGCTTCTGCAGAACGCGTCAATCTGAGCGAATTCCGTATTCAGAAGTTCGTCGACAAGGCCTCTGCCAAGCTGTTCGAATCCTGCTGCAAGGGGCAGCACATCAAGGAAGTGGTGCTGCACGTCAACCGCGCGGGTGGCGACAAGGTCCGCTACATGGAGATCAAGCTCGAGGAAGTGATCGTCTCTTCCACCGAGATGGAAGGTACTTCCACCTCGACTGGTTTCGAGCAGAGCGATAACGAAGATCGTCACGATCTGCCGTACGAGACCGTCAAGTTCAACTACGCGCGGATCAAGATCACCTACACCCAGCAGAAACGTTCCGACGGCCAGGGTGGCGGTAATGTCGCGGGTGGCTGGGATCGCACGCGCAACAAGGTCTACGCCTGATCTTGTCCTGCCGCCCCACGGGGCGGTTCAACGACATACCCATCGGCCGTGGCGGCGGAAGGTGGGTATGTTGTCGGTCGGCCTGACCCTGGCAATGTCTCGCGCGTTGGGAGGGCTGGCCGGCTACAGTCGGAGTACCGTTGGTTGACCCAGACAGGGCGAGCCCTTTCTGCGTGAGCCAATGCCGTCGCTGGCTGGACGACGCCGGAGTCCGTCGCGACGCGAAATGATCATGAGGTCGAAGATATGGATCAACTCGGCGAACTCTCCATCGATGCGCTTCTCGCGCCCATCGAGGGCGGTAGCCACGGGAGTGGTGGGGAAGACCTGACCTTTTCGATTCTGTTCGACGAGATCAAGGAGGCGCGTCGAGCGGACCCCACCTATCTTCCCCAGGGCGAGTGGCAGACCGAACTCAAGCAGTCCGACTGGGGGCAGGTGATCAATCTGGCCAGTACCGCGCTGGAGACCCAGAGCAAGGATCTGCAACTGGCGGCCTGGCTGTGTGAAGGACTGGTGCATCGCGAGGGCTTCGACGGCATGCGCTTCGGGCTGACCCTCACCGCGCGCCTGCTGGACGACTACTGGGAGACGCTCTATCCCGAGCTCGACGAAGAGGATCTCGACGAGCGTGCGGCCCGCCTGGCCTGGCTCGGCGATACCCTGGTCAATGTCGTACGGTCGTTGCCACTGGTCGCCGGCGAGGGGTACAGCCTCGCGGACTACGACGAATCCCGCCAGGTCGAGAACCAGGCTCGCAATGACCCGGATGCCATGGATCGGGCGCTGGGCGAGGGCAAGATCAACGACGAGATATTCCAGCGCTCTGTGGTGCTCAGCAGCACCGAGTTTCTGCAGGAGCGCCACACCTCGATCGCTGCCTCGCTGGTGTCGCTGTCGCAGCTGGATCGGATGAGTGACGAGCGCTTCGGCCGTGATGCCCCGAGTTTCTCGTCACTCGAGAAAGTGCTGGTCCAGTGCCGCGACCTGACCGAGAAGCTGCTTCGGGACCGGGGTGCCGGTGTCGCGGTCGAGGAGGAGGCCGCAGCCATCGCCGAAGCGGAAGCCGAAGCCCCGGGGCGCGTCGAGCCCAGCTTTATCCCACCCGCTACCGAGCCTGCCGGCCAGCTGCGCACCAAGCCCAACAGTCGTGACGAGGCTTTCGAGATGCTCAACGGCGTCGCCCGCTACTTCAAGGAGCGCGAGCCGCACAGCCCGGTGCCTTACCTGATCGAACGGGCAGTGAAGTGGGGCCGTATGCCGCTCGAAGAGTGGCTCAAGGATGTGATCAAGGACAACGGCGTCATCGACAACATCCGCGACACCCTGGGTACGCAGCCCAAGGATGATGACTATTGACCATGTCTCGAGCCTCGATTTTCGATCTGCTCCACCAGCGCCAGCAGCCTCCGGAACCGGTTGAAGAGATCAGCTCTGCCCGGAGCGACTACCGCGTCGACAGACTGCGGCTCCTCGACGGCGTGGCGTTGACCGCATCCGGCTTCGTGGGTGCCGGCGCGGTGCCCGCCGTACAGTCGCCAGCGCTGTCTCCCTCGCTCCATGGTCCGGACGGCTTTCGTCTGCTGGTGCACCGGATCGCCGATGTCACGCCTATCCAGGAGCCTCGGCTGGGTCGGCTGGAAGCCAAGGCATTACGGCTTCATGAGCTGGTGCAGACGGTCGTGATCGAAGCGCTGATGATGCTCGAGGCGCTACCGGAAGAAGCCGCCTTCGATGTGGTGCTGACGGCGCCACTGCGCTCCCCCGAAGCGACCGCCATCGTCGTCGAGCGTCTGCGGGCCGCCATCGTCGAGACACAATACGCCTCGGCACTGGGCGAGATACATCACACCTCGCGAGGCGGCGACCCGCATACCCTGATGGGCGTTGGCGATGACGGCGGCATGCCCTACGTCCTGTGGATCAGTGCGGACTCTCTGCTCAACGAGACGGACGTCGCCGCGTTGCAGCATCGTCGGGTCCTGGGTCGCTCCTCGAACAGCCCGGGACTTTACGTGGGAGAAGGCGTCGCGGCGCTGCTGATCCAGCGGCTGCTGCCTGAAGATACTGGCTTCGATACCGGTTGGCGAGTCGACACCGGTAGCGTCCGCGATCATCCCGCCCGGTCGGCTCAACGTGATCATGCCAAGCGCCAGGCGCTGCTCGCGCTGTTGAAGGACGCCTGGCCTGCGTCTGACGCGGCCTCGGACGCTGATGAGGCCAGGGGGGCGGATACGCCTGTCGACGGCGCGAGCACTGCCCCGGCACGGGTCGTCATCGATGCCATGGGGCTGCCCGGCAGGGCAGTGGAGATCGGCAGTGCGTTGATCGAGCGCTGGCCGGAGATCGACATGATCGACGATGGCGCGGGGGTCGATCAGTTCTGTGGCTGGCCCGGCGAGGCGGTGACGGCGATGGCGCTGGTACTGGCGATGGCACCGCTCTCGCCGCTGGACAGCGCGGTCGTGATCCGCGTGGAAGACGAGACCCGCTCAACGGTATGGAGCTTGCGATCCTGCGCGGCCGAAACCGCGCAGGGCGAAGATCATTCGTGACCGCTGTCACCGTTGTGTGACGAGATCAGCGAGGCGCCGCAAGCGGTCTTGTGGCCATGCAGGGCAACCGGCTTGCCGTTGATCTTCATGGTCGGATGACCCTCGACGATGGCGTTGGTGCTGCCGTGACCATCTTTCGGGCAGGTGACCTTGTCGCCGAGACAGGCAACCGGTTTGCCGTCGATCAGATAGTTGCTCTGTGCGGTAATGACTTTGCCACCGTGGCTGGTGGCGTCACCGAGTACAACGATGCCTTTCATCGATCCGGGCTTCCTGGCAAGTGTGAGAGGTCGAGTCCGGCCAAGCGGGCTCATCAACGAGCGTTAATTTAGCCATCGACACCGTGGCGGTACAAGCAGCGGGTGGTGTGATGGCGGAGAGGTCAAGATGGCAGAGACGACACTGGATAGCTTACTCGACACCTTCGATATCGACCTGTCGCAGTCCCAGCGGCTGCTGACGCTCGAACTGGCCGGAACGTCGTTTATTCCTCACCGGCTGGTGGGCGAGGAGCGGGTCAGCGAGCCCTTCACCTATACCCTCGACTGCATCTCCCAGCAGGGCGATATCGAACTCAAGACGTTGATGGCCCAGCCGGCCCGGCTCTCGATCCTGCAGGCGGACGGCAGCTATCGCCGCTTGCACGGGCTGGTCAGTGAGGCGGCGTTGCTGGGCGAGGACGGCGGCGTCACCTACTACCAGCTCACCCTGGTGCCGTGGCTGGCCATGCTCGAGCTGGGGCGCGACAGCCGGATCTTCCAGGATCGCAGCGTCGTCGATGTCCTCACCGAGGTGTTCGAAGGTCATGAACTGGCCAAGGGCCGCTACCGCTTCGATCTGCGTCGCGACTATCCGGCCAGAAGCTACTGCGTGCAGTATCGCGAGAGCGATCTGAACTTCATCAGCCGCCTCTGCGAGGAAGAAGGTCTCTTTTACTACGCCGAATTCGCGGGCGATGACGACGACTATGCTGGCCACCGCATCGTCATCACCGACGACGTCGATACCACCCAGCCGGTCAGCCCCCAGGCGATCCGCTTCCACCGTCAGGCAGCCACCGAGCGCGAGGACGCGCTGACCCAGTGGGGCGGCGTGCGCGCCCAGCAGCCCACCCGGGTCAGCGTGGGTACCTTCGACTACAAGCAGCCGTCGCTGACCAAGCGCACCGGGCTGGATACCTTGAGCGATCAGGGCAACCTGCCGCAAACCGAGCTCTACGACTACGCCGGCGAGTACTACTACCACGGCTACGAGCGCGGCGAGCGCCTGACCGAGAACCGCCTCGAGTCTCACGAGTCCCGCGCCAAGCGCTTCCGTGGCAGCGGCGGCGCGCGCCAGCTCCAGGCCGGGCGCTGGTTCGAACTCACCCAGCATCCGCTGCACGACACCGGGGGCGAAGAAGAGCGTCAGTTCCTGCTGCTGGGGGTGACCGTGCACGCCGAAAACGCGCTGCCGGTCTCGGCCCAGCTCCAGGCACTACCGGGCAGCCTGCAGCCTCAGCTCGACGCCGCCAAGAAGGCGCACGGTCTCGAAGCGGATACCGCAGATCCCACCGGCGAGCGCCTGTCGGATTATGCCACCGGCGGCACCGGCCACTTTCTGGTCGATCTCGAGGCCCAACGCCGCAGCCAGCCCTACCGCCATCCGTTGACCCACCATCGCCCGGTGATCGGCGGGCCGCAGACCGCCACCGTGGTCGGCCCGGCCAACGAGGAGATCCACACCGATCACCTCAACCGGGTGCGCGTCCAGTTCCACTGGGATCGCCAGGGGCAGAACGATGAAAACTCCAGCGTCTGGCTGCGGGTCTCCCAGCCCAACGCCGGTGCCGGCTGGGGCGGGGTGTTCGTGCCGCGTATCGGCCAGGAAGTGCTGGTCGACTTCCTCGAAGGCGACGCCGACCGCCCGCTGATCACCGGCCGGGTCTACAACGGCGAGCAGACGCCGGACTGGCACAGCCACGGCCTGCTTTCCGGGTTCAAGAGCAAGACCTACCGCGGCAGCAAGTACAACGAACTTGTCTTCGATGACGCCACCGACCAGGAGCGCGTTCGCCTCAACTCCGAAGCGGAGAAGAGCCAGCTCAACCTCGGCTACCTGATCCACCAGGCCGGCAACACCCGTGGCGCCTTCCGCGGCACCGGGTTCGAGCTGCGCACCGACGCCTATGGCGCCATCCGTGCCAATCAGGGGCTCTACCTCACCAGCTGGGGCCAGCTCGGCGCCAGCGGCGACCAGCTCGACCTCACCCCGGCCAAACAGCAGCTCGACAGCGCCTACAACCTCACCGACAGCCTCAGCCAGAGTGCGGCGGACCACAACGCCGACGCGCTCGACAGTCGTACTCACCTCAAGCAGGCCGGCGAAGACGCCGACGACACTTACGGCAACAGCGAACAGCTTGCGGGTGCTGATCAGAGCAACGCCCGTGGCGCCACCGACAGTGGCGGCCGCGGCGAAGCGGCACGCATGAAAGCGCCCTGGCTGCATATGGCCTCGCCCGCCGGCATCACGATGAGCACGCCGGAATCGACCCACCTGGCCCAGGGCCGCTCGCTGAGCGTCTCCAGCGGCGAAGACGTCAATGTCGCCACCGGTAAGAGCCTGGTCGCCTCGATCTCCGAGAAGCTCTCGCTGTTCGTGCAGAAGGCCGGGATCAAGCTGTTTGCCGCGCGGGGCAAGGTGGATATCCAGGCGCAGTCGGACAACCTGGAAGCCACCGCCCGCCGCGACCTCAGCGTTACCTCCAGCGATCAGAAAGTCGACCTGGCCGCCGCCAAGGAGATTCTGCTGGTCAGCGGCGGCGCCTATGTGCGCATCAAGGGCGGCGATATCGAGCTGCACGCCCCCGGCAAGGTCACCGTCAAGGGCGCGACGAAGAGTTTTGGGGGGCCGGCGAGCCTGGAGGGCGATTTTCCGGAGTTGCCGGAAGGCGAAGATGTGCTCTGTGCCAGCAAGAGCCAGGCTGCGGCAAGCAGCGGTGACGGTAGCGTGGAAGGCTAGCGGTGCGCAGCGTGAGCGACCCGGCGTGGATTGCCGAGGCCAATGATGCCGCCAGGGAGGGGCGGCTTTACCGCCTGGTGGACCCTTCGGAGTCGCCAGACTGGACGCTGAGCGGCGAGGCTCGCCGGCGGGCGACTCTGATTCGCCACCCGCTCCTGGCCCAGACCCCGGCCCAGCGTCTCTATCTCGAACGGATAGATCAACATCGCGTCGCGGCGCTGGAGTCGCAACTCGATCACCAGCGCGCCGAGCGTGGTGCTGGCCTGCTCGGCCCAGTGCCGCTCTGCGGCTGGCTGATTTCTCACCATGCCAGCACCAGTGTTGCCACCTATCTCGGCCGCCAGCTCAAGCAGATGACGCCGGAAGGGAAGCCAGCCCTGCTGCGCTTCTACGATCCCCGGGTGCTGGAGCACCTGCCGCGCATTCTCGAGCGCTGGCAGCTCTCGGTGCTGCTGGGGCCCATCGATCGCTGGGTCTATCTCGATACCGAGCTGCAGCTGCGCGCTCTCGATCCACATGGAGAGAGGCGCCGGCTCGGTGGCCTGAAGCCTAGCGCCGAGCAGTGGCGGGCCATACAGCGCATCGGCCCGATCAATCGTTGCCGGGAGCTCTATCGCACGCTCCCTGGCTCGGCGGGACTCTCGGTAGCGCCCGCGAACAGCGTCGACGGCTTGCTGGTCGCCGCGTACGACCTCGGGCTGCGAGACCGAGCAGACGTGGCCACCTTCGTCCTTCACGGGCTGACCACGCGAACCGATTTTCATCGCCACCCGATCATGCAGGCGCTGCTGGGCCGTCTGGGCGGACGGTTGAATTACATTGGATTGTCGAATCAGCTTTCCAACGCTGACTGGGAAGCGATATCGGACATGGGGGAGATGACATAGTATGACCGCACCATCTCAAGCGAGCTCTCACGCAGCGGAAAATGAGGCGGCGGGCCAGGAGAGCGGGAGCTGCCAGTTCTGTGAACGCAAGGGACTACCGATCCTTCCCGTGCGCTACGCTGTCTGCCAGCGTAACGACCGCAATGGCGATATACCGGAACTCGAGACCTCGAGAATCCAGGAGTTCACCGACATTCTGCTGGACAAGAGTCTGGTAGGCGGCGAAGAGCAGGCGAGAAGCGTGCCCGACGAGGTCAGGGCGGAGCTTACGCAGAGCACCGGTAGCCAGGTCAACAAGTACATTCTGCGTCAGCTACGCCAGGGGTATCTCTACTTCTACGACCAGGACAATACAGACGGGAACTATTGGTACGCCTACGCGATCACCAGCGATGGCAAGTACTATCAGTTCCCGGTGCTGCAGCCGCCCGCGCTGGACGACATCAAGTTCCCCGACAGCTGCAAGAACAAGCCCGGCGATGTCCTGGATGCGTCTATCGTCACCCTGCCGTTTCCCGAGAAATCGGGCACGCTTTACTACGCCTTCAGCGAACACCCCTGGCCCAACGCCCACATCCGGATGATCGGCAGTGATGAGGCGTGGCGTCAGGACCACATGCAGCAGGTGAACATCCCGGCGTGGGTGGGAGGGCAGCGGCAATCTTGCGTCTTTGGCATCGATGAGCTGGAGAAAGTCGCCGAATACAGCGCGGCGGCAGAAAGTCTGGATGAACAGTTCTGGTCCAGCGGCCCGACGCGACCGCTGTATGAGCCCGGCGAACTCAGGGACGCCATGCAGCGCCGGCTCGACCATGCCGGCAGTGAATACCAGGGCAAGGGGCTCATTCTCGCGGTCAAGGACGAAATCGGCATCATCGATGAGTTGAACGCCTATCGGCATCAGGCGTTGGCCAGCGTCGAAGAGTTCTTCTACAACAAGGAAGAAGAGGATGACGAGGCGCAGATACACAATGTGCGTCGTCGCAAGCTGCTCTGCATGCAGGCCATCGATGCTTTTCAAAAGCGCTTCGAACAAGGCTACAGGGCCCAGCAGCAAGCGGATGCGGATAAAGCCGTCGAGGATGCCAAAAAAGCCAGGGATGAGTTTGTCGAGAAAAATCGCGAGATTTTAGCTCGGGGGCCGTCCCCTGCTCATGCGTTCGAGTTCGCTGAGCGAAGTAGTTTGAATAGTGCCGTCGAGCAGGCGCAACGGGAACGCGACGAGCTGTTCCACGTATCCGATGAAGATAAGGCCGAAAGGAAGCGGTTGGAAGACGAGTTGAATGAACTGAATTCTTCTCGTGTGCAAGGTCCTGGCAGTCAGATGAGAAAGACGGAGCTGCGTAACCGCATCAATCGTTTGAAATCTGATGCGGAGTTGGCTAACGAGCAGCACTTGGATCAGTTGCACCGCATGTACGATGTCGATGCACTCACTGCCTTCAAGCAGGCCTACGAGGACAATACGGCACATTGCCAGAGTCTGGCCGCCGTATTCGACGATGACTATGCCATTTGGGCTAGGTATGGCTTGCCTGCCGTGATTGGCCGTTATAGCCAGTCCGACTACTGGACCGGGCTGGGACTCAGTGGCCTGATAGGCAATGCACTGCGTGGCGGCATCATGTCGCCCTCCAGTGGTGGCTTATGGAAGCTGTTGGCCGACGATCTCGAGTCGAGTGAGTCGCCGCTACTCGCGGCGCTCTTTGCCAATGACGCCGAACTAATCGCGCAGGCCCGGGAGCGTTTAGGTAGCTTGCCCACTGGGTCACAGCTATCGGCGCAGACGCTAAAGTCATGGGGTGAGCGCTTTCGGCAAGTCCGTGAACGCACTCAGAAGCCTGACGGGCGCGCGCCGACAGGCGACCAGATCATCAACCGCTGGCGCCCGATTCAGGACCTACTAGCAACGACGATCGGCAACTCGATTGCCTCGCTGGTACTGTACCGAGCCGCCGGGGTGCCAGCGCCGGACTATAAGCCGGCGCTGTCGCAGTTCGTGCGTTATCACCAACTGGCCTTCATGGCCGATCCGCAAGCACTGAACGGCGAACAGCCGGCGCCCACTCTGGTCGAGCGGGAGATCAAACTCTCCGAACTCTATCAGTGGCTACGCGCCGTCTCGCAAGCGAGTGCCAAAAAGCCGGATCAAGGTGCCGATACCAGCGAGGCGCTGAAGTCTCTGGACGGTATGGTCGGCAACTTTTCTGCCCCGATGGCCGATAGCGACAGAACGGTACGCATTGCCTTGCCGGTCTACGCGGATATCAACTCGGTGACGAAGGAGAGTGGCGACCCCCCCTCCCTGCCAGGCAGCTATACGCCGGAGGATGAACAGCAGCGCGTGGGTGATCTGGCGCAGAACGCCCGCGATATCGGCAACACCCTGCTCAGTGCCCACAAGGGCAGTGGCCAGGTCGCCGGTGCCTGCCTGGTGCTATGGAGCCTGATCGTCTCCTGGCAAGAAGGCGCCTTCGTGGACGATGAGGAGGGCGCCGACTGGAGCAAGATCATTGGCTCGGGTGTCAGCGTGGCCAGTGGGGCGATGGCGGGGATCGAAGGCTACCATAAGATTCGCATGGCGAGCCTGGGCCTGTCGACGGAAGGCGCGGCGATCGGTGGAATTAAATGGGCCTTTGTCAGTGACGTGCTCGGCGCGGCGGGTGGCATGATCTCGATCTGGGATGGCCTGAAGAAATTGACGGAAGCCAGCGAGGCCAACAAGACAGGCCAGAGTGTTACCGGCCACTATGGCATGATCGTGGGCGGGGTTGGGGTTATCGCCGGTATTGCCTCTATCGTCGTGATCAGTGCGAGTACGGGTGTCGGGCTCGTCGTGGGCGTATTTTTCGGGATTCTGACGCTACTGCTGGGTTATGCATTTGTGGCCATGGTATCCCCGGCGGTGCAGATGTGGGTGAACCGCAGCATTCTCGGTAAGCCATCGGAAAGAGAAGATATGCAAGTCCTGCCGTTCGACGATATGGCGTCCGAGCAAAGTTCGCTGGAGATGGTCTTTGAGGGGCTGGTTGTCGAGTTGTCATGGGAGCAGGAGTTTAGGGAGAAAGATGTAGGTGTTGCTAGCAGTCATGGCATACTGGGTACGACTTCCAAGGAGATTCAGGGTTTTAAAGCTGAGAGAAGTCTTGTAAAGATTAATCTAAAAGTCAGAGTTCCAAAGTTGGATTTTATGGAGCTTGATATTGAGCTTAGTGTCGCGAATCTGCGTGACTATACATATGCTTGGTCTTATAAGCGTACTGGCGGAGCCAGTGGGTTGTCTTCTGAAAGAAAGCGTGGACGAGACCGAAGTACGGGATCTTCCGATACTCCACAATTCGTTGAGGTGGGCAATGGTTATAGTATGGAATGGTGCCAGGCTTACACTCGGAAAGAACTCTCTGACATGGCTACTCTGTCTATAAATCTGAAAACGTATCGTGCTGCACTTGGCAGCTCTGATGTTTTTCTAATGGAGCTTCCGCAATGAGATTGATGCTTGTATTGCTTTTTTTGTTTGCTGCAAATTATGTTTATGCAGGAATTTTTTTTAATGACCCCACCGGTCGTGAATTCAATGCTGCCTATGATCGGTTTTCAGAGGATCATTTGAAGGACTTGAATGGCGATGATAAGCATCTGAAACAATATTTGCTTGGCGTCTTATATGTGGACGGAGATCAAGAATTTGATGTGAGAAAAGATTGCCGCAAAGCGGTGTCATTGTTGCAGAAAGCTTGGCAGGCGAATGTTGTTGACGCTGGATTTACATTGGCTACGATGTATTATGATGGTGTTTGTTTAGACAAAGATCTGGACAAGGCAAGGGGGCTTGCGACTGACACGGCAGAAGATGGCTATATTCTTTCTCAGAGAATGTTAGGAAGGGCGTATTTGGGGCGCTCTTGGAAGGGGTTATATCCGAAAAACATGGAAAAGGCTGTTTTTTGGTTAAGCAAAGCGGCTAATGCTGGAGATACTCAATCTGCTGGAGCCCTGTCGGCTATTTATCGCAAAGGTATTGGGGTGGCAGTGGACGAAAAAAAATCTTTTTATTGGGCTAAGAAGTCAGCATTTTCAAAATACGAGTCAGACAAGATAATCAATTTTCACTACTTGGCCGGCTACTACGAAAAAGGAGTTGGCACAAGCGTGGATTTGGTTAGTGCTTATAAATATTATGATCTAAGTGGTACCGCTGGGGTTGAAAGTAAGAGGCGTATTGCCAAGGAAATGACTCAAGAGCAGATCGACGAAGCCATTCGTCAATCCAAAGAATGGCAGAAAGAGCACAACGTTCAGGTTGGCGGTGGTTTTATCCGTCGCGCCAACTGAAGCTTTCGCGTAGGTGCTGGTGTGTGGCGGTAAGTCATCAACTGGCGCCAGCCTGTTCGACGCTAAAGGGATGATTTCATATGCCAGACCAAGAAAGTCCGGATCAAGCTTTTTACGCCAAGATCTCCTCGCTTATCGCGCTTTGCGGCGGGGGTGGATTATTGCTCGCGTCGCTGTTGGCGATTCCCAGTTCGCCGATTTTTCCAGGTGCGCCCATCCTCATCGCTTGCGCCCTGATCGTGGCTGGGCTCTGGTTCCAGTTCAATCCGGTGGTTCGTCTCACGGATGAGCATGTTTCGGTCAAGCTGGCGATTATCCGTCCGCGTACGACCCTTGCGCTTGACCAGTTGGCCCGCGTCGAAGCGACCCCGCGCGAATGTGTGCTTTACTACCGCAAAGAGAGTTCCGGTGAAGGCAAGCTCAAGATCCCGCTCAAGAGCCTGGCCAAGGAGGATCGCGAGAGGTGTGCGCTTGCCTTGCGGCAGCGGGTGCAGACCGAGGCGGCCTAGGCCTATCGCGTCACCAACATGCAAAAGCCCATGGCCAAGGCCATGGGCTTTTTCGTTGGTGCTGACTGGTTGAGTCGAGCGTTGACTCAGGCTTCGTCCAGCTTCTGCTTGAGCAGGCCGTTGACCTGCTGCGGGTTGGCGGTGCCGCGGGAGGCCTTCATCACCTGGCCGACGAAGTAGCCGATCATCTTGCCGCGCTTCTCCGGGTCGGCGTCGCGGTACTGGGCGACCTGCACCGGGCTGTCGGCGATGACCTGGTCGATCATCGCTTCGATGGCGCCGGTGTCGGTGACCTGCTTGAGCCCGCGGGTGTCGATGATCTCGTCGGCGCTCTGGCCTTCGTTGTTCCACAGCGCGGCGAAGACCTGCTTGGCCGCCTTGCCGTTGATGGTGTCGTCGAGCACGCGGCTGACCAGGCCACCCAACTGCTCTGGGGTGACCGGGCTGTTGCTGATATCGATGTTCTCGCGGTTGAGATGCCCGGAGAGCTCGCCCTGGACCCAGTTGGCCGCCTGCTTGGCATCGCCGCAGACGGCCAGCACGGCCTCGAAATACTCGGCCATCGGGCGGGTCGAGGAGAGCACGCCGGCATCATAGGCCGAGAGCCCGAGGCTGGTCTCGAAGCGGTGACGCTTCTCGGTGGGCAGCTCCGGCAGGGTCGCGCGCTGGTGTTCGATATAGGCGCTATCGAGCATCACCGGCAGCAGATCGGGGCAGGGGAAGTAACGATAGTCGTTGGCTTCCTCCTTGGTACGCATGCTGCGGGTCTCGTCCTGGTCCGGATCGTAGAGCCGGGTTTCCTGGACGACCTTGCCGCCATCCTCGATCAGCTCGATCTGGCGCTCGACCTCGAATTCGATCGCGCGCTCGACGAAGCGGAACGAGTTGACGTTCTTGATCTCGGCACGGGTGCCCAGCGTTTCCTGGCCCTTGGGGCGCACCGAGACGTTGACGTCGCAGCGCATCGAGCCTTCGGCCATGTTGCCGTCGGAAATGCCCAGATAGGTGACGATGGCGTGAATCGCACGAATGTAGGCGACCGCTTCCTTGGCCGAGCGCATGTCGGGTTCGGAGACGATCTCCAGCAGCGGCGTGCCGGCACGGTTGAGATCGATGCCGCTCATGCCGTGGAAGTCTTCGTGCAGCGACTTGCCGGCGTCCTCTTCCAGGTGGGCGTGGTGGATGCGGATCCGCTTGCGCACCTCGTCGTCCAGCACGATCTCGACTTCCCCCTTGCCGACGATGGGCTGGGCCATCTGGCTGGTCTGATAGCCCTTGGGCAGGTCGGGGTAGAAGTAATTCTTGCGCTCGAACAGCGAGGTCTCGGGGATCTCGGCGTTGATCGCCAGGCCGAACTGAACGGCCATTGCCACGGCGCCTTCATTGAGCACCGGCAGCACGCCGGGCAGGCCCAGATCGATGGCGCAGGCCTGGGTGTTGGGCTCGGCGCCGAACGCGGTGGAGGCGCCGGAAAAGATCTTGGATTGGGTGGCGAGCTGGACATGGACCTCCAACCCGATGACGGTTTCCCACTGCATTAGGTTGTCTCCTGATCGGTCGGATGCCGACGGTGCCAGTCCGTCGCCTGCTGGAACTGATGCGCCACGTTGAGCAGTTGGCCCTCGGCGAAGTGCTGGCCGAGAATCTGGAGGCCGATCGGCCGGTGGCCCTGGCCAGAGAAACCGGCGGGTACGCTGATGCCCGGGATGCCGGCCAGGTTGATGGCGATGGTGTAGATGTCCTGCAGATACATCGAGACCGGGTCTTTCTTGGCGCCGAGATCGAACGCCGGGGTCGGCGCGGCCGGGCCCATCAGCACGTCGACTTCCTCGAAGGCGTCCATGAAGTCCTGGCGGATCAGGCGGCGGACCTGCTGCGCCTTGCGGTAGTAGGCGTCGAAGAAGCCTTCCGACAAGGTGTGGGTGCCGATCAGGATACGGCGCTTGACCTCGTCGCCGAAGCCCTCGGCGCGCGAGCGCTTGTAGAGATCCTCTAGATCGACCGGGTTGTCGCAGCGGTGGCCGAAGCGCACGCCGTCGTAGCGTGAGAGATTCGAGGAGGCTTCCGCCGGGGCGATCACGTAGTAGGCCGGCACCGCCAGGTGGGTATGCGGCAGGCTGACCTCGCACACCTTGGCGCCCAGGGATTCGTAGACCCGGATCGCTTCGCGGATGGCGCTTTCGACCTCCGCGTCCAGGCCGTCACCGAAGTACTCCTTGGGCAGCCCGATCTTGAGTCCGTCCAGCGGCGCGTCCAGCTCGGCCAGATAGTCCGGCACCACCCGGGCGACGCTGGTGGAGTCACGCAGGTCGTGGCCGGCGATGGCGCCGAGCAGGTGGGCGCAATCTTCCGCGCTGCGGGCCATCGGCCCGCCCTGGTCGAGGCTCGAGGCGAACGCGACCATGCCGTAGCGGGAGACCCGGCCATAGGTCGGCTTGAGGCCGGTGATGCCGCAGAAGGCGGCCGGCTGGCGAATCGAGCCGCCGGTATCGGTACCCAGCGCGGCAGGCGCGAATCCGGCCGCGACGGCGGCGGCGCTGCCACCGGAGGAGCCACCGGGGACGGCGGTGTGGTCCCAGGGGTTCTTGACCGGGCCATAGAAGCTGTTTTCGTTGGACGAGCCCATGGCGAACTCGTCCATGTTGGTCTTGCCGAGGCTGATCATGCCGGCGGCCTGGAGCTTCTCGACCACCGTGGCGTTGTAGGGCGCCTGGAAGTTGTCGAGCATCTTCGAACCGCAACTGGTACGGATGCCCTGGGTGCAGAAGATATCCTTGATCGCCAGCGGCAGGCCGGCAAGCGGGCGCGACTCGCCCTTGGCGCGGGCCTGGTCGGCGACATCGGCAGCAGCGAGGGCTTGATCGCGAGTGACGGTGACGAAGCTGTTGATCTCGCCATCCAGGCGCTCGATACGGTCGAGCAGGCTGGTGGTCAGCTCTCGGCTGGAAAAGTCGCCGGCTTTTAGGCCCTTGGCGAGTTCCGTGAGCGTCATATGATGCATGGGGTCGATATTCCCTGAGTCAGATCGCTATGCGGGATGAAATGACGGCAATTGTCGCTCTCATCGATAAACGACGTCGGACGTGCTCGACGATGTCGAACTTAGTCGACTCTCTAAAGCGCCCTGAAGTCTAAAGTGTCCTGAAATGTCGAACTTATTCGACGACACGCGGTACCAGATAGAGGCCCTCGGCGGTCTCCGGCGCGCAGGCCTGGAAGGCGTCGCGCTGATTGGTCTCGGTGACCTCGTCCGGGCGCAGGCGCTGGGTGGTGTCGAGCGGGTGGGAGAGGGGCGCGATGCCATCGGTGTCCACCGCCTGCAAGCGATCGACCATTTCCAGAATCCGGGTCAGGTCGTCGACATAGCCGGCCGCTTCGGCATCGCTGTTGAGTCCCAGGCGAGCCAGATGCGCGGCGCGCAGCACGTCCGCATGTTCGATTGCCATGTAGAAAAGGTCCTCTGGTTGAGACATCGCGTCGTGAATGGCGGTGAGACCGGATCGCCGAAACCTCTACCCAAAGGGCCAGTCCCGAACCTCGGGATGTCGGAAATCGGAGACGGTCATCGCGCTAAAACTTCGCGATACTGTTCATGCCAAGAAATGGAGGAGACATTATCATATTAACGCCCCATCTGGCAGGCTTGCGCTTGCTGCTTTACCCCCACGGTGATACCGTTTGCGTCCGCACAGGGTTCCGGTCTGGACTAGGTAAAAGTTTCCATGTTTAAACGTTTACGGGGGCTGTTCTCGAGCGATCTGTCGATCGATCTGGGGACCGCCAACACGCTGATTTATGTCCGCGGTCGCGGGATCGTCCTGGACGAACCCTCCGTCGTGGCGATTCGCCAATCCGGCAACATGCGTAGTGTTGCGGCTGTCGGTCTCGACGCCAAACGGATGCTGGGGCGCACGCCCGGTAACATTACCGCCATCCGTCCGATGAAGGATGGTGTGATTGCCGATTTCACCGTTACCGAGCAGATGCTACAGCACTTCATCCGCAAAGTTCATCAAAGCACTTTCCTGACGCCCAGCCCGCGCGTGCTGGTGTGCGTTCCCTGCATGTCCACGCAGGTCGAGCGCCGCGCGATCAAGGAGTCCGCCGAGGGTGCCGGCGCACGGGATGTCTACCTGATCGAGGAGCCAATGGCTGCCGCGATCGGTGCCGGCCTGCCGGTCGAGGAGGCGCAGGGTTCCATGGTCGTCGACATCGGTGGCGGCACCACCGAGATCGCGATCATCTCGCTCAATGGCGTGGTCTACTCCGAATCCGTGCGGGTGGGTGGCGACCGCTTCGACGAGGCGATCACCTCCTACGTGCGTCGTCACTACGGCAGTCTGATCGGCGAGGCGACGGCGGAGCGGATCAAGGAGGAGGTGGGCTGCGCCTATCCGGGCGGCGAGCTGCGCGAGATCGACGTTCGCGGGCGCAACCTGGCCGAGGGCATTCCGCGCAGCTTCACGCTCAATTCCCACGAAATTCTCGATGCGCTGCAGGAGCCGTTGGCCTCCATCGTCGCGGCGGTCAAGAGCGCACTGGAGCAGTCCCCGCCGGAACTGGCCTCCGACATCGCCGAGCGTGGCCTGGTGCTGACCGGCGGTGGCGCGTTGCTGCGTGATATCGACAAGCTGATCGCCGAGGAGACCGGCCTGCCGGTCATCATCGCCGAGGATCCGCTCACCTGCGTTGCTCGGGGTGGCGGCAAGGCGCTCGAGATGATCGATCAGCATACCTTCGAACTGCTCTCCAGCGATTGAGGCCAGCCGCGACGGATGAGGCCGCCGAGCGGCACCTTCCGTCTTCGGTAGGTGGGGGTGAGGCCTATCAAACCGCTGTTTTCCTACGGCCCGATACCCACGTACCGCATGCTGCTGTGTGCGGTACTGGCGTTCGGGCTGATGTTTGCCGAACACCGCTTCAGCGCGGTGGAAACGGCACGTTCCCATATGACCTCGATCGTGGCGCCGATCCAGTGGCTGGTCGCGCTGCCTAGCGAGGGTGTGCGCTGGGGCGCCATGGCGATCTCCGACCAGCAGGCGCTGATCGACGAGAACGGGCGCCTGCGCGAGCAGCTGCTGACGCTCTCCAACCGGGTGCAGCGCATGGCGAGCCTGACCGCCGAGAACATCCATCTGCGCGAACTGCTCAACGCTCCGAATCCCGCCGACGTGCCCTATATTACTGCCGAGCTGCTGTCGCTGGACTCCGACCCGTTCACCCAGCAGATGGTGATCAACCGAGGGCGGCGCGATAGCGTCTACATTGGCCAACCGGTGATGGACGCCTCGGGTCTGATCGGCCAGGTGGTCTCCGTCTCCGCCTATACCAGCCGCGTGCTGATGGTGGCCGATGCCAACCATGCGGTGCCGGTGGAGATCAATCGCAACGGTTTGCGCTTCATCGCCCAGGGCACCGGCCAGCTCGATTCGCTCAACATTCCCAGCGTGCCGGCGACGGCGGATATTCGCGAGGGCGATCTGCTGGTGACATCCGGACTGGGCGGGCGTTTCCCTCAGGGCTATCCGGTCGCGCGTGTCGTCGACGTCAAGCGCGAGTCGAGTCAGGCGTTCATGGAAGTCTCGGCGGAGCCGATCTCCCAGCCGGAGCGCTCGCGCTATTTCCTGCTGCTGTTTCCGCCCGAGCGACCCGAGGAGAGCTTGAGCGCGCCGGAACGCATGGCTCGCCAGGTGGTATGGCCGGGTGATCCCGGTCATCCCGATACCAACCGGATCAATGAAGACGCGTTGACCGCAGCGCTGACACTGCAGTCCACGGAGCAGGAGTAGCCATGGGTCCGTTAGGTTATCTCTTCGTCTGGTTCACGCTGCTGTTGGCGCTCTGCCTGCAGGTGATGCCGCTGCCGGATGCCTGGCTGGTATGGCGACCGGACTGGCTGGGCGTGCTGCTGGCCTACTGGTGTGTCGCCACCCCGCAACGCGTGGGCGTGCTGCATGGCTTCGTGCTGGGCCTGATGCTCGACCTGATCGAGGGCGCACCGCTGGGGCAGAATGCCCTGGTGCTGTCGCTGCTTGCCTATCTCTTCCTACTGCTCTATCAGCGCTTCCGCGTCTATTCGATCTGGCAGCAGGCCGTGCTGGTCTTCATTCTGCTGGGTATCGCGCAACTGGTCGAACAGTGGCTGCGCACGATCTTCGGCCCGATCTCCGTCAGCCTCGAGTTCCTGCTGCCAGCACTGATCGGAGCGCTGCTCTGGCCGTGGCTATTCACCATGATGCAGGTGGTGCGTCGCCGGTTGGGCATCGGGTAGCCGTCGCAGCGGCCATTCGCGACCACGCTGCGGCGTGACCGGCGCTCTTCCCGACCGGTGGCGGCATGCCGACGGCCGGTGACTTCCCAGCTCCCTCGGAGGATTTGCCCATGAATGCCGCTTCCCGCGCCGACCCCGTCCTGCGCCTGGCATCGGCGTCGCCGCGTCGGCGCGAGCTGCTGGCATCGATCGGCGTCACGGCCGAGGTCGTGCCGACCGACATCGACGAGTCCCGGCTGGACGACGAGTCGCCGGAGCGCTTCGTCTCGCGCCTGGCTCGCCAGAAGGCCGAAGCGGGCCATGTGGGCAGTGCGTTGCCCACCTTGGGCGCCGACACCGTCGTGGTCTGCGACGATGCCATCTTCGGCAAGCCGGCAGATCAAGCCCACGCCCGCGAGATGTTGATGATGCTGTCCGGGCGGGAGCACCGGGTACTGTCCGCGGTGGCCGTGCTGGGCCCTCGGGGGCTGGTCGAGAGCCGGGTCTCCACCCGCGTGGTGATGCGTCGCATCGACGAGGCGGAAGCGTCGGCCTACTGGGCAACCGGGGAGCCGCTGGACAAGGCGGGCGGCTACGCGATTCAGGGCCTGGCATCGATCTTCGTCGACCAATTGGTGGGGAGCTACTCCGCCGTGGTGGGTCTGCCGCTTGCCGAGACCGCGGCCCTGCTACGCGGGCAAGGTGTCCCGCTGTGGGGTGGCGCGTTGGCGGATGACGGGGCGGGCGATCTTCCCTCGTGACGGGGCGCCTTATGAGAGAACGGGCGGCTGTGCCATAATTCCCATGAGGCTGGCGCCGCTGGCCCCGGCAAGGGATGTCGCCGGCGTGCTCGAACCACCTGCAACAAGGATGCCCGCATGAGCGGTGAGGTACTGATCAATCTGACGCCGATGGAAACGCGGGTGGCCGTGGTGGAAAACGGCGTGCTGCAGGAAGCCTTCATCGAGCGCAGCCGTCGCCGGGGCATCGTCGGCAATATCTACAAGGGCAAGGTCGTGCGGGTCCTTCCGGGCATGCAGGCCGCCTTCATCGATATCGGCCTCGAGCGGGCCGCCTTCATTCACGTCAACGAAGTACTCCCTCCCGATGCCCCGCACGAGGAGCCGGCGTCGATCAGCCATCTGCTGCACGCCGGGCAGTCGCTGATCGTCCAGGTCACCAAGGACCCGATCGGTTCGAAGGGGGCGCGGTTGACCACGCATCTCTCCATTCCCTCCCGCTATCTCGTCTATATGCCGGATTCCCCCCATGTCGGCGTCTCCCAGCGGATCGAGGACGAGGCCGAGCGCGAACGATTGAAGGCGCTGGTCGAGAGCGGCAAGGCGGAGCTGCCCTCAGGCGACAGCGGGGGCTTCATCATTCGCACGGCGGCCGAGGGCGTGGGGCGAGAGGAGCTGTTCGCCGACATGGTCTTCCTGCAGCGGCTGTGGCAGAAGGTGGCCGAGCGGCGTACGACGGCCGAGGTCTCCACCCCGATCTACGACGATCTTCCACTGTTCATCCGCACGCTACGCGACGTGATGCGCGACCAGATCGAGAAGGTGCGCATCGACTCTCGCGAGAACTACTTCAAGCTCAAGGAGTTCGCCCGGGAGTTCATGCCGACCATGGAGTCGCGGATCGAATACTACCCCGGCGAGCGGCCGATCTTCGATCTCTATAGCGTCGAGGACGAGATCCAGAAGGCACTGGGGCGCAAGGTACAGCTCAAGTCCGGCGGTTATCTGGTCATCGACCAGACCGAGGCGATGACCACCATCGACGTCAATACCGGCGGCTATGTCGGCCATCGCAATCTCGAGGAGACCATCTTCAAGACCAACCTCGAAGCCGCGACCGCCATCGCCCGCCAGCTGCGGCTGCGCAATCTCGGCGGCATCATCATCATCGACTTCATCGACATGGAGGAGCTGGAGCACCAGCGCCAGGTGCTGCGGGTGCTCGAGAAGTCGCTGGAACGGGACCACGCCAAGAACAAGCTGACCGGCGTTACCGAGCTGGGCCTGGTGCAGCTGACCCGCAAGCGTACCCGCGAGAGTCTCGAACAGACTCTGTGCGAGCCCTGCCCGACCTGCCTGGGGCGGGGGTCGCTAAAGACCCCGGAAACGATCTGCTACGAGATCTTCCGCGAGATCCTGCGCGAGGAGCGGGCCTATTCGCCGGAGACCTACATGGTGCTGGCCGCCCAGTCGGTGGTCGATCGGTTGCTCGACGAGGAGTCCGCCGCGGTGGCCGATCTCGAATCCTTCATCGGCAAGACGATCCGGTTCCAGGTGGAGGCGCACTACTCCCAGGAACAGTACGACATCGTGCTGATGTGAACCGATGAGTCGTCCTCGAATGACTCGGTTGCGTGCCACCTGGCGCTGGCTGCTGACGCTGGTCGCCCTCGTTGCCATCGTCGTCGCCGTGCTTTCGAGCGGCGTCCGACTGGCAGCCTGGCAGATCGACCGGTTGAGCCCCTGGCTGACCTCCGTCCTGGAAGACCAACTGGATGCCAGTGCCGGGCTCGGTCACCTCGCCCTGACGGTCCATCGATTGAATCCCCGCCTGACGTTGAGTGACTTGCGACTCGAGACCCATGACGGTCAGCCGCTGCTGAGTGTCGATCACGCCGCCGGGCGGCTCGAGACGCTGGCGAGCTGGCGGCTGGGCGCGCCGGTCCTGCGGGGAGGGGAGGTCGAGGGGCTGACGCTGCACCTCTATCAGGCCGCCGACGGCCGGTGGGCCTGGCCGGATGGCGCAGGCAGTCGCTGGTTCGGTGGCTCCGACGATTCGTCGTCGTCTTCGCTCGATGTCGACGGCTGGCTGCGGATGCTGGCGCGCCAGCAGGCCCGGCTCGAGAACGTCACGCTGGTCCTGCATGGCGAGCGCGAGCAGGCCAGCGTGTCGGTTTCGCAGCTGACGCTGGCCAGCCGGAGCGGCCAGGCCTCGATCCAGGCGACGCTCAGCGCCGGGGGCAAGGAGGCGGGACACCTCCATCTGGCAATCGAGAGCGGCGATGCGGCGCAGCCAGGGGGTGGCGGCACCGACGATCACCCCGAGGCTCGCTTCGCCGGAGCCCTCGATCTGAGCGCGCTGTCGCCGTCACTGGTCGCACTGAGCTCCGGTTACCCCAGAGGGATCGGGAAGGTCGAGGGACAGGCGTCGCTGGCCGGCGAGTGGCGTGAAGGCGGGCTGCGCCAGGGCCGGCTCTCCTTGGACGTACCCCGGTTGCAGGTCAATGACACCCGCAACGAGGTTTCCGAGACGCTGCGAGGGCTCGGTTTCGAGGCGGGATTGGACCGTGACGCCGAGGGCGGCTGGAGAGCCTGGCTGGATGACCTGCGGGTCTCTCATGCCGGCCTGGCGGCGGTGGACTGGCCGCAGCAGTTGCAGGCCCGTTCCACCGATGATGGCTGGTGGCTGCGCAGCGCACCGTTCGATCTGGCCGGCATGACCGACTATTTGCGCTATCTGCCGCTGCCGTTCGAGCTCGCCCAGACCCTGATTCAGTTGAATCCCCGCGGCCACGTCGCTGGCCTGGAAGTTGGGCGAGAAGACGGTGAATGGTATGCCCAGAGTGCGCTCGAGAACGCTGCGGTCACCGCCTGGAACGAGATTCCCGGAGGTGGCCCCGCGGATGCCTGGATCAGCTATCGTGGACGTGGAGGCACGGTCTCCTTCGCCGCCGACGAGGCGGCGCAATTCTCGATTCCGATGGTCTACGCCGATCCGCTGGATCTCTCCCGCGCCAGCGGCCAGATCGACTTCGAACTGACCCGCCAGGGTGCCGTGGTCAGCGGCGAGAACCTCAAGGCGGGATGGCGGGGCGCAACCGCCACTGGGCGATTCGGGCTGACGCTCTACGATGACCAGGACAAGCCCGGCACCTTCCTGCTCGATCTCGATTTTGCCAATGCCGATGCCCGAAACTCGCGGGTACTGTCGTGGCTGCCTACCCGCGTGATCGACGACGAGCAGTTGCGGGAATGGTTCGGCGGCGACATCGGCGGCATCGTCGAGCGGGGCAAGCTGGGGCTCTCCGTCACGCTGAGCGACAAGGAGGCGCCGGAAGGTCAGATGTTCGTCAACCCGGACGACTATCTCAAGCTGTCGCTGGACGTGGCCGACGGGCGTCTCCAGTACGCGCCCGAGTGGCCCGCGCTGGAGAAGGTCTACGGTCATCTGCAGATGGACAACATGGACCTGGACGCGAATATCACACATGCCACCAGCCACGGCCTGACGACCCGCAATGCCAGCGTCGTGCTGGCCGACAAGACGCTGCACGTCGAAGGTGATGTCAACGGCAGCACCGCCGGCGTGCTGGATTTTCTCGCCCACGCCCCGCTGGATACCATGAGTGAGACCTTCGGCCTTTGGCAGAGCGAGGGCTCGGTCAGTGCCAATCTCCGTATCGACATGCCGATGGACGAGGGCAGCGACGTCGAGACCGACATGGCGGTCGACGTCCAGGGCCGGGTCGATGCGGAATCATTGACGTTCCCCGAGCTGCAACTGACGCTCGGTGGCATCAACGGCGACTTGCGCTATCGGCGTGACAATGGCGAGGACTATGTCACCGGAGAGCTGGGGGCGCGGGCTTTCGAGGGACCGGTGCTGGCGCACTTCAATGTCGGCGGCCGCCAGCGCGGCCCCAGCGGCATTGCCCTCGAGGGCAGAGCGCTGGGGCGGGGACTGCTGGATTGGGCCGGCCTGTCTCGCGTCGGCGGCCTGTTGAGCGGCTTCTTCCCCTATCGCGCCAACTTGACGTTCGACGAACAGGACAACGCCAGCCTCACGGTGCGCAGCGATCTCGAGAGCCTGGGGATCGCACTGCCGCCGCCGTTCGGGAAGTCGCCTTCTTCGAGCGAGTCGTTGGCGATCGATGCCGATATTGCCGCCGGCACCGGCCGGGTGACGCTGGGTAGCTGGGGGCACGCCCGCTGGCGCACCGTCGGCGATCAGGTCCAGGGGCAAGTGTGGCTGGAAGGGTGGCCCGGCGAACAGGCCGCCTGGCCCAGCGAGCCCGGCTGGTACGTGCTGTGGCGCCCGAACCGGATCGATACTCAGCGTTGGGTACAGGCCCTGAGCGGACTCGAAGCCACCGATTCGGCATCTGACACGGAAGGCGGTGTGCCGACGACGCTCGAGGACGCTGTCGGCGATCCCGAGGCGAAGCCCGTCAAGGATGGCGGCGGGCTCAAGCGCATTGCGCTATCGACGCCTTGCATCCTGGTGGAAGGGCGTTGTCTCGGTGGCTTGCAGGCCGATGCCTCGCCGCTGTCGAATGGCTGGCAACTGTCGCTCGCCGGCGAGATCGCCGCGGGCAAGGCCAGTTGGCAGCCGGATGCCGCGATGCCGATCGATATCGATCTGCAACGTCTCAACCTGGATGCATTGACCCCCAAGGAGGGGGCGGACCAGGGCCAGGCGTCGAGCCTGATGGAGGAGATCGAGACCGCCCCCCATCCAGCGGCGATCCCCTCGGGTCTCGGCAAAGTGCCGGCGGGTCGCGTGCGGGTTGCACAGTTCGAGCGTCAGGGGCAGCAGTTCGGGCCGCTGGAGGCGACCTGGCATGCCAACGATAGGCAACTCGCCGTCGAGCCGCTGAATCTGACCCTGGGAGAGCTGAAGCTGTCCGGGTCGCTCGAGTGGCAAGCCTCCGGGGAGGCAAGCTTGAGCCGGGCTCAGGTGAAAGCCACGGGTGGTAACGTGGGAAGTGCCTTCCAGGCGATGGGCCAGCAGGTGCCGGTCACCAGCGAGAGCGCGGACGCCGATTTGCAACTCTCCTGGCCGGGGGCGCCATGGCAGTTCGCCTTGCCGCTGTCGACCGGACGGGTTCAGGCGACCCTCGAGAATGGCCGACTACGCCAGATCCACTCCTCGGGGGCCAAGCTGGTCGGCCTGTTCAACCTGGACAACGTGCTGCGCCGTCTGCAACTGGACTTTTCCGACGTCACGAGCGGCGGTACGGCTTTCAATAACATCGAGGGCAGCGCTACGCTGTACAATGGCCGATTGCAGACCGAGGGGCCGATAGTCGTCGACGGTACCGCCACTCGGTTCACGCTCTCCGGCAGCGTCGATCTCAATCGGCAGACGCTGGACCAGCGCCTCGGGATCACCGTCCCGGTCAGCCAGAACCTGCCATTGGTCGCGGTCATGGCCGGCGCTCCTCAGGTCGGTATCGGCCTCTTCGTCGTCGATCAGCTGTTCGGCCGCTGGCTGGATCGCGCAACGCAGATTTACTATCGCATCGAGGGCCCCTGGTCCTCGCCGAACATCAACCTGGAAAGTGCCCAATGACACTGAGTCCGATGAAACAGACGAGTGGTGACGCTCTCGAGCAGGCGTCGACGCTGTTGCTGGCGCCCGGCGGGCTGGACGTCGAATCGCTGAGCGTTGGCCTTGGCCACGCCATGGGCGCCGGTATCGATTACGCCGATCTCTTCTTCCAGCGCACCTGGCACGAGATGTGGGTGCTGGAGGATGGCGAGGTCAAGGATGCCAGCTACAACATCGATGGGGGCGTCGGCGTGCGCTCGCTCTCCGGCGAGAAGACCGGCTTTGCCTACTCGAGCCAGATCAGTTCGGACGCGCTGCTGGACACCGGACGCACCGCTTCCGGCATCGCGCGCAGCGGCGACCGGCGTGAACCGGCACCGATTCAGGTCGCCGCCGCGACGTCTCGCTACCAGGGTGACGATCCGCTGAGCGGGCTGGGTGCCGAAGAGAAGATCGCGATGCTCAAGAAGGCGGATCGCGTGGCGCGCGCCGCCGATCCTGCGGTGACCCAGGTCAGCGCGTCACTGACCGGCGTGCACGAGGTGGTGCTCGTCTGTGCCAGCGACGGCACGCTGGCCGCCGACATCCGTCCGCTGGTGCGGTTCAACGTCAACGTGATCGTCGCCAGGAACGGGCGCCGCGAACGCGGCAGCGCCGGCGGCGGCGGCCGTTACTCCATGCAGCGCCTGCGGGACGAGAACGTCGCCGATACCTACGCGAGGGAAGCGGTGCGGCAGGCGCTGGTGAATCTGGAAGCGGTCGACGCGCCGGCAGGCCAGATGCCGGTGGTTCTGGCCAATGGCTGGCCGGGCATCCTGCTGCATGAAGCGGTGGGCCACGGTCTGGAAGGGGATTTCAACCGCAAGGGCAGCTCCTCCTTCGCTGGTCGCCTGGGTCAGCGGGTGGCAGCCAAGGGCGTCACTGTCGTCGACGATGCCACGCTCGACGACTGTCGCGGCTCACTGAGCATCGACGACGAGGGGACGCCGGGCCAGTACACGCCGCTGATCGAGGATGGCATTCTCACCGGCTACATGCAGGACAAGCTCAATGCGCGGCTGATGGGCATGCAGCCCACCGGCAACGCGCGGCGCGAATCTTACGCCCATGTCACCATGCCCCGCATGACCAACACCTACATGCTGGCGGGGCAGGACGACCCGGAAGAGATCGTCAAGAGCGTCAAGCGGGGTATCTACGCGGTCAGCTTCGGCGGCGGACAGGTCGATATCACCTCCGGCAAGTTCGTGTTTTCGGCCTCCGAGGCGTACCTGATCGAAGACGGTAAGATCACTGCGCCGGTCAAGGGCGCCACGCTGATCGGCAATGGCCCCGAAGCGATGTCGCATGTCTCGATGATCGGTAACGACATGGCGCTGGACAGCGGTATCGGGGTCTGCGGCAAGGAGGGCCAAGGGGTGCCGGTCGGCGTCGGTCAGCCGACCCTGAAGCTGGACGAGATCACCGTCGGTGGCACGGCGTCGTAGCCACGAGCCAGGCGTTGCGTGATCTGGCGAGAGACGGGTCCAGGTTTGCGCGGCCCGGGGTTCAGAGCCCGGCAGTGTCGCGAATCAACTGGAACAGCTTGCGGGAGCTGGCGGGCGGCTTGTTCCGCGCTCTCTCGCTACGGGCGTTGCGGATCAACTGGCGCAGTGCCTGGCGGTCGACGTGGGGGTGCGTTTCGATGAATGGCTCCAGGGCGGCATCGTCCTCGATGAGCTGGTCGCGAAGCCGTTCGAGACGGTGGAACGCGGCGTTGCGCTGGGCGTGCTCATGGTCGATCTCCTCGAAGGCGGCCCGGATCGCCTCGCGGTCTTCCTTGCGCATGACCTTGCCGACGTACTGCATGTGGCGGCGGCGTCCTTCGTGGGAGCGGATGCGACCGGTCTCCTCGACGGCAGCGAGCATTTCGTCGGAGAGCGGCAGCCGCGCGCGCACGGCGGGGTCCAGTGCGATGATGCGCTCGCCAAGTGCCTGCAGCTCCTGCATCTCCCGCTTGATCTGGCTCTTACTGGGAGGTGCGTCGTGATCGAAAGCCGTATCGTTGTCCGAATCGTTAGCCATGGTTTACCCAATGCGTCGAGTGAGGGCCGTAGTATATCAGCGCGACCCGCCTCGCCAACGCCTCTTGTCAGCCAGGCGCGTGGAAGAGAGCCACGTCCATGGCCCGAATTGACCCAGGCTCCGCTCGATCGGCGTGCCCGATGACCGGAGTTTCAAGTATCAGGAGTCTTAGATGAGTCAAGCTTTCAATGCCGAGGCACAGCAATTGCGTCTCGAGGAGCGCGCCGGCATGGCGCTGGAACTCGCCAGGCAACTTGGCGCAGACGCCTGCGAAGTCGGTGCCAGCGTCGACCAGGGGTTGGGCGTCAGCGTGCGCCTGGGCGAGATCGAAACGGTCGAGCTCTCTCGCGATCAAGGTATCGCGGTCACCGTCTACGTGGGCAACCGCAAGGGCAACGCCTCCTCCTCGGACGCCGGGGACGCCTCGATTCGGGCGGTGGTCGAGAAGGCGATCTCGATCGCGCGTTACACCGGCGAGGACCCGGCCTCGGGGCTCGCCGACGCAGCGCTCATGGCGACCGAGCTGCCGGATCTGGATCTCCATCATCCGTGGGCGCTGAGCACCGATCAGGCGGTCGAGCTGGCGCTGCGCTGCGAAAGCGCGGGCCGTGATCAAGCTGGCATCACCAACTCCGAGGGTGCCAGCCTCTCTTCCTCGGAAGTGGTCACGGTCTATGCCAACAGCCATGGCTTTCTGGGCAGCAAGCGTGGCACTCGCCACTCTCTTTCCTGCCTGCTGATCGGCGGTAGTGGCGACGGCATGCAGCGCGATCACGATTTCACCACGGCGCGCAAGGCCAGTGATCTGGCAAGTCCGGAGTCGGTGGGTGTCAGCGCTGCCGAGCGGACCCTGAGCCGGCTGGGCGGGCAGCGGCCCAAAACCGGGCGGTTCCCGGTGCTGCTGGCGCCGGACATGGCGCGCGGGCTGGTCGGCAACCTGCTTAACAGCATCGCCGGCGGGGCGCTCTATCGCGAATCGTCGTTTCTCTGCGACCAGCTCGGCGAGACGCTGTTCCCGGAGTGGTTCACCCTAGGTGAGCATCCGCGCGAGGTCGGTGGCATGGCGAGCGCCGCCTTCGATGGTGACGGCGTCGCGACTCGCGACAACGTCTTCATCGACCGCGGCAGGCTGGCGAGTTACATGCTGGCGGCCTACAGCGCTCGTCGGCTGGGCCTCCAGACCACCGGCAACGCCGGCGGGGCGCGCAACGTTCGCATTCAGGCGCCGACCTCTTCTCTTGAGCAGTTGATGCAGCAGATGGGCACGGGAGTCATGGTGACCGAGATGATGGGCCAGGGGCTCAATCCGGTAACCGGCGACTATTCGCGAGGCGCGGCGGGTTTCTGGGTAGAGAACGGCCGGATATCCCACCCGGTGGAGGAGTTCACCGTGGCCGGCAACCTGCGCGAGATGTTCTCCGGTCTCCAAGGCATCGGCGACGACATCGACCGGCGGGGAAGCATCCAGACCGGCAGCTGGTTGATCGACTCGATGACCATCGCGGGGCAGTAAGCGCGAGCTACGAGCTACGAGCTACGAGCTACGGGCTACGGGC